>NZ_BAAAQK010000004.1:241358-436839 GCF_039531635.1 Pseudonocardia ailaonensis | reverse complement strand
TGCATCCCGTCACCGGAGTCACCCGCGAACCGGATGACCACCCGGTCCTTCGTGACGACCTCGGCATCGGGGAGGTCCCGACGCGTTGCGCGAGTTGAGGTCACTGACATCCACTCCATTTCGTTCGTGTCCCGTCGCCGGAAAGCGGTACGCGACGTCAGGGCGTATCGATCGCGAGCAACTCCACACCCGGCCCCTCGGGATTCGACACGAAGACCCACGACAGCCCTCCGCTCACCCGGGGCGTCGACACGAGCTCGAAGCTCCGGGCCGCGAGCTCGTCGCAGGCCTTCCGCATGTCCGCCACCTCGCAGCAGAGATGGACCCGGCCCGGCGCGTTCGCCGGAGTGCGGCGTCCGGCCGGCACGCCGACGACCTCGACGCGCACGCCGTGACCCACCACCTCGTTCCGTCCGTCCCGGTCGAAGCCGAGCACTCCGAGGAGGCCGATCGTCCGCTCCGGCGCACTGCTGGTGACCAGCAGTCCGGCGGCCGGAGGTCCGAAGGTCACCGGGCGCCCGTCCGGGTCGCGCTCGACGTCCGACCGTCCGACCGGGACGCTTCCGAATCCGGGATCGGTGGCCGCCACCGGACGCGGATCCGACGGATCGAACTCGACCAGCTCCAGGGTCAGGCCCGGCTCGGCGACGAAGGCGATCTCCAGACTCGCGGCGTCCAGGCCGTTGCCGACGGCCGCGTCCGGGCCTCCCACCGTGAGACGGTCCGCGAGCCGGTAGCCGGCGGCCCCGTAGAACGCGCACGCGGTGGCGAGATCGCCCACGGTCAGGCCGAGGTGATGCACCCCGCGGACGTCGATCACGACGGGGTCGGGATCGGCCGGAACGCGCCGCGCTCGTTGTGCTGCCAGGGCTGCGACGTCGGGCTGGGCGAGACCTCGAGGAGCTCCACGATGTAGTGGGTGACCGGCACGTCGCCGAGGTTCTTGAGCCGGTGCGGCTGCAGCGGTCCACCGCTGCCGACCGTCCGGTAGAGGACGAATCCGGGTTCGGTGTCCTGGACTATGCCCCAGTCGTCGTCGCCGGCTTCCTGCCCGCGCATGGTGGCCGTCTGCGCGTAGAGGATCACGTGGTCGTTGTGGTGCTCGTGGAACTCGCAGTGCTCACCGGGCTGCAGGATCATCTCCCAGACCCGGACCCGGTCGTTCTCGAACAGCACCGTCGATCCGACCGCGCTGCTGTACAGACCTTCGCTCATTCGCTGCTCCCTCGCCGTCGACCGGTCACGATATCCAGTAAGCCTAGTATTGGATCCCACATGTCGGCTAGTGTTCCGGTCGACGAGGATTCGGGATCGCGACTGCAGGAGGACGTACGGTGACGCAGGTCGGTCGGGGGCGGGAGTTCACCACGCGTCCCGAGCTCCGCGGGACGTTCGGCATGGTCTCCTCGACCCACTGGCTCGCCTCCGCAGGCGGCATGCGGATGCTCGAGCTCGGCGGCAACGCGTTCGACGCGGCGGTCGCCGCCGGCTTCGTGCTGCAGGTGGTCCAACCCCACCTGAACGGCCCCGGCGGCGACATGCCCGCGGTCGTCTGGGACGACCGGGTCGGCGCACCGGAGGTGCTCTGCGCGCAGGGCGTCGCGCCCGCGGCCGCGAGCATCGGCGCCTTCGAGGATCTCGGCCTCGACGCCGTCCCCGGCACCGGGCTGCTGGCGGCGTGCGTGCCGGGAGCCGTCGACGGCTGGCTGCTGATGCTCCGCGACCGCGGCACCCTCGGCCTGCGGGAGGTGCTCGAGCCCGCCATCGGGTACGCGGCCGCCGGCCACCCCACGAGCCCCGAGATGGTCGGTGCCGTCGCGGCGGTGGAGCACGTGCTGCGCGACGCCTGGCCGAGCACGGCAGCCGTCTACCTCCCGGGCGGTGCACTGCCGGCAGCCCACTCGCTGTTCCGCAATCCCGATCTCGCGCGCACCTACGAACGGCTGGTGCACGAGTCCGAGGTGTCCCAAGGGGACCGCGAGGACCGCATCGACGCGGCCCGCAACGCCTTCTCCCGCGGGTTCGTCGCCGAACACATCGGCCGGTACCTCGCGTCCGCCGAGGTCGAGGACTCCAGCGGGCGACGGCACCGGTCGCTGCTCGCCGTCGACGACCTCGCCACGTGGTCGGCGAGCTGGGAGAGGCCCGCGACACGGGGCTTCCGGGGCTTCACGGTCTGCAAGCCGGGTGCCTGGAGCCAGGGCCCCGTGCTCCTGCAACAGCTCGCCCTGCTCGACGGCCTCGACCTCGACCGACTCGAGCGCGGCGGCCCGGACTACGTCCACACCCTCGTCGAGGCCGGCAAGCTCGCGTACGCCGACCGCGAGGCCTGGTACGGCGACGAGCCGGACGTCCCCTTGACCGCCCTGCTCAGCGACGGGTACGCGGCCGAGCGCCGTGCCCTCATCGGGCCCGACAGCTCGCCCGCCCTGCGCCCCGGCAGCCCCGATGCCCGCACTCCCCTGCCGATCGACGTCCGGCTGCAGGCGACCGCCGAGGCGGCGGGCGCGGGTGAGCCGACGGTGCTCGACGCGCGGGCCGACGTGCACAGAGGCGACACCTGCCACGTCGACGTGGCCGACCGCTTCGGGAACATGGTCTCGGCGACGCCGAGCGGCGGGTGGCTGCAGAGCTCTCCGGTGATCCCCGGCCTGGGCTTTCCGCTGGGCACCCGGCTGCAGATGGCCGACCTCGACCGGCGCCGACCGAACGCGCTCCGCCCCGGCAAGCGACCGCGCACCACCCTGAGCCCCGGACTCGTGCTGCGCGGTGGCGAACCGTACCTCGCCTTCGGTACGCCCGGCGGCGACCAGCAGGACCAGTGGGCACTCCAGTTCCTGCTCAACGTCGTCCTGTTCGGGGACGATCTGCAGGCGGCGATCGACCGTCCGGTGTTCCACTCCGCGCACTTCCCCTCGTCGTTCCATCCGAGGACCGCGATACCGGGACGGGTCGTGGTCGAGGATCGCTACCCCGCGGACACCATCGCCGGGCTCAGGCGGCGCGGTCACGACGTCCGGCTCGCCGGACCGTGGTCACTGACCCGGACGTGTGCGGCGGGCCGGGACGTGGACGGGGTCCTCCGGGCAGGCGCCACCCCACGGGGCATGGAGGGCTACGCGATCGGGCGCTGACCACGCCGACCCGCGGGTCGCGGCATCGTGCCGAGGATCCGCGCCATCCACTGCGCGCGGGCGGCGAGAGCCCGCCGGGACACCACCGCTGTGGGCGCCACGATCTCGAAGCAGTGGTACGCGCCGGGCCAGACGTGCAGCTCCGCGTCCCCGCCGTCCAGCCAGATCCGGCCGGCGTACTCCACGACCTCGTCCCGGAAGGTCTCCACCGAGCCGACGTCCAGGTACGCCGGCGCCAGCCCGGCGACGTCGCCCGCCCGTGCCGGTGCGGTGTACGGGCTGACGTCCGGGCCCGCCCGCCGGTCACCCAGCAGAGCCGTCCACCCCACCCGGTTGGACGTGCGGTCCCACACGCCTTGCCCGTCGAGCGCGGTGCTCGACGGCGTGCGCTCGCGGTCGTCCAGCATCGGGCACATCAGCAGCTGGCCGAGCAGAGCCGGGCCGCCTTCGTCGCGCGCGCGCAGCGCCACTCCCGCGGCGAGGCCGGCGCCCGCGCTGTGCCCGGCGACGACGATCCGCCCCGGGTCGACGCTCAGCTCGTCAGCGTGCGCGACCGTCCAGGCGAGCCCGGCCCAGCAGTCCTCGGCCGGGACCGGGTCCGGCTGCCCGGGCGCGAGCCGGTACCCCACCGAGACGACGACGGCGCCGGCCTCCTCGGCCCAGGGCAGGGCGAGGTCGAGCCCGAAGGCCGGGCTCCCCATCACCATCCCGCCGCCGTGGACGAAGTAGACGACCGGCGCAGGCCGGGCGACTGCGCCGGGCCTGCCGACCACGACGTCGAACATCCCGTCGACCGACCGGACCTCGAACTCGAACCCGGATGCGGCGGCCAGCTCGGCCAGCGCCTCGGGCGTCATCGCCGAGGCCTGCTGCAGGGCCGGGATCAGGTCGGCGGTGATAGTGGCCGGCAGCCCCGGCCGGGCGAGGTCGAGCGCGGCACCCAGCTCGGCGTCGACGGCCGGCACCGCCGGCGTCCGCGCGGTGGTCCCGCTCGGTCCTGTGGACACTGCCCCACAACTCCTCTGACGGTCGCCGGCCACCGACCCGGGGGTGACGAGCCCCGGGTCGGTGGCCGTGGGACGACGGCCGGGTCAGGACCCGGCGACGGCTGCCGGGACGGGCGCGACGCGGTCACGGTCGAGATCGAGCTCGTAGACGCGGATCGCGTTGCCACGGACGATCTTGTAGGTCGTCTCCTCGTCGATGCCCGCGAACTGCGAGGACAGGTGGTCGTACGTGTGCGGGTAGGGCCCGTCGGCGTGGGGGAAGTCGACCTCGAACATGACGTTGTCGATCCCGATCTCGTGGGCGTTCCTGATCGCGTGCCGGTCCGCGAAGATGCAGCCGTACATGTTGCGCCGGACGTAGGTCGACGGGAGTTCCTGCAGCCGGTGCTCGCCGATCGCCCACGTGTGGTGGCGGTACGCGTGGTCCATCCGCTCCAGCGCGTACGGCATCCACCCGGCCTGCCCCTCCGAGTACGCCAGCTTGAGCGCCGGGAAGCGGTCGAGGATCCCGGAGAACACGAAGTCCGCCATGGACGACAGCGAGTTGGTGAACTGGAGGATCGGTACGACGACGGTGGCCGAGTCCGGCGGTGGCGTCGTCATCAGCGAGGCCGATCCGATGTGCATCGACACCACGGTCCCGGTCTCCTCGCACGCCCGGAAGAACGGGTCCCAGTTCCGGTGATGGATGTTCTTGAAGCCGAGATGACCGATGATCTCGCTGAACGTCACGGCCCGCACGCCGCGCGCCGCGTTGCGCCGGATCTCCTCGGCCGCCAGCTCCGCGTCCCACAGGGGCACGACCTGCGCCGGGATCAGGCGGCCCCCGGAGTCGCCGCACCACTCCTCGACCATCCAGTCGTTGTAGGCGCGGACGCAGGCCAGACCGAGCTCGCGGTCGTCGGGGTACTGCTCGCTGAACGCCTGACCGCAGAAGCGCGGGAAGGACGGGAAGCCCAGCGACGCCTCGACGTGCTGGGTGTCCATCGCCTTGATCCGCTCGCTCGGGACGTAGCAGGCCGGGTCCATCTGGTCGTAGG
This sequence comes from Pseudonocardia ailaonensis, assembly GCF_039531635.1. Classification (NCBI taxonomy): domain Bacteria; kingdom Bacillati; phylum Actinomycetota; class Actinomycetes; order Pseudonocardiales; family Pseudonocardiaceae; genus Pseudonocardia; species Pseudonocardia ailaonensis. The sequence continues at coordinate 431,658 of NZ_BAAAQK010000004.1, read as the reverse complement.
TGACCGGCTCCTTGTCCCGCATCTCGGCGGAGGTCTCGACGTCCTTGAGGACGACGACGGGACGGCGCGGCACGTACATCGAGGTGCCGTAGATCCACACGTCGGCGGGGAGACCCTCACCCTCGGCGGCCTCGGTGTCGTGGTAGGCATCGGTGGTCATGTCGATCCAGCGGCGCTCGACCCGCGGCGCCCGGTCCTGGAACTTCCTCGGCAACCACGTCTCGAACAGCGTGCGCGGCTCGACCACGTGGTCGTCCACGCTGATGATCTTCGGCAGGGTTCGTTCCGGCACTGGACGGTCCTTTCGTCAGCCGGCCCGAGGGCCGCTCTGGTTGCTGATCTCGGCGGTGCCCCGGCGGCGACCGCCGGCGACGTACTCGACCTTGAGCTGGGTGAACTCCTCGAAGCCCCAGCGGCCGTTCTCGGTCCCGATCCCGCTCCACCTGGCCCCGGCGAACGGGATGTGCGGCGCCAGCGCCATGTGGGCGTTGACCCAGGACGTCCCGACCTCGAGCCGGCCGGCGATCCGCGCGGCGCGCTCGACGTCGGTGCCCCACACAGAACCGGCCAGACCGAAGTGCGACGCGTTGGCCCGCTCCAGGACCTCGTCCACGTCGTCGTAGGCGACGACCGGGAGCGCGGGGCCGAACTGCTCCTCGTCGACGACGGCCATGCCGTCCTCGGCGCCCGCGAGGACGGTCGGGGCATAGAAGTAGCCGTCGCGGTCCAGCCGGGACCCGCCCGCCGCGGCGACGGCGCCCCGGCTCACCGCGTCCGCGACGAGGTCGCTCACCCGGTCCAGCTGCGGACGGTTGTTGACCGGGCCGAGCAGGTTCCCGGGATCACGCCCGTCGCCCATCCGCACCGCGGACGCCTGCTCGACGAGCGCGTCGACCAGCTCCGCGTACAGACGCCGCGGCGCGTAGACCCGTTTGACGGCAACGCAGACCTGGCCGCTGTTGGCGAACGAGGTGAGGAAGAGCCTGGGCGCGATCGCGGCCACGTCGGCGTCGTCGAGCACGATCGCGGGGTCGTTGCCGCCGAGCTCGAGCGTCACCCGCTTGAGATCGTCCGCCGCGGCGGCGAAGACCTTCCGCCCGGTGGCGGTGGACCCGGTGAAGCTGATCTTCCGCGGGACCGGGTGCCGGGTCAGCCGGGCGCCGAGCGCGTCACCGCCGCTGACCACGCTGAGCACACCGTCGGGCAGGACCCCGCGCAGCAGCTCGCCGACGCGCAGCGTGGTCAGGGGCGTGTACGGCGAGGGCTTCACCACGACGGCGTTGCCGGCGGCCAGCGCCGGGGCGATCTTCCAGAACGCCAGGCTGATGGGGAAGTTCCACGGGGTGATGGCCCCCACGACGCCGAGCGGACGGCGCACCACCTCCACGGACGCCACCTCGTCGTCCTGGACGACCTCGCGGCCCGGCCGGAATCCGGCGAAGTACCGCAGCCACCGGACGGCCGAGGCGATCTCGGTGCGCGCCTGGCCGAGCGGCTTGCCCTGCTCGGCGGTGAGGAGGGCCGCCAGCTCCTCCGTCTCCCGCTCGAGGGTGTCCGCCGCCGCGACGAGCGACTTGGCGCGGTACTCGCCGTCGAGGGCGCTCCAGCCGCGGAACGCGGTGGCTGCCGCCTCGAGCGCCTCGTCGAGCTGCTCGGGTGAGCAGTCCGGGGCCTGCCCACAGACCTGCTCGGTCGCCGGGTCGATCACATCGAGGTGCCGTGCCGAGCCGACCCCACGACCGTCGATCGTCATCGTGAACGTCCCCATCGCCGATCCCTTCGTCGTGCGCCTGTTCGCCGTTCCCGTCTCGCCGTCGGCGCGGCCCACGGGTCACACGGTCCACACAGGACCGTTCAGCTCGTTCGACCTGCTCGCACGTAACACGGCCACAGAGGGTAAATCGTTTAAGGCAGGCTAGGCGAGCCCGCACGGACCGGTCAAGGCCCGAGCCGACCCGGCTACCTTGGGATCCAAAATTGTCATGTTTGCATCCTCCAGATACAGTGGCCTGCCACGGGGACGGATCGTCCGCAGGTGCCGTTGGAGGCTGTGACTCGATGTACGACTACATCATCGTGGGTGCCGGTGCGGCCGGCTGTGTCCTCGCCGATCGCCTCACCGAGGATCCGGCGGTCCAGGTCCTCCTGGTCGAGTACGGAGGCCGGGATCGCAACCCGATGCTGTCCATCCCGAAGGGCTTCTACTTCACGTTGCAGAGCAGCCGATACTGCTACCACTACCCGACCCAGCCGGTCGGCCCCGGGAAGATCGCGGAGTCGTGGACCCGCGGAAAGGTGCAGGGCGGCTCCACCTCGATCAACGGGATGATGTACATCCGCGGTGCGCAGCCCGACTACGACGCGATCGCCCGGCGCGGGAACCCCGGTTGGGCATGGTCGGACATGTTGCCGGTGTTCCGGGCGATGGAGGACCACGGCCTCGGCGCCTCCGAGCTGCGCGGCGCCGGAGGTCCGGTGGGCGTCACGATCAGCGAGCAGAACGAGCAGGTGTGCGCCGCGATACTGGGCGCGGCGCAGCGGATGGGCCTCCGCCACGCGGCCGACTTCAACGAGGACGACAGCGAGCGCATCGGGTTCACCCCGTCCACGATCAGGAACGGGGTCCGGGTCAGCGCGGCCAGCGCCTTCCTGCGACCGGCCGCGAAGCGGCCGAACCTGACCGTCCTGACCGGGAGGCGGGTCGGTCATCTGCTGTTCGACGGCACCCGCGTCGTCGGTGTGCGGGCCCGGGGCCGCTCCACCTACCGCGACTACACCGCGCGCCGCGAGGTCCTCGTGGCCGCGGGGACGATCGAGACCCCCCTGCTCCTGGAGCGCTCGGGCATCGGCCGGGCCGACGTGCTGGCGGGCGCGGGCGTGGTCCTTCGCGTCGAGAGCCCGAACGTCGGCGAGCGGGTCATCGAACAGCGCGGGGTGAAGCTCCAGGTCAGGCTCAAGGGCAGGATCGGTCTGACCCACACGCTCAACACCGTGCCCAAGCAGGGCCTGCAGGGCGCCCGGTACCTGGTGACCCGGGGTGGGCCGATCGCGACGGCCGGCTACGACCTGGTGTGTGCCTTCCGGTCCTCCGCCGGGCTGGCCCGCCCGGACATCCAGGGGATCTGGATGCCCATGGCGCTCAACACCGCCGCGGACCGGATGAAGCTCGCGAAGTACTCCGGCGCCACCTTCGTCGGCTACCCGATCAGGCCCACGACCCGGAGCTCGGTCCACCTCGGCGGCCCGTCGCCGGAGGATCCGCCGCTCATCCGGCCGCGGTACGTCGAGACGGACGAGGACAGGGCCGCCACGGCACGGATCCTCGACTGGGGTCGCGAGATGGTCGCCCAGGACCCGCTGGCGGAGCTCGTCGAGAGCGAGGACCAGCCGGGACCGGCGATCTCCACCGCCGAGCAGGTCGTCAGGCTGGCGCAGGACAGCCCGCTCGGCATCTACCACGCGATCGGGTCCGCGGCCATGGGACCGAACGCCGACGACGTCGTCGACGGCCGCCTCCGCGTCCGGGGCGTGGAGGGTCTGCGGATCATCGACGCCTCCGTGTTCGCCGAGCAGCCCGCCGGGAACACCGCGGCGCCCACGATGGCGCTGGCCTGGCGCGCCGCGGACCTGATCCGCCAGGAGTCCTGAGCCGGGCGGGCGGCCCCGCCTCACGGGAGGACCGGCACGCCGGAGAGCCGCTCCACGCCACGACCACCCGGCCCTCGTCGAGGGCCGGGTGGTCGCCGCGTCCGGGCTGGTCGCCTACACCGCCCCCAGCAGGACGACATCGCCGATCTGCGCCACGATCGCCGTCTCGGCGCCGGCGACCTGGTTGGCCGCGCTCGTCCCCCGCAGCTGACGCACCGCCTGCACCACCCGCTGGATGCGCTGCGACTCGCCGGTGTGCGAGTGCGACATCGTCCCGCCGTCCGTCACCACGGGGTACTTCCCGCCCACCTCGATCGCTCCGTCGGCGACGAGGTCCGCCCCCTCACCGACCTCGCAGTACCGGAACGCCTCGAAGTAGCGGATGATCTCCCACGAGAAGTTGTCGTAGAACTCGTAGACGTCGATGTCCGCGCGCCCGAGTCCCGACCGGGCGAAGGCCGCGTCGGCGGCCTTCCGCCCCCACATCGCCGTCCGGTCGTAGGTGGGCGGGTGGGTGTAGGACGGGCCCCAGCTGTCCCAGGCTCCGCCCAGCACGCGCACGTCCCGGTTCGGCAGGTCGCGGGCACGTTCGGCGCTGGTCAGCACGAGCGCCGAGCCCCCCTCCCCCGTCGTGCAGCAGTCGAGCAGGTGGTACGGATCGGCGATCATGCGGGACGCGAGGATGTCCTCGGTCGTGAAGGGACCGCGACCGTGGTAGACGGCTTCCGGGTTGCGGTGGCCGTTGTTGCGGATCACGCTCGCCACGTAGGAGATCTGCTCCTGCGTGACCGAGAACCGGTGCATGTACTCGCGGGCCGAGAGTGCGAACTCCGCGGGCGTCATCAGCCCCCAGCACTCGACGAACTCGTTCTCCGGCCTGGTCCACGGCGCGACCGAGTCCTTGTCCGTGTGCACCTGCGCCTGGCCGCTCGCGATCACCACCGTGGAGCACATCCCGGACTCGATGGCGAGTGCGGCCTCGGCCACCGACGCCGGGCCCGGGGCGGCGGTGCCGATCCAGAAGGTCGGGATGCCCAGCGCGTAGCCGAACGCGTTCGACCCGTTCCGGTAGTCCAGACCCGGCAGGACGTTGAGGCCGTCGACGTCGCTCAGCTCGAGGCCGGCATCGGCCAACGCACCCTGGATCGCCTTGAGGGTGATGGAGGACGAGGTCTCCCCCGGGAGCACCCGTGCCTGCTTCGTGTTGAACGCACCGACGATGGTGGCGGTACCCGGAGTGATCACGCAGCCACCACCGCGAAGCAGGGCAACGTGACCTCGGGTGCGATCTCGCGGAACGCGACGTGCACCTTCGCGCCGACCAGGATCTCGGCGGGGTCGGAGTCGACGATGTTGGTGAGCATCTCGTAGCCCTCCGTCAAGGCGACGACCGCAACCACACACGGCACCTCGAATGCCGGTGTCTGCGGGCGCCAGATGGTCGTGTAGGTGACGATGATCCCGTCGCCGGCCGACTCGACCCAGTCGAGATCGGGGCTCAGACAGGATCGGCAGAAGTCCTGCGGGGTGAAGACGTGGTGCGAACAGGATCTGCAGCACTGGACGAGCAGCACGCCGCGGCGACAGGCCTCCCAGAACGGACGTGTGAGCTCGGAGGCACGCGGAACCGGCCGGGTCACGCCGGCTGCCGTTTCCACGGATCCGTCCTCACCGGTGTCGACATCAGGCAGTAGTGGATCCATACGGACACAGTGATCACTCCTTCGGGGCCTACGTTCCGCCCGGCCCACTGATCATGATCGGGCGCCCCAGCGCTCCGATCCCGAGCTTGTGCTGGAGGTCGTCCGTCTTCCACGCCATCACGACGCCACCGATCAGGTCGCGGAAGATGCGCTCCAACGTCCGGGACTTCACGTAGCCGTGCGCCCCGCAGGTCTTCATCGCGCCCAGCGCCACCTCCTCCGACATGCGGCGGAGGTGGTAGAGCGTCCGCACCTGGTCCCGGCCCATCAGCTCGTCGTCGTCGTAGTCGTCGAGCCGGTCGACCATGTCGCGCAGCAGCGCCCGGCCGGTGCCCAGCCAGTGGTCCATGTTCCCGATCGCGCCCTGCGCCCACGGCTCGTCCGCCCGGTACGACGCCGTGCCCGACTCGAGGGAGCTGCTGGCCATGTACCCGTAGCGACGCCGGCAGTGGTCGAGCGTGAAGTCGAACGCGGCCCGTGACAGGCCGACCCAGATCGCGCCGATGCCGAAGGTGTTGTAGACCGTGTCGACCGGGCGTCGGAACCGGAACGTCCGCATCCGGCCGACGAGGCAGTCGGCCTTGTCGATCACCAGCTCCCGGCACTCGATGTCGCTGCTCCCGGTGGCGCGCATGCCCATCGCGTTCCAGTTGCGGTGGTCGAGCAGCCCGGGCTCCCCCATCCGGCCCACGGTCAGGACGTACGTGGGGTCGTCCGGGTCGCTGCCGTCGAGGACTCCGCCGAGCATCGCGTACCCGGCCGCCTCGCTCATCGAGGCATAGCCGCTGCGGCCGTTGAACACGTACACGTCGCCCTCGTCGCGGCAGACGACGCCGGACCTGCGGGAGTCGAGGCCCTCGGACGAGATCGAGAAGCCGCCACAGATCGTGGCCTCGTGTCGTGCGATCGCCGCACACGCCTCGTCCCGGCGCGGGAAGGAGGGCATCTGCGCGAGACCGCGCGCGCCGCCCCAGTGCATGTTGATCGCCAACGCGGTCGAGGCGTCCCGGTACGACAGCTCCTCCATGACCCGCACCGCGGCGGAGAGCGACGCACCCGACGACCCGAACGCGGGGTCGATCGGCATGCCCGTCACACCGATGTCCTGCATCAGCCGCAGGTTCTCGCGCGCCAGCACACCGTCGCGGTCCGCGACCCGCGCCCGCTCGACGAAGTCGTCCGCGGAGGCGCAGTCGCGCACCCGCTCGACGACGGCGTCCTCGAGGGCCTGCAGCTCCGCGGGCGGCCTGCCGCGCACACCGGCGGCCGGTGTCTCGTCGAGGTCGGTCACCTCAGAGGCCCGCCAGCTCGCGGACCATCTCCAGGGAGCGGAGCGACTCCTGCGCGGTCGGCGCCGGCGCCAGGATGTTCTCCATCTGGCGTGGCATCCACTCCTCCATCGGCAGGGGCTTGCCGTCGTGGTTGTGCAGCATCACGACCAGCCGGTCGGCCCCGGCGTCCTCGAACAGGCCTTGGACCTGCGGGCTCGGATCGTGGACGCTGACCGAGATCTCGATCTCCGCCGGATCGCGCCCGATGCGCTCGCACTCCGTCGCGATGGCCGTGCGCGCAGCCGCGACCTCCTCCGGCGTCACCACCGTCAGGTAGATCCCGTCGGCGACGGTGGCGACCCGCCTGGCCGCCACCGGCGTGGGCCGCGCGCCCAGCACGATCGGCGGGTGCGGCCGTTGCACGGGGACCGGATCGAGCACCACCTCGGGGAATCTCACCGTGTCACCCTCGAAGCCGCCGCGCCCGTTGGCCCACAACACCTTCATCGCCTCGATCGACTCGATCGTGAGCTTCCACGGCGTGGCGTGGTGCGGCGTGAACACCTCGGTGAGCTCGGGCACGTACCCGGTACCCGCGCCGAAGATCACCCGGCCGCCCGAGAAGAGGTCCAGGCTGCTGACGAGCTTGGCCAACACGAGCGGGTGCCGCTCGGGCACGAGGCACACTCCGGTCACGAGCCGCAGGCTCGCCGTCGCGGTCGCCATCACGCTGAGCGAGACGAACGGGTCCACCATCTGCCCGTAGATGTCCGGGAACTTCCCGCCCGGCAGCGGGAGCGGGGTCGCGGGCGTCACCGGGACGGCCGCGTGGTCCGGCGCCCAGTAGGAGTCGAACCCGGCGTCCTCGATCGCCCTCCCCAGCGTCGCCGGGTCGATGCCGTACGCCGTGACGTAGCTCTGGATCCCGATCTTCATCTCTGTCCTTCGTTCGCGAGGGGGCGCTGCGGGGCGATGTCCTCGCCGAGGTAGCTCGCCTCCAGCTTCTCGGCGTCGCGACGCAGCTCCGCCGCGGAGCCCTCGGCGACGACCCGGCCGTGGGCCAGCACGTATCCCCGGTCCGCGACGGTCAGGGCGGCGAGCACGTGCTGCTCGACGAGCAGCACGCCCATCGCGTGCTCCTCCGCGATCCGCCGGACCATCGGCAGCAGCCTCTCCACGATGATGGGCGCGAGGCCGAGGCACATCTCGTCGAGCAGCATCGCCTTCGGTGCGGCGATCAGCGCTCCGGCCAGCGCGACCATCTGCTGCTCTCCCCCGGACAGCAACCCGGTGCGGCGGTCCGCCAGCGCGCCGAGCGCGGGGAACTGCTCCAGGACCTCCGCCATCGTGACGGTCGATCTCCGGTGGCGGCGCAGGCGGAGGTTCTCGGCGACGGTGAGCTTGGAGAACAGACCTCGCCCCTCGGGCACCATGCTCAGTCCGCGGCGGGCGATCGCGTAGGGCCGCGCCTTCGTCACCGGGCCGCCCAGGACCTGAAGGTCGCCACCGAGGGCAGGGAGCGCGCCGGCGATCGTGAGCAGGGTCGTCGTCTTCCCCGCGCCGTTCGCGCCGAGCAGACACACGACCTCGCCGGCGCCGACGGTCAGGTCGAGCCCGCGGACGACGGGCAGTGTCCCGTATCCGCACTGCAGGTCCCTCGCCTCGATCACGGTGGTCATCTCACGCTCCCCCGATCCTGGTCGGCTCCTGTGTGAGGACGTCCCCGGCCGGTTCGCTCGCCTCGAGGTGGTCGCCGCCGAGGTAGGCGGCCAGCACCTTCGGGTTCCGCCTGATCTCCTCCGGCGTGCCCACGGCGATCGGCCTGCCGAACTCGATCACGTAGACCCGGTCGCACACGCCGAACACCAGATGCATGTCGTGGTCCACCAGCAGGCAGCCCACCCCCGTGGCCGCGATCTGGTGCAGGTCGTTGCCGAACTCGATGCTCTCGGCCGTGTCCAGGCCGGCCGCCGGCTCGTCGAGCAGCAGGACCTGGGGCTCGAGCGCGAGTGCCCGGGCCACGCCCAGCACCTTCTGCCGGCCGAGCGGGAGCTCCGCGGGCCGGCCTTCGCCCGAGCCGTCGAGCGCGAGCAGCGTCATCGCGTCGCCGACGGTCCCGGACGGCGTCCGCGACGGGCGGAACAGGTCTCGGGCGAAGGCGAACGATCGGTCCCTCACGTCGTCGGCGACGCGGACGTTGCCGAGCACGGAGAGGTCGTCGAACAGCTCCATGGACTGCCAGGTCCGGACCAGCCCCAGCCGGGCCCGCCGGTACGCCGGCAGCGCGCTGACGTCCCGGCCCGCGAGCTCCACCGTGCCGGTGGCCGGGGTGAATCCCGAGATCGCGTCGATGAAGCTGGTCTTCCCCGCCCCGTTCGGCCCGATCAGGCCGACGATCTCGCCGGCCCGGACCTCGATGTCGACGCCGTCGACCGCCCGGACCCCGCCATAGGTCACGCGGATGCCCGTCGTGCGCAGACAGACGTCGCCGACGAGCCGGGACGCGGGTCGCCGCAACACGGGATCGGGTCGTGTCCCGACCTCGCCGCCGGGCGGGTCGTCCGGTCCCGTTCGCCGGCGCAGCCCGGCGCGGAGCCTCTCGTACTGGGCCCGCGTCCCACCGGCGACGCCGAGCGGGTTGAACAGCACCGCGAGGATCAGGCCGACGCCGGTGATCACCGAGTAGTACTGGCCCAGGTCCAGGTTGCGGTCGAGGATGACGAAGACGATGCCGACCGCACCCATCGCGCCCGCCACGAAGGCGCCGCTCGCGCTCGCGATGCCACCGATGTAGGCGATCGCGAGGATCGAGAGTCCCACGAGCACGCCGAAGGACTCCACGGACAGCACACCCCGGCTGTAGCCGATGAGCGTGCCGCCCAGTCCGGCGAGGAACGACGCCAGCGCGAACGCCGTCAGCTTGACGCCGGAGACGTTGATGCCGACCGACGCCGCGGCGCGCTCGTTGGAGCGGACGGCCAGCATCCTCCGGCCCGTCCCACTGCGCATCACGTTGGCGACCAGGACGAAGGCGATCGCGACCACGACGAGCACGAGCAGGCCGAACGGCACGCGGGCGATGGTGGTGCCCTCCCGCACCCCCAGGTCCAGCCCGAACAGCTCCGGATCCCGGATGGTGTTCTCGGTCGAGACGAACAGCCGGTTGCCCAGGACGAACTGCTGCACGACCACCGCGGCGGCGAGCGTGACCACGGCCAGCTGCGCACCCCGGATCCGCAGCGCAGGCAGGCCGATCAGCACGCCGATCACGGTCGCCACCAGCGCACCGATGATCATCGGCAGCGGGAACGGGAGCGCGGTGCCGAGCTTGGACACCACGAGCCCGGCCGCGCCGGCCAGCCCTGCCTGCGCGAGCGAGATCTGTCCGACCATGCCGGTGAGCACGACGAGCGACAGGGCGATCAGCGAGAGCGCCAGGCTGTTGATCACGCCGAACCGGTAGCTGCCGTCCGTCAGGGTCACGAGCGCGACCCCGCCGAGGACGAGGGCCACGATCACCACCGGGCGGTTCCTCGGCAGCCGGACGGCCGGCAGCCTGAGCTGCTCGTCGTCCCCGCGCATGGGGATCGACCGGCCGACGACGAACAGCACGACCACGATCACCAGGAACGGCACCGCGTCGGTCAGCCCCTGCTTGGCCCAGTCCGGCCACCAGGTCTTCGTCTGGGAGAGGAACTGCAGCTCGGCCACCAGGACTCCCATGCCGAGGCCGCCCGCGAGCGCCGCCCACAGCGAGCTCATCCGCCCGATCAGGGCGGCGGCCAGGGCGGGGACCACGAGCAGGGTCATGTTGCCCGGGGTCAGCACGCCGATGGCCGGACCGGCCAGCATCATCGTGAGGGCCACGAACACCGACGACACGACCCACGTGACGATGCCGAGCACGGTCGGGGACAGCCGGGCGAACTCCGCCGCCCGCTGGTTCTCGGCCGCGGCCTGGACCGCCAGCCCGACCCGCGACCGGCGGAACCAGATCGCGAGCCCCGCCCCGGCGAGGACGACGATGCCGGCGAACCAGAGCCGGTCGGTCGGCACCTGGATCCCGCCGACGGACGCCGAGCCGGTGGGGAGCACCGCCGTCATCGACCGCGCGTCACTCCCGAACTTGAGCGCGACGGCGGCCTGGATCGTCAGCATGACGCCGACGGCGGCCACCACCTTCGCCAGGACCGGCGCCCTGCGCAGCGGACGCGAGATCAGCAGCTCGACCAGGAGGCCCAGAACGGCGGCGACCACGACGCCCAGGAGGACGGCCAGCCACACCGGCTGCTCCCCGACCTCGATCGACGGCACCCCCGGGAGGGGAACGCTGAACCGGCCGTTGCGCAGGTCGTCGAAGACGTAGAGCGGGACGGTCGCCATGGCCCCCGCCGCGAAGTTGATCACTCCGGAGCCCTGGTAGGTCAGGGTGATGCTCAGCGCGATCGACGCGTAGACCGCGCCGAGGCTGAGCCCGAGGAACAGGAACAGCAGATAGGGGCTCATGGTTTCCTCGCTCCGTCAGCCGACGGGCTTGACCGCCGAGACGTTGACCGGGGAGTTCGGCAGCGGCGTGAGCTTCTTGCCCGCTCCGACCTGGGCGTAGTTGAACCCGCTGGTGCAGGAGGTCGTCCCGGGCCAGCTCGGCGTCGAGCAGTCGTACGTCCCGTCGCGGAAGAACGTCGAGCCCTTCGTGTTCCCGATGTTGCGCAGGACGCTCTCCCGGGTCAGTGGCGCTCCGGTCCGGTCCGCGACCTGGCGCAGCATGTCCGCGGCCTGCACGGCGTCGAAGAAGCCGGCCTGGGCGAAGGTGTAGGTCGCGGGGTCCGGCGTGATGTGCCGCTCGAACGCGGCCAGGTCGGCCTTCACCTTGGGGCTCAGTGCCGAGTCCGCGTAGAGGTTGTTGAAGAACGGGTTGACGAAGATGACCTTCTCGAGGTTCTGCGCCGAGAGCTTCGGGATGATCGACGTCGATGTCGACGCGTCGAGGACGCCCGTGAACCCGGTGCCCCGGAACGCCGGGACGGCTGCCAGCGCGTCGGCATCCCCGACGTACAGGGTGACCCCGTCCGGCTGGGTCGCGACGACCGACGAGGCGAAGCTCGCCCAGTCCGGTCCCGTCGCCGGGTAGTAGAAGGCCCGGATGCCGACGCCCAGCCTCTGCGCGGCGGGCGCGACGACCGTCTCGAAGTACTCGTGCATCGGCGGGAGGTCGGGCAGGACGGTCGCCAGCGACTTCACCCCGAGTCCCTGCTGCGCGACGACTGCGGCGGAGTAGGCCTCCTGCGTCGACGGGGAGGCGAAGAAGGCCTGGCCGACCGCGTTGTTCATCCCGGGCGTGATGGCCTGGTAGCCGAACTCGGCGACCCCGGCAGCCTTGAGCACCGGCAGGATGCCGTCGGCCCCGTAGTCGAAGCCGAGGACCGAGAGCACGACGTTGCTCTGGACGAACTGGTTGCCGCAGTTGACCGCGCCGTCCGGCGTGCCGTCGGAGGCACACAGGGTCGACTTCAGCGGGTTCCCGTTGACACCGCCGAGCTCCTCGTTCACGTACTTGACGCCGGCATCGAATCCCGCGGCGAAGGCGGGGAACGCGAAGGTGCCGGTCATGGTGTTCTCGAACCCGACCAGAACCGGCGGCTTCGACGGGTCGGCGGCGACGGCGGTCGCCGGCCGGGCGGCCGGCGCATTCGCCGGATCACCCGATCCGGAGGGCGATCCGGTGCCGGTGCCGCATCCGGCGACGATCACGGCCAACGTCGCCGCGGCGATGCATTTCAGCTTCATTCTCATGACCTGACACATCCGTTCCTCGCGTAGCGAAGAATCGCTCGCGGTCGAAGTGAGGCGTTCTGCACGGCAGCTGACCTCTGTCACTCCCCGACGGTGGGGAGGACAGTACTTGTGGGATACCACACCGTCAAGACTGGATCCCATTAGGCTGCGCCTGCACTCGGACGAGTCCCGAAGGTCTCGGGGACCGCCACCGGGACCCTGTCCGAGCTGCTCTAGTGACTTTCCGACGAGCTCTCGCCCGGCTCCGTCCGAACGATCCGAACAGGGATGTTGCTCATCCTCGGCTGACCCGAGTAGCGCTCGAAGACGACATCGTCCGCGATCAACCGACCCGTGTTGGAACCCACGCTCCGGACGTCGCGGTCGATCCCCGGAAGATCACCGAACGCATGGCTCACCGAGACCGTTCCGGGCCGGACGGTGTCGTCCTCCTCGGCCACGGCGAGAATGGCGCCACGAGCCGAGGTGATCTCGACGATGTCCCCGGGGGCGACCTCCAGGCCGGCCAGGTCCGCCGGGTGGAGGAACGCCGGGTTGTAGGGTGGCCGACCTCCGGGCAGCGCCACCGTCGGCGAGTTCATGACGTGCATCATCCGCCGCGAGATGAGCCGGAACGGGAATTCCTCCCGGCCGGCGTCGGCGGGTGCGGCGAGCTCGTCGCGCAGGTCGGCCATCATGGCGGCGTTGCCGACGTCGAGGCGCCCCTCCCACCCCGGCTCCTTGGGCTTGACGTGGACGGGTGGGTCGGCGAACACGGCGCCCTTCGGGTGCCGACGGACCTCCTCGAGCGGGATCCGCGATCCGCTGTGGACGAGCGCGAACAGCTCGTCGACCTCCGGGTCCCGCGTCATGTCCAGTGCGACGGGGGCGGCCCCCGGGATCGGCATGGCCTCCCCCAGGCCCGGGAACAGGTCCAGCTGCAGGCCCATCCGCCGGGCCAGCCCGAAGAGCAGCCGCCACTGCTCCACGAGGTCCGAACCGGCCGGCGGCTCGACCACCGCCTCCGTGTACTGGGCGAACGGCACCGCCAGCCCCACCCCGTTGGCGTACAGCGGGAGGAAGTCCGCCATGAGGTTGGTGCCGGGCATCTCGAACGGCAGTGTGGTGGCGATGACGTAGTCCGCGAGCCGCGCCGTGGGCGACATCTGGAAGTCGACCTGCACGAGGAGGTCGAGCGAGCGCAGCGCCTCGGTCATCTTCAGCTGGTCCGGTACGCAGTTCGCCGGGTTGGCGCCCACGCTCAGCAGGGCCCGCACCCGGCCGTCGCCCGGGAGGAGGATCTCGTCGGCCAGGGCACCCGACGGCAGGCCCGCAGCCGTCATCGTCAGCCCGCGCACCCGCAGCTGCTCGCCGTACCCGAACGCCGCGAAGGGCGGAAGGGCCTGGGCCCGGTCGAGCTGCAGCGACTCGTGAGCGAGACACACGGGGTTGCGCACCCGCTCACCGGCCCGCATCCAGTGTCCGCAGAGGGTGTCGAGACACAGCAGCAGGTACTCGACCAGCGTCCCCTTCCCGGACATGTTCGGCCCCGTTCCCGCCGCCGCATAACCCCGGCGGGACCCGCCCACGAGGCGGGCCGCGGCGACGAGGTCCGCGGCCGGGACGTCCGCCCGCCGGGCGACGTGGTCCGGCGTGAACGGGGCGACCGCCTCGCGCAGCGCGTCGAACCCGGTGACGTTCTCCGTGACGAACTCGGCGTCGTGGAGACCATCCTCGATGACGACCCGGATCAGGCCGGCGATGATCGAGGCGTCCTCTCCGGGGCGGGGCTGGAGGTGGATGGTCGCGCGCCTGGCCGTCTCCGTCCTCCTCGGGTCGACGACGACCAGCGCGGCACCCCGGTTCGCGAGCCCGCGGAAGAAGTCCGCGGGAGGGCCGTTGCGGCCCTGGTGGCTGATGTACGGGTTGTTCCCGACCAGGAGCGCCACGTCCGGGTCCTGGAAGGCGAACCCGGGAGCCATCCACATGCCGTGGAACCCCTTCGCCAGCGGCTTGCCCGGCTGGTCCAGGGTGCTCGTGGTGAAGGTCATCGCCGAGCCGACCGCCCTCATGAAGGCGTCGACCATGGTCAGGTTGACCGGGCTGTCCATGGCCATGTACGTGCCCCCGAACAGGGCGACGGCGCGCGGCCCGTACTCCTCCGCGATCCCGCGGAGGCGATCGGCGATCTCGCCGATCGCCTCGTCCGTGGAGATCGGCGCGAAGCCGCCGTCGGGCATCCGCTTGAGGGAGCGGAGCAGTCGCTCCGGGTGGGCGTAGCGCGCGCCCTGCGTCCGGCCCTTGACACAGGTGTAGCCACGGTAGAGCGGATTGGTGCGGTCCCCCGAGATCGAGAGCACCGCGCCGTTCTCCGTCTCGACCTCGACGGGGCAGAGGTTCATGCAGAAGCGACAGATGGACGTCGTCGTCGTTCCCATCGCGGGTCTCCCTGGGCCGAGGGTGTCAGCCGCCGAGGCGGCGCAGTGGGCGGAAGAAGGTCCGGAGCTCCTCGACGACGGCCTGCGGCTGTTCGGCGGGGGCGAAGTGCCCGCCGCGCGGCTGGACCGACCAGTGCCGGAGGTTCGCCGCGGCCGCGACCCGCTCACGCGGGACCAGGAACACGTCGGCCGGGAAGACGCCGACCCCGACCGGCGTCTCGACGTACGCCGTCGCCTCCGCGAGGGCCGCGGTGGCGTCGGCGTAGATGCGGACCGACGAGCCGAAGCTGTGGGTGAACCAGTAGAGGCTGATCGTCGTGAGCAGGAACTCGGTCGAGTACACCGAGCCGAGGTCGCCGCCGCAGTCGCTCCAGTTGCGCCGGCGCTCCATGAGCCACGCCGCCAGCCCGACCGGCGAGTCGTTCAGCGCCCACGCCAGCGTCTGCGGATCGAGGACGTGGGCGTGCCCGTGGCTCAGGACCGTTCGGATCATCTGCTGGGTGTGGTCGAACCAGCCGGCCTCGTCGGGGCCGTACTCCTCGGGCGTCAGCGTCTGCATGCCGCCGATCAGCGTCGTGGGAGCCGTCGAGAGGTAGATCCCGGCCAGGTGCTCCCGCGCCACCCGGTCGAGCTCGGTGGTGACGGCCTCGCCCCAGTCCCCGCCGACGGCGCCGTAGCGCCCGTAGCCCAGGACCTCCGTCATCAGCCGGTCCCACAACCCCGCGATCCGGCGGACCGTGACCGGCTCCTCCGTCAACGGGGTCGAGAAGCCGAACCCGGGCAGCGACGGGACGACGACGTCGAAGGCGTCGACCGGGTCCCCGCCGTAGGAGGCCGGGTCCGTGAGTGGCCCGATGACCTCCGACCAGTCCCAGAAGGTCCAGGGCCACCCGTGCGAGAGGACCAGCGGCAGCGGCTCCGGCCCGCTCCCCCGTTGATGGACGAAATGGATCGGCGTGCCGTCGAGCTCCGCACGGAAGTTCGGCAGCCGGTTGATGACCTTCTCCTGCGCGCGCCAGTCGAACGCCAGCCAGGCCTCGACGAGCTCACGCAGGAACTCCCCCGTCGCGCCGTACCTCCAGTCCTCGTTGCCGACCTCCGGGGCCCAGCGCGTCGCGCGCAACCGGGCAGCCAGGTCGTCGAGCTCCTCGTCCGGGACGTGGATCTCGAACGGGACCGCACGGACCGCGGACCGGCCGTCGTCACTCGCCATCGCTCCTCCTTCGGGACGGGACCGGCCGCGGCGCCGGGGCGTCCGCGAGCGGCTCGATGTCGACGGGCAGGGCCGTCATCATCGGCATGTGCAGCACGCGCTGCACCGGGCCGCGCGTGCTCATCAGGGCGTTCACGTTCGCACCGACGCCGGGGGCGAAGGGGTCGTCCTCCTCGAGACCGCCCCAGCCGTGGGTGAGCGCGACGACGCCCCGGCGGAGGGTCTCGTCGCCCTTCGTCACCACCGCGATGGTCCCGTGGTCGCTGACGACCGTGACCTTGTCCCCGGAGGCGAGCCCGTGTGTCGCGAGATCGTCCGGATGGACGTAGAGCGGGTTGGTCCTGCCCTTGGTGATCTCGGGCAGGTTCCGGCCCTGGTTGTTGTAGAGCTCCTTGGACCGGCGCACGATCAGGCGGTAGTGGCGGCGTCGCGAGTCCTCCAGCACCGCCTTGAGCGCCTCCATCTCCTCGGGGAACTCGGGAGGGAAGAGGTCGAGGCGGTTGTCCTCCATACCGGGAGCGGGCCCCAGGACCGTGACCTTCCGCCTCGGTGCGGCGAAGCCGTTCGGATGGCGCTTGAGCTCCTCGAGGAGCGCGTCGTCGTTCGCCACCATGGCGAGCATCTCGTCACTCGTGGGCAGGGGTCCCGTCAGCGGGACCGGTCGGCCCGGGGGGATGTACCCGAAGGCGCCGAGCCCGGCGTCGTCCGGTACCCCCAGCTCCATGTCCAGCCCCATCGCCTCGCCGAGGAGCCAGAAGAACTTCCACTCCTCCACGGTGTCGCCCGGAGGGGGGACCAGGGCGGGGGTGTAGATCCCGAAGGGACCGAAGATCACGGCGTAGTCCGGCCGTTCGTACATCATCGTCGGCGCGATGACGTAGTCCGAGAGCCGCGACGTCTCGGTCATGTACGGGTCGATGTTGACGAGCAGGTCCAGGGCCTTGGCCGCCTCGATCTGGCGGGGCAGGCCCGGGATCGCGTTGACGGGGTTCCCGCCGATCGAGAACATCGCCCGTACCCGGTCCTCGCCGGGCTCGAGGATCTCGTCGGCGTAGAGCCCGCACGGGATCTCGCCGAAGCCCGAGAACGGGCTGGGCATCAGGCCGTGCCCGAACCGGTTGCGCCAGCTCGACTCCCAGTGCCGGGAGGGCGGGATCACCTGCGCGTGGCGCGGCGGAGGTTCGCCCACGAGCGCGTCGCTCTGGACCTGCTCGCCCTCGCGGACGAACCGCCCGCAGACGAGGTTGAGCGAGAGGATCAGCTGTTCGCACGGGTTCCCGCCGGGCCCCATGTCGGTGCCGGTGTGGCCGTTGGCGGCGCCCACCTTGCCCTCGCCGAACAGCACCGCGGCGGCGACGATGTCCTCCTCGGGGACCCCGCAGTACTCCGCGGCGATCGCCGGCGTCGTGCCCCGGACGTAGTCCCTGAGGGCGTCGACGTTGTCCGCGTACCGGCGGTGGAACTCCGGCCGGTCGAGCCCCTTCTCGAAGATGACGTTCAGGATCGCCGTCAGGAGCACGGCATCCGTACCCGGGCGTGGTTGCAGGAAGAGGTCCGCGGCCTTCGCCAGCTCGGTGCGGCGCGGGTCGATGACGATGAGCTTCAGCCCGCGCTTCTTGTGCTCCTTCAGCGTGACGAACGGGTTCGTGTTCGCCCATCCGACGCTCTGCAGGGAGATGAGCTGGTTCCCACCGATCTCCAGCCAGACGTCGGCGTCCTCGAACCGCTGGAAACCACCCGTGTAGAAGCCGGTCCGCGCCCAGGAGACGGTCTTCGACGCCTGGTCGATCGTGATGGGCGAGAACGACTTGTGGGAGCCGATGGCCCGCCACCACGCCTTCGCCACCGGCAGGGTGGCCGAGGCGAGCCAGGCGTAGGTGCCCCAGTAGACACCGACCGACTCGGGCCCGGTCTCGGCCATGATCGAGCCCAGTCGGTCGGCGATCTCGGACACCGCGGTCTCGAGGGAGATCTCGTCGAAACCGCCGTCGCGCCTGCGACGGAGGTGTCGCAGGATGCGGCCGGGGTTGTTGTGCCCCGCGTCCGCGTTGCGGCCCTTGACGCAGGTGTACCCGGCGGACGAGGTGTTGTCCGCATTCGCCCTGACGCGGACGATCTTGTCGTCCTCGACGTCCACCAGCATTCCACAGGCGGCGCCACAGGTCCGGCAGTACGAGACCTTGGTTTCCACGAGATCAGCCCTCAGGAGTGGGGGGTGGTGACGATCTTGCTACCGCGCACGAGCGGCCGGAACACCTCGAAGGCACGCTGGTGGAGGTTCGGGTGGATCTCCGCGGAGCGGCGGTAGTGGTACGCCGAGAGGGTCCGCTCGTAGTCCGTGTTCGGGACGTTCTTGATCTTCGCGTCGTGCACGACGTAGCCGATGATGTCCCAGTACTGACCACGCAGATCGTACTCGGGCCAGAGGATCTCGACGGCCGCCATCTCCCACGAGTTGCCGCCGATCTCGTCCTCGGCGAGCTGGTCGCGCGCGTCCGGCGGCGCGATGCGCTCGGGGAAGCGCTGGTCCCACGCCCCGAACCAGGCGGCGTAGGGACGGGCCGGGACGCGGAAGCGCTCCTCGGCCGGGATCGGCTCGGTGCAGTAGTCGAAGTGCGGGATGCGGACGCCACCCAGGACGCACTGGTTGCGCCAGAACAGTCGCGGGTCGACGAGCATCGGCATGTCGAACCGGCCGCGGTACTCCTTCGGCTGCCGCTCGAACTTCGGCAGCGTGCGGACGTACCGCTCCTCGGTGAAGTGCATCGCGGTGTGGAAGCCGAGCTCCAGGTACTTGTCGACCTGGCGCTTCCACTCCTTGCCGAGGTCGAGGGTGGCGAAGTGCGGGGTCATCGTCCAGCGGGCCACGCGCTCGACCGGCTCCTCGACGAGGTTCTGGCGCTCCGGCGGCACACTCGAGGTGCGACCACCGCAGCCCTTCACGGCGTCGTGGGGGCTGAAGTCGTAGGCCATGATCATCGAGCCGTCGACGGCTTCCTCGTCGGCCAGGTCGACAGCCATGTTCGGGCCGTCGATGTGCACGGCAAGGATGCGGCCGGGATCGATGCCGGAGTTGACGCGGACCCAGGAGCGGGTCTCGTCGAGGTACTTGCCGGTGATCACGTGGGAGTCCTGCGCCGCCACGATCCACTGGTTGACGGTCAGCAGTGTGCGCCCCTGCCGCTCGACCTCGGCCAGCAGACCGGCCTGGTCCAGGAAGTCGTTGGGCGCGTCGATCGCGGACTCGTAGTCGAACCAGCCCGACGGGTTGACGACGTTGCTGACGACGTTGTCCTCGAGGACGCTGAAACACTCCATCAGCGGCCAGATTCTGCCCATCACACCGCGACCCGCCTGCGTGGCGATCTCCGGGGGGAGGTAGCCGAGCCGGCGCCCCTCCGCCGCGAGCGCCGCGATCTCCTCGGTCGAGTACGGGCACGGGGTCACCTCGAACCTCATGCCGACCGCCTTGCCGCGCTCGTCCCACAGGTCCTGCAGCGACGCGGTCACGGCCTCGGGTGTACCACCCAGGGGCCTGATCTCCTCGACGGTCTCCTGCACTGCTGTCATCGCTTACCACCTGTAGATAGACGGGTCGACCACCGTGTCAACAGTACGCTACTGTAGCGTAGCGTTAGTCTGTACAGTCAAGAGCGAACCGGTGATCACGTGGGCAGAGCCCGACCAGTTACCGTCTCCGGCATGGACCCCCGTGTGGAGCGCACGCAGTCGGCCGTCATGCGCGCCGCCACGGACCTCGTCGTCGAGGGTGGGCCGAACGCCCTCACCGTGGACGCCGTCGTCCTGCGCTCCGGCGTCGCCAAGACGACCATCTACCGGCACTGGAAGTCGCGGGACGACCTGCTGGCCGCCGTCTTCGAGGCGTCCCTCCCCCGCCTGCCCGAGCCCGAGCCCGGAGCGGACGTGGAGACCTCGCTGCGGGCCGCCATGCTCTACTCGGTCAACTCCCTGCGCGACACCGAGTGGTCGCGGATGCTGCCCGCGTTCATCATGCTGAGCCAGCACGCCGCCGACATCATCGCCATCAACGAACGCATGGGCTGGCAGCACAACAAGGTGCTCGCCACGCTCATCGAGCAGGCCGCCGAGGAAGGGCTGATCGACCGCGACGTCGTCGTCGACGAAGCCATCGCCCATCTGCAGGGGCCGGTGATGATCGCGTTTCTGGCCGGTCTGGTCCCCATCGACGACCGCCTCGCGGAGTCCGTGGTCGACCGGTTCCTCGCCGCCTTCCAGCCGTCGGTCACCCGGGTGCGGGACGTCCCCGCCGGTGAGCACCGGTGATCGCGGCGCCCTGACGGGGCGATCCCGCACCGGCCTCCTGGAGGTCGGTGATCCGGGGCGACGACCCCCACGACGACCCGCCCGGGAACGACCCGGCGACGGGTCGTCATCCTCATCCTCGAACGAAGGACCGACATGACACAGACGACACAGGACGGGAGCCGGCAGCGGGTCCTGGCCGCCCGGGCGGCACTCGGACCGATCGGGGTGAGCGTGCCGACGACCGGTATGGACGTGGTCCCGATGCCGCAGCAGCTCGACGGCGCACAGCGCCTGGAGAAGGCCGGCTACCGCGCCGTCTGGGCCCGCGAAGGCGTGGGTGGGCACGACGCGCTCGTCGAGATCGCCGCGATGCTCGGTGCCACCGACCGGCTGGTCTTCGGGTCGGCGGTCGCCAACACGTGGGCGCGCCCCGCCTACACCCTGCATGCCGCGGCCGCCACGCTCGGCGAGGCGTTCCCCGGACGGTTCGTCCTCGGGCTGGGCGCGGGCATGGCCTACCAGGCCGAGGCCCTGGGACTCGGCTACGCGAAGCCGTACTCGCGGATGCGGGAGTACCTCCGGACCATGGCGACCCCCCTGCCGGGCCTGCCGATGGCCGAGCAGAGCTACGCCCGCATCATCGCGGCGAACGGCCCCAGGATGGTCGAGCTCGCCGGCACCGACGCCGACGGCGCACATCCCGGCCTGATCCCGGTCGAGTACACCGCGTCCGTCCGCGGCACGCTGGGGCCGGACAAGCTGCTCGTCGTCGCGCTGACGGTCGTGGGTATGCCGGACCGGCGGGACGCCCGGGCCGCGGCCGGGCAGTTCGTCGTCGGGGCACTCGGCTTTCCCGGATCACCATACGGCGCCAACCTGATCCGGCTGGGCTACCGGGCCGAGGAGATCGCCGCCGGAGCGGACCGGGTGGTCGACGCGGTGATGGCCTACGGCAGTCCGGACGACATCGCGGCCCGGGCCCGCGCGCACCTCGACGCCGGCGCGGACCACGTCCTGATCAACAACGTGCTGCCCGGCTACGACACCGGCCTGCGACAGCTCGAGTGGCTCGCTCCGGCGCTGACCGAGATCGCGGACTGACCTGCGGTGCCGCCCGGCTCAACCCGCCGGGCGCGCGCGGGCCGGTCCGGTCGAGGCGCGGGGGACGAAGTGGGCCGAGTCCGGGACCATGACGTCCCCCACCTGCCTGCCGGACAACGCGTCGAGCATGGCCGTGGCCACCGCGTCCCCCAGCTTGTCGTAGTCGGTGCGAATGGCGCTCAGGGGTGTCCGGAACAGTCCGGCGTCCTCGAGGTCGAAGTAGGACACGACCGACAGATCGCCCGGAACGGCGAGACCCAGCTCCCCGGCGATCGACAGGAGCTGCGTCGAGGTCGGCGGTGCGGCGAAGACCACCGTGGGCGCGGCGCCTCCCGTGAGGAGCTTCTCGACGGCGTTGCGCAGATCCTGCTCGCCGTGCCCGATCCGGATCTCGCGCCAGCGCACGCCGCGCATGCGCGGGTAGAGCTTGTAGAGGGGGTCCGCCCGGTCGACCACGATCTCGGCGAAGTCGCGATGCCCCAGCGCCTTGAGGTCGCGGCACGCGGCGGCGAACGCCGGGGCGCCGTCCAACGTGACGAAGGGCAGCTGCGCGCACTCCGGATCCCGGAAACCCACCGCGATCACCGGAATGTTCGACCGCTCGTACCAGGCGAGCGCGTTCGACGGCCGGGCCTGCCAGTAGAAGAGCCCGTCGACCCGGTGCGCGAGAAAACGCTGCAGCAGCGTGTCCAGGTCGAGCCCCTCGTTGCGGACGATCGAGAGCAGGACGCTGTAGCCGGCCGACTCCATGTTGGCGATCAGGTCCTGGAAGGTGTAGAGCAGCTCGCTCCGCGGATGGCCCTCGAAATTCACGACCATACCGAGGGTCATGGTCTTCTCTTGTCGCATCGAGCGGGCCGCGAGATTCGGGACATAACCCAGCTGCTCGGCCGCGGCATACACCCGACGCAGGTTCTCCGCGGACACCGGGAGCCCGTTCAGCGCCTTGGAGACGGTCGCGGTCGAACACCCCGCCAGTTCCGCCACGGCATGCACGGTCGCAACCTTGCTCGGCGACTTCCGGCGGGTTCTCGTCCGGGAAACGGGATCGGCCACGCGGCGATGATACCATTCGTCCGCAAAACGCAGATACGCCGGGAAAGCAGGAACTCGCGCGCGATTTCGGTGTCACGGATCGAGCTGCAGGGCCGCCGCCTTCAGCTTCTGGAGATCCAGGATGATCTCCTGCGTCGACGGCGGCAGGCTCTCGAGCATCGCCATCTCCACGTCGGGGCGGGACAGGCCGTAGGCGTCGCAGACCGCGACCTCCGCACGCGCGGGTGCGAGGACGGTCTTCTTGCGTTCGAACGCGGCCCGGACGTACGGCGCGAGGCTCTCCCGCTTGCCGCGCAGCCGCTCCTCCCGCGTCGCGAAGCCCGGCAGCACCTCGGCCGCGAAGAGCCGCAGGGAGTCGCTCACCTCGTCGTGGCCGAGGTCCCCGACCTGGTGCAGCAGGATCGTCTGGTCCACGCCGGCGGCCTCCAGCCCGCGAAGTCGCTCGGCCACCGCCTCGGGCGTGCCGATCGAGTGGCCGCCACGCACCGGAATGGTGCCGCCGACCATCTCCTCGACCTTCCGGTGGTTCGCGGCGAGGTCGGTGAAACCGGGGCGGTGCCGGCCGAAGGCGTAGTAGTGCCGGGCCACGTACGTGAAGAAGCCGTGGGCCGCCCGGCCCCGTTCGTGCGCGACCTCGGCGGAGCCGTGACAGTAGAAGGGCTCCATCGTGGCGACCGCAGGATTGACGACGTGACCCACGGGCACGCATTCGTTCCGGAAAGTGTCGTAATAGTCTCTGGTGACCTTTTCCGCCTCGTCCGCGTCGAAGAAGGTGTGGATCAGCGCGCCGACGCCCAACCGGGCGGCGGCGCGGACGGACTCGTCGTCCGAACACGCCATCCACAATAGTGGATGGGGTTTCTGCAGCGGTTTGGGCACGACATTGCGGGCCGGCATGGAGAAGAATCGGCCGGCGTAGCCGGGATAGGGTTCCAGAACCATCATGTCGGCGATCTGCTCGGCCGCCTCGACCGTCATCTCCCGACGCTCGGCGGCCGCTATCCCGAAACCCTCGAGCTCCATGCGCGACTTCGAGTCCCCGAAACCGAACTCCAGGCGCCCGCCGGAGACGAGGTCGAGGGCCGACATCCGCTCCGCCACCCTGGCCGGCGCGTTGTACGCCGGTGGCAGGAGCGCGATCCCGTGGCCGAGCCGGATCCGCTCGGTCAGCTGGCTCGCGGCGGCGAGGAAGATCTCGGGCGCCGACGAGTGCGAGTACTCCTCGAGGAAGTGGTGCTCGAGGGCCCAGGCATAGCCGAACCCGAGTTCCTCCGCGAGGCGGACCTGCGCGAGCGATGCGGCGAACAGGTCCGCCTCCGAGCGCTCGTGCCACGGCCGTGGGAGCTGGAACGCGAACGTCAGACCGAAATCCATCGGGTTCCCCTCAGCGAGCGGCCGGAACGTCCACGCGCACCGTCTCGACCACCGACTCGCACGTCATGTCGGCGATCGTCGAGGCGTCCGTGGTCACGCTCAGGATGAACAGCGTCCGGCCGTCGTCGCCCCCGAGACAGGGAACGATCGGCAGCCGGCCGGGCAGTGGGATCACGTCCGTGACCTCGCCCCCCTCCAGGACGCGGCGGACCTCGTGCTGCAGCGGGGCGCAGAACCAGATCCCGTTCTCCGCGTCGACGGTGATCCCGTCGGGAGCCGCCGGTCGCAGGTCGGCCCAGACGCGCCGGCCGGACAGCGACCCGTCGGCCGCGATGTCGAAGCCGGTGAGCTCCTGGGCGGGCAGCGACGCGACCACGTACTGCTTGCCGTCCGCGGTGATGGCCGGCCCGTTCGGGGAGTCCATCTCGGGCGCCACGATGTGCGCCGCGCCGTCCGGGTCCACGCGGATGATGCTCCCGGTCCCGACCAGCGGGCGCGGTGCGGTCAGCTCGTCCGTGCCGCTGGCGCCGACGTACGCCCGGCCCTCGGCGTCGACGACCATGTCGTTCAGCGGGCCGACGGCGACGGCCGCGAGATCGGCGTGGGTGGACACCGTCCCGTCCGCCTCGCGCCGCAGGATCACCGGCCGGGCCAGGTTCGCGACGAGCAACCGCCCGTCCGGCAGGAAGCCCAGCCCGGCGGGCAGGTCCTCGTCCCCCAGCTGGAGCACCACCTCGGCGTCCCCGGCCGGGCTCACCGCCACGACGCGGTGCGCGAAGATGTCCGAGAACCACAGCCTGCCGTCGTGCCAGCGTGGGCACTCCGCGAACCTCAGGCCGTCGAGCAGCAGTTCGGGCGTCACCACGGTCGCCTCCTCCTCGGGTGGGTGGTCGCGTACGACCGGACGGGCCTCAGACCTCGGCCGGCTCGATCGGGCTGCTGCCGTCCAGCTCCGGATCCAGCTTCGCGTCGAAGGCGTGCAGCCGGGGCAGCACCTCCCGGGCGAACAGGCGCATCGACCGCTCGGCGACCTCCGTCGGCATGGTGCCGAAGCGGAAGGTGAGCACGAACTCGTCGGCGCCGGTCATCGCCTGGATGTGGAGCAGGCGCTCGTACACCTCGTCCGGCGTCCCCCACGCCTGCGGCTTCGCTGCGGCCTCGAGGATCTGCTCGTCGCTGAACTTCATGGCGCCGACCGCCGCGTACTGCTCGTAGCCCTTGGTCCTGCTCAGCCGCTCGGTGTCGCCGAGCTGGTAGTGCTTCGAGCTGCTCTCCTGCCCCTCCAACGCGTGCTTCGCGATGAGCGACCACGCCTCGTCGGAGTCCTCGGTGCACACCGCGCGGACGACGACGGTCGGCTGCGCGGCGTCCCAGCCGTTCGTGCGCCGGATGCCGTTGAACTCCGCGACCTCGCCGCGGTAGGCCTCCCAGCTCTTCTGGTTGGTCAGCAGCATGCCGAGGCCGGCGTTCGCCGCCAGCGGGAGGCTCGCCGGGCTGTTCCAGCCCGACTTCATGCTGGCGAGCAGCCGCTCCGGATTGCGGAAGTGCGGGCGCACCGAGGTCTCGGGGATCCGGAAGTGCTCGCCCTCGAAGGAGAAGAACTCGTTCTGCAGGGCGAGCTTGATGACCGCGAGCGTCTCGTCGTACCGGCTGCGCGCGTCCCCCATGGGGACGCCGAACGCGCTGAACTCGCGCACAGCCGCGCCACGGCCCACGTTGACGGACAACCCGCGGCCCTGCAGCTGGTTGTCGAGCGAGCTGATCTGGTGCACGACGTGCATGGGGTGGTACCAGGGCAGGACGAGGACCATCGTGCCCAGGTCGATCCGCTTCGTCCGGCCCGCGATGTGCGACAGGTGCTGCATGACACCACCGGTCATGCCGTACGGGGTCACGTAGTGGTCGATCGCGTAGTACGAGTCGAAGCCGAGCGGTTCGACCAGGTCGGCGAGATGGAGCTCCTCGTCGTAGATCCGGGCGTCGGGAACCTGCGGCTTCTCCGCGCCACGGGCGTTGTAGCGCTCCCAGTCGAGGTGGTTCTGCCAGTTGAAGAAGGCACCGATCTTCATGACGTGGTCCTTTCCGGACGGTGTGGGTGACGCGGGACGGGCCGCGGGGTGATCGGGCAGCGCGGTGATCAGGCAGCGGCTTCGCGCGGCCTGGAGGTGTAGTCGGCGAGATCGTCGACCCGGGTCAGCGCGTCGTACTCGGTCGGGTTGTACGGGCACTGCGTGACGATCCGGCCGGACGGCGCGCGGAAGTACCTGCTTCCCTCGACGCGCCACGCCGCGACCGCGCCCAGGTCCCGTAGGAGCTTCTCGTTGTAGGCGGCCACGGCGTCCGTGCGCACCTCGAGGGAGGCGAGGTCGAGGTCGAGGATGTGGGCGATCTTGTCGGCGACGTAGCGGGACTGCGTCTCGAGCTTGTCGATGATCGAGCCACCGTTGGTGTTCGGTCCGTAGAGCATGAACAGGTTCGGGAACCCGTCCACGGTCATGCCCTTGTACGCGTAGGCGCCGTCCTTCCACACCTCGCGCAGGGCGACGCCCTCGCGGCCGACGACGTCGATCACCGACAGGAACTTGTGCGCCGCATAGCCCGTCGCCAGGACCAGGACGTCGAGCGGGTGCAGGCCGTCGGACGCCGTGACGATCCCGGCCTCGACGATCTCGACAATCGGATCGGTCACCAACGTGACGCCGGGTCTGTTGAACGTGGGGTAGTACTCCGACGACAACAGCGTGCGCTGGGCACCGATCGGCAGCAGCGGCCGCATCGCCTCGCGCAGAGCCCGGTCCTCGAGCGCCTCGAGGTTCGCCAGGCCCTTCTCCCGGAGCTCGGCCATGAGCCCCTCGTTCTCGTAGTCGCAGAGCCGGTCGACGAAGTCGACGCTCTGCTGGCGCAGCGCTGCGACGACGGACGGATCCGCGCGCCGGCGCGCGCGCTCCGCCTCGTCGAACACCGCGTCGTCCTTGGGGAACACCCACTGCGGGGTGCGGTGGAAGGCCTCGAGTCTCCCGACGACAGGAGCGATCGCCGGCACGAGCTGGATGGCACTGGCCGCGGCACCGATGACGCCGACGGCCTTCCCCTCGAGGAAGGTGACGTCGTCGCCGGTCCACTCCGCGGTGTGCACCAGCGTGCCCCCGAAGTCGTCGAGGCCCGGGATGTCGGGCCGGACCGGCTCGTTGAACATCCCGACCGCGCCGACGACGGTGCGGGCGCGATGGACCTCGCCCGCGGAGGTCACGAGCGTCCAGAGGCAGGCGGCCTCGTCCCAGTGGGCCGTCTCCACGCCGGCGTCGAGGACCACGCGATCGGACACGCCGAACCTGGCTGCCGCCTCCTCGACGTAGGCGCACATCTCGTGCCGGCGGGCGAAGGTCCGGGACCAGTCGTAGTCCTGGAAGAAGCTGTACGAGTACAGGTCGCTGGGCACGTCGCACGCGAGGCCCGGGTAGCGGTTGTTGAACCAGGTGCCACCGATCCCCGCGGCACGCTCGAGCACGACCACGTCGGTCACGCCCCGCTCGGCGAGCAGGATCGCCGCGCAGATCCCACCCGGCCCCGCTCCGATGATGATCACGTCGTGTACCGGGTCGACCGCGGTGCGGGTCACCGCGGGCATCCGATCGGTCGATTCCACATTTCAGCCTCCGAGGAGCAGTCCGGCACGACAGGGGGCCGGATGGTCCGAGAACGTGTGAGCCACGAGCGGGTCGGACGGTCCGTTTCTTCGTCGACCACGTTCGACCACAGAGCTAAACGTTTAAGGTAGCCTAGAGCGAGCCCCGTCACAGGTCAAGGACCGGGCTACGCCGACCGACCCGCGCAGAGCCCAGACTTGGATCCAGTAGCGATAGAGCTGTATCCTATCAGCACGCTCGCCTCGCGCTGTTCACTCGGCACGGACCGACGCATGCGGCCGAGAGCCTGTTCGGAGGAGACGGAATGGCGGAGATCAACGCCGACGCGGTGTGGACGGCGGAGGGCTACGACGTCGACGCCGTCCGCAGCAAGTACAAGGAGGAGCGCGACAAGCGGATCCGGGCCGACGGACCGAGCCAGTACCGGCTGATCTCGCGTGACGGCGAGCTCGCCGACTACATCAAGGACCCGTACACCCCGCGCGTCGAGCGCGAGCCCGTGTCGGACGTGGTCGAGGCCACCGTGATCGGCGGGGGTTTCGCCGGGCTGCTGCTCGGTGCCCGGCTGCGGCAGGCCGGCGTCCAGACGCTGCGGGTCGTGGAGACCGGCGGGGACTTCGGCGGCACCTGGTACTGGAACCGATACCCGGGGATAGCCTGCGACGTCGAGTCCTACATCTACCTCCCGCTCCTCGAGGAGGTCGGCTACATGCCGACCGAGAAGTACGCCAAGGGGCCGGAGATCTTCGCGTACTGCCAGATGTTCGCCCGGCACTTCGACCTCTACCGCGACGCCCTGCTGCAGACGCGCGTGACGGACGTCCGGTGGAGCGAGGACGAGGGCCTGTGGACCGTCACCACCGACCGCGGCGACTGCTTCCGCTCGAAGTACGTCTGCATGACGTTCGGGACCTTCCTGCACCCGAAGCTGCCCGGCATCCCGGGGGTCGAGGACTTCGCGGGCAAGGCGTTCCACACGTCCCGCTGGGACTACGAGTACACCGGCGGCGACAGCTACGGGAACCTCGACAAGCTGCGCGACAAGGTCGTCGGCGTCATCGGCAGCGGCGCGACCGCCGTGCAGTGCGTGCCGGCGCTGGCGAAGGACGCCAAGCACGTGTTCGTCTTCCAGCGCACGCCGGCGATCGTCGACGTCCGGGAGAACCGACCCACCGACCCCGAGTGGGCGGCCTCGCTGAAGCCCGGCTGGCAGCGCGAGCGGGTCGTGAACTTCTCCGCGTGCATCGCCGGCGAGGACACCGAGGTCGACCTGGTCGACGACGCCTGGACCCGCGTCTTCCACAACCTGCGCAGGACCCGGCCGGTCTCGGAGTCGCAGGCCGCGGCCATGGAGCTGGCCGACCACGCCCACATGGAGACCATCCGCGCCCGGGTCGGGGAGATCGTCGAGGACCCGCAGACGGCGGAGGCGCTCCGTCCCTACTACCGCTTCCTGTGCAAGCGCCCGTGCTTCCACGACGAGTACCTGCAGGCCTTCAACCGCCCGAACGTCACCCTCGTGGACACGCACGGCAAGGGTCCCGAGCAGGTCACCGCGAACGGCATCGTCGTCGACGGCACCGAGTACGAGATCGACACCCTGGTCTACGCGACCGGCTTCGCGAGCATCCGGCAGGACCTGAGGACGCGACTCGGGTACGACGTCCACGGGCGCAGCGGCCAGGCACTCAGCGACAAGTGGAAGGACGGGATCTCGACCCTGTACGGCGCCCAGACCCGGAACTTCCCGAACTTCTTCGTCGTGTCGTACTTCCAGACCGGCATCGCGTCGAACCAGGCCCACCCACTGGACGAGATGGCCAAGCACATCTCGACGATCATCCGCGAGGCGCGTGCGCGCAACGCCCGGACGGTGGACATCACGGAGGCCGCCGAGGACGAGTGGGTCCGGACCGTCATCGACTCGTCGACCGCGTCGTCGGACTTCCTCGAGTCCTGCACACCGTCCTACTACAACAACGAGGGCCAGCCCAACGTGAACCTGTTCCGGCGCAACGGTCCGTACGCGCGCGGCATCCTGCCCTTCAGCGCACTGCTCGAGGACTGGCGTTCCACGGGCGAGTACGTCGGGCTCGAGTTCGAATGAGCCCGTCGCGCGCGCCGACCGTCGAGCAGTCGGTCCGCGCCATGTACGCGGACTACTTCGCGTGCTTCCAGCGCGGTGACGCGGCAGCCACGGCGGAGTACTTCGTCGCCCCCCTGCTGCGGGTCGCGGACGGGCGGCCGACGGTCCTCGCCGGTCCCGCCGCCGTCCGGGAGATGCTCGCCGCCATGACGGAGCGGTTGCGGGCCGCCGGCTATGAGAGCTCTCGGATGGCGTCGCTGGAGGTCTCCGTGCTCGACGGGACCGCGGCGTTGGCCCGGGCGCGCGGGACGCGCCACGACCGGGCCGGGGCGGCGTACCAGGAGTTCGACGTCCTCTACACCCTGGTGCGCCCGGACGACGCCGGCTGGCGCATCGCGGGCCTGCTCTCCGTCGGTGGAACTCCCGGGGGCAGGTAACGACGGAAGACCAGTGTCAGCATTTTGGGATCCCAGATTGACAGCATTGTATTCGCTGGATACCGTCGATCCCAGTCGCCCGCCCAGGCGGGCGCATCGCCAACGGAGGCCGGAATGCGCGAGAACTACCTTCTGAACGTGCTCCAGGAGGACGTCGACAGCGGCACCGATCCCGCCTACTGGTGGGACGAGCAGCGCACTCCGCTCGACAGCATCGACAGGCGCGTCACCGACCTGATGGACCTCACCGGCAAGAGGGCCGTCGTGACCGGCGGTGCGGGGGTGAACCTCGGCCAGGCCTGCGTCAACCGCCTGGCCGGCCTGGGCGCGGACGTCGCGGTCGTCGACCTGCCCAAGGAGCGCTCCGAGGCGTGGACCCGCGCGGCCGGGCGCACTCCCCTGCTCGATGCCGAAGGCGTGGCGGAGAAGTTCTCCAAGCGCTGGGGCACGACCTGCATCGCCATCGAGGGCGACGTCCTGACGGCCGACGGCGTGGACGCCGTGATGCGGGAGTGCAACGACCGGCTCGGCGGGATCGACATCCTGGTCAACAACGTCGCCGACGTCGCGATGGGGCCGTTCGCGTCCTTCACCACCGACGACATCGACCGGTCCGTCCGGGGAACGTTCACCGGCGCCGTCTACTGCGCGCGCGCGGCACTGGACTACATGATCCCGAACGGGTGGGGCCGGATCATCAACGTCGGCTCGGAGTCGGCGCTGACCGCGATGCCGGGGCAGGTGATGTACGGAGCGCTGAAGGGCGGTCTGGCCACCTTCACCGCCCAGCTCGGCGCCGAGGTCGAGAGGCACGGCGTGAAGGTGCTCGGCGTGTACGCGGGCTGCATGTGGGGCCCGGGCCGCGATCTCCTGCCGGACTCGGCCCTCGGCCAGTACGCCCTGGGGCGCACCGCGATCCAGCGGTTCGAGCTGCCGGAGGAGGTCGCCAACATGATCGGTTTCCTGGCCACCGACGCGGCCAGCGCGATGACCGGCGTGATGATCCCGATGGGCGGGGGGATGGCGCTGTAGGGGCGGACCGGGCTCCCCGAGGACGAGGAGGGATTCCGTGGACATCTTCGAGGCGATGGAGACGTGCCGCTCGCTGCGCAGGCTCAAGAGCGATCCGGTTGCGCCCGAGCAGCTCGAGCGGCTCGTGCACTACGCGACGCGGGCGGCCAGCGCGGGCAACTCCCAGCTCTGGCGGTTCCTGATCGTGACCGATCCCGGGGACCGGCTCTGGTTCCGCGACATGCTGGCCGGCACGGCGGGGAAGCTCCTGCTCGGCGAGCCGCCGGCGGCGGACGATCGGTCGGCGGCGGCGCGGGACCTGCGGGTGATGCGGCGGTTCGTCCTCGACTTCGACAAGATCCCCGCCTTCATCGTCACCACGATCGAGAACGCCTTCCCGTCGGCCGAGAACCCCGACCCGCGCTACGCGTGGTCGTCCGTCTACCTGGCGACGCAGAACCTCCTGCTGGCCGCGCGCGCCATGGGGCTCGGCGCGGCGATGACGACGGCCCACCTGTGGGACGAACCCGCCGTCCGGCTCCGTTTCGGGATACCGGACACCGTCGAGATCGGTGCGGTCGTCCCGGTCGGCCACCCCGAAGGCCGCCACGGCCCCGTGTCGCGCAAGCCGGTCTCCGAGGTCGTCTTCCACGACCACTGGGGTAACCCGTAGGACGCCGCCGACCCTCAGGACGGAAGTGACCACTCCGATGGCGATGACGCGGGCGGAGAGACGCCGATCGGGCGACGCCGGACCCCGGCGAGCGGTCGGCTGGCACACGGCCCGGCACCTGGCCCACGCCGAGGCGCGGCCGCTGACCGGACGACCCGTCGAGCTGGCCGCGGCGGCCGGGCTCGTCCTCGCCGAGGACCTCGTCGGCCTCGTCCCCCAGCCCGCGTTCGACACTGCGGCCATGGACGGGTACGCCGTCGACGGCGAGGGCCCGTGGCGGGTCGTGGGCGAGGTCAGAGCCGGTACGACGTGGTCCGGCTGCCTCCGATCCGGCGAGGCGGTGGCCATCTCCACCGGGGCCCAGGTCCCCGCCAGTGCACGAGCCGTGGTGCCCGTCGAGAACACCGCCCGTCACGGTGACGAGGTCAGGAGTCTCGACCCGGATTCGCCGGCACCGGGCCGACACATCCGCAGGACCGGCGAGAACTCCCCGGCCGGCGAGGTTCTCGCCAACGCCGGGTCGCTGGTCGGCCCCACGATGCTCGGGCTCGCCGCGGCCGCGGGCCACGACCGGGTCGTGGTCCACCCGCGACCACGCGTCCGGCTGCTCGTGACCGGCGACGAGCTGGTCATGGCCGGGACGGGTGGAGCAGGGCGGGTACGCGACGCCCTCGGCCCCACCCTGCCGCCTCTCGTCGCGGGCCTCGGTGGCGAGGTCGCCGAGGTCACGCACGTCCGGGACTCGATGGACGCGCTGGCGGATGCCGTGCGCGGCGGCCCGCCCGCGGAGATCGTCCTCGTCAGCGGATCGACCTCGGTGGGCGTCACGGACCACCTGCACCGCCTGCTGCGGCAGGCCGGGGCGCGCACGGTGGTCGACGGCGTCGCCTGTCGGCCCGGCCACCCCCAGCTGCTCGCCACGCCGGCCCCCGGCCGGTGGCTGATCGGGCTGCCCGGCAACCCGTACGCGGCGATCGTCGCCGTGCACACCCTGCTGGCCCCGCTGATCGCCGGGCTCACCGGACGTCCTCTCCCGCCGCTGCGTCGCGCACAGGTCACCGGGGCGCCTGCGGCGGTGGCGGGCCACACGGTCCTGGTCCCCGTCGCCTGGCACGGGGACCGCCTCGAGGTGGTCCCCGGACACCGCCCCTCCGACCTGCGCGGTGTGGCCCGGGCCGACGCACTCGCCGTCGTCGACGCGGAGCCCGGCGGCACGACCGTCGCGATCCTGCCTCTCTGACCTGCCCCTCCGACCTGCCCGCACGTGCCCGAACGGAGAAGCTGCATGACCTACGTGGTGACCGGTGCCTGTACCGATGTGCTCGATCGCGCCTGCGTCGACGAGTGTCCCGTCGACTGCATCTACGAAGGGGCGAGCCGGATGTACATCAACGCCGAGGAATGTGTCGACTGTGGAGCGTGCGAGCCGGTCTGCCCGGTCGAGGCGATCTACTACGAGGACGACGTGCCTACCGCGATGGCGCCGTTCGTCGGGGCGGCGACGGACTTCTTCGCGCGGCTCGGCAACCCCGGCGGCGCCGCGAACGTCGGCAAGCAGGCCTACGACTGCGGACCGGCCGCGCGGGAGGGATGAACGACGCGCCGCGCTTGACCTCCGCGTTGCCGCGTGCCATATTTCAAATGTTATTCGAATCTGGCTGACGTGGACCGGGGTGACGATGGGCGAGGCGACCGTGGCGGAGATCGGGCCACGACTCCGCGCCGGCGGGACCGAGAAGGACCACGACCTGGTCGGCTCGCTCGTCGTGGAGCTCCAGGAGCGCATCAACGCCGGCGAGATCACGGCAGGCACGTGGCTTCGGCAGGCACACCTGGCCGAGCAGCTCGGGGTCAGCCGCACCCCCGTCCGGGAGGCCTTGCGCAGGCTCGAGGCCCTGGGCGCGGTCGAGGTGATCGCGAACCGGGGCGCCCGCGTCCGGCTGCCCTCCACCAGGGACATCATCGAGGTCTACGAGCTGCACGGCCTCCTGCAGGGGTACGCCGGGGCGGCGACCGCCGCCTTCATCAACTCCGAGCAGCTCGAGCGGCTGACGAAGGCCGAGAGCCTGTTCCGCCAGGTCGTCGAGGACCTCCGGACGACGACCGTCGACACCGCCGAGGTCCAGCGCCGGTGGCACGAGGCGAACACGCGGTTCCACATGGTCATCATCGAGGCCAGCGGCAACAGGCATCTGGTGGAGGTGGTCGAGGGCCTGCACCGGAAGGTGCCCCGCAACCTCACCTGGATCGCCCTGGGCAACGACGTCCGCCGGCTCGAGAAGGACGCGGCCGAGCACGCCCGGATCCTCGACGCCATCGTCCGCGGGGACGGGGCGGCCGCGCGCGAGCTCCTGATGAGCCACGCCAGGCACGCCGGCGAGCTCCTCGTGCGCGCGGTCGACGAGATCGGACCGGGCCGTTCGCCGCACTGGGGCTGACCGGCCCCGGCGGGACGGTCAGCCCCAGGGGCCGCCCGACACGTAGAGCACCTGGCCCGACACGAAGCCCGAGCGGTCGTCGACGAAGAAGGACACGGCATTCGCGATGTCCTCGGGCAGCCCGACCCGCTGCACCGGGATCGCGGCGGCGCGCTCCTGCACGTACTGCTCCCACGGCACCCCGATCCGCTCCGCGGTCGCCCTGGTCATGTCGGTGACGACGAACCCCGGAGCGATCGCGTTCGCGGTGATCGAGAACTTGCCGAGCTCGAAGGCGAGGGTCTTGGTGAAGCCCTGCAGGCCGGCCT
Source organism: Pseudonocardia ailaonensis (assembly GCF_039531635.1). Lineage (NCBI taxonomy): Bacteria > Bacillati > Actinomycetota > Actinomycetes > Pseudonocardiales > Pseudonocardiaceae > Pseudonocardia > Pseudonocardia ailaonensis. The sequence continues at coordinate 397,192 of NZ_BAAAQK010000004.1, read as the reverse complement.
TCGCGGCGGCGTAGTTGCCCTGGCCCCGTTTGCCCACCGCCGAGGTGGACGACAGGTTCACGATCCGGCCCCATCCCGCGGCCACCATGTGCTCCTGCGCCGCCCGGGCCATCAGGAACGAGCCCTTGAGGTGCACTCCCATCACGGAGTCCCAGTCGGTCTCGGTCATCCTGAACAGCAGGTTGTCGCGCGTGATCCCGGCGTTGTTGACCAGGACCGTCGGCGCGCCGAGCTCGGCGGCCAGCCGGCCGACCGCGGCCTGCGCGGACCCGGCGTCGGAGACGTCGGCCCCCACCGCGATCGCCGTCCCGCCCTCGGCGGCGATGGCGTCGGCGGTGACCGCGGCGGCACTCTCCTCGAGATCGAGCACGCCGACCGCCAGACCGTCCCGGGCGAGCCGCAGCGCGATACCGGCACCGATTCCGCGCGCGGCACCGGTCACGATCGCGACCCGACGGGACTGGGACATGGTGGCTCCTTCACGAGACAGCAGGGTGGAACAGGATCGGCAGGATGCGGCTCACGGACGGGAGCGGCGTGCGTTGGCGGCGAACTCCGCGGCCACCCGGCCCCAGACGCCGGCCGGGAACTCGTGCCCGAGGCCCGGGACGACGACGAGCCGGGCGTCCGGGATCGCCGCAGCGGTCGCCACGCCACCGCTGACCCCGACGAGGGGATCGTCCGCACCGTGGATGACGACCGCCGGGAGGTCCAGCTCGCGCAACGCCGCCGTCCGGTCGGTCGCGACCAGGATCGCGGCCTGCTGTCGCAGCTTGCCCTCGGGACAGTGGGACCGCCGGTGGGCGCGTTCCGCCCGCCCACGGGCGCGCTCCTCGTCGTACGGGAAGCCGCTGCCGGCGAGGGCACGGCCCATCTCCACCTGCGACGCGACGATCTCGTCCGGCGTCCGTGGCACGCCCGCCCTGATCGCGGCCAGGGTCTCCGGCTTCGCCTCGCCCACTCCGGAGGCACCCGTCGTCGACATGATCGAGCACAGCGAGCGCACCCGCTCCGGGTGCCGGACGGCGAGGGTCTGCGCGATCATCCCGCCCATCGAGGCGCCCAGCACGTGCGCCCGTTCGATGCCGAGCGCGTCGAGCAGGCCGGCGGCGTCGTCCGCCATGTCCTCGAGCGTGTAGACGGCCGAGGACGGGTCTCCCCCACGGATCGCCTCGATGTCGGGGATCCCGTCGAACTTGGTCGTGAGCCCGACGTCGCGGTTGTCGAAGCGGACGACGAAGAACCCGAGCGCGACGAACTCGTCGCAGAACTCCGCCTCCCAGGCGTCGAGCTGCATCCCGTGCCCCATGACCAGCAGGAGGGCGGGATCGGCCGGGTCGCCGAGGGTCTCGAACTCGATGTCGATGCCGTTGGCTCGAACCCTGCCGGTACTGGACACGCTCGACGCTCCTGTCATCGGCCCATGGCGCCGTTTCCACGATATGGCCCGCACCCGCGGCTCCTGCCCTGGACGCGCCATCACACTAGGTCTAGGATTCAGAACCGTCAATATTGGATCCGACAAGGGTCCGCACGGTCTGCACATCGCCACGACCGACCCCCGACGTAGGAGCACGAGTAGATGTCAGCACGCACGCGCCTGAGCCGGCTCGCCGCCGTGGCCACGGGACTGGTCCTCCTCGCCACCACCGCAGCCTGTTCGTCGAGCAGCGCGCCGAGCGGCGGCAGCGGGGACGGCAGCCCGGTCAGCGGCGGCGAGGTCACCTACCTCGTCGACCAGACCCAGCTCACGCTGGACCCGGGCGTCAGCCCGGCCACGGTGACGGGCCTGGTCGGCCGCACGATCTTCGACTCGCTGGTGGTCCAGTCCGGCCCGACCGAGTTCAAGCCCTGGCTCGCGACGAGATGGGAGATCTCGGCGGACGGCCGCGAGTACACCTTCGACCTCAAGCCCGGGGTGACGTTCACCGACGGCACCCCGTTCGACGCGAACGCGGTCAAGGCGACGTTCGAGCACATCGTGAACCCGGCCAGCAAGTCGCAGTACGCGGCCTCGCTGATCGCGCCGTTCGAGAGCGCGACCGTCGTGAACGACTCGATCGTCAAGATCACGCTGACGCAGCCGTTCCGCCCGTTCCTGCAGGCGCTGTCCACCCCGTACCTGGGGATCCAGAGCCCGAAGGCGCTGGCGCTGCCCGCATCCGACTACCGGCCGATCGGTACCGGTCCCTTCTCGTTCGTCTCCTGGGAGCAGCAGAAGGACATCACGCTCACCCGCAACCCGGCCTACACCTCGGCGCCCTCGAACGCCTCGCACACCGGGCCGGCGTACCTGCAGACGCTCCGGTTCAACTACGTCCCGGAGGACGCCACCCGCTACGGCGCCCTGACCAGCGGCCAGGTCCAGGGCACCGCGTCGGTGCCGCCGAACCGGGTCGGGTCGCTGCAGTCGAACGACAGGTTCCGCGTGCTCAAGACCGAGCTGCCGGGCGTGAACTACAACCTGTTCCTCAACGTGAAGAACGGCCCGACGAGCGATCCCCTGGTCCGCCGGGCCGTGCAGTCGGCGATAGACATCCCCGCGCTGGTCCGCACCGTCTACGCCGGGCAGTACGCGGCGGCCCGGAGCTCGCTCTCGCCGACCACCCCGGACTACGACGCGGCCGCCGAGTCCGCACTGCCGGCCTATGATCCGGAGAAGGCGAAGGCTCTGCTCAGCCAGGCCGGCTGGACCGACACCGACGCCGACGGCTACCGGACCAGGGACGGCCGGGAGCTCACGCTGACGTGGCCGTTCCTCGCCCTGATCAACCGCGACCAGCGAGACGTCCTCGGCCAGGCGATCCAGGCCGAGGCGAAGAAGGTCGGCATCCGCATCGACCGCCCGAACCTCGATGCCGGGACCTACGGCAACGCGGTGCTGAAGGGCGACTACAACATCCTCGACAGCAGCAACGCCCGCGCCGACGCCGACATCCTGCGGTTCAGCTTCGCCTCGGACCAGACGTTCCCGCAGGGCGGCGCCAACGTGGCGCAGTCGAGCTCGCCCGAGCTGGACGGCTGGCTCCACGAGGCGGCCCGGACCACGGACGCCGCCGTCGCCGCCCGGGACTACGCGCTCGCCCAGGCGGACGTGCTGAGGAACGGGTACCTCCTGCCCGGCTACGTCATGACGTCCTTCGTGGGCACCTCGTCGGCGCTGCGGGGCGTCGCCTTCGACGTCCAGGGAATCGCCCAGTTCTACGGTGCCTGGCTTGCGACGTGACACCGCCGCGGTGACGACGCGCTGGTGGCTGCGCCGGGCCGGACTCGGCGTTCTCGTGGTCTGGGGCGCGGCCACCCTGTCGTTCCTCGGTCTCCACCTGCTGAAGGGCGACCCCGCCCGCATCATCGCGGGCGGGGGTGGGGCGGTGAGCGGCCAGTCCCAGCAGATCCTCGACCAGATCAACGCGCAGTACGGGTTCCGGCAGCCGCTGGTCGTCCAGTACGGACGATTCCTCGGTGAGCTCGTGACCGGCGACCTCGGCATGTCCTACCAGCTGAACCAGCGGGTGACCTCGGTGATCTCCGACCAGCTGTGGTCCACGGTCGTACTGGCCCTCGGTGCCGCCGTCCTCGGCTTCGTGCTGTCCCTCGTCCTGGCCGTGGCGACAGCGGGCCGTCCGCGAGCCCGATCGCTCTCGTCCACGGTGGAGCTCGTCCTCGTGTCGACACCCGGCTTCTTCGTCGGCATCCTCCTGCTGACCGTGTTCTCGTTCCGTCTCGGCTGGTTCCCCGTGTTCGGCGACGACGGCATCGGCTCCCTCGTGCTCCCCTGGCTGACGCTGGCCCTGCCGATCGCCGGCACGCTCAGCCTGGTCATGCGCGAGGGGCTGGAACGTGCGCTCGAGCAGCCCTTCGCGCTCACCGTGCGGGCCCGCGGGGCGAGCGCGACCCGTCTGCGGCTGCGCCACGCCGTGCGGCACGCGCTGCTGCCCGTACTCACGCTGTCCGGCTGGATGCTGGGCGCGCTGCTGGGCGGCGTGGTCGTCGTCGAGACGGTGTTCGCGCGGGCCGGCATCGGCCAGGTCGCGGTCACCGCCGTCAACGGCCGGGACCTGCCCGTCGTCACGGGGGTCGTCCTGGTCGCGACGATCGCGTTCGTCGTCATCAACACCGGGCTCGACGCGCTGTACCGCGTCGTGGACCCCCGACTCGGGAGCGTGGCGCAATGACCACCGTGGAACCTGCCGGGCAGCCTCTCGCCGCGGTCCGAGAATCCGGGGCGGGGCGCCGCGCGCACTCGATCGGGCCCCCGCTGGCGGTCGTCTTCCTCCTGCTGGTCGGCGTCGTCGCCCTGTTCCCGGACCTCGTCGGGGGCAACCCCGAGGCGGTCGACCCCGCCGACGCGTTCCTGGACCCGAGTGCCGAGCACCTGTTCGGCACCGACCAGCTCGGTCGGGACGTCCTCACGCGCGTGGTCCACGGGGCCGGCGCCTCACTCGCCCTGGGGCTGGGTGCCACGGCGCTGGCGGCGGTCGTCGGCATCGTGTGGGGCCTGGCGGCCGGGCTGGGCGGACGGTTCGTCGACGAGGCCGCGATGCGCCTCGCCGACATCCTCCTGTCCGTGCCCACGATCCTCCTGGCACTCCTGGTGGTCGCGGTGCTCGGGCCCGGCGGTCCGAGCGTCGCGATCGCCATCGCCGTGTCGCTGTCCCCCGGGTTCGCCCGGGTGGTTCGCGTGCAGACCCTGGTCGTCGACCGGACCGGGTACGTGCAGTCGGCCACCGCGCTCGGACTCCGCAGGCGCAGCGTGGTCGGGCGCCACATCGTGCCCAACGTCCTGCCTCCGATGCTCGTGCTCGCGACCATGAACATCGGCGCATCGATCATCGCGGGGGCGTCGCTGAGCTTCCTCGGCCTCGGACCGGAGGCCTCGTCCTCGGAATGGGGCTCGTTGCTCTCGCAGGCCCGCAACTACCTCCAGGACGCCTGGGCACCGGCCGTGTTCCCCGGCCTCGCCGTCGTGCTGACCGTCATCAGCATCAGCGTGATCGGCCGTGAGCTGCGGATCCGCTTCGAGGGGCGGTACGACCGATGACCCGCGGGGACGCCCTCCTGGACGTGCGCGACCTCGCGGTCCGCTTCCCGACGCGCAACGGCCCGATCGTCGCCGTCCGGGAGGTGAGCCTGACGCTGCGTGCCGGTGAGTGTCTCGCGATCGTGGGCGAGTCCGGCTCGGGCAAGAGCGTGACGGCGCGCTCGCTCCTCGGGCTCGCGGGCCCGACCGCGACCATCGAGGCCACGGGGATGACGTTCGAGGGGCAGCACCTGCTGTCGCTGGGCGAACGGGAGTGGCGCCGGCTGCGGGGGGCGCGCATCGGCTTCGTCCTGCAGGACGCCCTGACCTCGCTGGATCCGCTGCGCCGGATCGAGGACGAGGTCGCCGAGCCTCTGGATCTGCATGCCGACCTCGGACGGCGCGAGCGCGCCGAACGCGTCCGGTCCCTGCTGTCCGACGTCGGCATCCCCGATCCCGAGGTGCGCGCCCGGCAGTACCCGCACGAGCTGTCCGGCGGTCTGCGCCAGCGCGCGCTCATCGCCTCGGCGATCGCCGCCGGGCCGTCGCTCGTCGTCGCCGACGAACCCACCACGGCCCTCGACGTCACCATCCAGGCCCAGGTGCTCGACCTGCTCGCGGCCCAGCGTGACGCCGGCACGGCGATACTGCTGATCAGCCACGACCTGACGGTCGTCGCGCGCATGGCCGACCACGTCGCCGTGATGTACGCCGGGGTGGTCGTCGAGGAGGGCCCCGCCGAGGCGATCCTGCAGGACCCGGTGCACCCGTACACACGGGCGCTCCTGGCGGCGGCACCGACGATCGGCGCGCGGCGTCCGGTTCCCGTGTCGGTCGGCCGCCTGGCCCCTCCGGCGACCGGGCCCGGGTGCCACTACCGCAGCCGGTGCTCGCTCGCCGACGTGCGCTGCGAGGAGGAGCTGCCACCGCTGCGCCGCGAGGGCGGGGGCCCCGTGCTCGCCCGGTGCTGGCACGCCGACACCCACGAGATCGCGCCCGAGGCGGCGACGGCGGTCGCCGCCCCCGCGACGTCGCGGGCCCGCGTTCTCGAGGTGCAGGGGGTCTCCAAGCGCTTCCGCCTCGCCCGCGGCCGCCGCCTCCAGGCCGTCGACGACGTCTCGTTCACGGTGCGGGCCGGCGAGGCACTCGGTGTCGTCGGGGAGTCCGGGTCCGGGAAGTCGACGGTCGCGCGGATCGCCCTGGGCATGCTGGCGCCGGACGGCGGCCGGGTACTGCTCGACGGCGAGGCATGGTCGGAGCTGCGCGAACGCGAGCGACGGCCGCACCGGTCCCGCATCCAGATCGTCCATCAGGACCCGCTGAGCTCCTTCGACCCACGGTTCAGCGTGGAGCGGATCGTCGGCGAGGCCCTGGGGCGACCGGGACCCCGCGGCGCCGCGGCGAACCGGTCCCGCATCGTCGAGCTGCTGCACCGGGTCGGGCTGGACGCGAGCCTCCTCGACCGTCGCGGCACCCAGCTGTCGGGGGGACAGCGGCAGCGCGTCGCGATCGCCAGGGCACTCGGCCCGGACCCGGACGTCCTCGTCTGCGACGAGCCGGTGTCCGCACTCGACGTCTCGGTGCAGGCGCAGATCCTGGACCTCTTCGACACGCTGCGGCGCGACCTCGGGACGGCGCTGCTGTTCATCTCGCACGACCTCGGCGTGATCCACCGGATGTGCGAGCGGGTGCTCGTGATGAAGGATGGCGCGATCGTCGAGGAAGGTCCGGTCGGCGCGGTCCTGTCCACGCCCCGGCACCCCTACACCCGCGAGCTCCTCGCCGCGGTCTCCCCGGCCCCCTCTCCCGGGCGGACGATCGTCCACTCCGGTCCGGGCCCTGCACCCGAAGGATGACCCCCATGACGGACCCGACGACCGGCGCCACTGCACGCTGGACCTCCGTGGCCATGAACACGCCCGAGACCGCCGTCGAGATGGCCGGCCGCATCCGGACGTCGTTGCAGACCGGCTTCGAGATCTACGCGAGCGTGCACAAGACCCTGTTCGCGCCGGTGATCCAGCTCGCCATGGCACCGTTCGAGCAGCCGGCAGGCGACCACCTGTACGCCGAGATGAACCACGGCGAGGTGGGCGGGAACGGCAACTACGGCGCGTTCCTGCGTCGCACGATCCCGGACATCGACATCGTGGGGACCGCCACCGCGCGCGACGAGACCACGGTCGTGGCGGACCACACGATCACCGGGACCCTCCCGGACGGCCCGCTCCACCTGCACAGCGAGGCCACCTACACCCTCGAGGAGGGCCTGGTCGTGCGCTACCTCGTCCGCCACGACCACGCCGAGTGGCAGCGCTACCTGCGTGCCACGGGCAATCCGTACGAGGGCGGCGGAGTCGCGGCCGCCGAGCTGGACGAGTCCTGACGGCCCGGGCGGCGGGCAGGGCGCCCGCCGCCCGGCGCCTCAGCGGGGCGGGGCGTCGATGGACCCCAGCACCTTGGCGATGATCTCGCGTGACCTGCTCCGCAGCGCGAAGTCGGTCAGCATGTCCTGGACGATGATCTCGGCGACCCCGGTCGCCCGGATCAGCGGCTCGAGCTGCTCGCGCAGCGACCCGGGCGTGCCCGCGATCTGCGGCGGGATGACGTCTCCCCGGACCGCGCTGGTCAGGGCCTTGTCCCTCCCGCTCAGCTCCGCCGTCGCCTGCTCGACCGTCGGGATCGGGCGGTCGCGACCTCCGGCCCGCAGCGCGCGGGCCGGCCAGGTCAGGCGGTGGGCCTGCTCGTCGTCGTCGGCGGCCGCGACGTGGAGCGTGAGGATCGGGCGGGGGACGCCGGAGCCGAACGGCGTCGCGACGAAGCTCTCCCGGTACCGCTCGAGGGCCGCCCACGTCGCGGCGGGATTGATGTGCGCGCCGTAGACGTACCCGATGCCGAGCTGCCCGGCGAGGTGGGCACTCGCCACCGACGAGCCGAGGATCCAGACGTCGGGGACACCGTCCACCGAGGTGGTCAGGTCCACGGTGGCGAGCCCGTGCCCCGCCGGGAAGGCGCGGTGGAAGTAGCCGAGGACCTCCTGGACCTGCGCGGAGAAGTCGTCGACCGGCCGGGAGTCGCGGTCCCGGCGCAGCGCGGCGTCGATGAGCCCACCGGCCGAGGAGCGGCCCAGCCCGAGATCGACGCGTCCCGGCGCCATCGCCTGGAGCATCATGAACCGCTCGGCCACGGCGAAGGCGCTGTGGTGGTTGAGCAGGACCGCACCCGAACCGATCCGGATCCGCGAGGTCCTGGCCACGGCCGCGGCCACCATCGGCACCGGGTCGGCCGAGGCGTACCCGGTGGAGTGGTGGTGCTCCGCGAACCAGATCCGGTCGTAGCCGAGCTGCTCGGCCTCGCCCGCCGCTGCGAGGCCCCGCTCCAGCGCGGCCGACTTCGAGGTCCCGGGAGCGACGGGCGCGAGCTCGACGAGCGAGTACCTCATCGCGCGGCTCCCGTCCCCCGTCGAGCGGCTATCCGTCGGTGCGCACCCCTCGTCCGATCACCCCGTCCGCCTCGAGCCCGGCGTACTCGTCCGCGGTCATCCCGAGGAGGGCGTTGACGACGTACCGGTTGTGCTCCCCCAACATCGGTGCCCGGCGACGGTGGGCCGGGTAGCGGTCCCGGGAGAAGAGGACGGGCGAGCCGGCGACGACCGTCGACCCCTCGACGGGGTGCTCGACGGACTCGAAGAACCCGCGGTGGTCGAACTGGACGGGCTCCGGCTCGTGCGGCATCGCCACGCGGCCCACCGGGACCCCGGCCCCCCACAGCAGCGCGACGATCTCGTCGACGGTGCGCTCGGCGCACCATGCCGCGAGGCACGCGTCCAGGACGTCCTCCTGTGCCTTCCGACCAGGGAAGGTCGCCAGCTCGGGTGACCGCGTCCACTCCGGCGCACCGAGCGCGGTGGCCAGCGCATCCCACTGCTCGTCCGTCTCGACCGAGACGGCCACCAGCGGGCCGCCGAGCCCGTCGCCCGGGTCCGACGACCGGTAGAGGTTCTGGGGCGCTGCGGACGGCGACCGGTTCCCGAGCCGCTGTGCGAGCACACCGTGGGCCGTGTACTCGACGAGCTGCTCGGCGGTCGCGTTGAGCGCGCTCGCCACCATCGGCACCTCGACCAGCAGCCCTTCGCCGGTGCGGTCGCGCACGGCGAGTGCGACCTGCAGCGCGAACGCCGCGTGCGCCCCGGCGAGCGGATCGCAGACACCGCTCGGGACCTGCGGGGACCCGTCCGGGAAGCCCGTCACCCACGCCATCCCCGACGCCTGTTCCATGGTCTGGGCGAAGCCCGTCCGGTCCCGCCACGGACCGGTCAGCCCGAAGGCCGGCATCCGCACGAGGATCAGGCCCGGGTTGGTCTGGTGCAGGAGATCCGCGCTCAGCCCCCACGAGTCGAGCACCCGCGGGCTGAAGTTCTCGATCAGCACGTCGCTGGTGTCGAGGAGATCGACCAGCAGGTCGAGCCCGCGCGGGCGGTCGAGCCGGAGCCCGAGACCGAGCTTGTTGGTGTTGGTCGCGTGGTACAGCGGCCCGTACTCCCACCACCCGTCCTCGTCGACGGGGCGCAGGCTCAGTGCGCGCATCCCGTCCGGCCGCGCCGGCGACTCGACCTTGATGACCTCGGCGCCGTGCGTCCCGAGGAACTGCGCGGCCGACGGTCCGGCCCAGAACGCCGTCATCTCCACGACCCGCAGGTCGTCGAAGGGGAGTGGGCCCCCGGGCCCCGGCGGGCGGGCCCGGTCGAGGTCCTGCCGGCAGTCGGCCACCCGCCGTCTCCAGTCCGACGTGTGCTCGCCGAGGGCCGGCGGCGGCTCGACCGGAGGCAGGCTCGCCTTGCCGTGCAGGCGGTACGGCGTGGCGGGCTGGAGGAATCCGCCGCGGGGGGCCTCCACGAGCATCGCCTGGTCGACGAAGTGGTCGATCGCCGAGATCGTCGCGCCGTTGCCGACGGGTGCGGCGGGCACGCGCAGCGACGCCGCCAGCTCGAGGATCTCCGCGGTGGTCCGCGCCGCCGCCCAGGAGTCGATGTGGGCGGTGAGCTCGTCCCGGCGGCGCTCGCGCTCGCCCTGGGCGATCAGCGTCTCGTCGTCCAGCCAGTCGAAACGCTCGACGAGCACGCAGAAGTCCAGCCATTGCTGCCCGGTGCCGCACATGAACCCGACCCAGCCGTCGCCGGTGGCGTGGACGCCCGGCAGGAGCGACATCGGCGCCGGATCACGCGGACGGGCCGCCTCGGCGAAGTACGAGACGGGATGCATGTTGGTCAGGCTCAGCGCGACCGCTTCCAGGACCGACGTGTCGAGGATCTGGCCACCGGGGTCGGCGATCCGTCGGCGGCGGGAGGCGAGCAACCCGGTGGCGGCGAAGGTGCCGGCCATCCACTCCCCCACCCGTCCGCCGACGCTCACCGGCGGCCGGCCGGGCAGGCCGCGCCACCCGATCGCTCCGGCCCAGGCCTGCAGGGTGAACTCGCTCGCCGCTCTGCCCGCCCACGGGCCGTCCAGGCCGAAGGGGGTGAGGGTGAGGACGTCGAGCGCCGGGAACCGCTCGTGCAACGCCGTCGGGAACAGCTCCGGCAGTGCCGCCAGCCGGGAGCCCGGCGACCAGACGACCGCGTCGGCCCGCGCGATCACGTCGAGCACGAATCCGATGTCCTCCCCCCGGTCCGGGTCGGCGACCACGCTCTGCGTGGAACAGGCCAGGAACTGGAAGAGGGCGCCGTCCTGCCCCGCGGGCGACTCGGTACCCGAGGGCGACCGGCGACGCAGCGGGTCCCCTTCGGGTGGCTCCACCTTCACCACGACGGCGCCGGCCCCGGCCAGCAGGTGCGTGCAGTACCCACCGGCGACCCCGCTCGACAGGTCGACGACGGTGTAGTCGTCCAGCGGTGACATGTCCGTCATGACGGGTCGGGGGACACCGTGCCGAACGGGGTGCCGCCCGGGTCAATCGCTACCACGAGGATGTCCTCCCAGTGTCCGGAGTCCACGTCGTCGAGATCGATCGTGGGTTTCGGATCCAACATTGACACTACCGTATCCTGTTTCTACGCTCCGGGCCACCGTGAAGGTTCGTCACCGTCCGCCCTCGAGGGAGCATCGTGAAACTGCTGCGACACCATCGGTCCCGGCTCGGGGTGATCATCGGGGCCGCCCTGGTGCTGGTCCTCGCCGCCTGCGGGGCGACGAGCGGATCCGCACCGGCGGCCGCCCCCGTGGCGGATCCCGACGACGGCGGCGGACCGGCCTGGCAGGCGGTCGTCGACGCCGCGAACCGTGAAGGCACGCTGGTCCTCTACACCAACTCCGACGCCGTCGGCGACGAGTTCGCCGCTGCCTTCAACCGGTCCTATCCGGACGTCCGGCTCGTGGTCACGCACTACGCGTCCGGCGAGCTGACGACCAAGCTCGACGCCGAGAAGGGCGCGCGCACCGCAGGTGCGGACGTCGCGATGCTCTCCAGCAAGCTCTGGCTCGACGACAACGCCGGCCGCCTGGTCGCCCCCACCGGGCCGGCGCTCGCGAAGTACTGGGGCGGCAGCAGGTTCGTGTACCAGGGCGGGCGCTTCGTGCTCGTGGCCGCGACTCCGCTCGGGGCCGGGGTCAACAGCGCGATGGTGCAGCAGCTCGGTGCCGCACCGATCCGGACCTACCAGGACCTGCTGCAACCGCAGCTGAAGGACGCCCTCGGCATCCTGCCCGGAAAGCCGACCCCGGCCGGCATCCAATGGTGGTACTACGCCGCCCGGCAGCTCGGCGGGGATGCCGGGGTGGCGCAGCTCGCAGGTCTGAACCCACGGATCTACACGGGTACCGCGCCGATGGGCACCGACATCGCGTCGGGTGAGATCGCCGTCGGCGTCTACCAGGTCAAGCCGATCATCGATGCGCTGGCCGCCAAGGGGGCACCGGTGAGCTTCGTGCCGCTCACGCCGGCGATCTCGACCGCCGTCGACTCCGCCGTGGTCGACTGGGCGACGCATCCCCATGCGGCGCAGGTGTTCCAGAACTGGCTGCTCTCCCCCGCCGGACAGGTGGCTCTGGCCGGCAACGGCGGACTGCTCTCGGCCCTCGACCCCGCGACGATCCCGGGCGCACCGGCCACGATGACGAGGATCCCGGCCGACGGTGCGGTCGCCGACGGAATCCTGACCCCGGAGCAGAGCACCTGGCTCGAGAAGGTCTGGAGCATCCAGATGAAGCTCCCGTGAGCGTGACCGGTGCCGGTGTCCGACGCCAACCGACCGGCTGGCCCTGGCTGGCGCTCGCCGTGCTGCTGGCGTTGCTGGTCGTCTGGCCGCTCGCCCGGCTGCTCGGCCAGGTGTTCGGCGACGGCCTCGACGCCTTCCGGCGGCTGGCGGACTATCCCGGGCTGGGCGCCGCGTACGTCAACACGCTCGTGATCTCCCTCGGCGGGGTCGCGCTCGCGCTGGTCGCCGGGACCGGCCTGGCGTGGTGCACGACCCGGGTCCCGCCGCGGCTGCGCACTCTGGTGGCCGCGGCTCCCGTCCTGCCGTTGGTCATGCCCTCGGTGGCGAGCGTCGAGGGCTGGCAGTACCTCCTCGCCCCGCGCACCGGCCTGCTCAACCGGACGCTGCGGGACCTGGGCCTGGGCTCGGGCGCCGCCGGACCGCTGGACATCCAGAGCCTGCCGGGGATCGTGCTGCTCAGCGGATCCATCCTCACCTCCTTCGTCTACCTGTTCGTCACCGCGTCGCTGCGCCAGCGCGGGGCCGAGCTGGAAGCCGCGGCCGCGGCCTGCGGCGCCGGGCCGTGGCGGACCTTCCTGACCGTGACCCTGCCGATGCTGCGACCGGCTCTCGTCTACTCCGGAGTGATCACCTTCCTGCTCGCCCTGGGCCAGTTCACGGTCCCGCTGCTGCTGGGCGGGCCGCGGCGGATCGAGGTGGTGAGCACGGTGATCTACCGGGTGTCCGCCGAGTACCCCGTCGACTACGGGCTCGGCGGCGCGGTGGCGCTCCCGCTGCTGGTGATCGGGGTCGGTCTGGTCGCGGTGCAACGCCGGGCCCTGCGCGACGAGCAGCGGTACGTGGCCGTGTCGGGCCGGACGCGACAGGTCGGGATCCGGACGTCGTGGTGGGCGTGCGTCCCGGTGCTCGGCTACCTCGTGGTCGCCGTCGTGCTTCCCCTGTTCGCCCTGATCGTGGTGTCCCTGTCCCCGTACTGGTCCGGGCAGGTGAACCCGTCGGTGTTCACCACGGACAACTGGGTGCAGGCGCTCGCCGACCCGAAGACGACCTCGGCGATCTCGACGACCGCCGCCGCCGTCGGCTTCACGCTGCTGCTGGTTCTGCCGCTGGGCTACCTCACCGCGCTGTCGCTGATCGGCCGCACTCGGGTGCCACGCGCCGTGCGCACCGGGATCGACCTGCTGAGCAGCATCTCGCTGTGCCTGCCGGCGGCCCTCCTCGGCTTCGCACTGCTGCTGACCTACTCGAGCCCTCCGGTCCGCCTCTACGGGACGACGGCCATGGTCGTCGTGGCCTACGTGACCCTCATGCTGCCGTTCGCCCTGCGGCCGCAGCTGTCGTCGTTGCAGGCCACCGGGCCGGAGTACGGCGAGGCGTCCCGGGCATCAGGGGCCGGGCCGCTCGCGACCGCGCTGCGGGTCACCTTTCCCCTCATCCGCAACGGCCTCGGGGTCTCCGCGGCCCTGGTGACGATCATCGTGGTGCACGAGTTCGCGGTGTCCCTCCTCGTCACGTCCCCCCAGCGGCGGGTGATCGGCTCGCTCCTCTACGACGCCACGAACTCCGGGATCGCACCCCAGGTCGCCGTCCTGGCCCTGCTGATGGTGCTGCTGACCGTGGCCGGCATGACCGTCGCCCTGCTGCTCGGCGGCCGTCACTCCCTCCAACGACTCTGACCAGACGGGACCGGCGATGAGCGAAGTCCGGATCGATGCCCTGACCAAGACGTTCGACGCCGGCGGTGTCCGCGCCGTCGACGGGCTGAGCCTCACCGTGGGCGAGGGAGAGCTCGTGGTGCTGCTGGGACCGAGCGGCTGCGGCAAGACCACCCTGCTGCGCTGCGTCGCGGGCCTGGAGCGGCCGGACTCGGGCACGATCGAGATCGCCGGCGAGACGATGGTCGGCGGCCGCCGGGACGTGCCGACGCATCGGCGCGGCATCGGCATGGTCTTCCAGAACTACGCCCTGTGGCCCCACATGACGATCGAGCAGAACGTCGCCTACCCCTTGCGGGCCAAGGGAGTCGGCAGGGCCGAGCGGAGCACGCGGGCCCGCCGGGCACTCGCGCTGGTGGAGTGCGAGCCTCTGGCAGGCAGGCTCCCCTCGGCGATCAGCGGTGGCCAGCAGCAGCGCGTCGCGCTCGCCCGGGCACTGGTCGCCGAGCCGCGCCTGCTGCTGTTCGACGAGCCGCTCAGCAATCTCGACTACCGGCTGCGGGCACAGCTGCGCCAGCAGATCCGAGAGCTCCACCTCGAGCTGGGCTTCACCGGCGTGTACGTCACCCACGACCAGACCGAGGCCATGCAGCTGGGCACCAAGGTCGCCGTGCTCCGCGACGGCCGGGTGGAGCAGCTCGCCGATCCGCAGACGCTGTTCTCGCGGCCCGCGAGCGCGTACGTCGCCCGGTTCCTCGGAATCGCCAACGAGCTCACCCTGGAGCGGGGCACGGACGGCAGATGGCGCGTCGGGGGCGCCCCGACCTCACTGGTGCTGCCGCACACCGAGTTGTCCGACGCCGGCTACGACCTTCGCCTCCGCTCGTCGGACATCGAGCTCGCCGCGCCCGGGACCGGCCCGCAGGACGCCGACCGCACGTCCGTCCCCGGGACCGTGACCGACGCGGTGTACGGCGGAGACCTGACCGAGTGGATCGTCCGGGTGGGCGACGCCCGGCTGAGCGCCACCGCCCGGACCCGGACGTGGCCGTTCGGCCGGGACGACCGGGTGGACGTCGTCCTGCGCCGCTCCGCGCTGCTCGTCTACGAGCGCACGGAGGCGGGCGCGCTGGTCCCGCTCGACAGCGTCGTCGGGTCCGCGGCGTAGGAGCCGCCGACGACGCCGGCTCCGCCGCGGCGCAGGTGGCCCGACGGTCCTGTCGATCGTCGTCGCAGGTCGGAGCTCTGCCGCGCCCACGCGGCACGACGAGCGACGGCAGGGGATCTGACCCTCGCCCTTTCCGCTGGCCGGGACGAAGGCACTCCCCGCCCGCCGGCTCCTGTCAGGGTTCCGTCATGGCTGAGGAAGCTCCACCGCGACGGCGGCGATCGTCGGGCCCGGGAACATCGGCACCGATCTGCTGGCCGAGCGGCGGCGGAGCCCACTCAGGCTTCCTGCTGCACACCGAGCGCTACACGGTGCCCTCGCACGAGATCCTGCGCCGCTGCGGCGAGCCCGGCTACGTCGGCGGCCGGGAGGACATGACCATCGACGTGGCCACCCGGCTCGCCGCCGAACGGGAACAGGGTTCCTGATCCACCATTCACGGAGAGGAGACAGCCATGGGGGTCCGATCCCTCGGGTACGTCCGGCTCGACTCACCCGACATCGAGGCCTGGCGGAAGTTCGGTGAGGACTTCCTCGGGCTCATGAAGGTCGACGGGACCGATCCGGGGTCGCTGTACTTCCGGGTCGACCATTACCCGCCGCGCCTGGTCGTCACCCCGGCCGCCGAACCCGGGCTGGGGGCAATGGGCTTCGAGGTCACCGACCGCCGCGAGCTGGCCGCGCTGGTGGCGGACGTCGAGGCCGAGGGCATCAAGGTCACCGAGGGCACCCCGGAGGAGTGCGCGGAGCGCCGGGTCACCGGGTTCGCGTCGTTCCTCGATCCGGGCGGCAACACCGTCGAGCTGTTCCACGGCGCGGTCCTGGACCACGTCCCGGTGCACACCCCGCTCGTCCGCAGCGGTTTCGTGACGGGCGACCAGGGGTTCGGGCACGTGATCGTGACCGCCGAGGACACCGCGGCGCAGTTCGACTTCTACCAGCGGGTCCTCGGGTTCGTGGAGCGCAACACCATGGGCCCGGTGACCTTCATGGGCTGCAACGCCCGCCACCACACCTTCGCCGTGGCCCCCGGGCCCGGACCCGGCCGGCTCGTGCACATCATGGTCGAGGTCGGGGACCTCGACGACGTGGGCCTGGCGCTGGACCGCCGCGAGAGGCTCGACGTGCCGCTGATGAACTCGCTCGGCAAGCACACCAACGACCGGATGGTGTCCTTCTACACCTACTCCCCCGAGCTCTACGCCATCGAGTTCGGCTGGAACGGCCTGCGGGTGGAGGAGCCGGAGCCCGTCTACGAGATCACCGAGGGCGCCTTCTGGGGCCACAAATTCTTGCCGCCGCCCGGGCGATAGGGACACACGAGAAGGGGCGCCTCCCGCGGGAGGCGCCCCTTCCCCGTTGTCCGCTCAGAGACGTTCGGGCTGCTTGACGTCGCGGAGCAGGTAGCCCAGCACCGTGGACTCGAACTCCTCCTTGCGCTCGATCATCGCCCAGTGGCCGCAGTCGTGGAACACGTGCAGCTCCGCCTGCGCGATCAGCCGCATGGCGACCAGGCAGCCGTCGAGCGGGGTGACCCGGTCGTCCCGGCCCCAGGTGATGAGCGTGGGCGCCGTGATCCGGCTCAGCACGTCGACGGCGTCGACTGCCTGCGCCGTGCGCCCCGCCCCCATCGCCCTCAGGGACCCGAAGTTGAAGAGCTTCCGGACATCCGCCAGCGCGGCCGGGTCCGACGCAGCCTGCCAGCGCAGCTCCACGAACTCCTCGGTGAGGATGTCCGTGCTGAAGACCATGGACTCCATCCAGGCCATCAGCCGCTCGTGCGTGGGGTCCTCCACGAACTGGACCAGCAGCTTGATGCCCTCCGGAGGGGCCGCACCGAACACCGGCACGCCGATCCCGCCGATGGTCACCAGCCGGCTGACCCGCTCCGGGAAGGTCGCCGCGAGGCGCGCCGCGACGTTGCCCCCCATCGAGTTCCCCAGCACCGGGACGGCGCCGAGGCCCAGGGCGTCGAGGAAGTCGACGACGGCGGGCAGGGCCGCCGGCATCGGGTTCCCCTCCGGCGAGTAGCTCTTGCCGAAGCCGGGGAAGTCCAGCGCCAGGGTGCGGAAGTGCTCCGCGAACACCGGCAGGTTGCCGCGGTAGTTCGCCCAGGCGCTCACCCCCGGCCCGGAGCCGTGCAGCAGCAGGAGTGGCGGGCCCTCACCGGCCTCGTGGTAGTGCAGCGGGCCGCGGGGCGTGTCGACGGTCCTCGCGGTGGCGTCGTGCGTCAGGTCGGGCATCTCAGCCGCCCACCCGCTCGCGGCGGACCCAGCCGAAGTCGTGCCAGTACGTCTCCAGCTGGGAGACCGGGACCGGCCACGTCTCGATGTACGTGACGCCCCGGGGGCCTGCCGTCATCGTGTACGGCGTGCCGGCGCGGCTGAGGAACACCTCGCCAGGACCGACCCGCACCGTCGTGGGCTCCTCGTCGTCGTAGTGCTCGATGAGGTACTCGCCGGCGAACACGAACAGCATCTCGTCGATGTTGTGGTGGTGGCGGGGCACGGTGAAGTCCGGGACCACCCGCAGTGGATTGCGGTTGAACCTCGCGACCTCGATCGGCTTGGTCGTCACGAACATGTTCTCGCCGAACGTGGCGGCGAAGTCCACGGGCGCGTCGGCGAGGAGACCGCCGTCGTTCCAGAAGTAGGAGGGACTGTCCTGCTGACCCTCGAGCCGCATCGGAATCCACTCCGCGTCGTCGATGAGGTCGCCGAAGATGATGGTCATCGGCCGAGAATGACAGCCCGAGAGGACCCGGACCTGCACGGATTCCGCTGGCCGGGACCGGTCGGCGACATCGCCGGCGACGGTGCCGAGACTGCTCTGCATGGCGATCGAAGAGTTCAGTCTGGTGGACGGCGACGGGTGGACGGACATGCCCCTGACGCTCCAGGACAGCTATCTGTGGGTGGAGACCGACGGCCTGCTCGCCGACGCGCCGGTCGACTTCGCCAAGACCTTCGGGACGAACATGACGGTCTCGACGCGGGTCGATCCGGCGTTCAACATCAACGGGCTGCGGTGCACGCCGAACTTCGCCGTGCCGAAGCACCACCACAACATGGACGAGCTGATCATCGTGTTCGGCGGCTCGTTCACCGTCACATGGGAGGAGGACGGACAGGAGCAGAGCCGGACGATCGGGCCCGGCGAGTTCTGGATCAGCAGGGCCGGCACGGCCTACCAGATGACCGCGGGCCCCGACGGCGTGAGCTACACCGAGACCTGGCCGGAGTCGCAGGTGAACCTGCGGACCTGGTGGTACGACGAGTGCTGGGTGCGCAGCTGAGCCCCGGTCCCCCATGACCCACGACAAGAGCCGGCCCTCCTCGCGGAGGGCCGGCTCTCGATCTGTCGGGGCTCGCTCGGTCCGTCCAGATACTCAGTCCGTCCCGATACTCAGTCCGACCACAGGAAACGGTCGGCGACCCGGTGGTGGTTGTAGATGGTCATCTCCTGGTCCTCGCTGAGGCGGTGCCCGTCGAAGCTCGGCGAGTGCATCCCCACGGTGACCTCCTTGGCGTTCATCAGATCCTGGCCGAAAACCTCGCCGAAGTCGCCGTCGCGGAAGTCGGTGAAGACCTGCGGCTCGTGCTCGCGCTTGGTGTCGTACTCGTGGACCGGGACCTGGTCCAGCCCGAAGATCTCGAACAGGCAGCTGTCCGGGTCGGTGCCGTTCGGGCGGGCCCGGTACATGAACGACGAGCCCTGGTTGGGCAGCAGGATCGTGTTGGGGAAGACGTTCCACGCCGTCCCCGCCTCGGCCCACTGCTCCGGGGTGATGTCGTTCCACTCGTAGCCCTCGGACTCCACGAGATCGCGGTAGAGCCTCATGAACACGTCGCCGGTGGTCGAGCCCTCGGGCACCTCGGCGGTCTTGAGCGCCTCCGCGGCCCGCCAGCTGCGCTCGTTCTCCAGGCCGCGCATGTCGTCGTAGATGTACTGCACGCTCAGCGCGAACGCCTCGCGCGGGTCGACGACGCCGTCCGTCCCGCGGACGTTCGGGTCCTTCGTCGCGCGCGCCGCGGCCGGGTCGCTCTTCTTCTTGCCGACGCTCGAGTAGTGCGCGTGCCGCTCGTAGGTCGTCGTCGGCGACCAGGTGCGCTCCTCCAGCTCCTTCAGGGAGGCGATGTTGGTGTTGGACTTGTCGAAGCGGTGGAGCTGGGGGTGGGTGCCGGCCACGTGGTACGCCTCGAGGAAGCCGTCGAGAGCGGTCTTCCAGTTGCAGGGCAGGATCACGCCCTTCTGCCAGCGGATCCGCATGTTCTCGTAGTGGAAGGGCTCGAAGATCCGCGGGATCGGGTCGAGGTACTCCAGCAGCGGCGCCGCGTCCGGGTCCATGGTGACGAAGACGAACCCGCCCCACAGCTCCGTGCGCACGCTCACCAGGCCGAGATCGTCGTCGGAGCGCGGCACGAACTCCTCGCGGTCGAGCACCAGCCGGATCGACCCGTCGAGGTTCCAGCGCCACCCGTGGAACGGGCAGATCAGCGACCCCACGCGACCGCGGCCCTTCGCCAGCCGGGTGCCGCGGTGCCGGCAGGCGTTGAAGTAGGAACGGATCGCGGTCCGAGACTCCCGCACCACGATGATCGAGTGCGAGCCGATCTCGTACTCGACGAAGTTCCCCACCCCGGGCAGCTCCTCGACCCGGCACGCCACCTGCCACGTCCGGGCGAACAGCTTGTCGATCTCCAGCTGGAGGAACTCGGGATCGAGGTACCGGGCCTTGGGCACGAACGCCCGGGCGAGCCGGTACTTCTCGGGGACGAGCTCGGGCGGGACGTCGCCCGCGAACCAGGGGGTCTTGCCGTTCAGCTTCGGCTCGAGAACCACGGACACCGCAACCACTCCTCTTCGTCGTTCGAACTGCGTCTTGTCCTGCTCGGGTCAGGCCGCGTCGGGTCCCGCGACCTCGACGCCGTCGGCGGTGCGCACCACATGGATGCAGTTGCCGGGGCACCCGTCCGCGGCGTCGATCACGTCCAGGCGCAGGCCGGCGGGCACATCGGCCTGCTCGCCGTCGGTCAGCAGCTCGCCCTCCGCCTTCTGCTTGACGTAGGCGAGACCGTCCTCACCGAACTCGAACACCTCGGGGGCGTACTGCACGCACAGGCCGTCGCCCGTGCAGAGCTTCTGCTCGATCCACACCCGTACGTCGTCGCTCATGACCTTGTCCTCTCCGGTGGCCCGGCCGACTCTCGCCGGAACCTCGTCGCGCGATCCACCGACCATCCCGGTGGACGGAATCTGCGTCACCCACGCTCGGTCCGGGCGGCATTCGAGGCGGCCTCGAGCTGTGCGAAGCCCACTCCGCCCTCGTCACCGAGCTCCATGATCTCGACGAAGTGGCCCAGCTCGGCGGTCATGTCGAGGTAGCCGAACCGGATCGCCCCGCTGTCGCCGTACTGGGCCCAGCTCCTGCCGCTCGCGGCGACCACGGCAGACGCCTCGTCGAAGTCGTCCACGACGAACCCGAGGTGGTGCAGCGTCGCGGGGACCCCGGGCCGCAGCGCGCGGCGGTAGAGGTCGACCGCACCATCGACCGGCCGGATGATCTCCAGGTTGGTCGGACCGGCATTGACCAGGGCCACGTCGATCAGCCATTCGCGGGCGGGCTCCCCCTCGACGACGACGAACGGCGCCCGCGGATCGCCCGGACCCGACGGAGGGCGACCGCCGCCGAGGGAGGACCGGTGGTGGCGCACGCAGTCCACGGTGCCCACCGCGGACTCCAGGTACGTGGCCGCCCGGTCGACGTCGTCCGTGACGTAGCCCAGCTGCAGGAAGTTGCGGAACAGATCGCTCAGCGCTCGCATGGGCGAACTGTCCGCCCGGCCTCCGTCCGGGTCCATCGCGCGTCCCGCCGAACGGAATCCCGCCGCCGTGCGGCCTTTCCGCCCACCGGGACACGGCGTTGTCGGCGCGCTCCCCACACATCAGGATCGCCGCACCCTCATTGCCGAGAAGCTCGGGAGACCCACGTGCCTGATGGCAGCACATCCCGCTGGGACGACGTCGTCGACGTGATCGTGGTCGGCAGCGGCGGCGGCGCCCTGACCGCCGCCCTGCTCGCCCGCCACGGCGGCGCCGAGGTCCTGGTCGTCGAGAAGGACCGGTACATCGGCGGCACCACCGCGGTGTCCGGCGGTGACATGTGGGTCCCCAACAACCACCACATCGCCGACCGGGACTCGCGGGAGGACGCGATCGCGTACCTCCACCGCCTGTCCGACGGGCGCGAGAGCGATCCGTCGCTCGTCGAGGTCTACGTCGACACCGCGCCGGAGGCGATCCTCTACCTGGAGGAGCACACCGGTTACCGCTCCGAGCCGCACCTGCAGCTCGACGACTACTACTCGGTCATCGGCGACCGCATCCCCGGCGTCCGGCCCTTCCCGCGCTCGTTGTCCGCCAAGCCCTATCCCGCGGCGGCAGAGCTCGGCGAAGAGCTCGCGAACAAGATCAACCGCGGACCGTGGGTGCCCCCGGCCGAGGTGAGCTTCCCGGAGCTGCGCCGCGGCGGGATCAGCCCCGAGGAGCTCGAGACGCGGCAGCGTGAGGGCTGGCGGGCCAAGGGCGGCGGGCTCATCGCCCCGCTGCTGAAGGCGCTGGTCGATCTCGGGGTCGAGGTGCGCACGGAGTGCCCCGCCGTCGAGCTGGTGCGGGACGGGTCCGCGGTGGTCGGCGTCGTCGTGGAGCAGGACGGCCGCCGGACCGCCCTCGGTGCCCGCAAGGGCGTCGTCCTGGCCTGCGGTGGCTTCGAGTGGAACGCCGACATGGTCAAGGCCTTCATCGGCTACGAGGTCAAGCCCATGACCCCCTGGTCCAACACCGGCGACGGACACCTCATGGCGATGGAGGCCGGCGCCAAGCTGGGCTCGATGACAACGTTCTTCAGCTACGGCGTCGTCTACGAGCCGTTCGAGAAGGGCCGGGACGGCAACCCGCTCCCCCAGATGATCATGGGGCTCGGTGCCGGTTCGATCATCGTCAACCAGCAGGGCGAGCGGTTCATGCACGGCGGGTACACCTACAACGACTTCTCGCACCCGTTCAACACCTTCGACCAGCGCGATCCCGGCTTCCCGAACAAGCCGCCCGCATGGATCGTGTTCGGCGCCAAGCATTTCGAGCAGGGCCTGCTCGGAGCGAAACCCGGCATCGAGCTGACGTTGACCGGCCCCGCGGGCGAGGAGCCCCCGGAGTGGGTCCAGACCGCGCCGTCGATCGCCGAGCTCGCGGTGAAGATCGGCATCGATCCCGAGGTGCTGGGCGCGACCGTCGACCGCTACAACGAGTTCGCCGAGAAGGGCGAGGACCCGGACTTCGGCGACCCGCTGCAGACCCACGTCCTCACCGGACCGGACACCGTGAACATCGAGCCCGTCCTCGGGCCCGTCTACGGCGCGATCCAGCAGTGGCCCGGCACCATCGGCACCAACGGCGGCCTACGGATCGACGCCGACGCGCGCGTCCTCGGCAACCGGGTGCCGATCATCGACGGCCTCTACGCGGCCGGGAACACCTCGGCGTCGGTGCTGGGGGCGACCTACCCGGGCGGCGGCGGATGCATCGGGCCCAGCGTGACCATGGGCTACCGCGCCGGCCGGCACGTCGCCTCGGTGCCGGCCCGCGAGATCGGCTGACGTATCCCGCTCGTCCCCGTACGTCCCGCACGTCCCGTGGGCGGGTGGCCGGCGCCACCTCCCCTTCTCCCAGTCGGAGGGTTCCAATGACGGAAGCACCCAGTACGGCAGGCGGGTCCGCCCAGGGCTGGACCGCACGGCTCGTCGTGTCGACCATCCTGCTCGCCATGGTCCTCGAGGCCCTGGGCCTCGGCGCGACGATGGTCTCGATCGGGCTCCCCAGCATCCTGAAGGAGTTCCCGACGACCCAGGGCGGCTGGCTGACCACCGCCTACTTCCTGACCGGCGCGATCTCGGCGCCGTTGCTCGGGCGGGCGGCGGACCTGTACGGCAAGCGGCGCGTCCTGCTCGTCACCATGGCCGTGTCCGGGGTGGGCGCGATGCTCTGCGCGCTGGCGCCGACCTTCGGGGTGCTGGTGCTCGGCCGCGCGCTGCAGGGTCCGATCCTCGCGACCCTGTCGCTGATCCCGTCCCTGATCCGGGACGTCTTCCCGCCGAAGCAGGCCACCCTCGCCTCCAGCGTGGTGATCACCGGCCTCGGGCTGTTCTCGCTGTTCACCCCGCTGCTGGTGGGCTGGCTGGTGCTGGTCGGGGGCTTCCGCGGGATGTTCTGGTTCGACGTGGTGTGGACCTTCGCCCTCTGCATCGCCATCCGGCTGGTCCTGCCGGAGTCGTCGCTGCGGCGCGCCGCGCGGCTCGACGTCCTCGGCGGCACGCTGCTCACCCTCGGTGTCGGCGCGGTGCTGCTGTACGTGAGCATGGGACGGACCTGGGGCTGGATCTCCCCGGTCGGGCTCCTGCTGCTGGCCGGCGGCGCCCTCCTGCTCGTCGCGTTCTTCCGGCACGCCCGCCGCGCCGAGGACCCGATCGTCAACCTCGCCCTGTTCCGCCGCAAGCCGCTGGTCTTCGTCGCGTTCGGCGGGGCGATCGCCTACGGCATCTCGATCACGATCAGCCAGGTGCTGCCGCTGCTCGCGCTGACCCCGCGCCAGGCCGGGGTGACCTACGGGCTCGGGCTCACGACCTTCCAGTACGCCGGCATCGGGACCCCGCAGGCCCTGGCCCAGGTCGCGGCCGGGCTGCTGCTCGGCTTCCTGGTCGGGCGGGGCAGGCACCCACGGCTCTTCCTGTGCATCGGCCTGGGGGTGTACGTCGTCGGCGCGGCCGCCATCATCCTGCTGAACGGCTCGTTCCTGGGACTCGCGCTCGCCGCACTGGTGATCGGGTTCGCCGGCGGCCTGACCACGGCGTCCGTCCCGAACCTGGTGATGCGGGCGACCCCGGCCGGCGACCAGGGCTCGACCGCGGGCGCCGTCCAGCTCTGCCAGACCGGATTCTCCGCGATCACGCCGATCGTGATGTTCGCGGTGCTGGCGCCCACGGCCACGGTGTTCCCCGGCGGGGGCGTGGTCTACGGCGAGTCGGGCTTCCGCACCTGGCTGGTGGTCGCCGCCGTCATGGCGCTCGTCGCGCTCGTCATCGGGGTGACGGGTGCTGCGCGAGCGCCCGGAGGAGGAGATCGACGAGCTCGGCGCCGGGCCGCGACCGGCCGCCGCGTCCCGTGTGGACGGAGAACCCACGCCGGCGGTCGACACCCCGACCGTCTGACCTCGGGGTGCGCTCGCCCCGCGCGGGCAGGCGCACTCCCCCACCGATCCCAGGAGGCCGGCCCGTGGCCGAGACACCCCCCGTCGAGACCGACATCCTCATCGTCGGCGCCGGCCCGACCGGGCTCTACGGCGCCTACTGCGCGGGGTTCCGCGGCCTGCGCACCGCGGTCGTCGACGCGCTGCCGGAGTGCGGCGGCCAGATCACCGCGCTGTACCCGGAGAAGGAGATCCGGGACATCGCCGCCGTCCCCGGGGCGCGGGGCCGCGAGGTCGTCGCTGCCCTGAAGGCCCAGGCGGACGTGTTCGCACCGCGGTACCTGCTCGGCCGCCAGGCCGTCGGGCTCGCCCACTCCGGCGCGGGGCGGCCGCAGATCACCCTGTCCGACGGCACGGTGGTCGACGCCGGCGCCGTGGTCCTGACCGCGGGGATCGGCACCTTCACGCCCCGCACCCTCCCCGCGGGCGAGGAGTTCCTCGGCCGCGGCCTGAGCTACTTCGTGCCGGACCCGGGCGAGCACACCGACCGGGACGTCGTGGTCGTGGGCGGGGGCGACAGCGCCGTCGACTGGGCGCTGGCGCTGCACCGGATCGCCCGGTCCGTGACCCTCGTGCACCGCCGCGCGACGTTCCGGGCGCACGCGGCGAGCGTCCGCGAGGTCCAGGAGTGCGGGGTCCAGATCGTGACGGACGCGCAGGTGGTCGCCATGGTCGGCGACGACGCGCTGCGCGAGACGCACGTGCGGGTCGACGGCGAGGACGAGGTCCGCGTGCTCAAGACGGACGCGGTGGTGGCGGCGCTGGGGTTCGTCAGCAACCTCGGGCCGCTGCTGGAGTGGGGCATCGCGCTCGAGCGGCGGGCCGTCGTCGTCGACACCCGGATGCGGACCACCGTGGACCGGATCTACGCGGCGGGCGACGTCACCGGCTACCCCGGGAAGGTCCGCCTGATGTCCGTCGGGTTCGGCGAGGTCGCGACGGCGGTCAACAACGCCGCCGTGGTCCTCGACCCGGACCTGCCGCTGTTCCCCGGTCACTCGACCGACGCCACCTGAGGTGGGGCGGCCCGGTACCCGGACCCGGCGGCGGCCGGGCCTCGTCCTGACCGTCCTCGCCCTCTGCGGCACCGTCGTCGCGATGCAGCAGACGGCGATGGTGCCACTGCTCGGCGACCTGCCGCGGCTGCTGCACACCACCCCGGACGACGCGTCCTGGATGGTCACGGCGGCACTGCTCGCGGGCGCCGTCGCGACGCCGATCGTCAGCCGGCTGGCCGACGTGCACGGCAAACGGCTCCTGATGACCACCAGCCTCGCGATCATGGTGGCGGGCTCGGTGATCGGGGCCTTCGCGGACACCCTCGTGCTCGGGATCGTCGCCCGCGCCCTGCAGGGGGCAGGCCTCGCGGTCATCCCGGTCGGCATCGCGGCCATGCGCGACGAGCTGCCGCCGGAACGGGTGCCGCTCGGCGTCGCGCTGATGAGCGCGACCCTGGCCGTCGGCGCGGGGGCCGGGCTCCCGCTGTCGGGGTTCGTCGTGTCCCATCTGGACTGGCACGCCGTCTTCTGGGTCACCGGCGGCGCCGGGGCCCTCATGCTGGTCGCGGTCCCGGCGGTGCTGAACCCGCCCGCCTCGGTCACCCGCAGCGCGTTCGACCTCCCGGGCGCCCTGCTGCTCTCCGCCGGGCTGACCGCGCTCCTCCTGGCCCTGACGAAGGGCGGCGCGTGGGGCTGGACGAGCCCCGCGACGGTCGGCTGCGCGGTCGGCGGGGTCCTGGCGCTGCTCGCCTTCGTCCCGCTGGAACTGCGGTCGCGCAGCCCTCTGGTGAACCTCCGTGTCGCCCGCCGCCGGCCCGTCCTGCTGGTGAACCTCGCGTCCGTGCTGCTCGGGTTCGCCATGTACGCCAACATGCTCGTGACCACGCAGCTGCTCCAGCTGCCGCCCGCCACCGGGTTCGGGCTCGGCCTCGGCACCGCGGAGGCCGGACTGTGGCTGGCGCCGAGCTCGCTGATGTTCGGGATCATGGCGCCGGTGGCGGCAGGGCTCATCCGCCGGATCGGCGCCGAGGCCACCCTTCTCGCGGGCGCCGCCGTGATGGCCGGCGCCTACGTCGCGCGGATCGCGTTCAGCCACGCGCTCTGGCAGATCGTCGGCGGCTCGGTCCTCGTCGCGGCGGGCACGTCGCTGACGTTCGCGGCGATGCCGACACTGATCATCCGGGCCGTGCCGGTCACCGAGACCTCCTCGGCGAACGGGCTCAACACCCTGCTGCGCTCGGTCGGGACCTTCAGCTCCAGCGCCGCGACGACGGCCCTGACGGCGACCGGGCTGCACCTCGTCGGTGCGGCGTGGCTCCCGTCCTTCAGCGGGCTCTCCACGGTGTTCGCGATCGCCGCGGGGAGCGCCGCGGTGGCCGGGGCGATCGCGGTGGTGCTGCGCGCGACCCGGCAGCCGGAACCCGGCGGGACGGTGCCGGACCTCGTGCTCAGACCAGTGCCTGCAGGTGGCGGCGCATCCGCAGCTGCGCGAGGCCCTCGTCGCCGCTGACGATCGCGTCGAGGATCGCCTCGTGCGCCTCCCCGACCGCGTGGCCCGCGCACCGGGTGGGCCCACGGCGGCCGTGGCGAGCGCCGAGCTCGAGGACGACGCGGAGGAAGAGCAGGAGCACAGGGTTGCCGGCCAGCCGGGCGATCTCGAGGTGGAAGGCGTCGCCCGGGGCCGCGGCGGCCTCGGGCGGCGCCGCGGCGGCGCCGAGCGTCTGGATGCAGCCCAGCTCGATCGCGTCCCGGACCGACCGCAGCTGCTCCGGGCCCGTGCCCTTGTAGTCCAGGTAGAGGGCCATCGTGTGGATGCTGGCCGCCGGGTCCGGCGCGACGATGACGAGCCCGCCCCCCGGTCCCCGCCGCATCCGGGCGACGCTGTGGTGCTCGAGGATCCGGACGGCCTCGCGCAGCACGGCCCGGCTCACCCGGTAGCGCGTCAGGAGGTCCTGTTCCAGCCCGATGACCTCGCCGACCTGCCGGCCCTCCGCTGCGATGTCGTCGTGGATGCGTCCCGCCAGCACCTCCCCGCGCTTGCCCCCCGGTCCGCCGTCCGGGTTCGGGTCGACAGGGCGGGTCCGCGTGCCACGGGCCGGGCGCTGGACCCGGTGGGCCAGCAGCCACGCCTCGATCTCGTCGAGGTGCGTGCCCACACGGACCTCCGCCGCCACGCCGTCCCCGGCGATCACCGCGTCCACGATCTCGGCGTGGCGCGCCGCGGAAACCTCCGTCGCGGCGTGCAGCGAGGCCTCCGTCGGACGGCGCGCGGTGCGGGCGTAGCTGCCGGACAGCCAGGTGAGGACCTCGAGGAACAGCTGGAGGACGACGTTGCCGGACAACTGGCCCAGGGTCACGTGGAACTCGTCCTCGGCGGAGCGGTCCGGTCTCGACAGCTCACTCCCGACAATGCCGCGCAGCCGGTCGACGCCCGCCTCGGTGACGGACTCCGCGGCCAGCCGAGCCGCAAGCGGTTCGAGCAGCCGTCTGGCGCGGAGCAGGTCCTCGACGCTGGTCCCGACGTACTCCAGGTAGATCACCAGCGCCCGAGTCGCCGGGGAGGCGTCCGGGGCGGACACCACCAGCCCGCCACCACGCCCACGGCGCATCCCCGCGACCTTGTGGTGCTCGAGGAGCCGGATCGCCTGTCGCAGAACGGACTGCGACACTCCGAACCGCTCACGCAGCTCGTTCTCCCGCCCGAGGAGCTCGCCCACCGGCCAGCCCCGCCCGATGATCTCGTCCTCGAGCGCGACAGCGATCTGCGCCGCGCGCTTGTCCGGCCCCGCCGACAGCCGATGCGCGTCCTCGGCTATCGACATCGGACCCGTCGCTCCTCGATCTCGGACAACCGCTCCCACCCGGCGCAGCCACGGTACGCCCGGCGCAGTCACGGTACGCCGGACAACAGCGGCCGGACATCGGCCGCCCCACGTCAGTGGCTGGACGCCGCCCGGACGCCGAGGCTGAAGTTGGCGTTCCAGATCGCGGATGCGGTGGTGCGCACCGCCTCCGTCGCCATCGCCCACCGCATCCGCCCCGCCGGCACGGTGACCGACACCGCGCCGATCGCGCCCCCGGAGCTGCGGATGGGGGCGGCGACGCAGACGATGTCCCGGTAGGCCTCGCCGCGGTCGAACGCCACGCCGCCCTCCCGGACGCGCACGAGCTCAGACCTCATCGCCGCCGGGTCGACGATCGTGGTCGCGGTCTTGCGCGGCATCTCCGCCGCGATCATCGCGCTGGCGGACTCCTCGTCGAACGCCGCCATCGCCTTGCCCAAGGCGGTGCAGTAGGCAGGCCTGCGGCCACCGCGCCGGGTCGGCAGGCGCAATGAGCCGACCATGATCCGCTCGAGGTACACCACGTCGGCTCCGTCGAGGACCCCGAGCTGCACGGACATCCCCGTCCTCGACGCGAGTGCCTGGAGGTGCGGGAACGCCGCGTCGTGGAGCTGGTTGCCCGCCGCGGCGAGGCTGCCCAGTTCGAACATCCGCATCCCGACGCGGTAGCCGCCGGCGTCGCGCTCGATCCAGCCGACCCCGCACAGCTGCTCGGCAAGGCGGTGCAGCGTCGACTTCGGCAGCCCCGTGCGCTCGTTCAGGTCGCCGAGGCTCAGCACCCGCTGCCCGTCGCTGAAGGCCTCCAGGACGGTGGCGACCCGGCCGAGGACGGTGCGCTCCGGGACCTGCCGGTTCGCCGGCTGTTCCCCTGCGCCGCACGGGTGGCCGGGCATCGAGACGAGACAGCCGCAGCCGTCATCGGGGGCGGGACCGTCCGACAGCAGCGACCCACCACGAGCAGAGTTCGATGACAACGCTGCCACCTCCATTCAGGGCTCTTTTATCGCCTCGACGTCTCATCTCGCCGACGTCGGTCTCCGTCCACCCCTCGAATCAGGACTCTATTATCCGCATCACACCTGGCCTCGTGTCAAGGCCTGCGATCGAGCACCTCCGTTCCGCCTGGCGGATCGGACGCGACGGCGCGGACGTCGACGCTCGTACCTTCCGCCCATGACCGATGCCATCCCGCCTGCCGCCGACCCGAACCCGGTCTCGGTCGACCACCGGCTCCTGACGATGCGCCGGGCGGTCCGACAGCTCGGCGATCTCGGGGCGGTCGACCCGGCTCGCCTGGAGGAGTCGGCGACGGGGCTCGCCGTGGAGCGGTTACTCGCGCTCCTGGCCGAGCTCGCTCTCGCGGTCAACACCACCGTCTGCGAAGCACGGACCGGCGAGGTTCCCCGGACGCTCGAGCAGTCCTTCCACGCAGCAGCCGGGGCCGGACTGATCGACGCGGACCTGGCGGCGGCCCTGACCCCGAAGGAGGGGCCACACCACCTTCTGGTGCAGCTCTGTCTGGACTCCGAGCCCGAGAAGGTCGGCGGGATCGTCGCAGCCGCCGCGAGCAGCTACGACGAGTACGTGCGCCGGGTCGACGCCTGGACGGTGTCCGCCAGCCGCCCGGCCACTCCGACCGGGCTCCGACCACCGGACACGCGACGCGATCGACTCCGTGCTCGGCAGGCCCGACCGCTAGCTGGAGGACCAGGAACTTGATCTTGCGGAGTGCCGCAGAGGGGAACGATGTGCCCTGTGTGCGCCCTACCGACGATCTTGGCAGTCATCGTCGCAGGTCAGAGGTGTGGAGCGGACGAGCAGGTCTGTGAGCCGGATCCTGTTCACCGAGCCCTTGCGGGCATCGGATCGGCGACCATCCATCTAGGCCTGCCGTCGCCGGCAGGCTCGAGCGGCCTACCCGCAGACTCGGGCGGGCCGCCCTCGAACGTCTGCGCAGCTCCTCCCGGGGGAGGAACCTCTTGGCCTTGCTCCGGGTGGGGTTTACCGAGCCACCCCGGTCACCCGGGGTGCTGGTGGTCTCTTACACCACCGTTTCACCCTTACCGCCGGCTCGCGCCGGAGGCGGTCTCTTCTCTGTGGCACTGTCCCGCGGGTCACCCCGGGTTGCCGTTAGCAACCACCCTGCCCTGTGGAGTCCGGACTTTCCTCGGCGGCGGTCTCCCGCCGACGCGGTCGCCCGACCTGCTCGTCCGCGGCGTGATCGTAGCGCGCAGGTCCGCGGGGGCCGGCGGCGCGGGGTACGGTTCCGCGGTGCACGCCTCGACCGGCCAGATCGTCTTCCTGCTCGTGGCCGGGCTGGTCGCGGGGGCGGTCAACGCCGTGGCGGGCGGGGGCTCGCTGCTGGTCTTCCCCGCCCTGCTGACGGTCGGGCTGAACCCGCTCGCGGCGAACGTCACCAACTCGGTGGCGCAGTGGCCCGGGTACGTCGGGATCGTCGTCGGGAACCGGCGCGAGCTGGCCGGGCAGCGGCGGCGGATCGTGCTGACGGTGATCGCGGCGAGCCTCGGTGCGGTGCTCGGCTGCATCCTGCTGCTGGTGCTGCCGGGCTCTGTGTTCGACGCCGTGGTGCCGGTCCTGGTGATCCTCGCGAGCATCCTGATGGCGCTGGGGCCGCGGCTGAAACGGTGGATCGGGACACCGGAGCAGGGCGCTCCCGACCGGACGGCCGTGCTCCTGCCCGCGGTGTTCCTCGCCGGTGTCTACGGCGGCTACTTCGGGGGCGCGCTCGGCGTCATCCTGATCTCCACGCTCTCCCTGCTCGCGAACGACCGGCTGGTGCGGCTCAACGCGCTCAAGGGCGTGCTGTCGCTGGCGGCGGCGTCGGTCACCGTCGTGATCTTCTCGATCGACGCACCGGTGGACTGGCGGGCCGTCGCGATCGTGGCCCCGACCACGCTGGTCGGGGGGTACCTGGGCGCGCGGGTGGCTCGGAAGCTGCCCGAGAACGTGCTGCGCTGGTGCGTCGTCGTCCTCGGGCTGGGCGTCGGCATCTACCTGCTCGTGACCTGATGGCGCTCGCGGTCTCGGCCCTGCTGCTGGTGGCCGTGCTCGTGGTGGCGCTGCTGCGCCCGCGCGGGCTCCCCGAGGCGGCGGCCGCGGTGCCCGCGGCGCTGATCGTCGTCCTGGCGGGGTTGCTGCCGGCGCACGAGGCGCTGGCGGAGGTCGGCGAGCTGGGTCCGACCGTCGGGTTCCTCGCCGCGATCCTGCTGCTGGGCCGGCTCGCCGAGGCCGAGGGCGTGTTCCGGTGGCTCGGGGCGCGGCTGGCGGGGATCTCCCGCGGGCGGCCGACGCGGCTGTTCGGCCTGGTCTTCGGGGTGGCGACGGCGACGACCGTCGTCCTGAGCCTGGACGCGACGGTCGTGCTGCTCACCCCCGTGGTGCTCGCCACGACCGCCCGGCTGCGGCTGCCGGAGCGCCCGCACGCCTACGCCTGCGTGCACCTGTCCAACGCGGGCTCGCTGCTGCTCCCGGTGTCCAACCTGACGAACCTGCTGGTGTTCTCGGCGTCCGGGCTCTCGTTCCTCGCGTTCGCCGGGCTGATGCTCCTGCCCTGGCTCGTCACCCTGGCGGTCGAGTACGGCGTGCTGCGATGGTTCTTCCGCGGCGACCTGCGGACCGAGGGCACGCCACCGGCCGACGACGCCGGGCCGGCCCCGCGGTTCGCGCTGGTCGTCCTGGCGCTCACCCTGATCGGCTTCGGGGCCTCCTCCCCGCTGGGGGTCGAGCCCGTGTGGGTCGCCGCGGCCGGAGCGCTGGTCCTCGCGGCCCGGGCACTGGTCCACCGCGAGATCACCGTGCCGGGGCTGGTGCGGGGCACGTCGCCGCTGTTCTGCGTGTTCGTGCTGGCGCTGGGGGTCGTGGTCGCCGCGGTGAGCGCGCACGGGCTCTCCCGCGGGCTCGCCTCGCTGCTGCCGGCGACCCCCACCCTCCTCGGGCTGCTCGCGGTGGCGGGGATCGCGGCGATGCTGGCCAACGTCGTCAACAACCTGCCGGCTGCCCTGGTCCTGCTCGCCGCCCTGGGCCCGGCGCCCGCGCCGGCCTTCGTGCTGGCGCTGCTGCTCGGGGTGAACATCGGGCCGAACCTCACCTACGTGGGCTCGCTCGCCACGCTGCTGTGGCGGCGGATCCTGCCCGATGCACCGGATCTGAGGACCTTCTCGCTCCTCGGCCTGGTCACCGTCCCGCTCGCGCTGGCCGGGTCGACGGTCGCGCTCTGGCTCGTCGCCTGACGCACCGGCGAGCGTCACTCCCTGCAGGTCGGTCTCACGCCGGGGTGGGCAGGTGCGAGGTGTCGTTGACCAGGCGGACGCTCGCCCCGCCGTCCGGGAAGAAGTCCGCGATGCACAGGGACGCCAGGTCCAGGTGGAGCCGGTAGAGCAGGGAGGTGGTGGCGGCCAGGGCTTCCTGCAGGATCAGCTTGATCGGGGTCACGTGGCTGACCACGAGCACCGTGCTGCCCGGGAAGTCGGCGACGATCTTCGCCCGCTCGCCGCCGACCCGGAGCCCGGCGGCGTCGAAGCTCTCGCCGCCCGGCGGGGCGACGTCCGTGGCCCCGAGCCAGTTCGCGAACACCTCGGGATCACGCTCCCGGGCCTCGAGGAAGGTCAGGCCCTCCCACTCGCCGAAGTCCGTCTCGATCAGGCCGTCCCGCACCTGGACCGGGATGCCGGTCACGTCGGAGACGGCCTGCGCGGTCTGGCGGGCGCGGCGCAGCGGGGAACAGAGGATCGCGTCGATCGGGGTGTCCGCGAGGCGCCGCGCGGCGCCGGCGGCCTGGGCCTCACCGAGCTCGGTGAGCGCCGGGTCGCCGAGGCCCGAGTAGCGCTTCTCGACCGAGAGCGGGGTCTGGCCGTGGCGGAGCAGCAGCATGCGGGTGGGCTTGCCGATCTGGCCGGTCCACGCCGCCGATCCCGACGGCACGGATCCCGAGGGTGCGCTCACAGGCCGGACTCCGCGGTCCGGACCAGGATCGCGCCGCACTCCTCGCACTCCACGACCTCGTCGGGCGCCGTGCCCTTGAGCCGGGCCAGGTAGGTGCGGTCCAGCTCGAGGCGGCAGGCGCCGCAACGGCGCTCGCGCAGGAGCCCGGCACCGGTCTTGCCCTGGCTGCGCCGCGCCTCGTAGGCGCCCAGCAGGTCCGCGGGCAGGGCCGGCAGGATCGCCTCGCGGTCCCGGCCCCGACCGGCTTCCGCGGCCGCCACGTCGGCCAGCTCGGTGTCCCGGCGGACGGTCACGTCGGAGAGCTTCTCCTCGGCCTCGCCGAGCAGCCGGCGAGCGTGGTCGAGGTTGCCCCCGAGCGCCTCGCGCTGCTCCATGATCTCGAGCTGCTCGTCCTCCAGCACCGCCTGGCGGCGGGCGAGGGTGTCCAGCTCGTGCTGCAGCTCGGTGGCCTGCTTGGCCCCGATCCCGCTGCCGGCGAGCAGCGCCCGGTCCTTCTCGGTGCGCGCGACGACGCCCTCGACGTCCCGCTCGATCCGGCGGATGTCCCGGTCCAGGTCACCCGCTGCCGTCTCGGCCTCGACCAGCGCGTCCTTGCTCGTGCGCACCGCCGTCTCCGCCGCGTCGAGCTCGGCGTGCTCGGGCAGGGTCCGGCGGCGGTGGGCCAGCCGGGTGAGCTCGGCGTCCACGGCGGCGAGGTCGAGGAGCCGCTTCTGGGCGGCGGGATCGGCCTTCACGTCGGTTCCTCCTCGAGGTTCACGCGCCGATGCTCCAGGGGTCGGTCCTGATCCGCGACACGCGGGTGTCGACGCTACCCCCCAGCGCCCGGTCCACGACGGCCGCCGCCTGGGCGCACCACGGCCATTCGCTCGCCCAGTGCGCCACGTCGACGAGCGCCGGGGTCGGACGGCCGGGCAGCGAGCCCGCCAGCAGGTGTTCGGCCGCCGGGTGGTGGCGCAGGTCGGCGGTGACGTAGGCGTCCACACCGGCCGCGACCGCGGCGGACAGTGCCGAGTCCCCGGCCCCGCCGCAGACCGCGACCCGCTGGACCGGACGCTCGGGATCACCGGCCGCGCGCACCCCCCAGGCGGTGCGGGGCAGCGCCGCGGCGACACGTTCGGTGAAGGCGGACAAGGGCTCCGGGGCGTCCAGCCGTCCGATCCGGCCGAGCCCGCGGTGCGAGGGGAGCTCCGCCAGCTCGAGCACGTCGAACGCCGGCTCCTCGTAGGGGTGGCTGCCCCGCAGCGCCTCGACGACGGCCCGCCTGCGGTGGCGCGGCAGCACCATCTCGAGCCGGGTCTCGGCCACCCGTTCCAGCTTCCCGACCTCGCCGATCGCGGGGTGCGCGCCGTCGTGCGGCAGGAACTGACCGGTCCCGGCGGTGGCGAACGAGCAGTGGCTGTAGTCGCCGATCTCCCCCGCACCGGCCGCCGAGAGCGCCTCGTGGACGGCCCGGATCGACGGTCCGGTGGGGACGAAGGCGACGATCTTGTCCAGCGGGTCCGCCGGGGCGGCCTGCAACGGCGCCTCGACCGTCAGACCGAGGGCGCCCGCGAGCGCGTCGGACACACCGGGATCGGCCGAGTCCGCGTTGGTGTGCGCGGTGAACAGCCCGACTCCGCCACGGATCAGCCGGTGCAGCAGTGCCCCCTTCGGGGTGTCCGCACCCACGCCGTGCACCCCGCGCAGCAGCAGCGGATGGTGCGTGACCAGCAGCTGTACGTCCGAGGCCAAGGCCTCGTCGACGGTCTCGGCGACGGCGTCGACGGCGAACAGCACCCGCCCGACGGGCTCGGCCGGGTCGCCGCAGACCAGCCCGACGGCGTCCCAGTCCTGGGCCAGGGCGGGCGGGTAGGCGGTCTCCAGGGCGGCGATCACCTCGGCGAGGCGGGTGGTGCTCATACCGGTACACCTACCAGCGCGCCCCGCAGCGCCTCCACCAGGTGGGCCGCGCGCTCCGGCGCGCGGACCGCGACCCGGACGTGGTCGGGCCCCAGCCCGGGGAAGGTGTCGCAGCGACGGACCGCGATCCCGGTGCGCCGCACCGTCTCCCGGATCCGGTTCCCCTGGCCGGCGGGCAGGCCGAGCAGCAGGTAGGGCGCGACTCCGGGCTGCACGCGGACGCCGGGCAGCGCGGCGAGGGCGGTGGCCAGGTGGGCGCGATGTGCCGCCAGGCGCTCCGCGAGCGCCGCCGCCTCGGCGACGGCGTGCGGCTCGCTGCAGGCGATGACGGCCTCCAGGCCGAGGGTGCCGACGGGCCAGTGCGGGCGCGGGGCGGCGAGCCGGGCGAGCAGCGCGGGATCGCCGAGGGTGTACCCGGCGCGCAGTCCGGCGAGCGCCCAGGTCTTGGTGAGCGAGCGGAACACGAGCAGCCCCGGCAGCCGCTCCCCCGCCAGCGACCCGGGCTCGCCGGGCACGGCGTCGGCGAACGCCTCGTCGACGAGCAGCACGCGACCGGGCCGGGCCAGCGCGCGCAGGCCGTCGTGCAGCACGCCCGTGGGGTTCGTCGGGTTGCCGACGACGACGAGGTCCGCGTCCGCAGGGACGGCGGCCGGATCGAGGCGGTGCCCCTCCTCCTCGCGGGTCAGCACGTGGGTGACGGGGATCCCGGCGCCCCGCAGCGCGGCCTCGGGCTCGGTGAACCCGGGGTGCACCACGACCGCGTGCCGGGGCTGCAGGGCCGGGAGCAGCGCGAACCCCTCCGCGCTGCCCGCCAGCACGAGGACCTCCTCGGGCGTGCGCCCGTGCCGTCGGGCGACCGCGTCGCGGGCCCGCCGGTCGTGGTCGGCCGACGGGTAGCGGGCCAGGTCGTCGAGCGTCGCGGCCAGCCGGGCCCGCAGCCAGGCGGGTGGCGCGTCGCCCTGCACGTTGACCGCGAAGTCCGCCAGGCCGGGTTCCGCGTCGACGTCGCCGTGGTGACGGAGCGTGTCCGGTCCGGACGAAACGGACGACGTGTTCCTGCTCTCCTCGGCTGTGTCCGGATCACCCTCCATACCCCGGCACCCTACGGTGGCGGGGTGCATGTCAGTTTCGTCTGTACCGGCAACATCTGCCGCTCGCCGATGGCGGAGCAGGTGTTCCGGGCCGCCCTGGCCGACGAGGGGCTGGCCGACTCCGTGACCGTGACCAGCGCCGGCACCGGCGGCTGGCACGCGGGCGAGCCGATGGACCCGCGCTCGGCCGAGGTACTCGTGCGCCACGGCTACGCCGCGGACCACGTGGCCCGCCAGGTGGACTCCGGGATCCTGTCCGCGGACCTGCTGGTCGCGCTCGACGCCGGGCACCGCCGGGCACTGCGCGACTCGGTCCCCGAACCGGACCGGGTGGTGCTCCTGCGCTCCTTCGATCCGGCCGCGCCGTCGGACGCCGAGGTGCCGGACCCGTACTACGGCGGCCCGGACGGTTTCGACGAGGTGCTGCGGATGATCGAGGCCGCGATGCCCGGCCTGGTCGAACGGGTGCGCAAGGAGATGTGACCGCGCCTCCCCCGCAGCTCGGCGGGGGTCGCGAGGACCTTTCGACCCGTCCGGAGGAGTCCTCACAGAGGGTCGGGAGCGTCCTTCAGCTCGGCGAGGGAGTCGTCGATGGCGGCGGCGAGGGTGTCGACATCCGGGAGGGCGTCGCGGTCGGCGTTGAGGCCGTAGCAGACGGTGCCGTCGTAGGAGGTCACGCCGATCGCGACGGCCTGGCCATGGGCGAGGGGGACGACCGGGAAGACGTCCCGCATGCGGGCGCCCATCGCGTACAGCGGGCGCGGCGGGCCCGGGACATGGGTGACGACGACGTTGAACACCCGGGACGACAGCCGCGACGAGAGCCGCGCGCCCATCTGGTGCACCGCCGGGGTGACCACCCCGGCGAGGCCGACGACCGCGGAGGTGCCCGCGGAACCGCTGCGCCGCTTGCGCGCCTCCATCTGGGCGGCGATCACCCGCAGCCGGTCCACCGGATCGGGCAGGCCGACCGGGAGGTCCACGAACACGGCGGAGATGTGGTTCCCGGACACGGCCGCCCCGCCCCGCCCGCGCAGGCTGACCGGCACCAGCGCCCGGATCGCGGTGTCCGGCAGGATCGGCTCGCCGCGGCTGATCAGCCAGCGGCGCAGGGCCCCCGCGACCACGGCGAGCACCACGTCGTTCACCGAACCGCCCCCGGAGCCGTAGCGGCGGCGGATCACCCGGTGCTCGAACAGCGACGTCCTGGCCATGCCGAAGCGGCGCTGCTCACCGATGGGCGCGTTGAGAGCACCGACGGGAGCCCCGCTGGTGGCCGTGCGGACGGCCTCGACCAGACCGCCGATCGTGCGCTGCACCCCGGCCGCGGCCTGCCGGAGGTCCTGCGCCGCCCGCGCCATCGTGTCGAACGTCGCGCGGGGCCGCAGCAGGTTCTCCACCACCGCCTGCGCCGCCAGCTCCACACCGGACGGTTCGCGGGCCGGCCGCCAGTCCTCCGCCTCCACCCGGCGCGGAGCCGGGGTCGCATCGAGCAGCACGGCACCGATGTCCATGGACCCCAGCCCGTCGACCATCGCGTGATGGGTCTTGGTGACGACGGCGAACCGGTGCCCCTCGAACCCCTCGACGACGTAGATCTCCCACAGTGGACGGGAGCGGTCGAGCTGGCGGGAGAGCAGCCTGCCGACCAGCTCGCGCAGCGCCACGTCCGTGCCCGGCTCCGGCAGGGCCGAGCGACGGACGTGGAAGCTCAGGTCGAACTCGGGATCGTCCACCCAGACCGGCAGGCCGAGCCGGCCCGGGACCTGCCGCACCTTCTGCCGGTAGCGCGGCACCAGCGAGAGCCGGTCGCCGATCAGCCGCACGAAGGCGTCGACGTCGAACGGCGCACCGCCGGGCGGCTCGAAGGTCATCACCCCGCCGACGGTCATCGCCGTGGTCCGCTCCTCCATGAACAGGAACGACGCGTCGAGCGGGGTGAGGCGTTCGGGCACCGGAGTTATCTACCAGACTCCTTCGGCGCGCCAGCCGCGCAGCGGCATCCCGGAGCGGCCGTGCTCCCCGAGCTTGACGCCGAGCACCTGGTGCAGCTGGATGTTGTCCAGGTCGAAGCCGAGCCGGCAGGCGGCCATGTAGAGCCGCCAGACCCGGGCGCGCCCGATGCCGACCTCGGCCACCGCCTCGTCCCAGTGCTCCTCGAGGTTGCGGCCCCAGTCCCGCAGCGTCAGCGCGTAGTGCTCGCGCAGGTTCTCCTCGTGCCGGATCTCGAAGCCCGCGTCGTTCATCTCGGTGATCAGCAGGCCCGGGGACTCGAGCTGGCCGTCCGGGAAGACGTAGCGGCCGATGAACGGGTCCACCTTGCGCTTGTTCACCGTGCGCGGCTGGGTGATGCAGTGGTTGAGCAGCCGGCCCTCGGGGCGCAGCTTGCCGTACAGGAAGCCGAAGTAGTGCTCGAGCTGCTTCTTGCCGATGTGCTCGGTGAGCCCGATCGAGCTGACGGCGTCGAAGCCGGTCTCGGTGACGTCCCGGTAGTCCAGGTGCCGGACCTCGGCGAACTCCTCGAGGCCCTCGCGCCGGATCGCCTCCTGCCCCCACTCGGCCTGCGCCTTGGACAGGGTCACACCCAGCGCGTGCACACCCATCCGGGCGGCGTGGCGCACCATGCCGGCCCAGCCGCAGCCGACGTCGAGCAGCCGCATCCCCGGCTCCAGCGCGAGCTTGCGCGCCACCAGGTCGTACTTGGCCGCCTGCGCCTCCTCGAGGGTGGCGTCCGGGCCCGGGTAGGCCGCGCAGGTGTAGGTCATCGACGGGCCGAGCACCCACTCGTAGAAGGTGTTCGAGACGTCGTAGTGGTGCGAGATGGCCTGGCTGTCCCGGAACTTCGAGTGCAGCCGCCCGCGCGGGCGCGCCTCGAGCTCGGGCGGCGCGGGCCGGTGCCTGAGCCAGATCGGCCCGACCGTGCCCAGCAGCCGGGCGAAGTCCGCCTTGGACACGCCGTTCAGCGTGACCTCCGACAGCGCCGAGAGCGCCGCGTAGAGCTCGCCCTCGACGTCGATCTCGCCGGTGACGTACGCCCGGGCGAGGCCCAGCGTGCCCGGTGCCGACGCGAGCCGCGCCAGCGCGACCGGCGACTCGATCCGCAGCGTGGTCTCGGCGTCGTCCGGACCGGACTTGCTGCCGTCGTAGGCGACCAGCCGGATCGGGGCGTCCTTCCCGATGACGTGCCCGAAGACCTCCGCGACCCTCATGCTGCCCCTCCGACCTTCGTGTAGAGATCCGGCACCCGACCCAGGGGGTCGTAGCGGTCCTTCACCGCGCGGTACGCGGTGCCGTTGTAGCGTTCCCAGAACTCGGCCTCGCCGTAGTGCACGGTCGAGTACAGACTCTTGTGCCCGTCGAGGCGCGCGACCAGGTCCTCGACGAAGCGGTTGTGCTTGGTCCTGATGGTCGGATCCGCACGCTCCTCCTCCGTCGCTCCCCCGGTGATCGGCACCGACGACCAGAAACCGACGTTCACGTACGGCGTGTGCGGCTTCATCGGGTACAGCGGCCAGGTCCGCTCCCCGCGCAGCTGCAAGGGGCACAACCAGACCGGGGAGATCCCGACGTGGGCGTGGAACTCCGCGAGGAACTCCGGCAGGTTCGCGGTGGGGATCTCCACGTCCTGGATGACCATCTCCTCCTCGGGATGGCCGAGCCGGCGGCGGATCCGGTTGGACGCTTGGTAGCGCTGGTCGAGGGCGACCAGCCTGCGGTACACGTCCGAGCGGCGGAACCGGGCGGGCCACAGCCGGCGCACCCACGGCACCTGCACGCCGAAGGCCCGCGAGCACCAGAACCAGTCCGTGTCCCAGCGCCAGAGGTAGTCGTGCACGGTGAGGTGGTCGACCGGGCGGGTGGCCAGCGACTTCCAGAACACCGCCATGCCCGTGTAGTCGCTGACCCGGGCGCCGGGGGTGGGGGCGTCGACGAACTCACCG
Source organism: Pseudonocardia ailaonensis (assembly GCF_039531635.1). NCBI lineage: Bacteria > Bacillati > Actinomycetota > Actinomycetes > Pseudonocardiales > Pseudonocardiaceae > Pseudonocardia > Pseudonocardia ailaonensis. The sequence continues at coordinate 357,101 of NZ_BAAAQK010000004.1, read as the reverse complement.
ACGGAGACGTAGTGCTCGGTGGCGGAGTAGACCGTGCCGTCGAGGAAGTCGATCCCGCTCGCGGAGAACTCCGCGATCGCCGCGGTGGCCTCCTCCGCGGTGCGGTAGCGATGGTGGGTGAGCTTGACGTACGGCTTGACCGGCTGCAGCTCGATGCGCAGGCGCAGCGCGTAGCCGAGGGTGCCGTAGGAGTTGGCGAAGGCGTGGAAGAGATCGGCGGAGTCGCCGTCCGGGCGCGCGGTGACCAGCTCGCCGGCCGGCGTCAGCACGTCCATCTCGACGACGGACTCGTGGGGCAGCCCGTGCCGGAAGCTCGTGGACTCGATGCCGAGCCCGGTGACCGCGCCGCCGAGCGTGATCGTCTTCAGCTGGGGGACGACCAGCGGCATCAGCCCGTGCGGCAGGGTCGCCGCGACCAGGTCCTCGTAGGTGCACATGCCCTGGACGTCCGCGGTGCGGGCCTCGCGGTCGACCTCGATCACCCCGGCCAGCCCGGAGGTGTCCAGGTGGACGGCCGTCCCCGTGGTGGCACCGAACCGGAACAGGTTCGAGGTGCGCTTGCCCAGGCGGACCCGGGTGCCCGCCGGGACCGCGCGGTACGCGCGCACCAGGGCGTCGACGGTCGCGTCGTGGGCCCGCCGGGGACCGCTCACCGCCTCGCCCGGGCCTGCCGCCGTCCGGGTCGAACCGCTCACCGTGCCGCTCACGAATGCCACGCTAACGCCCGAATGCGCCCACGTCAGGCAGCGGCACCCGGGGATAGGTCACTCCTGCGGGAGAACAGCCCGAAAATACGGACCAATCACCCACGCCGGCGGGCGGAGACGAGCTTGGGGATCGCCGGGAAGCCCGTCACCGGCTGGTAGGCCTCGGCCGCCGCGGTGAGGCCGGCGTACTCGTCCGCGGTGAGCCGGATCTCCGCGGCGGCCACGTTGCTCTCCACCTGCGCCACGCTCGACGCCCCGGGGATGGCCACGACGTTCGGCGGGTGCACGACCCAGGCCAGGGCGATCTGGGCGGGCGTGGCGTCGTGGGCGGTGGCGACGTCCCGGAGGGTGTCGAACAGCGGCCTCGCGGCGTCGAGGTTCTCGGGCAGGAACATCGCGTTCATGGCCCGGACGCCGGTGGTGGGCCGGTCCGCCGCACTGTGCCGGGCGGAGAGGAAGCCCTGGGCCAGCGGGCTGTAGGCGATCACCACGTGGCCGGTGCGCTGCGCCCACGGGAGCATCTCGGTCAGCGGTCCGCGATGGACCATCGAGAACTGGACCTGGTTGGACAGCACCTTCGCCCCGAACCGGGCCTCGGCCGTCTGCCAGCGGGCGAGCTTGTAGTTCGAGACGCCGACCTCCCGCACCACGCCGACGTCCCGCAGCGCCTTCATGCCGCGCATGGTCGTGGCGTCGGAGACGACCGGGTTGGGCTGGTGGACCTGGTAGAGGTCGATCGTCCGGACGCCGAGGCGCTGGGCGCTCGCCACCCCGCGCTGCTGGACGACCGCGGCGGTGGGCAGCAGCGGGAAGATCTTGGTGGCGACGACGAGGCCGTCCGTCCCGCCCGTCTCCGCGAGGGCCTTTCCGAGGATCCGCTCGGACCGCCCGAAGCCGTAGGACTCCGCCGTGTCGAACACGGTGACGCCCAGCTCGCGGGCGCGGGCGACGATCCGCTGCGACTCCCCTGCCGTCGTGTCACTGCCCGCGTAGTCCGCGCCGTACCCCCACTCCCGGGAACCGAACTGCCAGGTGCCCAGCCCGATCACGGAGTACGGCGAGTCGGTCCCGATGTTCTCCACGAAGCGCATGGGTCCAGTGTGCCCACTCGGGCCGTTCAGGGGGGGTCGTCAGCGGTGGTCGTCGAGGAAGCGGTCCAGCGCGGGCCAGGTCGTGGTCCGGGCCCGGCGTCCGGTGAGGACGCCGAGGTGGCCGCCCGGTGCGGACTCGAACCGGGCCTCCGGGGAGCCCGCGAGCAGCTCGACGGTGTGCCGGACCGACGCCATCGGGGCGATGACGTCGTCCTCCCCCGCCACGACGAGCGCCGGCACGTCCACGGCGGCGAGCGAGATCTGCCGGCCGCCCAGCGCCAGCTCGCCGGAGGCCAGGTCGTTGCTGCGCAGCAGGAGATGGAACAGCTGGCCGAACGCGCGCCCGGGATAGCCGTGCATGTGCCGCATGAAATGGTCCACCGCCTCGATCTGGGCGAGGGTGTCCCGGTCCCCCAGCCGCGACGCCACCACCAGGGGCTTGGTGACCAGGCGATCGACCGTCGTCAGGTGGAAGGCCCAGCTGACCACGGGGGCCGGGAAACTGCCGGCGGCGCGGTAGACCGCGGACACCGCCCGCCCGCCGGCGACCTCGGCCAGCGGGCGCAGCGGCGCCACCAGGGGCACCGCGGAGATGTCGACGGGGCTGGCGATCGCCGTCACGGTCCGGACCGGGAGGCGGTCACCGGCCTGCGCGGCCGCCGCGGTCGCCAGCAGCGCGAACAGCCCGCCGAGGGACCAGCCGACGAGGTGGACCGGGCCCTCGCGCTCGGCGACCATGCGCGTGACCCGCGGGACCACGCGGTCGACCCAGTGCTCGACGCCGAGCTTGCGCTGACCGAACGCCATGGGCCCGTAGTCCACGAGGTAGACGGTCCGGCCGGCGGCGAGCAGGTGCTCGACCAGGGAGCCGCCGCGGCGGAGGTCGTAGGCGAAGTCCGGGGCGCCGAGGGGCGGGACCAGCAGCACGGCGGGGCCCGTGGCGGTACCGATGGCCGACTCCGCGAGCCCCGTCTGCGTGCCGATGGTCGACTCCGCGAGCTCCGTCTGCGTGCCGATGGTCGACTCCGCGAGCTCCGTCTGTGTGCCGATGGTCGACTCCGCGAGCTTCGTCTCCGGATCGTCGTAGCGGTACAGGACCCCGCCGGGATCGCGGGCGATCTCGGTGCGGGGCATCCGGCGCAGGTCGGCCACGCCGCCCGCGACGACCTTGTCCCAGAGATTGCCCAGCGCCCCCATCGCGGCAGGATACGGCCGCCGAGGCCCGGGCGGGCCGAGCGAGGCACGCGCGGTGACCGGCGCGGTTACCGGCCAGTATGTGACACTCGCCGCCATGCAGCGCGACCTCTTCGATGCCGAACACGACGCGTTCCGCGACCTCGTCCGGACCTTCCTGGAGAAGGAGGTCCTCCCCCACCACGCCGAGTGGGAGAAGCAGGGGCAGGTCGACCGGGAGATCTGGCTCGCCGCGGGCCGCACCGGCCTGCTCGGCACGGACGTCCCCGAGGAGTACGGCGGCGGGGGCACCCCCGACTTCCGCTACAACGCCGTGGCCCTGGAGGAGATCACGGCGGCGGGCGCGAGCGGGCTCGGCTTCCCGCTGCACAACGACGTCGTGGCCCCCTACCTGCTGCGGCTGTGCACCGACGAGCAGAAGCAGCGCTGGCTGCCCCGCTTCTGCTCCGGCGAGATGATCACCGCGATCGGGATGACGGAGCCCGGCACCGGTTCCGACCTGCAGGGCATCGCGACGCACGCCACCCGCGACGGGGACGACTGGGTGCTCAACGGCGCCAAGACCTTCATCACCAACGGGATCCTCTCGGACCTCGTGATCGTCGTGGCGAAGACGGATCCGGACGCCGGGTCGCGCGGCTTCTCGCTGCTCTGCGTGGAGCGCGGGATGCCCGGCTTCGAGCGCGGCCGCCGCCTGGAGAAGGTGGGCATGAAGGCCCAGGACACCGCGGAGCTGAGCTTCACCGACGTGCGGGTGCCCGCGGCCAACGTGCTCGGCGAGGTGGGCGAGGGCTTCATCTACCTGATGCAGAACCTGGCCCAGGAGCGGCTGTCGATCGCCCTCGGTGCGACGGCGGGCGCGGCGGCCGCCCTGCGGATGACGCTGGACTACACCAAGGAGCGCAAGGCGTTCGGCCGGCCGGTCGCCGCCTTCCAGAACACCCGCTTCGAACTCGCCGAGATGGACACCGAGGTGGACGTGACGCGGGCCTACGTGGACCGCTGTCTGGCCGCCCACGTCGCGGGAGAGCTGTCCGTCGCCGACGCCGCCAAGGCCAAGTGGTGGGCCACCGACGTGCAGAAACGCGTGGTCGACCGGTGCGTGCAGCTGCACGGCGGCTACGGGTACATGCTCGAGTACCCGATCGCCAGGGCCTTCGTCGACTCGCGGGTGCAGTCCATCTACGGCGGCACCAACGAGATCATGAAGGAGATCATCGGACGGACGCTCACCGGCTGAGGGACACCACCCGGCGCACGTGGCCGCGCGGTGAACGGGTAGAAAGCGGCTCATGGCTTTCCGGTTGACGCCGCACGAGCGCGGCTTCTACCCGCTCTTCACCCGTGCCGCCGAGAACATCGTGGTGGCGGCGGGGGAGCTCGCTGCGCTCGTCGCCGCCGAGCCCCCCGACCGCCCGGCGCTGGCGAAGCGGGTGAAGGACGCCGAGAACGCCGGCGACGAGATCACCCACGAGATCATGGTCAAGCTGAACTCGGTCTTCGTCACACCCTTCGACCGCGAGGACATCTACCGCCTCGCGTCCTCGCTGGACGACGTGGTGGACGCCATCGAGGAGGCGGCGGACCGGATCGTGCTCTACCGGCTCGACCGGCTGCCGGCAGGCATCACCATGCAGGTCGACGTGCTCCGCCGGGCCGCGGCGGCCACCGCGGAGGCGATGCCGAAGCTCGAGCGGATGGCCGAGCTGCAGGAGTACTGGATCCACGTCAACTCCCTCGAGGACGAGGCGGACGAGGCCTACCACGCCGTGCTCGCCGGGCTGCTCTCCCCGGACGAGCGGATCACGGACGCGGCGGCGGTGCTCGAGGTGATCAAGCTCAAGGAGGTCGTCGACACCCTGGAGGAGGCGGCGGACGCCTTCGAGACGGTCGCCAACACGGTCGAGAGCATCGCGGTCAAGGAAGCATGATCCTCACCGCGGTCATCGTGGTCATCGTGGTGGCGCTGGCCTTCGACTACACGAACGGCTTCCACGACGCGGCGAACGCCATCGCGACGTCCGTGGCCACCCGCGCGCTCTCCCCCCGTGTGGCACTGCTCATGGCGGCCGTGATGAACCTCGTCGGGGCCTTCCTGGGCACGGAGGTGGCGTCCACGGTCGGGAGCGGGATCATCAGCGCCCCGCAGGGCATCGCGGGGCTCGTGGTGGTCCTGGCGGCGCTGATCGGCGCCATCGTCTGGAACCTCGTGACCTGGTGGCTCGGTCTGCCGAGCTCGTCGTCGCACGCCCTGATCGGCGGGCTGGTCGGGGCCGGGCTCGCGTCCGCGGGCGAGGTCAAGTGGGCCGGCGTGCTCGAGAAGGTCGTGCTGCCGATGGTCCTCTCGCCCGTCGCCGGGTTCCTGGGCGCCGGGCTCGTGATGATCGCGATCCTGTGGATCTTCCGGAACTCCCGTCCCGCCCGCACGAGCCGCGGCTTCCGGATCGCGCAGACCGTCTCGGCCGCCGCGATGGCGCTGGGCCACGGCCTGCAGGACGCGCAGAAGACGATGGGCGTGATCGTGCTGGCCCTGGTGGTCGGCGGCTTCCACGAGGGCACGGACGTGCCGTGGTGGGTCGTGCTGATCTCCGCCGGCGCCCTGTCCGCGGGCACCGCGGCGGGTGGCTGGCGGATCATGCGCACGCTCGGGCGGCGGATCATCGACCTGGATCCGCCGCGCGGGTTCGCGGCCGAGCTGACGGCCTCGGCCGTGCTCTACACCACCGCGTTCGTGTTCGCCGCACCGATCTCGACCACCCAGACGATCACGTCGTCCATCCTCGGGGTGGGGGCGACCAAGCGGCTCTCCGCCGTCCGCTGGAACGTCGCGGGCAACATCGCCGTGGCCTGGGTGGTGACCCTGCCCGCCGCCGGGCTGTGCGCCGCCGTGGCGTTCTGGGTCCTGCACCCGCTGGTGGTCTGATCGGCCCGGTCTAGACCACGCTCGCCTTCAGGCGGGCGCGCTCCTCCTCGACGTCGTAGTCCGGGGCCGGGAAGACCGGGGCGAGATCGTCGAGGGTCTCGGCGAGCAGCGCCGCGATGGCCCAGTTCCGGTACCACTTGCGGTCGCTCGGGATCACGAACCAGGGTGCGACGTCGGAGTCGCAGCGCTCCAGGGCGGCCGCGTAGGCCTCCTGGTAGGCGGGCCACTTCTCGCGGGAGTCGATGTCGCCGGGGTTGTACTTCCAGCGCTTCTGCGGGTCGTCGAGGCGGGCTCCGAGGCGCTCGGCCTGTTCCTGCGGCGAGATGTGCAGCATGCACTTCAGCACCGTGACGCCCTGCTCCGAGAGCTCCTTCTCGAAGGCGGTGATCTGGCCGTACCGGGCCTGCCACACGGACTCCTCGACGAGGGAGTCCACCCGCGCGACCAGCACGTCCTCGTAGTGGGAGCGGTCGAACACGCCGATCCGCCCGGGCGTGGGGACCTGCTTGCGGATCCGCCACAGGAAGTCGTGGGACAGCTCCTCGGGCGTGGGCCGCTTGAACGAGGCGATGTGCAGGCCCTGCGGGTTGACCATGCCGACGACGTGGCTGATCACGCCGCCCTTGCCGGAGGTGTCCATGCCCTGCAGGACGAGCAGCACCGCGCGGGTGCCGCCCGCCGTGCCCTCGGCGTAGAGGGCCTCCTGGCGGGCGTCGAGCCGCGCGTCGAGCTCGCCCATGGCCCGGGCCGCGTCCGTCTTGTCCTTGGGGCCGATGGGCCGCCCGGCGGTGTCGATCGCCGACAGGTCCACGGGACCGGACGGCACCCGGAAGGTCTCGCGCGCAGTGGCCTTCATGCGCGCACCCTAGCGATCACCCCGGCTCGTCTCTACGAGGCGCGGGTTCCGATCGGGACGACCATCGGGGTGCCGGCCACCGGATCGGGGATCACCCGGGCCTCCAGCCCGAACACCTCGGACAGCAGCGGCTCGGTGATCACGTCCCCGGGCTCGCCCTGCGCCATGATCGCACCCGCCTTCATGGCGACGAGCCGGCTCGAGTACCGGGCGGCGAGGTTGAGGTCGTGCAGCACCATCACCACGGTCCGGTTGCGCTCGGAGTTCAGCCGCTCCACCAGCTCCAGCACCTCGACCTGGTGGGCGAGGTCGAGGTAGGTGGTGGGCTCGTCGAGCAGCAGCAGGTCCGTGCCCTGGGCCAGGGCCATCGAGATCCAGGCCCGCTGGCGCTGGCCGCCCGACAGCTCGTCGACGGGCCGCTCGGCGAGGTCCGAGATGCCGGTCCACTCCAGCGCCTCGGCCACGGCCTCCTGGTCGTCGGTCGACCACTGCCGGTACCAGGTCTGGTGCGGGTGCCGGCCGCGGGCGACCAGGTCGCCGACGGTGAGGCCCTCGGGCGCGGTCGGTGCCTGCGGCAGGAGCCCCAGGATCGTCGCGACCTCCTTGGTGGGCATGGTGTCGATCTGCCGGCCGTCGAGCAGTACCCGGCCCGCGGTGGGCCGCAGCAGCCGTCCGAGCGCGCGCAGCAGCGTGGACTTGCCGCACCCGTTGGGCCCGATCACCGAGGTGACGGTGCCCTGCACGACCTCGAGATCCAGGTTGTCGACGATGGTCCGCTCGCCGTAGCCGAGCCGGACGCCCTCGGCCCGGAGCCGGACCCGGCCCGAACGGTCGTCCTGCACCTCGGCCCGGGATGCGGGGCTGGTGGTCATGCGCGGGCCTCCCGGCCTTGACGGACGAGCAGGTACAGCAGGTAGGGGGCGCCGAGGACGGCGGTGATCACCCCGACGGGCAGTTCCGCGCCGCCGAACGCGGTGCGGGCGACCAGGTCCGAGAACACCGTGAGCGCGGCGCCCAGGACCAGGGACGCGACGATCGGCGGTCGCGGCGAGCCGACGAGCCGCTGCGCGATCTGCGGGGCCACCAGCGCCACGAAGGCGATCGGCCCGGCGGACGCGGTGGCGACGGCGGCCAGGCCGACGGCGACCAGCAGCAGCCAGGTGCGGGCCCGGTTGACCCGGATGCCCAGGCCGCTGGCCGTGTCGTCACCGAACTGCAGGCCGCCCATCACGAAGGACAGGACGATCGCCGCCGGCACCAGGACCACCAGCGCGATCCCGACGGGGACGACGTGTTCCCAGCCGCGGGCGTTGAGGCTGCCGTTGATCCACACCGTGGCGCGGGCGGCCTCGTAGACCTGGGCGACGATCAGCATCCAGTTGACCAGCGCCACCAGGATGGCGTTGATCCCGATGCCGACGAGTACCAGCCGGTAGCCCTGGATGCCCTTGCGCCAGGCCAGGCCGTAGATGACGACCGCGCTCACCAGGCCGCCGACGAGCGCGGCGACGGGGAGGCCGACCGCGGCGAGGCTGCCGCCCAGCGCGGCCCCGCCGAGCACCACGACGCTCACCGCCGCGGCGCCGGCGCCCCAGGTGATGCCGATGATGTCCGGGCTCGCGAGGGGGTTGCGGGCGATCGCCTGCATGATCGCACCGGCCACGCCGAGCGCGCCACCGACCAGCAGGCCGGTGAGAGAGCGCGGCAGCCGCAGCTCCAGGACGATGAACTGCTGGCCGGGGTCGCCGCCGCCGAACAGTGTGGCCAGCACCTCGCCGATGCTGATCGGGTACTCGCCGCGGCCGACGTTCAGGGCCACCGCGAGCAGGAGCAGCGCGAGCCCCACGACCACGACGACCACGGTGCGCGGCCGCCACACCAGCGAGACGGGCCCGCGGCGGAACGGCGTGCGCCCGGGGACCTCGGGCGGGGCGATCACGGGCGCGCTCACAGGGACACCAGCTTCCTGCGGCGGACCAGGGCGATGAAGAACGGGGCGCCGACGATCGCCAGCACGATGCCGACCTGCAGCTCGCCGGGCCGGGCCACGACCCGCCCGAGGACGTCCGCGGCGAGCAGCAGCACCGCCCCCATCAGCCCGGACGCCGGCAGCAGCCAGCGATGGTCCGGGCCGGTGAGCGAGCGCGCCAGGTGCGGCACCACCAGGCCGACGAACGCGATCGGGCCGCACGCCGCGGTCGCCCCGCCGGCCAGCAGCGTGATCGCGATGACGCCCATGACCCGGGTCCGCCGCACGGACTGGCCGAGCGAGCGGGCCACGTCGTCACCCAGGGACAGCGCGTTGAGCGCGGGCGCGCTGGCCAGGGCGATGAGCGCCCCGACCACGATGAACCACACCACCTGCCCGAACACCGCCGCGTCCCGGCCCGCGAGCGAGCCGACGTTCCAGAAGCGGTAGGCGTCCAGGGTGTTCGTGTCGGTGAGGATGATCGCCGAGACCAGGCCGCCCAGCAGGAAGGACAACGCCGCGCCGGCGAGCGCGAGGCTCACGGGGGTGGGGCTGCCGCGACCGCTCGCGGAGCCCAGCAGGAACACCGCGGTGCTGGCCACCATGGCGCCGGCGAAGGCGAACCAGACGTAGCCGAGCAGCGTGGTCACGCCGAAGACGTAGATCCCGCACACGACGAAGAAGGCCGCGCCGGCGTTGACCCCGAGCAGGCCGGGATCGGCGAGCGGGTTGCGGGTGTGCCCCTGGATCAGGGCGCCGGCCAGCCCGAGCGCGATCCCGACCAGCACCCCGAGCAGGGTCCGCGGCACCCGCAGCGAGCGGATCACCACGTCGTCCTCGGTACCGGTGGGCGCGACGATCGCGCTCCACACGTGCGAGAACGGGATGATCTTGGTGCCGAACGCGATGCTCGCGAACAGCGCGAGCACCAGGAGGGCGAACAGGATCGCGAGCCCGGCCAGCCGGCGGCGGCGCAGGCCGCTGCCGGGGCGCGGGACCACGACGGGGGCCGGCCGTGCGGGTTCGGCCGTGGTGCTCACTCGTCGCCTCCTCCGTGGTCGTCCGGCGCGGGTGCGCGGGCACGACAGGACAGGTGCCCTGTGTGGTGACGAAGGGAGGCTAACCTCACTCGGCCGGGTCAGGAAGCCCGGGGCGATCACGGAACGACACCGGTGTCCGGTTCCGGTACGGCCGGGTGTCCGACCGGCAACCGTCGGTCACCGGGCGGGCACCGGCAGCCGGTTCGCGGGCCGAAGCCGCCGGTGATCTGATGACGGCGTGCGCCGCCTGCTGCCCGGAACGGGCCCCGTCGATCCCGCCGACCTGCCGGAGATCTACGCCTACCCGCCGTCCCCCGGGCGGCCCGTCGTCCGGGTCAACTTCGTGTCCAGCCTCGACGGCGCGGTGTCCGTGGACGGCGTCTCCGGCGGGCTGGGCTCCGCGGCGGACAAGGCGGTCTTCGGCACGCTGCGCCGGCTCGCGGACGTGATCCTGGTCGGGGCGGGCACCGCGCGGGCCGAGGGATACCGCGGGGCCCGCAAGCCCACGATCGGCACCGACGCTCCCCCGCCGATCGCCGTCGTCACCGGCTCGGCCTCGCTCGATCCCGGGACGGGCCTGTTCACCGACACCTCGACCCCGACGCTCGTGCTCACCACCACGGACGCGCCCGCGGACCGGCGGGCGGCGCTGCGGGAGGCGGGCGGCGAGGTCGTCGAGCTCCCGGATCTCACGCCGGCGTCGCTGCTGGGCGAGCTGGAGCGGCGCGGGCTGCGCCGGGTGCTCTGCGAGGGCGGCCCCGGGCTGCACGGTGACCTCGTCCGGGCCGGCGCGGTCGACGAGCTGTGCCTCACGCTCGCGCCGCTGGTCGTCGCCGGGGATGCCGGCCGGATCGCGTCCGGACCGGCCGCGGCCCCGCCGGAGGGGTTCGCGCTCGCGTCGGCGCTGGAGGAGGACGGCACCCTGCTGCTCCGCTACTCCCGCACCCCCTGAACCGGTACTCCTGGGTGTCGATCCGCCGTTCGGGTGATGTCCCGTGAGGCAGGAGGGGGTAGGGACGTCTCACCGGTGTACGGCGAACCCGCCGAAGAGGAGAACCACATGACCAGCAGCACCCCCAGCCCCACCATCCCGGCCGCCTCCACCGCGACCACGGCCGCGGCCGGCGGCGTCGCCGGCAGCCCGGGCCGGCTCGCCGAGGACACCGCCCAGGGCCGCACGACGATCGCCGCCTCCGTCGTCCAGAAGATCGCCGGCATCGCGGCGCGCGAGATCTCCGGCGTGCACTCGATGGGCGGCGGCGTCTCCCGCGCCTTCGGCGCGATCCGCGAGCGCATCCCCGGCGGCGGCGCCGGCGCGTCGAACATCGCGGGCGTGCAGGTCGAGGTCGGCGAGAAGCAGGCCGCGGTCGACCTGGACATCGTCGTGGAGTACGGGGCATCCATCGTGGACCTCGCGCGGGCCGTGCGGCGCAACGTGATCACGGCCGTCGAGCGCATGACGGGCCTCGAGGTCATCGAGGTCAACATCGCGGTCAACGACATCCACCTGCCGGACGACGACGACGACGTCGACGCCCCGGCCGTCCCGGCCACCCCGGCGCCCTCCCGGGTCGAGTGACCGCAGTCGAGTGACCACCTCCGAACCCGGGGAGCTGCTCGCCCGCCGGCTGGCCGAGCTGGTGTCGGCCCACCCGGCCGTCTCCCGGCTCGACGCCGGGCCCTGGAACGCCGTCGCGACCTGGATCCCGGGCCGCAGGCTCGTCGGGGTCCGGGTACCGGACGAGCCCGCCGCACCCGTCGAGGTCGCGGTCGTCCTCGGGCTGGACCGCCCGCTCCCGGAGGTCGTCCGGGAGCTGCGGGCGGCGATCGCGACCCTCACCCCGCGTCCGGTGGACCTCACCGTCGCCGACGTGGACGCACCACCCCAACGGGCCCGCCCGGCCGCCACCGCGGCCGTCGAGATCGGACCCTGACATGCACAGCAGGAGCGTGTTGATGAACGCCACCCAGACCGGTCTGCTGACGGGTCTCATCCTCGGTGTCGCTGCCGCCTTCGGCGGCTTCGGCGCCTTCCTGATCGTCCTCGTGCTCGGTGCGGTCGGCCTGCTGGTGGGCCGCGTGCTCGACGGGGAGCTGGACCTGTCCGGGATCCTCGGCCGGGCGCGGGACAAGTGACTCTCGCCCCGGCGGAGGTCGCGCTGCCCGGCTGGGCGCCCGACGCCGACGAGCGCGGTGTCCTCGACATCGCGCCGACCGTGCTCCGCAAGATCGCCGAGTACGCGGCCGACCAGGTCCCGGGCACGCTCCACCGCGAGCGCCGGGTCGCGGGCGTGGACGTCGGCGAGGCCGGGCCGCGCGCCCGGGTCGCCGCCGGCGCCGACGCGGTCGACGTGCGGCTCGAGCTGACCCTGCTCTACCCGGCTCCCGTGCGGGAGACGGTGGCGGCCGTCCGCAGCCGGATCGCGGACGACCTGGCCCGCCTGGCGGGCTACCGGGTGCGGTCCCTCGCGGTGACCGTGTCCGGGCTGCGCGGCGCACCCGCCGAGACCGCGCGGATCCGGTAGGGAGGCCGTCATGCGCGTACTGCTGCGTACGCTCGCGCCGCTGCTCGGGCTGGTGCTGGCCGCTCTGGGCGTGCTCGTCGTGCTCGAGGTGGTGGCGGCGTGGCTGCGGCCCGCCGCCACCCGCGGGCTGGTCGTGCCCTGGCAGGACTGGCAGGCGCGGCTCGGCGAGATCGCCTGGACGGACACGACGGTGCGGATCGTCGCGATCTGCGTCGCCGTGCTCGGGCTGCTGCTCGTGCTGGTCGCGCTGCTCGCACGGCGCCACGACGTGGCCCTGACCGCGCCCGCCCCCGCCATGACCGTGGGTACCTCGCCGCGGGTGCTGGCCCGGCTCGTCGGCCGGCACGTCCGCGAGGCGGACGACGTCGCTGCGGCCACGGTCAGCGCGTCGGCCCGCCGGGTGGTGGTGCGGGCCGAGGGCTGGCCGGACGACGAGAGCGGGATCGGCGGGCTGCGGGACTCGGTCCGCGGCCGGGTCGACGAGCTCCTCGGGGAGCTGCCGCTGGCCACCACACCGCGCGTCACCGTGACCGCCCGCGGGCGGAGGGAGCCCCAGTGAGCGAGCCAGCGAGCGAATCATCGGTACCGCGCGAGCCTGCTGCCGAATCATCGGCACCACGCGAGCCTGCGAGCGAATCACCGTTGCTGCGCGAGCCTGCCGGTCGGCCATCGGCACCACGCGTGCCTGCCGGTGGACCATCGGTTCCGCGCACGTCCGAGGTCGCCGCCCCGCCCCGTCGGGTCGTCCGTGGATCCCGCAAGGCGGTGGCCCGGTCGGCCGGTGCGGACCGGTGGTGGCTCGGCGTCCTGGGCCTGGTGCTACTGGTGGCCGGGGCCGGGGCGGCGCTGCTCGGGTTCGGGATCTTCGGCTCCGCCCGGGGTTCGCGGCCGTTGCTCGATCCCGTGATCGTCGACGCGCTGCGCGCCCAGCCGCTGCTCTGGCGGTGGGTCGCGATCGTCGGTGGGGTCGTCCTGGTCGTGCTCGGGCTCGTCTGGGCCGTGCGGTCGCTGCGTCCCGAACGGCGTCCCGATCTGTTGCTGGAGTCCTCCGCGGACACGACGCTGCTGGTCACGGCGGGTGCGGCGGCCGAGGCCGTCGGGGCACGGGCGGGGCTGCTGCCCGGTGTCGGCCGGGCCCGGGCCCGGATGGTCGGGTCGGCGGGCTCCCCGGCGCTGCGCGTCACGGTGTGGATCACCGATGACGCCGACGTCGCCGAGATCTGCCGGCTGCTGGAGTCCGACGTCGTGGCCGAGGCGCGTGACGCGCTGGGGCTGGAGCACCTGCCCGTCGCGGTGCGGCTGGAGCTCGACGCCGCCCGTGGCGGGCCGCGGGTCGCCTGACGGGCGGGGGCGGGACGATCACCCGTCCCGCTCACGGCGCGTTCACCGTCGAACCGTCACACTGTGTACGTGGGGGTATCGCCTCGGACGCGGCGGGCCGCGCTGACTGCGCCGACGCGGCGGGCCGCGGCGAACGCGTCGACGCGGCGGGCCGCGGTGGCTGCGCTGGCTGCGGTCGTCGCGGTCGTCGCGCTGCTGCTCGCGTCCTGCTCGGTGGGCCCGTCGCGCCGCCCGCCCGTCGCGGTGCGCGGCGACGGGATGACCGGGCCACCGCCCACGAGCGCGGCCCCCGCCCCGGCGGACCCCAACTCGCTGCCCCTCCCGCAGCAGCAGAACCCCGTGCTGGACTACGCGGACTGCACCGCGGACACGGTGGAAGCCGTTGCGGCGGAGGGGTACCCGCTGCCGCCCGGGCGGGCCCTGACCGCGAGCTGCGGCCAGCTGGCCGTGCCGGCGGACCCGGGGCGCCCCACGGCCGGCAGCACCCGGCTGGGTGTCCTGCGCGTCTCCGCCCCGGACGCCCCGCGGAACCGGCCGGCCCTGGTCGTCCTCGGGGACAGCGGGGGCGGCGGCTCGGCCCGGGTGGCCGCGCGGCTCGCCACCCTGGTGTCCGACGCGGTGCTGCGCCAGTACCAGCTCGTCGGCCTGGACCGCCGCGGCACCGGCAGCGACCTGCTGGACTGCGCGCCGCCCGCCGCCCGCGCCGGGATCACCGACACCGCCCCGGTGACCGGCGACGCCGGCCTGTCGGCGCTGCTGGAGCAGGCCCGGTCCGTGGTCCAGGACTGCTACCTGCAGCTCGACCAGACGATCACCACGTACCGCACGGCGTCCACCGTCGCCGATCTCGAACGGTTGCGCACCCAGCTGCGGGTGGACCGGCTCAACATCGTCGCGCTCGGCGACGGCGGTACGGCCGCGGCGGCGTGGGCGGCGGCGCACCCGCAGTCGGTGGGGCGCATCGTGATCGACTCCCCGCTCGATCCCTCGACGGACGAGCCGGAGCGCAGCGAGCGCCGGGCGGGAGCCGCCGAGGCGGCGTTCGACGCGTTCGCCTCCTCCTGCCTCGCCCGGGGCGGGTGCCCTCTCGGCGCGGATCCGCGGGCCGCCGTCACCCAGATCGTCCGGGGCCTGGACGCCCGCCCGCTCGCCTCGGCCGACGGGGACCGGGTCACCGCGGGCGGCGCGATCGCGGCGATGCGCGCGGGGTTGGGCGAGCCCGCTCGCTGGCCCGCGCTGGCCGCGGCGCTGGCCGGGGCCGGCTCCGGCGACCCGAACGGCCTGATCGGCTTCCTCTCCCCCGTGCTGCGGGACGGCGGCACCTTCGACGGGGCGCTGGCCGTGACCTGCAACGACTCGGTGCGCCGGCTCGCGCCGCCTGAGGTCGCCCAGCTCGCCACGCGCTGGGGGCAGCAGTACCCGCTGTTCGGGGCGGCTGCCGCGGAGGGCCTGCTGGCCTGCGGCCCGTGGCCGGTGAGCGGCGGCTCGCCCTCGGTCACCCCGCTGCCCGGAACCACCCCGCCGGTCCTGGTGCTGGGCACCGCGGCCGACCTCCGCGCCCCCCTGGACGGCTCGAAGAAGGTCGCCCAGCTCCTGGGCCACGCGTCGTTCGCGACCTGGGAGGGTTCCGCCCAGGGCGCCTACCCGAGGAACGCCTGCATCACCGCCCTGGCCGACCAGGTCCTCGTCCAGGGCCAGATGCCGAGGGACGGCACCGTCTGCCCCGCCTGACCGCATTATGGAGCCATAATGGTTTTATAACGCCGTCATGAAACCACTATGGCTCCATAATGCGGGGGGGGTCAGCGGGTGTCGGGGCCTATGAAGCCCTGCTTGATCATCCAGTCCCTTGCCACGTTGGCGGGGTCGTCGCCGTCGACGTCGACCTTCTTGCCCAGCTCGATCATCTCGTCGTTGCTCAGGGCCTTGGCGATCGGCGCCATGACGCCGGCGATCTCCGGGTGGGCCTTGTAGGTGTCCTCGCGCAGCGTCGGGGCGATGTTGTACTGCGGGAAGAACTTCTTGTCGTCCCCCAGCACCGCGAGGTTCAGGCCCGCGATGCGGCCGTCCGTCGTGAAGATCTCGCCGAAGTTGCAGGTGCCGTTGGCGATGCCGGCGTAGATGGCACCCGTGCCGAAGGTCTTGACCTCCTTCGGCGCGAACCCGTACGTCTTCTCCGCGCCGGGCAGGCCGTCCTGGCGGCTGGCGAACTCCGTCTCCACGCAGAAGACGCCCTGGTCGGGGTTCTGCTTCAGGAAGTTGACCATGTCCGTGTTGGTCTTGAGGTTGTGCTGGTCGGCGTAGGCCTGGGTGGTGCCGAACGCGTAGGTGTTGTTGAGCTTCGAGTACGGCAGCCAGACGATGCCGTTCTCCTTGAGGTCCTGATCGCGGACGGCGTCGTACTGGCCCTGCTCGTCCGGGATCGGCTGGGTGTTGCCGAGGTAGTTGATCCACCCCGTGCCGGTGTACTCCCAGCTGATGTCGATGTCGCCGGTCTTGAGCGCGAGCCGGGCGTTCGAGGAGCCCTGGATATTGGTCAGGTCGTGGACGTCCGCGCCGGCCGCGGAGAGCGCGAGCTCGGTCATGTAGCCCACGAGGATCTGCTCGGTGAAGTCCTTGGAGCCCACCGTCATGCTCACGCCCCGCAGGCCCGGTACCGGCGTGATCGAGCCCGGGGTCACGGTGAAGGGCACCGCGGTGTTGGTGGACAGGCCGCAGCCGGCGAGCACGATCAGGGCCGTACCCAGGATCGCCGCGAGACGTGCCGATGGTCGGCTCACTGCTCGGCCCCCTTGGGAGCCAGCCAGCGCTCGGCCATGCCGCCCAGCCAGTCGACCAGCAGCGCCAGCCCGATCGCCAGCACCGCGCCGACGTACATCACCGAGTTGAGCTGAAGCTTGTAGCCGGTGTCGATCAGCTCGCCGAGCCCGCCGCCGTTGACGAAGAAGGCCAGCGTCGCGGTCCCGACCGCCAGCACCAGGGCGGTGCGCAGACCGGCGAGGATCAGCGGCACCGCCAGCGGCAGCTCCACCCGGAACAGCACGCCCATGGCGGACATGCCGATCCCGCGGCCGGCGTCGATGAGCGAGCGGTCCACCTGCTGGATGCCGACCATCGTGTTCCGCAGCACCGGCAGCAGCGTGTAGAAGATCAGCGGGACGGCGACGGCCCACAGGCCCTCGATGCCCGTCCAGAGGAAGAACAGCACGATGACGCCCAGCGCGGGCGCGGCCTGGCCGATGTTCGCGATGGCCAGGAACACCGGGCTGAGCCACTTGAGCTTCGGCCTGGTCAGCGCCACCCCCAGCGGCACCGCGATGGCCACCACCAGCACGCTGACGACGAACGTGATCACGATGTGCTGGCCGGTCAGCTCGAGGATGGTGGGCAGGTTGAGGGTCTCGCGCTCGTTGGCGTTGAGGTTGCTGGACAGGGCCCAGATCACCACCGCCCCGACGAGGACGACGACCGCGACGGGCTGCACGAACAGCCGCACCCGGTCCGCGCGCGAGGCGACCGAGGGTCTGGGTTCGACGGACCTCGTCTTCGAGACGCCGGGGAGGTCGACGACGGCGGTCATCCGGTCACCCCGGTGCCGTCCGAGGCGTGCTCCTCGCGGACGTTCGCGATCACGCTGGTCACGGTGTCGATGTCGATCGTGCCGAGCAGCTCGCCCCGGTTGCCCGTGACCACTGCGCGGCCGCCCTCGGTGAGGATCGCCTCGAGGGCGTCCTGCAGCGTGGAGGCCGGCGACACGGAGTCCCCGACGACCTTGCCCACGCCGTCGAGCGACTGGCGCCCGGCGAGCTCCCGCACGTGCACCCACCGCTGCGGGCGGCGCCGTTCGTCGAGGACCAGCGCGTAGGTCCGGCCCGCCGAGGCCATCCTCTCGGCCACGGCGGCGGGCCGCTCGTGGTCGCCGATGGCCATCACGTCGTCCCGGTGGAACTCGACGTCCCGCACCCGCATCAACGTGAGCTGCTTGAGGCTGGCTCCCGCGCCGACGAAGCCGGCCACGGTGTCGTTGGCCGGGTTGGCGAGGATCGCGTCCGGGGTGTCGTACTGCTGGATGGAGGAGCGGTCGCCCAGCACCGCGATCTTGTCGCCGAGCTTCACGGCCTCGTCGAAGTCGTGGGTGACGAACACGATCGTCTTGCCGAGCTCGGACTGCAGGCGCAGCAGCTCGTCCTGCAGGTTGCCCCGGGTGATCGGGTCCACCGCGCCGAACGGCTCGTCCATGAGCAGGACGGGCGGGTCCGCGGCGAGCGCCCGGGCCACGCCGACGCGCTGCTGCTGGCCGCCGGAGAGCTGGCGCGGCAGCCGGCCGGCGAACGTCCCCGGGTCGAGACCGACGAGGTCCATCATCTCCTCGACCCGCGCGTCGATCCTCTTCCTGTCCCACTTGAGCAGGCCCGGCACGATCGCGATGTTCTGCGCGACCGTGTAGTGCGGGAACAGGCCGGCCTGCTGGATGGCGTAGCCGATGCCGCGGCGGAGCTGGTCCGCGTCGAGGCTCAGCGCGTCCTGGCCGCCGATGGTGATGACCCCGGAGGTCGGCTCGACCATCCGGTTGATCATCCGCATGGTCGTCGTCTTGCCGCAGCCGGAGGGGCCGACGAAGACGACGATCTTCCCGGCCGGGATGGTCATCGAGAACGCCTCGACCGCCGGGGCCTTGGTGTTCGGGTAGTGCTTGGTGACCTTCTCGAGGGTGATCTCGGCACCGGAGACACCTCGCTCGGTGGGCTGTTCGATGGTGTCAGTCACGGATCCCCCTCGGGACGGTCAGACGGGAGATGAGGACGAAGATCCCGTCCAGGATCAGGGCGAGGATGACGACGCCGAGCGTTCCGGCGAGCGCCTGGTTCAGCGAGTTGGCCGAGCCGGCGCGGGTGAGGCCCGAGAAGACCTCCGAGCCCAGGCCGAAGCCCTTGGCGTAGGCCGCGATCACGGCGATGCCCATGAGCATCTGGGCCGAGACGCGCATGCCGGTGAGGATCGCGGGCCACGCCAGGCGCAGCTCCACCCGGGTGAGCACGCCGACGCGGCCCAGCCCGATCCCCTTCGCGGCATCCGTGATCGAGGGATCCACCCCGGCGAGACCGACGATCGTGTTGCGCACGATCGGCAGCAGACCGTAGAGCGTGAGCGCGATGACGCTCGGCGTGACGCCCAGCCCGACGATGGGGATCAGCAGCCCGAGCAGGGCGAACGACGGGATCGTGAGGATGGTGCTGGACAGGGCGGTCGCGATCGCGGAACCCGCGGAGCTGCGGTAGACCAGGATCCCGACCACGACGCCGATGATCGCGGCCAGGATCGTGCACTGCACCACGCCACTCACATGGAGCAACGCCTGCAGTGACAGTCGGTCCCACCGCTCGGTGACGTACTGCCAGAGGCTCACACTCGGATCCCCCTTCCGGTGCGGCGCGCTACGGAGAGCGCGCATCCGGGGGGAACCTACGGGCAAATGCGAGTGGACGCCGGGTGGAACGGTGGTCCCCGGGAGGGATGGAACCGGGCCGTGACCTGACCGGGCGGGCGGGGACCGGGAGCCGTCAGGGGTTGCGGGCCCGGCTCGGCTGCACCCGCATCGGCTCGTCCGGCATCTTCGGGTACTCCGGCGGGTAGGGCATCTCGCCGAGCCCGTCCTCGTCGTACCACTGCAGCGCGGTCTCGCAGCCGCCCCGCTGCTCCCCCATCTCCGCGTGGGGGTCCCCCCGCTCGGCCAGCAGGCCGGGCACGGTGCGCAGGGTGAAGTCGTCCGGTTCGGCGGAGGTCAGATCGTCCCAGGTCAGGGGCATGGAGACGGTGGCGCGCGGCAGCCCGCGGACCGACCAGGCACTCGCGATCGTGCGATCCCGGGCGGCCTGGTTGAAGTCGAGGAACACGCGCTCGCCCCGCTCCTCCTTCCACCACTCCACGGTCGCCCTGTCCGGGATGCGGGCGGCCACCCGGCGGGCGATCGAGATGACCGCCCGGCGGACCTGGATGAAGTCCCACTCCGGGCGGATCGGGGCGAAGACGTGCAGGCCGCGGCCGCCGGAGGTCTTGGGCCACCCCGTCAGGCCCGCCTCGGCGAGGACCTCGCGCAGCACGCCGGCGACCACCACCGCGTCGGCGAAGTCGGTGCCGGGCTGGGGATCCAGGTCGATGCGCAGCTCGTCCGGCCGGTTGGTGTCCGACCGGCGGACCGGCCACGGATGGAAGTCGAGCGTGCCCATGTTGGCGGCCCAGGCGATGGCCGCCTCCTCGGTGGGGCAGAACGTGTCCGCCGTGCGGCCGCTGGGGAAGGTGACCTTCGCCGTCTCGATGTAGTCCGGCGCACCCTTGGGCAGGCGCTTGGCGAAGAAGGGCTCGCCCTCGACCCCGTCCGGATACCGCTTGAGGTTGGTCGGCCGGTCCTGCAGGACGCGGAGCATCGGGCCGGCGACGGCCACGTAGTACTCCATGACCTCGCGCTTGGTGATCCCGAGATCGGGGAAGACGACCTTGTCCGGGCTGGTCAGACGCACCTCGCGCGCACCGACCGGGACCAGGATGACCGACTTCGCCGCCATGGGCGAGAACCTACCGGTCGGGACCGACGAAATCCCGGATCGTGCGGGCGACGAGCGCCGGGTCGGCCATGTTCGCGAAGTGGGACTGACCGGGCCAGGTGACGCGGCGGACGTCCGGGAGCACCCGTTCCAGGGCGTCGGCGCTGGCCGGGAGGGGGTCCCAGCTGTCCGCCCCGGCCATCAGGAGGGTGGGCACACCGACGTCGGCGAAGTGCGCGGCACCGGGCCAGGCGCCGGCGAGGGCCTCCAGGTCGTGCAGCACACCGGTGACGAACTCGCCGGGCTCCAGGTCGTCATCGGGGTCGATCTCGCCGGCCTGCTCCTGGAGGGCCGCCATCACCTGCGGCGTCACGCCCGCGACCTCGGTGAGGAAGCCCATGATCGCCCCCTCGGGAGAACCGGCGGCGAGGCGAGCGCGGTAATCGGCCAGCGCCTGCGGGAGGTGGTCGCCGATCGCGAGCACCGGCGGCTCGTAGAGGAGCAGCGAGCGCAGCCGGGACGGGTCGGCGAGAGCGGTGTGCAGGGCGAGCAGGGCGCCGTAGGAGTGGCCCGCGAGGTGCACACCGTCCCCCCGGTCGGCCGCCTCGACCAGCGCCCGCACGTCCGCGGTCTCCGCGGCGAAGGACTTCTCCCCCGGTCCCTCGTCGCTCGGCGGGTAGCCGCGCCGGGCGACGAGCCAGACCTCGAACCCGTCGAGCTCGGCGGCCACGGCCGACCAGGAGTCGATCCCGTTCATCGCGCCGGGCAGGACGACCAGCGGCCGGCCCGTGCCGACGCGGCGGACCGCGATGCGGGTGCCGTCGGCGGACGTGACGTGCTGCAGCGAGGTGGTCATGTCGCCGAGGCTGGCCCGGGGAGCTGACAGCGGGCTGTCAGGCCGCTGACATCCCCCCGGCGGCGAGGATCGCCACCGTCCGACACGCCGCACACCGGTGCCGCCCGGGTTTACGCTCCCCGTATGGCCGGATCGGATCACGGGTGGGCGCGTCGCTTCGACGACGAGCTGCTCGGCCTGGATCCGGAGGACCCCGAGGCCCGCGCGTTCGCCCAGCACCTGGACCGCATGCAGCGGGACCGGCCGGCGTACACCGTCGAGGGCTACATCGACGGCGTCCGGGACTTCGCGGACTCCGCCAACCGCGCGCAGGGGGCCCGGTACTGGGCCGCCGTCCTGGTCGTCGTGCTGCTGCTCGTGGGTGTGGTGTGGGTGGTCGGGCGCGCGCTGATGATCGTGCTCGGTGCCGGGTAGCGGCGGAAACAACCGGACCCCGGCCGGCGTTGAGCCCTACGGCAGCAGTGCCTGCCGGAAAGGGTTAGCGTGAACGCATGGGTCTGTTCCACCGCGAGTCCGGTTCCGCCCCGTCGGAGACCGAGCCGGCGGCCACCGTCGTCAGGTCGGACGAGGAGTGGCGCGAGCAGCTGAGCCCCGCCGAGTACCAGGTGCTCCGCCAGGCGGGCACCGAGCGGCCGTTCGTCGGCGAGTACACCGACACCACGACCGTGGGTGTCTACAACTGCCGGGCGTGCGGAGCCGAGCTGTTCCGCAGCGAGACGAAGTTCCCGTCGCACTGCGGCTGGCCGTCCTTCTACGCGCCCGAGGACGCGGCCGTGATCGAGCGGGTGGACACCTCGCTCGGGATGCGCCGGGTCGAGGTCGTGTGCGCGGCCTGCAAGAGCCACCTCGGGCACGTTTTCGAGGGTGAGGGCTACGGCACGCCCACCGACCTGCGCTACTGCATCAACTCGATCTCGATGACGCTGCAGCCGGCGGAGTAGCTCTCAGACGACCTCGACGGCGCACGGGAGGTCCGGTGCGCCGGCGAGGCGGGCATCCTTGGTGACGAGGGGAACGTCCAGCGCTGCAGCAAGCGCGACGTACAGCGCGTCGTAGTAGCTGAGGTTGTGGCGCAGTGCCCAGGCACGGCCGGCCAGGGCGCGGTGGTCGTGCCTGCGGTGGATCGTGCCGCCCAGGGCACGCAGTGCGACTTCGGCCGTGCCCGCCTCGATCGCGCCCGCCGCCACCCGGCGGCGGAGGACACTCCCGACCTCGGCGTCGACGAGATGCGGGGCATGAAGCCGAAGGCCGCGGAGCCGCGTCCGCATGTCCGAAGGGCGGGGCTCGGTGAGGATCTGGACGACCACCGACGCGTCGAGGACCACCTCGTCGCCGGTCACCTGCCCTCGCGGAGCTCATGGAGGTCGGTCACGACGTCCGCGGAGGTGACTCCGGTCCCCCGGTCCGTGGCCAGCGCGGCATCGAGCTCCGCGAACAAGGCGGTCTCCCGCCTCTCGAACCTCGCGGACGAGACGACGAGGTCCCGCATGTACACCTGGAGCGACTGTCCGGCCGCTCTCGCTCTCGCCGACAGGGTCTCGTAGTCCTCGTCCGGGATGTCGCGGATCTGAATGGTGGCCACGGAACCAGCGTAGCGCTGAATCAGCGCTACTCCTACGGCAGCGCGGTGACCAGGTCGCCGATCTCGACCCGCGGGCCGGTGTAGAAGGGGATCTCCTCGCGGACGTGCCGGCGGGCCTCGGTGCCCCGCAGGTGGCGCATGAGGTCGACGATCCGGTGCAGCTCGTCCGCCTCGAAGGCGAGGATCCACTCGTAGTCGCCCAGGGCGAACGACGGGACCGTGTTGGCGCGGACGTCCGGGTAGTCCCGGCCTTCCTTACCGTGGTCCGCGAGCATCTTGCGGCGCTCGTCGTCCGGCAGCAGGTACCAGTCGAGGCTGCGGACGAACGGGTACACGCAGACGTACTTCTTGGGGTCCTCGCCCGCGAGGAACGCCGGGATGTGGCTCTTGTTGAACTCGGCCGGGCGGTGCAGCGCGACCTGGCTCCACACCGGCACGGTGGCGCGGCCGAGGCTCGTGGTGCGGCGCAGGTCGGCGTACGCGGCCTGCAGGGCCTCGAGGTTGTCCGCGTGCCACCAGATCATGAAGTCGGCATCGGCCCGCACGCCCGCGAGGTCGTACACGCCCCGCACGACCACGCCCTTGCCCTCGAGCGCCTCGACGAACTCCGCGGCCTGGGTCGCGGCCGCGGTCCGGTCCTCACCGAGCCGGCCGGGCTCGACCCGGAACACGGACCACATGGTGTAGCGGATCGTCGCGTTGAGCTCGGCGTAGTCGAGGCGTGCCATGGGTTCATGCTATCCGCGCCCGGCCCTCGTTCCCGCGGGCCCCGGCATCGCAGATGTGTGTTTCGGGCTACCGGAAGTGCCGACTCGCGGGGTTCGTGAGGCGGCCGGCCGCGGCGTGGGCGGTGGCGATGCAGGCGGGGACGCCGACGCCGTGCAGGGCCGCGCCCACGACCTCCAGGCCGGGCAGCTCCGCCACCGCGGCCTCGAGGGCCGCGATCCGGTCGAGGTGGCCGGGGGCGTACTGCGGCAGGCCGCCGCCCCAGCGCTGGA
Source organism: Pseudonocardia ailaonensis (assembly GCF_039531635.1). Taxonomy (NCBI): domain Bacteria; kingdom Bacillati; phylum Actinomycetota; class Actinomycetes; order Pseudonocardiales; family Pseudonocardiaceae; genus Pseudonocardia; species Pseudonocardia ailaonensis. The sequence goes on along the minus strand of NZ_BAAAQK010000004.1, from coordinate 333,477 downwards.
CGTGCACCGCGACCGGCGCGGCCGTGATGCCGTGCAGCGTGGCGAGGTCGCGGCGGGCACGGGCGACCAGCTCGTCGTCGTCGACCTGCAGGGCGGCGGCCTCACCGAAGCGGCCCATCGACACCCGGAGCCGCAGCAGCCCGTCCGGGGAGACGTGCGCCCACTTGACGGACGAGTGGGTGGCCGCCTTGATCGCGAGCGGCTCGTCGGCCGCGACCAGCACCCCGGAGGTGTCGGGGCCGGCGACCTCCTCGTAGGCCAGGCCCACGACGACCGAGGAGGCCAGCTCGATCCCCGCGAGAGCGGTGGCTGCGGCGGATCCCTCGAGGAGCCTGCGGGCGGCCGGGGCGGGGACCGCCAGGACCACGGCGTCGACGTCGAGAGCCTCCGGCGCGGTGGTGGGGCCGAGGACGAGCCGCCAGCCCTGGTCCCGGCGTTCGAGGGCGCGGACCGTGGTGTCGAGCCGGAGATCGGCCTTCGCCGCGCCGAGCAGGGCCGCGAGCAGGGTCGAGTAGCCGCCGCGGAGCGCGCCGAACACGGGCCCGGTGGGCTGGCCGGACACCCGCGGCCCGCCGGACTCGACGGCCCGGCTGCCGGAGTCACCGGCTCCGGCACCCCCCGACTCGCGCGGAGCCACGCCCCGGCTCGCGGGGGGTGGGGTGGCGGCCCGGGTGGCGGCGGCGGTCAGGGAGGTCGCGCCATCGTCCAGGGCCGCGGCGAGGGCGGGGACCGTGGCGCGCAGGCCGAGCGCGTCCACGCGGCCCGCGTAGACCCCGCCCAGCAGCGGCTCCACCAGGCGTTGGGCCACCTCGTCGCCGAACCGCTCCCGCAGGATCGCGCCCAGCGCCACGTCGGCACCCGGTGCCCAGCGGAAGGAGCGGCTCGGCTCGGCGGCCACCTCGGCCAGGGCCGACGGGGAGAGGACCTCGGAGAGCTGCGCGCCGGTCGTCGGGACGCCCAGGAAGGTGCCCGCCGGCATCCCGACCGTCCGGCCGCCCGCCCGGATCGTGGGGCGGGCGCCGGTGGGGTGCACGATCTCGCCCGCCAGGCCGAGCTCCGCGAGCAGCGCCGGGACCTCGGGGCGGCGGGCGAGGAAGGCCTCCGCGCCGACGTCGAAGGGCCGGCCCGCGAGGTCGACGGTGTGCAGCACCCCACCGATCCGCGACCGCTGCTCCAGCACGACGATCTCCGCGGCCGGATCGAGCACGCGCAGCCGGTGCGCCGCGGCGAGCCCCGAGATCCCGGCCCCGACGATCGCGATCCGGTGGCGCGCAGCGGGGCTCCCGGGGTCACTCATCGGCGCTCAGAGCGAGTGCACCAGCTCGACGGTGCGGGTGATCACATCCGGGTCCGTGTCCGGCAGCACCCCGTGCCCCAGGTTGAACACGTGCCCCGGCGCCCGTGCGCCCTCGGCCGCGATCCGCCGGACCTCCGCCTCGATCGACGCCGGGTCGGCGAACAGCACCGCGGGATCGAGGTTGCCCTGCACCGGCACCCCGCCACCGGCCCGCGCGGCGCCGACGTCCAGCGGCGTGCGCCAGTCGACCCCGATGACGTCCGCCCCCGCCTCGGTCATCGCGCCCAGCAGCTCGGCCGTGCCCACCCCGAAATGGATCCGCGGCAGGCCCGACCCGGCGAACGCGCCGAGCACCCGCGTGGAGTGCGGCAGGACGTAGGTGCGGTAGTCCCGCTCGGAGAGCGCGCCCGCCCAGGAGTCGAAGAGCTGCAGGGCGTCCACCCCGGCCGCGACCTGCGCCTGCAGGAACGTCGTGGTGATCCCGGTCAGCTTCGCCATGAGCGCGTGCCACACCTCGGGCGCGGCGCGCATCATCGCCTTCGTCTTCTCGTGGTTGCGGCTCGGACCGCCCTCCACCAGGTACGACGCCAGCGTGAACGGGGCGCCGGCGAACCCGATGAGCGGTGTCTCCCCCAGCTCGCGCAGCAGCAGCCCGATCGCCTCGACCACCGGGGCGACCTGCGATGGATCCAGCTCGGGCAACGCCTCGACGTCCGCCAGGGTCCGGACCGGGTTCGCGACGACCGGCCCGGTGCCGGGCACGATGTCGACGCCGATCCCGGCCGCGTAGAGCGGCACGACGATGTCGGAGAACAGGATCGCCGCATCCACACCGTGGCGGCGGATCGGCTGCAGGGTGATCTCGCAGGTGAGGTCCGGCGTGAAACAGGACTGGAGCATCCCGGTGCCCACCCGCAGCGCCCGGTACTCGGGCAGCGACCGGCCGGCCTGACGCATGAACCAGACGGGAAGGCGGGTCGGCCGCTCGCCGCGGGCGGCGGCGAGGAAGGGCGACCCGGGAAGGGACCGCCGGACCCCGGCGGAAGGTGCGCTCACGGGAGACATCACACAGCATCGTCCCATCTGCACGGCGGGGTGGGCAGATCGACCCGATCGGAGCGCGGCGCGCCTGGCCCCGCGGGCCGTCGGACCCACCTAGTGTCCCCGCTCGTGCCCGACTCGACGGCGGTACCGGCGCCCAGACCGGACTCGGTTCCTCCTCTGTTCCACCGCGCGGTGGCGTCGCTGGCGGCCGTCCGCCCGCGCCCCGAGCTGGTGGTCCGCCCCCTGGAGGCGCCGCCCCGGCTCGCCCCCTACAGCTGGGCCGTGAGCGTGGAGGCCGACATCGGCCACCGCGGCGACGGCACGGACGACCTCGACGAGCCGGACACGTCGGGCCGCCTGATCCTGCTGCACGACCCGGCCGGGCAGGACGCGTGGGAGGGCACCTTCCGGCTCGTCTGCTTCGTGCAGGCGCGGCTGGAGCGCGAGCAGCTCGGCGACGAGATGCTCCCCGTGATCGCGTGGTCCTGGCTCACGGAGGCGCTCGCGGAGCGTGACGCACGGCACGCCACCCTCGGCGGCACCGTCACGCAGACGAGCTCGGTCCGGTTCGGCGACATCGCCCCCGCCGAGCGGGACGACGACGTGGAGCTCCGGGCCTCCTGGACCCCGGTCGCGGAGGACGGCGACCTCGGCCCGCACGGCGCCGCTTTCTGTGAGCTCGTGGCGACCGCCGCGGGCCTGCCGCCGGTGGGGGTGCGAACGCTTGCGCAGCGAACGAGCTGATTTAAAGATGAACTTGCTGGTCACGGGCCGGACACGCTCCGTGGATCACCCGGATGGGGGCATCAGCGGCGACATCGCTGTAACTTTCACCCTGAGAAGTTCGATCGGATACACGACGTTAGACCGCTTGGGGGGCTACAGTTCCTCCACGACACCTCCTCGGGCGGTCGGGGGCAACTCTCCGTCCCACCGGGGTCCCGGTGTTGGTCGGGGGGCAACGACCGACTCCAGGGAGGTAGTGACGTGGCCGTAGTAGGCCAGGGCACACCGATGCGCGGCACCACTGGTGCTGTGCATACCGCGATGGTTCCCCATCCGCGGGAAGAGCAGTTCACGGTGCTGGTGGTCGACGACCACCCGCTCCTGCGTGAGGCCATCGCGGCGCGCCTGCGCTCGATGGGCGCGGGAACCGTGCACGAGGCGGCGTCGGTCGCCGAAGCGCGGGCGAGGGCGCAGGCCTACGGGCCGTGCGATCTCGCGATCCTCGATCTCGGCCTGCCGGACGGCAGCGGGCTCGATCTCGTGACCGAGCTGCGCCAGCTCGGCTGGAACCGGCTGGTGGTGCTGGCGTCCTCGGACGACCCGTACGCCGTGCGGTCGGCCTTCCAGGCGGGGGCTCAGGCATACCTGCTGAAGTCCGCGTCGCCGGCGGTGGTGACCGACGGCGTGAAGCGGGTACTCGACGGTGGGGTCTACGCGGACCCGACCGTGGCGCCGTTACTGGCTACGGGCACCAGAGTGCCGGGCACCGACAACACCCCGCGCGAGCTGTCGGCGCGCGAGGTCGAGGTGCTGCAGCTCGTCGCGGACGGGCAGTCGAACAAGGAGATCGGCGAGGCGCTGAGCCTCTCCGCCCTCACCGTGAAGAGCCACCTGTCACGGATCGGCCGCAAGCTGGGCACCGGGGACCGCGCGCAGATGGTCGCGCTGGCCATGAGAGCCGGGGTCATCCGCTGACACACGCACGAACGCGCGGGGTCGCGCGGTGACATCGCGACGAGTTCGCGGAGTCGCGAGTTGACTCCGAACGGCCCGGGGGGAGGGCCGGCTCCGGACGACGATCCACGTGATCGCCCGGGGACCGGCCCCTCCGTCGCGCCCGCACCAGGCGCCGCGGACGAAGGCCCGGCGCCCACCCCCCTGCTGCGACCCGCGGACGGCCTCCCCGAGGTGGTCCTCGACGCGGCCGGGGTCGACCGCACCGTCCAGGCGCTCAAGGCCGGCAGCGGCCCGATCGCCGTCGACGCCGAACGGGCGTCGGGCTTCCGGTACTCCCAGCGCGCCTACCTGGTCCAGCTGCGCCGCGCCGGCTCCGGGTCCGCCCTGGTGGACCCGGTGCCACTGGGCGGGGACCTCTCCGCCCTCGCGGCCGCGATGGACGGGCCGGAATGGGTGCTGCACGCCGCGTCCCAGGACCTCCCGTGCCTGGCCGAGGCGGGGCTGCGCCCGGCGAGCCTGTTCGACACCGAGCTGGCCGGCCGGCTCGCGGGCATCCCGCGGGTCGGCCTGGGCCCGCTGGTGGAGCGGATGCTCGGGCTGTCGCTGGAGAAGGGGCACGGCGCCGCGGACTGGTCGCGCCGCCCGCTGCCCGAGGACTGGCTGGTCTACGCCGCGCTCGACGTCGAGGTGCTCGTCGAGCTCCGGGACGTCCTGGCGGACCTGCTCGCCGAGCAGGGCAAGCTCGACTGGGCGTACGAGGAGTTCGAGGCGGTCCGCACGGCCGGCCCGCCGCCGCCGCGGGTGGACCCGTGGCGGCGCACCTCGGGCATGCACAAGGTCCGCAAGCCGCGCGCGCTCGCGGCCGTGCGCGCGCTGTGGGAGGCCCGGGACACGCTCGCCGCCGAACGGGACGTCGCGCCCGGCCGGGTGCTGCCCGACGCCGCGATCGTCGAGGCGGCCGTGGTCTCCCCGACCTCGCCGCAGGCACTGGCCCAGCTCCCGGTCTTCCGCGGGCGGGCGCAGCGCAAGCTGACGTCGTACTGGTTCCGGGCTCTGCACTCGTCCCAGATGCTGGCGGACTCCGACCTCCCGCGGGCCGCGGCGCCCACGGACGGGCCGCCCCCGGTGTCCCGCTGGGCCGACCGGGAGCCCGCGGCCCCCGCGCGGCTCCCCGCGGCCCGCGCCGCGGTCGCCGCGCTGAGCGAGCAGTGGTCGATCCCGGTCGAGAACCTCCTGCAGCCGGACCTGATGCGCCGCCTGTGCTGGGCCCCGCCCGCGGACGGCGACGTGCCCGGCTTCCTGGCCCGGGGCGGCGCCCGCGAATGGCAGATCACCCTGACGACCCCGGGCCTCGAACAGTCCCTGGCGGCGCACCCCTAGCTGCATTATGGAGCCACAACTGTCGTTCTCGGGGCCCGAAACGACAGTTGTGGCTCCATAACGCTGTTCATGTGGTGGGGAGGCGAACCGTCACGGTCAGGCCGCCACCCGGGACGGGTTCGGCCGAGACCGTGCCGCCGTGGGCGGCGACGACCGCCCGGACGATGGACAGGCCCAGGCCCGAGCCCGGGACTGCGCCCGTGCGGGCGACCGGGCCCCGGCGGAAGGGCTCGAAGAGCTCGCCGACCCGGTCCGGAGCGATCTCCGCCCCGCTCGACGCGACGCGTAGCTCGGCCTCCGTGCCGGTGGCGGTGCTGCAGACGGTGGTGGAGACCTCCACCCAGCCGCCGTCGACGTTGTGCCGCACCGCGTTCTCGACGAGGTTCCCCGCCACCCGTTCCAGGAGCGCCGGATCGCCCTCGGTCGGCGCGGACGGGCCCGTGCAGGTCACCCGCAGGCCCCGCCGCCCGGCCTCGGCCGCGGTCACCCGGACCGCGTGGCGGCCGGCCTCGCGCAGGTCCACGGGCCGCCGGGCCACCTCGCCGAGGGCCTCGGTCCGCGCGAGCAGCAGCAGGCCGGAGACCAGGTCGTCCGCCCGGCGGGTGGCGTCGCGCACGACCTCGCCCATCCGCCGCAGCTCCGCGACGTCGGCGGCGGGATCGGAGAGGGTGACGTCGACCTCGGTGCGGAGCACGGCGAGCGGGGTGCGCAGCTCGTGGCTGGCGTTGGCGACGAACCGCTGCTGCGCCTCGAACGCGGCCTGCAGCCGGGCGAGCATCCCGTCGAAGGTGGCGGCGAGCTCGGCCAGCTCGCCGCGCGCGTCCGGCAGTCCGAGCCGCTCGTCGAGGGACTCGGCGGACAGCCGCTGCGCGGTCCGCGTGATCTCGTGCAGGGGCGCGAGCACCCGACCCACCAGCACCCAGGAAACCAGTCCCGCCGCGATCACGACCAGCGGGAACGCGATCAGCCCGGCCCGGAGCAGCTCGGCGCGGGCGGCGCCACGGACCGCCGCCGTGACCGCCTCGGCCGGGACGTCCAGGTCCCCGACCCGCACCAGCGTGCCCGGCGGCAGGGTGGGCACGGAGCCCGCGACGCTGCCCACCAGCAGCCAGCCCAGCCACAGCAGCAGCGCGCTGACCAGCGCGACCAGGGCGGTCCCCAGGAGGGTCAGCTGCCAGCGCAGCGTCAGGCGGCGCACGGCCGGGAGACTAACCGGCGGCCGGCACCCGGTACCCGGAGCCCACCACGGTCTCGATCACCCCGGGCTCCCCCAGCTTCTTGCGCAGGGTCATCACGGTGACGCGCACTGTCGTGGTGAACGGGTCCGCGTTCTCGTCCCAGACCCGTTCCAGGAGCTCCTCGCTCGACACCACGGCCCCGCCCGCGCCGAGCAGCACCTCGAGGACCCCGAACTCCTTGCGGGTCAGCTCCACCGGCTGGTCCGCCCGCAGCACCGTCCGCTTCCCCGGATCGAGGGCCACGTCCCCGGCCACCAGTAGCGGCGGCACGGCCGGCGAGGCCCGCCGGCCCAGCGCGCGGACCCGGGCGACCAGCTCGGGGAAGTCGAAGGGTTTGGCGAGGTAGTCGTCCGCGCCGCGGGACAGGCCGTCGACCTTGTCCTCCAGGGCGCCGCTCGCGGTGAGCATGAGCACCCGCGTGGTGGCCCCCGACGCGACGATCGCGGCGCACAGGTCGTCCCCGTGCATGCCGGGCAGGTCCCGGTCGAGCACGACGACGTCGTAGCGGGTGAACGAGGACTTCTCGTGCCCGCTGTCGCCGTCGAGCGCGACGTCGACCGCCATCCCCTCGCGCCGCAGCCCGCGAGCCACGGCCTCGGCGAGGGGCTCCTCGTCCTCCACCACCAGGACGCGCATCAGGCCTGGTCCGCCTCGCTGGTGGCGGGATCGGCGGCGAGCGTGACCAGACACCCCGGCAGCGCCGACGCCCACTCGGTGACCCGCCGCGCCACGTCCTGCGCGGTCAGCCCCACCGCGGCCAGCACGTCGCCGCGGCTGCCGTGCTCCAGGAACTCCTGCGGCAGCGCGATGTCCCGTTGCGGCACATCGCATTCGGCCGAGCGCAGCACGTCCGCCAGCGCGGAGCCGAAGCCGCCGTGGCGCCCCGCGTCCGCCACCGTCACGACGAGCCGGTGCGCCTTCGCGAGCCCGATCAGCTCCCGCGGCACCGGCAGCACCCAGCGCGGGTCCACCACGGTGACCGGGACGCCCTGGCGGGCCAGCCGCTCCGCCGCCTGCACACCCAGCTCGCCGAACGACCCGACGCACACCATCAGCACCGTCGGGTCGGGGTCCTCGCGCAGCACGTCCACCGAGCCGGTGCGCCGGACCGCGGGCACGGACTCGATGACCGGCCCCTTCGGGAAGCGCAGCGCGGTGGGCCCGTCGTCGATCGCCAGGGCCTCCCCCAGCTCCTCGCGCAGGCTGCCGGCGTCCCGCGGCGCGGCGACCCGGATGCCCGGCACCACGCCGAGGATCGACAGGTCCCACATGCCGTTGTGCGACGGCCCGTCGCTGCCGGTCACGCCGGCCCGGTCCAGGACCAGCGTGACGGCCTCGCGGTGCAGCGCGACGTCCATCATCAGCTGGTCGAAGGCCCGGTTGAGGAAGGTCGAGTACACGGCGACGACGGGGTGCATGCCGCCGCGGGACAGGCCGGCCGCCGAGGTCAGCGCGTGCTGCTCGGCGATCCCGACGTCCACGCAGCGCTCCGGGAACGCCTTCTGGAACTTCGCGAGCCCGGTCGGCCCGAGCATCGCCGCGGTGATCGCCACGACCTCCGGGCGCTCGGCGGCGATCTGCACCAGCTCGTCGGAGAAGACGCTGGTCCAGCCGGTGGTCTTGGGGCCGGTCGGCAGACCGGTGGCCGGGTCGAAGGCGGCCGGGCTGTGCATCTGCTCGGCCTCGTCGTTCTCGGCCGGGGCGTAGCCGTTGCCCTTGCGGGTCACCGCGTGGACGACGACGGGGCCGCCGAAGTGGCGGGCGCGGCGCAGCGCGGACTCCATGGCGGCGACGTCGTGCCCGTCGACCGGCCCGAAGTACTTGAGCCCCAGGTCCGCGAACAGCTCCTGGGGGCTGATCGCGTCCTTGATGCCGGCCTTGAGCGCGTGCAGCCCGGCGTAGACCGCGGGCCCGACCACGGGGGTCGTCCGCAGGGTGTTCTTGCCCGCCTCGAGCAGCCGCTCGTAGGCGGGCTGCAGCCGCAGGGTGGCCAGCCGGTCCGCCAGCCCGCCGATCGTCGGCGCGTAGGAGCGGCCGTTGTCGTTCACGACCACGACCACGTTGCGGTCCTTGGCCGCGGCGATGTTGTTCAGCGCCTCCCAGGCCATGCCGCCGGTGAGCGCGCCGTCGCCGATCACCGCGACCACGTGCCGCTGCTGGCCGGTCAGCGAGTAGGCCCGTGCGAGCCCGTCCGCCCAGCTCAGCGAGCTCGACGCGTGGGAGGACTCGACGTGGTCGTGCACGCTCTCGGTCCGCGAGGGGTAGCCGGACAGCCCGCCCGTCTTCTTGAGCTGGTCCCACCCCTCCTGACGGCCGGTGAGCAGCTTGTGGACGTACGCCTGGTGCCCGGTGTCCCAGATCAGCGTGTCCCGCGGGGAGTCGAAGACCCGGTGCAGCGCGATCGTCAGCTCGATCACGCCGAGGTTGGGGCCCAGGTGGCCGCCGGTGCGGGCGACGGAGCTGACCAGGAAGTCCCGGATCTCCACCGCGAGCCCGGCCAGCGCGTCGGGTCCGAGCCGCTTGAGATCGGCCGGGCCCCGGATCGAGGACAGGACGGATGTCGGCTGCACGCTCACACCGTCCCTCGCTTCGCTCGGTCCGGCGCTCCGCGCCCGCACCGTGCCGACTGTTCGCTCGCGAGCTCGCTCACGGTCCCCACTCTACGAGCGTGCCGGCGGTGCCGGTGTCGGCGACACCCACTCGTCACGCGCGGGCAACGGGTTCCAGCAGGTCGGCGACGTGGGCGATCTCGTTGACCGTCCGCGGCTTGCGCACCCCGTCCCGGCGGGCGACGACCCTGGTCACGCCCGCGTAGTCCAGCGGGAAGGGCAGCGGCTTCGCGACGCCCAGCAGGTGTCCCAGGTAGACGTTGATCACGCCCGCGTGGGCGAACACGACCGCCGAGCCACGGCCGGGGTGCGCCTCGACGATCCCCTCGATCGCCTCCACCACCCGGGCTGTGAACCCGCTCACGTCCACGTGCTCCGGCAGGTGCCCGTCGACCATCCGCTGCCAGACCTCGGGGAACTCCTGGGCCATCTGGTGGATCGGGACGTACTCGGGATCGTCCGCGTCGTACTCGCGCAGGGCGTCGAGCGCGCGGACCTCGAGGCCGCGCTCCCGGGCCAGCGGCGCCGCGGTCTGCCGCGCTCGGGCCAGGGTGCTGGCGTAGATCGCGTCCACCGGCTCGCCCGCGAGCGCGCCGACCACTCGCTCCGCCTGCTCACGGCCGAGATCGGCGAGGACGGGATCGGCGCTGCCCGCGGCCCGCTCGGGCAGCCCGTGGCGGACGAGGACGAGCCTCACGCGGGGACGTGCTCCGCGTGACCGGCCTCGCGCAGGGCTCCCTTGAGCCGCTCCGCGACCGCGTCCTGCTCCGCCGCGTCGACCTCCTTCGCCGCGTTCGCGAAGTCGAAGGCCGCCATGTCCCAGGCCGGGTAGACGTGCAGGTGCAGGTGGGGCACCTCGAACCCGGCGATCAGGAACGCGACGCGCGGCGGGCTCCACAGCTCCTGCACGACCTTCGCGATGCCGTGCGACACCGAGGTCAGGTGCGCCATGAGGTCCGGGGAGGCGTCGACCCAGTGGTCGACCTCCTCGCGCGGCACGACGAGGGTGTGTCCCGGTCCGAGCGGGTTGATCGAGAGGAACCCGACGCAGCGCTCGTCCGACCAGACGAACCGGGCGGGCAGCTCGCCCGCGATGATCTTCGTGAACAGGGTGCTCATCACCGTGGACCCTACAACTGTCGGTGGCCTCTCCTAGAGTTCGTGCCATGCCCCGAACGATCGCCACGAACACGGACGTCGACCGCGCCGAGCTGACCGAGTTCCTCCGCCCCCGCCACAAGGTCGTGCTCGTCACCTTCCGCAGGGACGGCTCGCCCGTGGGTTCGCCGGTCACCTCGGGGGTGGACGAGCAGGGCCGCATCGTGATCGCCACCTATCCCGAGCGGGCGAAGTCCCACAACGTCGCGCGCACCGGCACGGCGTCCGTCGTCGTGCTCAGCGACGAGTTCAACGGCCCGTGGGTCCACGTCGACGGGGATGCCGAGCTGCTCACCCAGGGCGGGGACGGGGCCGACGATCCGGCGGTGGACGCGCTGGTCGACTACTTCCGCAGCATCTCGGGCGAGCACCCGGACTGGGCGGAGTACCGGCAGGCCATGGTCGACCAGGGCAAGGCGTTGATCCGCATCACACCCACCCGGTGGAGCCCGGTGGCGACGGGTGGGTTCCCCGCGCGTCTCGCGGAGTCCTGACGGGGTCGCGCCCGGTAGCGTGACGACCTCCCGCCCCGGCAGCCCGGGGCGGATCGAGCGAGCAGGGAAGTAGGGACCAGCATGCGGCCGTGGCCGGGCAACCCGTACCCGTTGGGTGCGAGCTACGACGGCGCGGGAACGAACTTCGCGGTGTTCTCCGAGGCGGCCGAGAAGGTGGACCTCTGCCTGTTCTCGCAGCGCGGCAAGGAGACCCGGGTTCCGCTCACGGAGGTCGACGGCTTCGTCTGGCACGCCTACCTCCCGGCGGTCGAGCCGGGCCAGCGCTACGGCTACCGCGTCCACGGCCCGTACGACCCGGGGCAGGGCCTGCGCTGCAACCCCGCGAAGCTGCTGGTGGACCCGTACGCCAAGGCGCTCGACGGGCCGGTGAAGTGGGACGAGGCCGTCTTCGGGTACCAGTTCGGGGACCCGTTGTCGCGCAACGACAAGGACTCGGCGCCGTTCGTGCCGAAGTCGGTCGTCGTCAACCCCTACTTCGACTGGGGCTCCGACCGGCCGCCGAAGATCCCGTACCACGAGACCGTGATCTACGAGGCCCACGTGCGGGGCCTCACGATCGCGCACCCCGAGATCCCGGCGGAGCTGCGCGGCACCTACGCCGGCCTGGCGCACCCGGCCATGATCGAGCACCTCACCCGGCTCGGGGTCACGGCCGTGGAGCTCATGCCCGTGCACGAGTTCCTCAACGACCACCACCTGCAGGAGAAGGGGCTGTCGAACTACTGGGGCTACAACACCCTGGCGTTCCTCGCCCCGCACCACTCCTACTCCACGCGCGGCAGCCGCCCCGGCAGCCAGGTGCACGAGTTCAAGGCGATGGTCCGGGACCTGCACGAGGCGGGCATCGAGGTGATCCTCGACGTCGTCTACAACCACACGGCCGAGGGCTCCGACATGGGGCCGACGCTGTCCATGCGCGGCATCGACAACCACGCGTACTACCGCCTGGTCGAGGACGACCCGCGCTACTACATGGACTACACGGGCACCGGGAACTCGCTCAACGTCCGCAACCCGCACACCCTGCAGCTGATCATGGACTCGCTGCGCTACTGGGTCACCGAGATGCACGTCGACGGCTTCCGCTTCGACCTCGCGTCGACGCTGGCGCGGGAGTTCTACGACGTCGACCGGCTGAGCGTGTTCTTCGACCTCGTGCAGCAGGACCCGGTGATCTCGCAGGTCAAGCTGATCGCCGAGCCCTGGGACGTCGGGCCGGGCGGCTACCAGGTCGGCAACTTCCCGCCGCTGTGGACGGAGTGGAACGGCAAGTACCGGGACACCGTGCGGGACTTCTGGCGCGGCGAGCCCGGCACGCTGGGCGAGTTCGCCTCCCGGCTCACGGGGTCGAGCGACCTCTACCAGGACGACGGCCGGCGCCCCTACGCGTCGATCAACTTCGCCACCGCGCACGACGGGTTCACCCTGGCGGACCTGGTGTCGTACAACGACAAGCACAACGACGCCAACGGCGAGGACGGGAACGACGGCGAGAGCCACAACCGCTCCTGGAACTGCGGCGTCGAGGGCCCGACGGACGACGAGGCGGTCGTGGCGCTGCGGGAACGCCAGCAGCGCAACTTCCTCACCACGATCATGCTGTCCCAGGGCGTCCCGATGCTCCTGCACGGCGACGAGCTGGGCCGCACCCAGAGCGGCAACAACAACGTCTACTGCCAGGACAACGAGACGGCGTGGGTGGACTGGTCGCTCGCCGGCAAGAACGCCGGGCTGGTCGGGTTCACCTCGGGCGTCGCGGCGCTGCGCCACGCGCATCCGGTGTTCCGCCGGCGGCGCTTCTTCCAGGGCAAACCGATCGCCCCGCGGCGGCGGGACTCCCTGGCGGACATCGCCTGGTTCACCCCGGACGGCACCGAGATGACCGAGGGCGACTGGGACTCGGGCTTCGGCAAGTGCGTGATCGCCTTCCTCAACGGCGAGGGCATCGCGGACGTCGACCCCCGCGGCGAGCGGGTCACGGACGACTCGTTCCTCATCGCCTTCAACGCGCACTGGGAGGACATCGACGTGACCCTGCCCGGGCCCGAGTACGGCAAGGAATGGGCCATCGTCGTCGACACCGCGGCGGGTGAGGTGGTCACGCTGGCCACGGTGCCCGGGGTGGTCGCGGCGGAACCGTTGATGACCAGGGCGCAGGCGGTGCACACCATCCCGGCCCGCTCCCTCCTCGTGCTGCAGCGGACCGTGTGATGGCGCGCCCCAGCACCACCTACCGGCTGCAGTTCTCGAAGGACCAGACCTTCCAGCGGGGCGCCGAGCTCGTCGCCTACCTGGACCAGCTCGGCATCGGCACGCTCTACTCGTCGCCGCTGCTCGAGTCGGGGGCCGGGTCCAACCACGGGTACGACGTCGTCAACCCCACCTGGATCTCCGTCGAACGCGGCGGGATCGAGGGCCTCGACCTGCTGCTCCGGGTCCTTCGCGAGGCGGGCATGACGATGCTGATCGACATCGTCCCCAACCACGTGGGCGTCGAGGTCCCGCGGGCCAACCCGTGGTGGTGGGACGTCCTGGCGCACGGGCAGGGCTCGCGGTGGGCCGGGCACTTCGACATCGACTGGGCCGCCGGCCCCCTGCTGCTCCCGATCCTCGACGCGGACGAGGCGGGGGCCCTGGAGCAGCTGAAGATCGAGAACGGGGAACTCCGCTACTACGAGCACGCCTTCCCGCTCGCCCCCGGCACCGGGGACGGCTCGCCGCAGGAGGTGCACGAGCGCCAGCACTACCGCCTGGTGTCCTGGAAGCGCGGCGCGGCCGAGCTGACCTACCGGCGCTTCTTCGACGTCTCCACCCTCGCCGCGGTGCGCGTCGAGATCCCGGAGGTCTTCGAGGACACCCATCGCGAGGTCCTGCGCTGGCTCTCCGAGCACCCCGAGATCGTCGGCCTCCGCGTGGACCATCCGGACGGGCTGGCCGACCCCGGCGCCTACGTCCGACGGCTGCGGGAGGCGATCGGGCCGGACCGGTGGCTGCTGGTCGAGAAGATCCTGCACCTCGGCGAGGAGATGCCGGCGTCCTGGCCGGTCGACGGCACCTCCGGCTACGAGGCCCTGGCGGACGTGCAGGGCGTGTTCGTCGACCCGTCCGGCGCGGGCCTGCTCACGCAGTTCGCCGCCGAGCACACGGGGGTCCGGGAGTCCGCGCACGCCGCGGAGCACCGCGGGCGCCGTGAGGTGGCGGACACGATCCTGGCGGCCGAGGTGGCGCGGATCGCGGGGGTCGCCCTCGGGGTGCCGGGCGTCAGGGCGGCGCTCGAGGCGTCGGCGGGGCCTTCCGGGGCTGCCGAGGGAGCCGAGGGAGCCGAGACCGTCGAGGGAGCCGAGAGCTCCGACGCCCCCGTGGCTTCCGAGGTCTCCGAGGCCGCCGGCGCGGACTCGTCGGAGCGGCTGCGGGAGGCCGTGGCGGAGTTCCTGTGCGGCTTCCCCGTGTACCGCTCCTACCTGCCCGAGGGCCGCGAGTCCCTCGACGTGGCGGTGTCCGTGGCGCGGGCGAACCGGCCCGACCTGGCGCCGGTCCTCGGGGCGCTGCACGCCGCACTGCTCGCCGACCCGCACGGGCTGCTGGCCACGCGGGTGCAGCAGACCTCGGGAATGATCATGGCGAAGGGCGTCGAGGACACGGCGTTCTACCGCTGGAACCGGTTCGTCGCGCTCAACGAGGTCGGCGGCGACCCGAGCAGGTTCGGCCTGTCCCCCACCGGTTTCCACACCGCCTTCGCCGCGCGCGAGGCCGGTCGGCCGGCCACGATGACCACCCTGTCGACCCACGACACCAAACGCTCCGAGGACGTCCGGGCGCGCCTCGCGGTGCTCGCGGAGATCCCGCGCGAGTGGACGGACCTCCTGCGCGACTGGTCGGCGCGGTACCCGCTGCCGGACCGGTCGCTGGAGCTGCTGGCCTGGCAGTGCCTCGTCGGCGCCTGGCCGGTCCCGCCGGAGCTGCCGGACTTCCGGGCCCGCCTGGTCGCCTACCTCGGCAAGGCCTCGAAGGAGGCCAAGCTCGTCACGTCCCACGTGGACGCGGTGCCCGAGGTGGACGCCGCGATCGCCGCCTGGCCGGAGCAGGTCCTGTCCGACCCGGAGCTGGTCGCGGAGATCCAGGCGTTCGTGGACCGGATCTCCGGCCCGGGATGGTCGAACTCGCTGGGCCAGAAGCTGCTGCAGCTGGCCGGTCCGGGGGTGCCGGACGTCTACCAGGGCACGGAGCTGTTCGAGTACTCCCTGGTCGACCCGGACAACCGCAGGCCCGTCGACTTCGCGGCACGGCACGCCCTGCTCGCCCGTCTCGACGAGGGCTGGCTCCCGGACGTGGACCCGGAGGGCGCGGCGAAGCTGCTGGTCACCGCCACGGCCGCGCGGCTGCGCCGGTACCGCCCGGAGCTGTTCCACGGCTACCGCGCGGTGCCCGCCCAGGGTGCGGCGGCCGAGCACGCGGTCGCCTTCCAGCGGACGGGCAAGCTCGTCGCCGTCGTCACCCGGCTGCCGGTGGGCCTCGCCGCGAAGGGCGGCTGGGGGGACACGGTGCTCCCGCTCCCGGACGGCGCGGCGGACTGGCACGACATGATCACGGACACCCCGGTCGAGGGCAACGCCCCCCGCCTGGACACCCTCCTGTCCCGCTACCCCGTCGCCCTGCTCGTCCGCCCCGTCTGACGGGTGATCAGCAGGACCTCCCGTCGTGATCACCAAGAATGCGGATCCTCGGCCACCGGTGGCCGACTTTCCGCACTCTTGGCGATCATGACGGTGGTCAGCCGCGGCGGTGCAGGACGGCCGCCCGCGGCCGTCGTGCACCGCGGGGAGTGATCACGCCCCGGTCGACAGCACTCCGGCCCTGATGATCACTCCCACTTCTCGATGAGCCAGGCGCAGACCTCGGCCTCGGTCATGTGCGGGAACTCGTCGACGAAGTTCGCGAGTCCCCGGGTCGCCTCGTCGCGGTCCAGACCGTGCGCGAGCGCGGCCCGCATGTACTCGGCGCGGGCCGCGGTCGGCCGGCCCCCTCCGCTGCCCCGCCCGGGCAGCCCCTCCCGCCAGCTCACGATCTCCCCCATCCGCTCGGGCCGCCAGCCGGGCGTCCCGTCGATCTCCACGTCGGGAGCGGGGAACGGATGCTCGGAGTCCGAGGGGTAGCGCGAGCGCCACTTGTGCACGGCATGCCGGGTCACCTCCATCGCCTCGGCGATGCCGAGGACGCCGACATAGCGCTCGATCATGGAGACACCGTATCGGCAGGTTCGTCGTCTCTTGTCGAGACGACGTTAGCGCAACGATGTCCACGACGTCGACAAGGTTCTCACGAGAAGGACGCGAGCTCCCCGGTCCGGCCCCGATCTCACGCGGGCCCGGGGCCGAGGCCGGCAGGCGCGCACTCACGTCCGACTCCGCGGAGATCCGGCTCGCTCCCCGCCGCATCCGCGGGTCAGTACCAGATGACGCAACACGGTGCGCATGACGCGCATCACGAAGGGAACCCCGGCGCCGTCTTGGACGTTTGACCAACTGAAATCTCGACGATCGAAACATGATCACGGGAACACGGACCGAGGGGAGTTCGGTGAGTGAGCTCGCAGTACGACTGAAGGACGTCGTCGCGGCGACGGATGCCTACCGGCAGACCGCCGCCCGCCTCCTCGGCCTCGGGGTCCCCGAGGCCACCATCCTGGTGCACCTGCTGCACGAGGGCCCGCGGACGCCGTCCGCACTGGCCCGTCGCGTCGGCGTCTCGCCGGCGAGCGCGACCGCACAGCTCGACCGCCTGGAACTGGCAGGCAATGTGGTGCGGCGCGGGAACCCGCGGGACCGCCGGAGCATTCTCGTGGACCTGACCGACCGGGGCCGGGAATTGGGCTCCCGGCTGTTCGCCGCCTACAGCGCCGAGATCGACGACGGCACGGCGGACGTCGATCCGGCCACCGTTGCGGAGATGGCCGTGGTGCTCGACCATCTGACGAGGCGCCTGGAGGACAAGGCCGCCGACGAGCCGGCGCTCGCGGCCGAGCTCGAGGAGCTCCGCGGTGACCGGTCGACGTTTCCGTAGCGGAATGTTTCGGAAATCGTACTTCTCGGCTGCGCGACTTTATGGACGGAAATGCGGCTGTTCAGCCGATTACCGAGAGGTTGCACTTTCCTAGAATTGCGTACGGCAACGTGCCTGGAACCGGGGAACCCCCCACCCCACCGGTACCTCGTTGCCGGGACCGCCGGTCGATGAGTGCCCCCCGACCGGCCGGCGGTCCCGACCTCCCTCCCGCGGCCGGCGGCGCTCCGAGGAGGTCACAGCGGCCCGGCCGGGCGCGTCGCGGCGGGGACGGGCAGGATCGGCGCGTGGCTGAGTACGCGGTGTGGGCCCCGACCCAGGACAGGGTCCGGGTGCTGGTGGACGGCGAGACGCACGCGCTGCGCCGGGACGCCGGCGGCTGGTGGCGGGGCGAGGTCGAGGACAACGGGCCCGGCTCGGCCTACGCGTTCCTGGTCGGCGACGATCCGACGCCGCTCCCCGATCCCCGCTCGCTCTGGCAGCCCAACGGCGTCCACTCGGCCTCGCGGCGCTACGACCAGGACGCCTTCTGGTGGACCGACCAGGCCTGGACCGGCCGCACGCTGGCCGGGAGCGTCCTCTACGAGTGCCACATCGGCACCTTCACCGACGGCGGCACGTTCGACGCCGCGATCGAGAAGCTCGACCATCTCGTCGCGCTCGGCATCGACCTGGTGGAGCTGCTGCCGGTCAACGCCGTGGACGGGCCGCGGAACTGGGGCTACGACGGCGTCGGCTGGTACGCGGTCACCGAGAACTACGGCGGCCCGGACGGGCTGAAGCGCTTCGTCGACGCCGCGCACGCGCGGGGGCTCGGTGTGGTGCTCGACGTGGTCTACAACCACCTGGGCCCCTCCGGCGCCTACCTCGACCGCTTCGGCCCGTACTTCGCCGGCAGCAACATCTGGGGCCCGTCGCTCAACCTGGACGGCGCGTGGTCGGACGAGGTGCGCCGCTTCGCGATCGACAACGCGCTGATGTGGCTGCGGGACTTCCACATCGACGGTCTGCGGATCGACGCCGTGCACGCGCTGCGGGACACCCGCGCCCAGCACGTCCTCGAGCAGCTCGCGGTGGAGGTGCAGTCGCTGGAGGCGCACGTCGGGCGGCCGCTGTCGCTGATCGCGGAGTCGGACCTCAACGACCCCCGCATGATCACCAGCCGCGAGGGCGGCGGGCTCGGGATGACCGCCCAGTGGGGCGACGACATCCACCACAGCCTGCACTGCGTCCTCACCGGCGAGGGCCAGGGCTACTACGGGGACTTCGCCGACGCCGACCTCGCCGGGCTCGCCCATGTGCTGCGCCGGGGCTTCCTGCACGAGGGCAGCTGGTCGAGCTTCCGCAAGCGCACCCACGGCGCCCCGGTGGACACCGCGCGCATCCCCGGCCACCGGTTCGTGACGTACCTGCAGAACCACGACCAGATCGGCAACCGGGCCGAGGGCGACCGGCTCACCCAGCTGCTCTCCCCCGGCATCCTGGCCTGCGGGGCCGCGCTGCTGTTCACCTCGCCGTTCACGCCGATGCTGTTCATGGGCGAGGAGTGGGGCGCGCGGACGCCCTGGCAGTTCTTCTCCTACTTCCCGGACCCCGGCCTGCGCGAGGCGGTGCGCAAGGGCCGCACCGCGGAGTTCGCCGAGCACGGCTGGGGAGACGTGGAGGTGCCGGACCCCAACGCGGAGAGCACCTTCCACAACTCCACGTTGGACTGGACGGAGCAGGACGACGAGCCGCACGCCACGCTGCTCGCGATGTACAGGGAGCTCATCGCGCTGCGCAAGGCGTGGCCGGAGCTGTCGGACCCGTGGCTCGACGAGGTGGGGGTCGACGTCCATCCGGAGGCCCGCACGCTGGTGATCCACCGCGGCCGGCTGCGGGTGCTGGTGAACCTGGGGCCCGAGGAGGTCGGCCTCGACCTGGGCTCGACCGTCACGCGGATCCTGCTGGCGAGCGAGCCCACCACGAGCGAGGGCGCCGCGATCACGCTGCCGGGCGAGGCCTTCGCCATCGCCGTCCTGGAGGACTAGCGAGCGGCCGGCTCTCGCAGGCGGACGCCTGGTCCGAGCATCAGGTCGCCGCAGAGGCTGTGAGGGCGGTGACCAGCCCGCGGAAAGCGGGGGCCGCCTGGTCCGCGGTCGCGCCCGCGCAGAGCATCAGCTCCCGGTGCGCCCACGGCTCCCGCAGGTCGCACACCTCCAGGCGGAGGTCGGCGGGCACCGCCCGGCGCGGGACGATCGCGAGCCCGACCCCGGCCGCCGCGAGCGTGACGACGGTGCCCAGTCCCGCCGCGAGCGTGCGGTACCGCAGCACCGGGGCGTGCGGCCCGGCCCGGCCCGCGATCATCACGGCGAGCGGGGTCGCGGGATCCAGCCCGATCATCGGGTGCTCGGCCGCCTCGCGGTGGTCGATCTCGGTGCGCCCGGCGAGCACCCCGCCGGCCGCCCCGATCACGACGAGCGAGTCGTCCCCCAGCGGTGTGCCCTCCAGCTCGGTGTCCCGCGCGACGTCGGCGAGCACGATGCCCAGGTCGGCGGCACCGTCGGCGAGCGCGCGGGCCGTCTCCGGGCTGGGCCGCTCCGCCACCCTGACGTCGGCGTCCGGGTGCTCCAGGAGGAAGGTCGCGAGGGCTGCGGGCACCAGGCCGTGCATCGCGGAGCTGCCGGTGAGCAGCACCAGCGGCGCGCCACCCGCCCGCGCGTAGCCGGCCACGGCGCCCTCGAGCCGCGCGGCGTGGGCGAGGACCTCGCGGGCGTGCCGGGCCAGGGCGACGCCCGCGGGGGTCGGCCGGACCCCGCGCCGCTCCCGCACCAGCAACGCCACGCCGGCCTGCGCCTCCAGGCCCCGCACCCGCGCGCTCGCCGAGGGCAGGCTGAGGTGGGTCCGCCGGGCCCCCGCGGTGATCGATCCCCCGGTGACCACCTCGACGAACAGGCGCAGGTCGGTGAAGTCGTACTGCACGCCGTCAGCCTATGTCGTGGCCTTACCCGGGGCGCGGGACTTCCGCATTGTGCCCCGGCGCCGGGACACCGACGGTGGGGACGTGAACGGGATCCTGCTGGCGCTCCTCGCGGGCATCGCCGCGGGCGCGCTCAACGCGGTCGGCGGGGGCGGCACCTTCGTGGCCCTGCCGGCGCTCGTCGCGGCCGGGCTGTCGCCGGTGGTCGCGAACGCGTCGGCCACCGTGGCGCTGCTGCCCGGGGCGATCGCCGGGGCGTGGGTGTACCGGCGGGAGATCGGGCCGGTCGGAGACGTCCCGCTCACGGCCGTGACGGGGGCGAGCCTGCTCGGCGGGACGGTCGGGGCGGTCCTGCTGCTGGCCCTGCCGTCCCGGTCGTTCGCCGTCGCGGTGCCCTGGCTGCTCGCCTTCGCCACGCTGGTACTGCTGGTCGGGCGGCGGGCGTCCGCGATGATCACCCGGCGATCCCGGAGGGCGGGTCACGGCCCGCGTGGCAGCGGGCTGCCCGGTGGCGTGGGCCGGCCCGGCGACACCGCGCCCAGCGACACCCTGCCCAGCGACACCCTGCCCAGCGACACCGCGCCCGGCAACACCCTGCCCGGCAACACCCTGCCCGGTGGCGTCCGCCGGCCCCGCGACCCCACACCCGGCGAGATCGGTCGGCCCGGCGACGCCACGGCGCCGGGCGGCGAGGGCGAACGCCGGACGGCAGGCGGCGAGCGTGGGCGCCGGGCCGTGGACGGGGCGGCGGGTCGCGCCGGTCCGCCGCGGCGGGCCTCCGGGTTCCTCACCGCCCAGGCCCTCGTCGCCGTCTACGGCGGGTACTTCGGCGGCGCCGTCGGGATCCTCATGCTGGCCATGTGGGGCGTCGCCCGCGGCGTCGGTCCCGCGGCGGGGAACCCCACCCGCGTCACGCAGACCGCCGCGGTCTACGCGACCGCGGCAGCGCTGTTCCTCCTGGCCGGGGACGTCCTGGCGGAGCCGTGGCCGATGCTCGCGATGCTCGGTGGCGGCATCGCGGGCGGGATCGCGGGCGCGCAGGTGGGCCGGCGCCTCCCGGCACCGGCCCTCCGCGCGACGGTCCTGGTCACCGCGGTGGCGATGACCGTCCTGTACTGGGTCTGAGGAGCGCACTGAAGAGCTCGGGCCGACTGCGCGCCGTCGCTACGGCCGGAGCTCTTCAGCACACTCCTAGTGGTCGCCGAAGACCACGGTGTAGTGGGCGCGGTGGCGGTCGTTGCCCTCGTAGGCGAGGCCGACCGCGAAGGTCTTGGCCTGGGGGTTGAGCAGCCAGGCGTTGTGGGGCGCGGAGCCCTTCCACCAGTTCACCGCGGCCTGCGGGCCCGTCCAGGCCGTGCTGCCGGTGCCCCAGTAGTTGATCTCGCCGACGAAGCCGGTGTAGCCGGAGCAGAACTGGACGCGCTGGGCGATGCCCATGCCGCGGGTGTCGACGTGGTTCGACGGGGAGAAGCCACGGGCGTCGCTGTCGAGGCTCGCCCACATCGCCGGGCGGGCCAGCGTGCGGGAGTAGGTCAGCGCCTTCAGGCCCTTCGAGGCGCGGTAGGAGTTGATCGCGTTCGCCACGTCGATCTCCCAGTCCATGTGGTCCAGGGCGAGGCCGTCGACGTAGGAGCCGTAGCCACCCCGGCCGCCGGGGTTGTAGGCGCAGTCCGCGGGGGCGGCGGACGCGGCGGGGGCGGCGACGACGGCGATCCCGCCGACGCTCGCGACACTGAGGACGGTGGCGGCGGCGAGTCGGACGGCGGTGCGGCGGAGGGCGGCGGTACGCATCTCGTTGTCTCCCTTGAGGGATTCGGTGCGGCGGTCCGGTTCGTCCGCCGATGGGAGAAGCATCCGGTAAACGCCGCGCTGCGCCGATGGTGTGCTCCCCCGCCCGTACCCCCGTGATCACCGGGGGCAGGCCCCCTGGCGCCCAGCCGAGATGAACGTCAGGGCGATTCGATCATGGACGGAATCGCCCTGAGGTTCATCTCGGCACGAAAACGGCCCCTCCGAGTGCGGGAGGGGCCGTTTCCGGGGTGGATCAGATGAGGCCGGTCAGATCAGACCCAGGCCCTTCACGGCCTCGCGCTCCTCGACCAGCTCGGCGACGGAGGCGTCGATCTTCTCGCGGGAGAAGGCGTCGATCTCCAGGCCCTGGACGATCTCGTACTTGCCGTCCTTCGTGGTGACCGGGAAGGAGGAGATGATGCCCTCGGCCACGCCGTAGCTGCCGTCGGACGGGATGGCCATGGAGGTCCAGTCGCCCTCGGCGGTGCCGTTGACCCAGGTGTAGACGTGGTCGATCGCGGCCGACGCGGCCGACGCGGCCGACGACGCGCCCCGGGCCTCGATGATCGCGGCGCCGCGCTTGGCGACGGTCGGGATGAAGGTGTCCTTCAGCCAGGACTCCTCGACCTGCTCCGCGGCGATCTTGCCGTTGACCTCGGCGTGGTAGAGGTCCGGGTACTGCGTGGCGGAGTGGTTGCCCCAGATCGTGAGCTTCTTGATCTCGGTCACCGGCACGTTCAGCTTCTGCGAGAGCTGCGCGAGCGCGCGGTTGTGGTCGAGCCGGGTCATCGCGGTGAAGCGCTCGGCCGGGACGTCCGGCGCCGCGGACTGCGCGATGAGGGCGTTGGTGTTGGCCGGGTTGCCGACGACGAGGACCTTGATGTCGTCCGCCGCGCCGGCGTTGATGGCCTTGCCCTGCGGGGCGAAGATGCCGCCGTTGGCCTCGAGGAGGTCGCCGCGCTCCATGCCCTTGGTGCGGGGGCGGGCGCCGACGAGCAGGGCGACGTTCGTGCCGTCGAACGCCTTGGTCGCGTCGTCGAAGATCTCGACGCCGGCCAGCAGCGGGAAGGCGCCGTCGCTCAGCTCCATCGCGGTGCCCTCGGCGGCCTTGACGGCCTGGGGGATCTCCAGCAGGTTCAGCCTGACCGGGGTGTCGGACCCCAGCAGCTGCCCTGAGGCGATCCGGAAGAGCAGCGCATAACCGATCTGGCCAGCGGCTCCGGTGACAGTGACGGTGACAGGAGTGGACACGCGGTGAGGCTATCCCTCTCCTCCCGCGCGCGCCGCGACGGGGATCACGCTGGTGGCAGGCATCTCGTCCGGCGAGGCGGCTAGTCTCTGCGCGTGCCGAAGCAGGAGGACTCCACCCAGGCGATCCCCGTGACCTACGTCCGGGCGCTCTTCGGCGCGCTCGGCTGGGGGGTGATCGCGTTCGCCCTCCAGGTCCTGTTCGGGGACAACGGCGGCGCCGCCGGGCTGCTGATCCAGGTCGGCTGGATCCTCATCGCCGTGGTGCTCGCCGCCTGGCCCACCTCGTACACCGCGCGCCGGCGCGGCTGGCCGGAGCTCTGGAAGCTGTTCCTGCTGGCCACGCCCGCGTTCTGGGTGCTCCGCGCGATCACCCTGATCCTCCACAACCTGCTCTTCCGGTAGGTCGTGCGACCGCCGCCCCGGATCGTCGCAGGCCTGCTGGCCTGCCTGGCCCTCCTGGCGGGGTGTGCCGGGGCGCGCACCCAACCGCCGCCGCGGCCGGGTCCCGGGGACGTGGTCCTGCCGGTCACCGCGCAGGCCATGGCGTGTCCCGCGGGGCGACCCGGCGAGGGGAGGCCGCCGGTCAGGTTCGGGTCGAAGGACTTCGCGGAGCAGTACATCCTCGGCGAGCTCTACACCCAGGCCCTGCGCGCCCGCGGCTACTCCGTGACGCTGCAGTCCAACATCGGCGGCTCCGAGGTGATCGACCGCGCCTTCGCGACCGGCCAGATCGACGCCTACGCCGAGTACCTCGGGGAGATCACCAGCAGCGTCGCGAACCTCCCGCCGAGCGCCGGGCCCGAGGCGACCTACGCCGCTGCGCAACGGTTCGAGGAGACGGAGCGGCAGGCCGTCGTCGGGAGACAGACGCCGTTCGAGAACACGGACGTGATCGTCGTCCGGACCGACCTCGCGCGGCGGTACGGGCTGGTCGGCATCGGTGACCTGGCGCGGATCGGGACCGCGGGAGACGGGGTGGCGCTGGCCGGGCAGCCGCCGTTCGCGACCCGGCCCACCGGGCTCCCCGGCCTGCGCACCACCTACGGGCTCGGCGGGCTCCGCTTCGTGTCCGTGGCCGCGGACCAGGTGTACGAGGCGCTCGACGAGGGCCGGGCGAACGCCGCGGACGGCTTCTCGACCGACGGGGCGCTCGCGGGCGGCGCCTACACGGCGTTGGCGGACCCGCAGCGCCTCTTCCGCGACCAGTTCGTGGCGCCGGTGGTGACACGGGCCGTCGCGGACGCGCAGGGGCCCGAGTTCGCGCAGACCCTGGACTGCGTGTCCGCGCTGCTCACGACCGCGGTGATGCAGGACATGAACAAGCAGGTCCAGCTCGACGGCGCCGACCCCGGCCAGGTCGCGACCGCCTTCCTGACCCGCTACGGCGTCCTCTCGTGAGTGGCGATAGTCGCTCTGGCGACTATCGCCACTCACGGGGGGCTACCTGCGGCGGCGGGAGCTGACCACGCCGGTGTCGAAGCCCGCGAGGTGCAGGCCGCCGGCGAAGCGGGCGTGTTCGACCTTGAGGCAGCGGTCCATGACGACCGTCAGGCCGGCCTCCTCCGCGCGTGCCGCGAGGGCCTCGTCCCAGAGGCCGAACTGCAGCCACCAGGTCTGCACGCCGTCCAGGGCGAGGGTCTCGTCGAGGACGGCGGGGAGGTCCTCCTGGCGACGGAAGACGTCGACGAGGTCGGGGACGCCCGGGAGCTCGGCCAGCGACGGGTAGACCGGGCGGCCGAGGATCTCGGTGGCGTTCGGGTTCACGAACCAGACCTCGTAGTCCGTGGACGAGAGCAGGTAGGTCGCCACGAAGTTCGACGCCCGGGCGGGGTTGGGCGAGGCGCCCACCATCGCGACCGTCCGGGTCTCCCGCAGGATCCGCTGCCGTTCGGAAGCGGACGGGTTCTCCCAGCTCGACGGGTCGTTCCGCACGTCGCTCTCCCCGGTCATGACGCCCCCAGAGCCTGGTCGAGGTCCCAGAGGATGTCGTCGACGTCCTCCAGGCCCACGCTGATCCGGATCAGGTCCTCCGGCACCCCGGCCTCCTCGAGCTGCGACGCGGTGAGCTGCTGATGGGTCGTCGAGCCCGGGTGCAGCACCAGGGTGCGCGCGTCGCCGACGTTGGCGAGGTGGCTGCAGAGCTGCACGTTCTCGATGAACCGCGCCCCCGCCTCCCGGCCGCCGCGGACCCCGAAGCTGAACACCGCGCCCGGGCCCTCGGGCAGGTACCGCTGCGCCCGGGCGTGGTGCGGATGGTCCGGCAGCCCCGCGTACCGCACGTACTCCACGCGCGGGTCCGCAGCCAGCCACTCGGCGACCCGCTGCGCGTTGGCCACGTGCGCCGGCATCCGCAACGGCAGCGTCTCCACGCCCTGGAGCAGCAGGAACGCGCTGTGTGGCGACAGCGAGGGGCCGATGTCGCGCAGCTGCTCGGCGCGCAGCTTCGTGAGGAAGCCGAGCTCCTGGAAGTTCCCCCACCAGGTCAGCCCGCCGTACGACGGGACGGGTTCCGTCATCGTCGGGAACCGGCCGTTGCCCCAGTCGAACCGGCCGGACTCGACGACCACCCCGCCCAGGGTGGTGCCGTGCCCGCCGAGGAACTTCGTGGCCGAGTGGATCACGATGTCCGCACCGTGCTCGATCGGCCGGCACAGATACGGGGTGGCGAGGGTGGCGTCGACGATCAGCGGGACGCCGGCAGCGTGGGCGACGTCCGCGAGCCCGGCCAGGTCCGCCACCTCGCCCCCGGGATTGGAGACGACCTCGGTGAACACGAACCTGGTGTTCTCCCGGATCGCGGCGGCGTAGTCCGCGGGTTCACCGCCGGGGACGAAGGTCGTGTCGACCCCGAACCGGCGGAGCGTGACGTCGAGCTGGGTGATCGTGCCGCCGTACAGCCCCGACGCCGCGACGGCGTGGTCCCCCGCCCCGGCCAGGGCGGCGAAGGTGAGGAACTCGGCGGCCTGCCCCGACGCCGTCGCCACCGCGCCGATCCCCCCGTCGAGGCTCGCGATCCGCTCCTCCAGGGCCGAGACCGTGGGGTTCGCGATGCGGCTGTAGATCAGCCCGTACTTCTGCAGCGCGAACAGGCTCGCCGCGTCCTGCGTGTCCTCGAAGACGAAGCTCGTGGACTGGTAGATCGGCACCGCCCGTGCCCCGACCGCGGAGTCCGGCACCGCCCCCGCATGCACCGCCCGCGTCCGAAACCCGAAAGCCCGATCCCCGCTCACGCCCCCACCCTACGTCCGCATCATGGAGCCGCACCGCACGCGTGAAGCGCTCGAACAGTCCATTGTGGCTCCACAGTGCGGGTCAGGGGCGGGGGAGGCGGACGAGGCCCTCCTGCATCGTGGTCGCGATCAGGGTGCCCTCCTCGGTGAAGAAGCGGCCCTGGGCCAGGCCCCGGCCTCCGGAGGCGGCGGGGCTCCAGCACTCGTAGAGCAGCCAGTCGTCCATGCGGAAGGGCTGGTGGAACCACATGGCGTGGTCCAGACTCGCCATCTGCAGCGAGGTCGTCGACAGGTCGTGACGGGCCACCACCGAGCTGAGCAGCGACAGGTCCGACAGGTAGGTCAGCAGGCAGACGTGGCGCAGCGGATCGTCGGGGAGCTTCCCGCCGGCCCTCATCCACGCCCGGATCGGCTCGTCCGTGGCCACCCGGTCCTCGGTCCACGGGTGCTCGTCGACCAGCCGCATGTCGACGGCCCGATTGATCCACTTCAGCCACTGGGAGCGCGCGGTCGCCTCCACACGCTGGTGCAGCACGGGCAGCTCGTCCGGGCCCGGGACCGCCGCCCGCGGCCCGACGGAGTGCTCGAGGCCCTGCTGCGCGAGCTGGAAGGACGCCGACAGCGCGAAGATCGCCTTGCCGTTCTGGATCGCGAGCACGCGGCGGGTGGAGAACGACTGCCCGTCCCGGACCCGCTCCGTCCGGTAGACGATCGGGCGGCTCGGGTCGCCCCCGCGGATGAAGTAGGCGTGCAGCGAGTGCACGTGCCGGTCCGCCTCGACGGTCCGGCCCGCGGCCACGAGCGCCTGCCCCGCGACCTGCCCGCCGAACACGCGCGGCGGCGACTCGGGCGGGCTCGCGCCGCGGTACAGGTCGATCTCGAGCTGCTCGAGATCGAGCAGGTCCATGAGGACGTCGAGGTCGGCCTGCCCCGCCGGAGTGGTGGTCACCCCGGAATCCTGCCCTAGGCGTGATCCTCTTCGCCCAGCCGGTGCACCCGGATGAGGTTCGTCGAGCCGACGGTCGAGGGCGGCGAGCCCGCCACGATCACCACCAGGTCACCCGGCTGGAACCGGCCGATCGACAGCATCGCCTGGTCGACCTGGCGGACCATGGCGTCCGTCGAGTCGACCGTCTCGACCAGGAAGGTCTCGACGCCCCAGGTCATCGCGAGCTGGCTGCGCACCTCGGGGGCCGGGGTGAAGGCCAGCAGCGGCAGCCGGGTGTGCAGCCGCGCGAGCCGGCGCACCGTGTCGCCGGACTGCGAGAACGCGACGAGCGCCCGCGCCGAGAGCCGCTCGCCGATGTCGCGGGCCGCGTAGGAGAGCACGCCGCGCTTGGTGCGGGGCACGTGGTTCAGCGGCGGCACGCCGGCCGGGCCCGCCTCGACGGCCTCGATGATCGTGGCCATCGTCCGGACCGTCTTGATCGGGTACTTGCCCACGCCGGTCTCGCCGGAGAGCATCAGCGCGTCCGCGCCGTCGAGCACCGCATTGGCCACGTCGCTCGCCTCGGCGCGGGTCGGCCGCGAGTTCGTGATCATCGAGTCGAGCATCTGGGTGGCGACGATGACCGGCTTGGCGTTCTCCCGGGCGATCTGGATCGCCCGCTTCTGCACCAGCGGCACGTTCTCGAGCGGCAGCTCGACGCCCAGGTCGCCGCGGGCGACCATGACCCCGTCGAACGCCAGCACGATGGCCTCGAGGTTGTCGACGGCCTCGGGCTTCTCCAGCTTGGCGACGACCGGCAGCTTGACGCCGACCTTGTCCATCACCCGGTGCACGCCGTCGATGTCCGCGGGGCTGCGCACGAAGCTCAGCGCGATGACGTCCACGGTCAGGCCCAGCGCGAACTCCAGGTCCGCGAGGTCCTTCTCCGACAGCGCCGGCACCGAGACGTTCATCCCCGGCAGCGACAGGCCCTTGTTGTTGCTGACCGGGCCGCCCTCGGTGACCTTGCAGACGACGTCGTTGCCCTCGACCTCGATGACCCGCAGGCCGACCTTGCCGTCGTCGATGAGCAGGCGGTCCCCGGCGCGGGCGTCCGCGGCCAGACCCTTGTAGGTGGTGGAGACGCGGTCGTGGGTGCCGGCACAGTCGTCGACCGTGATCCGGACCTCCTCACCGGTCTGCCATTCGGTGGGACCGTCGGCGAACGTGCCGAGCCGGATCTTCGGGCCCTGCAGGTCCGCCAGGATGCCGACCGCGCGCCCCTCGGCGTCCGCGGCCTGGCGCACCATCTCGTAGACGCGCTTGTGGTCGTCCCGCGTGCCGTGACTGAAGTTGAGGCGGGCGACGTCCATCCCGGCCGCGACCAGTTCCCGGACGCGGTCGGGCGTCGCGGTGGCGGGGCCGATGGTGCAGACGATCTTGGTGCGACGAGTCACGCGGACCAGCGTAGCGCGGTCTCTTTAACGATCAGGTTGAAGGACCGCCAACTATCGGCGCGGCTGCTCGGAGGGGCCGACGTGGTCCGCGAGCCACTCCGCGAGCGGGCGGCCGGCACGCCAGGTCCGGCGCACCCGGTCGAGGCATCGACGCTCGTGGAGCACGTCGTCCGGGGCCCAGCGGCGGGCGACCATCAGACCCTTGCGGCGCATCAGGTCCAGCCGCGGGTGCTCGGGATCGGTGCCCTTCGGACGGGTCTTGAGCTGCTCGCCGCCGACCTCGAGGCCGGCCTTCTCGGCGGCCGCGAGGAGCCGTGCGAGCTCCGCGCCGCGGCGCTCGTCGTCGACCGCGGTGCGGAAGCGGGTGAGCTGGTCGGGTGCCATGCCGTAGTAGCCGGCGGCCGCCAGCATCCCCTCCGGCCCGACCTGCACGTAGAACGGCGGCGCGAACCCACCGCAGTGCGTCTTGTACGGCGACTTGTCCTTGGCGAACCGCACGTCACGATAGGGGCGGAAGATCTTGCCGGCGCCGAACTCGGGCTCCAGCTCGGCGAGCAGCGCGGCCATCGGCGCCTTGACGTGGGCCTCGTAGACCTCGCGCTGGTCCGTCCAGTAGGCCTTGCTGTTGTCCACGAGCAGGCCGTCGTAGAACTCGACGGCGCCGTCCCCGAAGCCGGCGAACCCGCTCACGGCGTGCGGTCGCCGGCCTTCTCGTCCGCGTTCTCCGCGGTGTCCGCCTCCGCGGGCCCGTCCGCTCCGGGTGGCTCCACCCCGGCCCGTTCGAACACCTCGGCCGGCAGCTCCTCCCGCCCCCGCGGGGCCACGACGAGGTACACCACCGCCAGCAGGAACACCCCGGCCGCGACGACGACGTTGATCCGGATGTCGCCGAACACGCGCGTGGCCGGGTCCGTCCGCATGATCTCGATCCAGAACCGCCCGAACGTGTACCCCGCGACGTAGAGCGCGAACACCCGCCCGTGGCCGAGCCGGAACCGCCGGTCCGCCAGCACAATCAGCCCGGCGACGGCCAGGTTGATCAGCAGCTCGTAGAGGAAGGTGGGCTGCACGATCGCGATCGGGGTCGCCGTGTCCACGGCGACACCGCCCAGCGGGTCCGACGCGCCGGTGGCCGGGTCGACCCGCTCGTAGATCTCCAGGCCCCACGGCAGCGTGGTGGGCGCGCCGTAGAGCTCCTGGTTGAAGTAGTTGCCCAGCCGGCCGATGGCCTGCGCGACGACGATGCCCGGGGCCACCGCGTCGGCGAAGAAGGGCAGCGGGACCTTGCGGCGCCGGCACCCGATCCAGGCCCCGACCGCGCCCAGGGCGATGGCGCCCCAGATGCCGAGGCCGCCCTCCCAGATCTTCAGCGCGTTGACGGGGTTCCCGCCGGGGCCGAAGTAGGTGCGCCAGTCCGTGGCAAGGTGGTAGAGCCGGCCACCGACGAGGCCGAACGGCACGGCGAACACCGCGACGTCGACCACGGTTCCGGCAGGGCCGCCACGCGCGACGAACCGCTTCTCGCCCCACCAGATCGCCACGACGATCCCGAGGATGATGAACAGCGCGTACGCCCTGATCGGGATCGGGCCCACGTACCAGACCCCGCGGTCCGGACTGGGGATGTAGGCGAGCAGGGCGGTCGTCACCGGTCCACCGTAGCGCGGCCCCGACATCGCCCGAGATGAACCTCGGCCACGTCCGACGGGGGTCGCGACGTGGCCGAGGTTCGTCTCGGCGTGGGAGGGGGCGCGGGAAGGGGCGCGGGAGGGCTCAGCGCACGGCCCGGCGGACGCCGGCGGCCAGGTCCTGGGCGAGGGCGCGGACGGCCTCGGGGCCGCCCTGCTCCGCGGCCGTGACGAACGCGGAGCCCACGATGACCGCGTCGGCGAAGCCGGCGATCTCGGCCGCCTGGTCGCCGTTGCGCACCCCGAGGCCGACGCCGATCGGGAGGCCCGTGTGCGGGCGGGTGCGGGCGACGATCTCCCCCGCGGCCGAGTTCACGGTGTCCCGCGCGCCCGTCACCCCCATCACGGAGGTGGCGTAGACGAACCCGGAGCTCGCGGCCGTCGTGGAGGCGATGCGCTGCTCGGTGGAGCTGGGCGCGACCAGGAACGTGCGGGACAGCCCGTGCTCCTCCGAGGCGGCGAGCCACTCGTCCGCCTCGTCCGGGATGAGGTCCGGTGTGATCATCCCGAGCCCGCCGGCGGCCGCGAGGTCCGCGGCGAAGCGCTCGACCCCGTAGCGCAGCACCGGATTGAAGTACGTCATGACCACGCAGTTCCCACCCGCCGCGGTGACCCGCTCGACGGTGGTGAACACGTCCCTCAGGCGGAAGCCGTTCGTCAGGGCGAGATCCGCGGCGGCCTGGATCGTGGGGCCGTCCATCACCGGGTCCGAGTACGGGACACCGACCTCGAGCAGGTCGCAGCCGCCCTCGCTCATCGCGGTGAGCAGCGCGACACCCCCGTCGACGGTCGGGTAGCCGGCGGGGAGGTAACCCACCAGCGCGGCGCGGCCCTCGGCGCGGCACTTCTCGAACACCGCGTCCACGCTCACGACTGGATCCCCTCGGTCTCGCTGCCGGCATCCGCGAACGACCCGGCGGGCCTCTCGTGCTCCCCCTCGGCATCGACGGTCGGGGTCGCCAGCTCCCCCTCCGCGATCGCCGTCCCGTCAGCCGCCTCCGCGCTCTCGTCGGAGCCGATCATCCCGAACCACTTGGCCGCCGTGTCGACGTCCTTGTCCCCACGCCCCGAGAGATTCACCAGGATGATCGCGTCCGGGCCCAGCTCCTTGCCCAGCCGCAGCGCACCGGCCACGGCGTGGGCGGACTCGATGGCCGGGATGATGCCCTCGGTGCGACAGAGCAGCGAGAACGCGTCCATCGCCTCGGCGTCGGTCACCGGCTGGTACTCCGCGCGGCCGATGTCCTTGAGCAGCGCGTGCTCCGGCCCGACGCCCGGGTAGTCCAGGCCCGCGGAGATCGAGTACGACTCGGCGGTCTGCCCGTCCTCGTCCTGCAGCAGGTACGAGAACGCGCCGTGCAGCGCCCCCGGGGACCCCTCGGTCAGGGTGGCGCCGTGCCGGCCGGTCTCCACGCCGTCCCCACCCGGTTCGAAGCCGACCAGGCGGACCCCGGCGTCGTCGAGGAACGCATGGAAGATGCCGATCGCGTTCGAGCCGCCGCCGACGCACGCGGCGATCGCGGTGGGCAGCCGCCCCGTGCGCTGCAGGATCTGCTCGCGCGCCTCGAGGCCGATGATCCGATGGAAGTCCCGCACGAGCTGCGGGAACGGGTGCGGGCCCGCGACCGTGCCCAGCAGGTAGTGGGTGTCGGAGACGTTGGTGACCCAGTCGCGCAGCGCCTCGTTGATCGCGTCCTTGAGCGTGCGCGAGCCCGTCCTGACCGGGATCACGGTGGCGCCGAGCAGCCGCATCCGGGCCACGTTCAGCGCCTGCCGACGGGTGTCGACCTCACCCATGTAGACCACGCACTCGAGGTCCAGCAGCGCGCACGCCGTGGCCGTCGCGACGCCGTGCTGGCCCGCGCCGGTCTCGGCGATGACCCGCTTCTTGCCCATCCGCTTGGTGAGCAGCGCCTGGCCCAGCACGTTGTTGATCTTGTGGGAGCCGGTGTGGTTCAGGTCCTCGCGCTTGAGCAGGATCCGCGCACCGCCGGCGTGCTGCGAGAGCTTCGGGACATCCGTGAGCGGGGAGGGCCGGCCGGTGTAGTCCCGGTGCAGGCGGTCCAGCTCGTTCAGGAACTCCGGGTCGCGGCGGGCCTTCTCGTACGCGATCTCCAGCTCGTCGAGCGCGGCGACCAGGGCCTCGGGCACCCATCGACCCCCGAAGCGGCCGAAGTGGCCGCGCTCGTCGGGTTCATGTCCCGAGGGGGTCTCGATGCCCTGAGATGCCTGAACAGTCACCGCACCATTCTGCTGCACGACGGATGGAAGCCCGCAGCCACCAGGGACCGCACCGCCGCACCGGGATCCCCGCTGGTCACCAGCCCCTCGCCGACGAGCACCGCATCGGCGCCCCAGCCGGCGTAGGTGAGCAGGTCCCCCGGGCCGCGCACGCCGGACTCCGCGATGCGCAGCACGTCGTTGGGCAGGCCGGGGGCAAGCCGCCCGAACACGCTGCGATCGACCTCGAGGGTGTGCAGGTTCCGCGCGTTGACGCCGATGACCTTGGCCCCGGCCTCCAGCGCGCGGTCCGCCTCCTCCTCGTGGTGCACCTCGACGAGCGCGGTCATCCCGAGGGACTCCACCCGGTCGAGGAGCGACTCGAGGACGGGCTGCTCCAGCGCGGCGACGATCAGCAGCACCAGGTCCGCGCCGTGGGCCCGGGCCTCGTGCACCTGGTAGGGCGTGACCACGAAGTCCTTGCGCAGCACGCAGACGTCCACGGCGGCGCGCACCGCGGCCAGGTCCTCGAGCGTGCCGCCGAAGCGGCGCTGCTCGGTGAGCACGCTGATCACCCGCGCGCCGTTCTCGGCGTAGGACTTCGCCAGGACGGCCGGGTCCGGGATGGTCGCCAGCGCGCCCTTCGACGGGCTGCGCCGCTTGACCTCGGCGATCACGCCGACGCCCGGCTCGTTCAGCGCGGCCATCACGTCCTTGGACGGTGGCGCCGCCGCGGCGCGCTTCTTGATCTCCGCGAAGTCGACCGCGGCCTCACGGGCCGCCAGGTCCTCCCGGACACCCTCCACGATGGAGTCGAGGACGCTCTTCCCCACTCCCGCACTCACCTCACCGTGCTCGCCCACGGGGCGCACTCCCCTTCCGTGCCCATGGCCGGGATCGCCAGCGTCCCTTCCGTGCCGATGGTCGGGGCCGCCGGCTCCCCTCCGCTTTCAGGCCTACCAGGCGTTCCGGTCATGCTAATCAGCGCCGGTCCGGGGGCTGCCGCCAGGTCCCCGCTCGTCTCGTTCGGCACCCGCATAGGTGCCCTCCGTGGTCGGGTCGACGCCGGCGTCGAGCTCCTCCCACGCGCTGCGTTCGGCGTCGACCGGACGCCCCGTGCCGGGCGCCTCGTACCGGGCGCCCATCCGGGGCAACCGCTTGTCCGCCAGGAGAAGCAGCACGCCGCCGCCGAGGACCAGGAGCCCGCCGAGCACGCCCAGCAAGGGGGCCGCCGTGGTCGCCACGGTGGCCCCGGGGATGGGGGCGGCGCCCGCCGCCGCGGTGCCCGTGAGCCGCGGGATCTCGGCGGCGGTCGGCGGGGAGAGCCACCCGGCGAGCGCGAGGTAGACCCCGGCCGCGCCGGCCAGCACCACGATCACCCCGAGCACGCGGCGCGCGATCCCGGAGACGGCGATCGCCGCGGCCACCGCGGCCACCGCGAGGACGGCGATCCCGATCAGCCCGGGCGCGAGCTGCGCGCCGTCCGCGTCGATCGGGACGGTGCCGGTGGTGCCGTGCCCGGTCACCGCCACCTCGGTGGACGCCCAGGTCAGCCGCGTCGAGCCCCAGAGCGCCAGCGCGCCGAGGAGCAGGGTGAGGGCGAGGAACCCGAACAGCCTGCCGCGGCTCATGGTGTGTGCGGGGTCGCGCCGGCGGGCCAGCTCAGGGTTCCCGCGGTGGCCACCGCCGAGAGCACCGCGCGGGCCTTGTTCAGGCACTCCGTGTCCTCGGCCTGCGGATCGGAGTCGGCGACGATCCCGCCCCCGGCCTGCACGTACGCCCGTCCGTCCCGCACCAGGGCGGTGCGGATGGCGATCGCGGTGTCCGCGTTGCCCGCGAAGTCCAGGTACCCGACGATCCCGCCGTAGAGGCCGCGGCGGGTGGGCTCCAGCTCGTCGATCACCTGCATGGCCCGGACCTTCGGGGCACCGGACAGGGTTCCGGCCGGGAAGCAGGACAGGACGGCGTCGACCGCGTTGCAGTCCGCCCGCAGGGTGCCCGTGACCGTCGAGACCAGGTGCATGACGTGGCTGTAGCGCTCGACGGAGAAGAAGTTGCGCACCTTGACCGTGCCCGGCTCGCAGACCCGGCCGAGGTCGTTGCGGCCGAGGTCGACGAGCATCACGTGCTCGGCGCGCTCCTTCTCGTCGTGCCGGAGGTCCTTCTCCAGCAGCTCGTCCTCCTCGTCGGTGGCGCCGCGCCAGCGCGTCCCGGCGATCGGGTGCGTGGTGGCCTGCCCGTCGGCCACCGTGACCAGGGCCTCGGGGCTGGAACCGACGATCGTGAAGGGGGTCCCGCCGGACGCGTCCTCGAGGTTGAGCAGGTACATGTACGGGCTGGGGTTGGTCGCGCGCAGCACGCGGTAGACGTCGACCGGATCGGCCGGGCAGTCCATCTCGAACCGCTGGGAGACGACGATCTGGAAGCACTCCCCCGCCCGGATCTGCTCCTTCGCGATCTCGACGGCCTCGAAGTGCTGCGCCTGGGTCCGCGAGCGCTCGAACTCCGGGGTGACGGCGCTGAACACCGCGACCGTGGACACCGCGGGCGACGCGAGCTCCGCGGTCATCCGGTCGAGGCGGGCCACCGCGTCGTCGTAGGCCTCGTCGACGCGCTCGTCGCTGCCGTCCCAGTTGATCGCGTTGGCGATCAGGGTGATCGTGCCCTCGTGGTGGTCCACCGCGGCGAGGTCCGTGGCCAGCAGCAGGACCAGCTCGGGGATGCGCAGGTCGTCGACGGGCGGGTTGTCGGCCGAGCCGATCCGCTCGATCCGCCGGACGATGTCGTAGCCCAGGTACCCGACGAGCCCGCCGGTCAGCGGCGGCATGCCCGGCAGCTGCTCGGAGCGCAGCTCCTCGACCACCGCGCGGACCGCGCCGAGCACGTCGCCCTCGGTGGGCAGGTTGTCCGGGACCTCGCCGGTCCAGCGGATCTCCCCGTCGACCGTGGTGAGGCTCGCGGCCGAACGTGCGCCCACGAAGGACCATCGCGACCAGGACCGCCCGTTCTCCGCGGACTCGAAGAGGAAGGTGCCCGGCCTGGGCGCCCCCTCGACGGTGCAGAGCTTGCGGTACACCCCGACCGGGGACTCGTCGTCGGCCAGCAGCCGGCGCGTCACCGGGATGACCCGGTGGTTCTCGGCGAGCGCGCGGAACTCCTCGCGGCTCGGGGCGACCGCGCCCAGTGCGGTACCGGCCGAACCGGCGGGTGCGGTGGTGGTCATGAGGGCCATTCTCGCGCGGCGGGTGGGCGGCGGCGAAGATGGGCCCGTGGCCAACCATGAACCCCGACGCCGCGGCCGGCGGGCCTCGGGAGAGGACACCCGCGCCGCCCTGCTCGCCGCCGCCCGGGGCGAGTTCGCCGAGCGGGGGTTCGACGGCGCGACGGTCCGGCGGATCGGCGAGCGCGCCGGCGTCGACCCGGCGATGGTCAACCACTGGTTCGGGGGCAAGGAGCAGCTGTTCGTCGCGTCCCTGGAGCTGCCGATCGACCCGTCCGCGCTGGTGGCGAACGTGCTCCCCGGGGATCCGGAGCAGCTCGGCGAGCGGATGGTCGGGATGTTCCTGGGGGTCTGGGACGTCGCGGCGGGGGGCCCGCTGGCCTCGATGCTGCGCAGCGTGGCGTCACACCCGGGCGTGGCGCGGATGATGCGCGAGTTCATCGCCCGCACGATCCTGGGCCCGTTCGTGGGCGAGGTCGCCCCCGATCGGGTGGAGGAGCGGGCCGCGCTGGTGGCGTCGCAGCTGGTGGGGATGGGGTTCATCCGGTACATCGTCGAGCTGGAGCCGATGGCGTCCGCGGAGCCCGCCGCGCTGGTGGCGGTGGTGGGGCCGACGATCCAGCGCTACCTCACCGAGCCGCTGCCCTGAGGCCCGCCGCCGGGCGGCTCGGACCGGACGGCAGGCTCAGACCGGACGGCGCGGGTCGACGAAACCGGACTCGTAGGCCAGGACCACGGCCTGCGTCCGGTCCCGCGCACCCGTCTTGGCCAGCACGTTCCCGACGTGGGTCTTCACGGTCTCGACGCCGACGACCAGCTCCGCGGCGATCTCCGCGTTCGAGAACCCGCGGGCCATCAGCCGCAGCACCTCGCCCTCGCGGTCGGTGAGCCCGGTCAGCTCCGCCCGGGTCCGCCCGAACCCGGCGACGAGCTCGCGGACCGCGGCCGGGAACAGCAGCGACTCCCCCTCCGCGACGGTCCGGACGGCCTGCACGATCTCCGCGGGGCGGGCGCGCTTGAGCAGGAACCCGGTCGCGCCGGCGGCGAGGGCGTCGTAGACGTAGCCGTCGTTGCCGAAGGTGGTGAGCACCAGGACGCGGGGCGGGTCCGGGCGCCGCACCAGCGCGCGGGTGGCGGTGATGCCGTCGACCGCGGGCATCCGGACGTCCATGAGCACGACGTCGGGGCGGTGCCGGGCGACCAGGCCGGGCACGTCCGCGCCGTCCCCGGCCTCGGCGACGACCTCGATGTCGGGCTGGGCGTCGAGCACGGCGCGCAGGCCGGTGCGGACGAGCTCCTCGTCGTCGACCAGGAGGGCGCGGATCACGGGGCGTCCCCGACGGGGAGGACGGCGGAGACCCGCCAGACGGTGACCCGGGGCTCCTCGCGGCCCCGCTCCCCCGTTGGCGCCGAGCCTGCTGTCTCGAGCCCCGCCGACTCGGGCCCCGCCGTCGCCGGCCCCGCTGTCCGGAGCGCGGCCGTCACCGGCCCCGCCGCCTCGGGCCCCGCTGTCTCGGGCCCCGCCATCGCCGGCCCCGGCTCGATCGGACCCGCTTCCACCCGCCCGCCCAGGTCGGCCGCCCGCTCGGCCATGCCGTCGAGCCCCCGCCCGCCACCCGGCCGTCCCCTGCCGGTGAGCGGGTTCTCCACCTCGATCCGCAGCGCGTCCGCCACCCGCACCGAGACCCGGACGGGGACCTGGCCCGCGTGCCGCAGCGCGTTCGTCACCGCCTCCTGGACCAGCCGGTACGCCTCGCGGGACACCGGCGGCGGCAGCGCACCGAGGTCGCCGGCCGTGTCCAGGCTGACCTGGACGCCGGCCGAGCGGGCGCTCCCGACCAGGTCGGGCAGCGAGGCGAGATCGGGGGCCGCGGATTCCCCCGTCGTCTCCTCGCGCAGGAGGCCCAGCACGTGGTCGAGCTCGTCGAGCGCGGTGCGGCCGGTCTCCTCGATCGCCGCGAGGGCGCGGCGGGCGAACTCGGGATCGGTGTCGAGCACCTGCGCGGCGGCCCCGGCCTGCAGGGTGGTGACGGTCAGCGCGTGGCCGACCGAGTCGTGCAGCTCGCGGGCCAGGCGGGTGCGCTCGGCCAGCCGGGCCGCGTCGCGACGGGCGCCCTCCAGCTCCGTACGCAGCCGCTCCTCGGGCGAGGGCCCCAGGATCCGCGGCGCCAGCGCGGCCAGCAGCCGCCCGAGGAGGGCGACCAGGTGGACCGTCACCAGCAGCATCGCGAGACCGAGCAGCGGCGGCCACCACGCGCCCGCACCGGCCGGCAGGGTGGGCAGCGCGGTCCAGGGGGCGACGAGGAATCCGGCGACGGCGGGCAGGGCGTAGAGCAGAAGCAGGGCGGTCAGTCCGCCGAGCAGCATGTTCAGCAGCAGCCAGCCGATCGCGCGGCGCCGCCCGGACCAGGTCTCGGGGCGGGCGGGATCGGGGAGGTCGGCGTCGAGCAGGGCGCGCGCCGCCGCCGTCTCCAGCTCCCGGACGCCGGGCACCAGCGCGACCGCCGTCCCGACCCCCACCGCCAGGACCAGCAGGATCACGAACGCGACCGGATCGAGCCCGCTCCGCAGCGACGCCGCGAACAGCCACACCAGCCCGGCGTACGGGAGCAGCAGCACGGCTCCGAGCAGCAGGTGGACGGCGCGCCGGTAGGTCGCGCCCGCACGCAGCGGGCCGACCAGGGCGTGCAGGAGGGCCACGCCGTCGATCGTGGCAGAGGCGCGGGCGCGCGGCCTCCCCCGCGGGAGGGAGGCGGTCCACCCGGCGGCGGGAGGGTTCCCGGGCCGGTCCCGGCCAGCGTGGACGCCATGACGACCCTCGCCTCCACCCCCGTCCGTCCGGTGATCGGCCGGCTCGCCGCCGCCGGGACCCTGCCGTACGTCGCGATCAAGAGCGCGTGGCTCACCGGGCACCCGATCGGCGTCCCCGATCCGGGGATGCTCGAGGGCACCTCGATGACCGTGCTCAACGCGGTCACGGTGCTGCTCGACGCCTGCGTCGTCGCGCTCGCCCTCGCCCTCACCCATCCCTGGGGACGCCGGCTGCCCGTGGTCGCCCTGCTGCTGCCGGCCTGGGTGGGCACCGGGCTGCTGCTGCCGGTGGGGATCTCGTTCGTGCCCGCGCTGTGGCTCGCGTTCGGCGGTGGCCCCGTCGGCGGGCTCGACGGGTGGGTCCGGCCGCTGGTCTACGGCGGTTTCGCCTGGCAGGCGGTGTTCCTGGTGATCGCGTTGTGGACGCACGTGCGGGACCGGTGGGAGCTGCGCGGGGCCGTCCCCGCCGGCTTCGGCCCGCTCGCCCGGGCGCTCGCCGGGGGTGGGACGGTGCTCGCGCTGGTCAGCGCGGTGCTGCAGCTCGGCTCCGGGATCTCGGGCGGGGGCGCGCAGATCCTGGTCGGCACGGTGAACGCGGCGCTCGCGGTGGCCGGTGCCGTCGGCGTCGTCACGCTGCTGCGGGGCGGTGGCCGCGCGGCCGCGGTGGCGGCCTGGCTCGGGTCCGGCGCGATGTTCTCCTGGGGCCTGTACACCACGGCCCTGACGATGGGCGGCACGGTGATGGCCGCCGGCACCACCCCGGCCAGCGGCCTCGCCGCCCTCACCGGCCTGCTCGCCGGCTTCGCCCTCGCCCCCGCCGGCCTCCTCGCCCTCACCCCGCCGACCCCGTGAGTGGCGATAGT
This sequence comes from Pseudonocardia ailaonensis, assembly GCF_039531635.1. NCBI lineage: Bacteria > Bacillati > Actinomycetota > Actinomycetes > Pseudonocardiales > Pseudonocardiaceae > Pseudonocardia > Pseudonocardia ailaonensis. The sequence continues at coordinate 294,075 of NZ_BAAAQK010000004.1, read as the reverse complement.
CGCCGGGGCGACTATCGCCACTCACGAGACGGGCGGGCGCTCGCCGCTCAGGGGTGGCTCAGGGAGCGAGTGGCCGGGGTGGGCGGGGCGTCGCATGATGGGGTGATGGTCGACCTGGGCGTGCCGGACGCCGTCTCCGAGCGGGTGGCGGCGCTGCGGGCGCGGTTGGGGGCGGACGTCTTCCAGAAGGTGGCGGGCGACGAGGGGCCGGGCCGGCGCGACCGGATCCACTCCGCCCCGGGGCCGCGGTGGTTCGCCGAGGACCGGCCGATCCGCCGGGTGCACGGGGACGCGTCGATGTTCGTCGGCGGGCTGCGCGCCCTGCTGCTCCAGTCGCTGCACCCGCTGGCGATGGCGGGGGTCGCGGGGCACTCCGGCTACCGCGGCGACCCCTGGGGCCGGCTGGCCCGCACCAGCTACTTCCTCGCCGCGACGACCTTCGGCCCGGCCGATCTCGCCGACGAGACCATCGACCGGATCAAGGCGGTGCACTCACGGGTGCGCGGCACCGCACCCGACGGCCGGGAGTACTCGGCGGGCGATCCGCACCTGTTGGAATGGGTGCACATCGCCGAGATCGACAGCTTCCTGCGCGCCCACCAGCGCTACGGCCGGGCCCCGCTCACGCCCGCGGAGTGCGACGGCTACGTGGCCGACACCGCCCGCGTCGCCCACGAGCTCGGCGTGACGGCCCCGCCGACGACCGTCGCCGAGCTGGACGCGCGCCTCGACGCCTTCCGCCCCGAGCTGGCGGGCACCCCGGAGGCGCGCTCCGCGGCGAAGTTCCTGCTGCTCGACCCGCCCCTGGCCCTGCCCGCCCGGGCCCCCTACGCGCTGCTCGCGGCCGCCGCGGTGGGCCTGCTCCCCCGCTGGGCGCGCCGCCCCCTGCAGCTCCCGTACCTCCCGCTCGCCGAGGCGACGCTCGTGAAGGCGGGCGGCAAGACGATCACCAGCGGCATCCGCTGGATCATGTCCGCCCCCTCCCCCACCTGACCCGCGTTATGGTTCCATAACGCACCTTTTCGGGCCCTGGGATCGCGTTATGGAACCATAACGCGATTTTGGACGCCCTCTCAGCGCGTTGTGGAACCATGACGCGCTCTTTTGGGGGCCTCGTCCGCGCGTGGTGCGCGGTCAGAGGAGGCGGTCGGCGTCGAAGCAGGTGCGGTCGCCGGTGTGGCAGGCGGCGCCCTCCTGGTCGACGAACAGCAGGATCGTGTCGCCGTCGCAGTCCAGTCGGACCTCGTGGACCTTCTGGGTGTGGCCGCTCGTCTCGCCCTTGACCCAGTAGTCCTCGCGGCTGCGCGACCAGTAGGTGCCCTTGCGGGTGGTCAGGGTGCGGTGCAGGGCCTCGTCGTCCATCCAGGCGACCATCAGCACGTCGTGCGTGGTGTTGTCCTGCACGACCGCGCACACCAGACCGTCGGCGTTCCGCTTGAGCCGCTTCGCGATCGCGGGGTCCAGTGCGGACGTCTCCACGCGGTTCCGGGCCGAGGGCTCGCTCGCGAGCTCGCTCACCTGACCTCCACGTGGTCCGCGCGCAGCACGTCCTTGACCTCGCCGATCCGCAGCTGTCCGAAGTGGAACACGCTGGCGGCGAGCACCGCGTCGGCCCCCGCCCGGATCGCCGGCGGGAAGTGTTCCAGCGCACCGGCTCCGCCCGAGGCGATCACCGGCACGTCGACCACCCGGCGGACCTTCTCGATCAGCTCGATGTCGAAACCGGCGCGGGTGCCGTCCGCGTCCATCGAGTTGAGCAGGATCTCCCCGACGCCGAGCTCCTGGCCGCGGGCGGCCCACTCGACGGCGTCGATCCCGGTGCCCGTGCGGCCGCCGTGGGTGGTGACCTCGAACGTCGACGGCGTGGGCGGGCCGTCCACGACCCGTCGCGCGTCGACGGACAGCACGATGCACTGCGAGCCGAAGCGGCGCGCCATCTCGCCCAGCAGCTCCGGGCGGGCGATGGCGGCGGTGTTGATGCTGACCTTGTCGGCGCCGGCGCGCAGCATCCGGTCCACGTCGTCCGGGGTGCGGATGCCGCCGCCGACGGTCAGCGGGATGAACACCTGCTCGGCGGTGCGGCGGACGACGTCGATCATCGTCTCCCGCTCCCCCGACGAGGCCGTGACGTCGAGGAACGTGAGCTCGTCCGCGCCCTCGGCGTCGTAGACGCCGGCCATCTCGACCGGGTCCCCCGCGTCGCGGAGCTCCTGGAAGTTGACGCCCTTGACGACCCGCCCGGCGTCGACGTCCAGGCAGGGGATCACACGGACCGCGACGGCCATCAGCGCACCGCTTCGAGGGCTTCGGGGAGGGTGAACCGGCCCGCGTACAGCGCCTTCCCGACGATCGAGCCCTCGATCACGCCGGTCTCGGCGAGCGCGACGAGGTCCTTGATCTCGGAGATCCCGCCGGACGCGACGACCGGCGACGGGGTCCTGGCCGCGACCTGGGTGAGCAGCTCGACGTTCGGGCCGGTGAGCGTGCCGTCCCGGCCGACGTCCGTGACGATGTAGCGGGACACGCCGTCGCGGTCCATGCGGGCCAGGGTCTCCCAGAGGTCGCCGCCGTCCTTGACCCAGCCGCGCGCGGCGAGCCGGTGCTGCCCGTCGGAGATCTTGACGTCCAGCCCGACGGCGATCTTCTCGCCGTGCTCGGCGCACACCTTCGCGCACCACTCCGGGTTCTCGAGCGCGGCGGTGCCGAGGTTGACGCGCGCGCAGCCGGTGGCGAGGGCGCGGGCGAGCGACTCGTCGTCCCGGATCCCGCCGGAGAGCTCCACCTTGACGTCGAGCTCACCGACGACGGCGGCGAGCAGCTCCGCGTTGGAGCCCTTGCCGAACGCGGCGTCGAGGTCGACGAGATGGATCCACTCGGCGCCGTCGGACTGCCACTTCAGGGCGGCCTCGCGGGGCGCGCCGTAGGAGGTCTCGGTGCCGGCCTCGCCCTGGACCAGGCGCACGGCCTGCCCGTCGGCGACGTCCACAGCAGGAAGCAGCGTGAAACTCACGCACCGAGCCTACCCACCGCCCGCTCAGGCGAAGGTGGTCGGGACCTCCGGCAGCCCGGGTACCGGCTGGTTCTCCGGGCCCTCCTGCAGATTGGTCACACTGACCCAGCCGGTGCCGTCGGACTGCGGGATGCGGACGCGGACCCACCAGAAGTTCTTGCCGCTGGCCTGGGTGATGTCCTGACCCGTGGCCTGGTGGATCGCCTCGACGGGGCCGGGCTGCAGCTCGCCGACCTTGTTGTCCGGCCCTCGGGTGCTGCCGCCGGTGCGGATGGCGGTGTTCGCGTTGATCACGTGGACGGTCACTGTCGGCAGGTCCAGCAGCTCGCTCAACTCGACTCCCTCGTCGCGGTCGCGGTCCGCAGTGGACCTGCAGCGAGCCGAGCCTGCCGCCCCGCGCGGCGACGGCGCAATCCCCCGTCGCCGACCGGTGTTCGGCGCGCGCGGTGCAGCGCGGCCACCGACGGCCGTGGTGCACCGCGGGGGCGATCAGCCGGCCGGGGGCTCCTCGGTGGACGGCGCCTCGGCCGGCGCCTCGGTGGCCAGGGCCCTGCGCCCCTTCGCCGCCGCGAACGCCAGCCCGACGAGCAGCCCTACCACGATCAGCGCGACCCAGCCCCACCAGGGCAGCCCACCGACGAGCGAGGCGATCACCCCGGCGATGGCGGCGCCGACGACCGTGCCCAGCGAGCTGGCCGTCGAGGTGCGACGGGTGGTGGTGCGCCGGGTGGTGGTCGTGCGCTTGCGGCTGGTGGTCGCCTTCTTCCGCGCGGCGGGCCTCGTCGAGGTGGTCTTCTTCGCCGCCGGCTTCTTCTGGGCGGGCCTCCGGCTCGCGGCCGGCTGGGGCTGGCTCACCGGCTCGCTCACCCCACCACGTCCCGCAGCCAGTTCTGCAGCACCTGGGCACCGGCGTCGCCGGACTTCTCCGGGTGGAACTGGGTGGCCGACAGCGGGCCGTTCTCCACGGCGGCGACGAAGTCCTCGCCGTGGTGCGCCCAGGTGACCAGCGGCGGGCGGATCACGTGCGACTCCTCGAGCTCCCAGCGCCGCACCCCGAAGGAGTGCACGAAGTAGAAGCGGGTGTCCGCGTCGAGCCCGGCGAACAGGCTCGACCCGGCGGGGGCGCGCACGGTGTTCCAGCCCATGTGCGGCAACACGTCCGCCTTGATGCGCTCGACGGTGCCGGGCCACTGCCCGCAGCCGTCCGCCTCCACGCCGAACTCGACGCCGCGCTCGAACATCACCTGCATCCCGACGCAGATCCCCAGCACCGGACGGCCCCCGGCGAGCCGGCGGCCGATGATCTGGGGCCCGCGGACGGCGTTGAGGCCCTCCATGCAGTGGGCGAAGGCGCCGACGCCGGGCACCACCAGCCCGTCCGCCTCGCACGCCGCGTCGAAGTCCGGGGTGACGGTGACGTCCGCCCCGACCCGGCGCAGCGCGCGCTCGGCAGAACGGAGGTTCCCCGACCCGTAGTCCAGCACGACGATCCGCGACACGCGCCCAGGGTACCGGCCGTGCCCCGGGGTCAGGTCAGCCAGCGGGCGGCGGCCTCGAACGTGGTGTCGGGAGCGTCGTTGAACGCGATGGCCGCCTGCGGTGCGGACCGGTGGACGGCGTTGAGGACCCGCTCGAACAGCAGGCCCTCCGTGGAGCGGATCCCGCCGCCGACCACGACGACCTCCCAGGGCTGCCGCTGCAGAGCCGCGGTGACGACGGCGACGATTCCCGCCCCGCCGTCGACATCCGGGTCGCCGTCGCTGCCGTCCAGCCCGACGAGGCAGGTCTCGGCGCCGATCCCGGCCTCGGCGAACCGCGCCATGCCGGCCGCGATCCGCTCGACGACCGGGGCGGGGTCCCAGGGACCGGGCACCCTCGTGGGGTCCAGCCCGATCACCAGGACCCGGGCGGTCAGAGCGAGCCCTTGGTGCTGGGGATGCCGGTGATCCGGGTGTCCGGCTCGGTGGCGGCGCGCAGCGCGCGGGCCACGGCCTTGAACTCGGCCTCGGTGATGTGGTGCGGGTCCCGGCCGTCGAGCACCCGGACGTGCAGGGCGAGGTGCCCGTGGAAGGCCAGCGACTCGAACACGTGCCGGTTCAGCACGGTCGGGTAGTGCCCGCCGACGACGAAGCCCTGCATCACCTCGGGCTCGCCGGTGTGCACGGTGTACGGCCGGCCGGACACGTCGACGACCGCCTGGGCCAGCGCCTCGTCCATCGGGATCCAGGCGTCGCCGAACCGGCGGATGCCCTTCTTGTCCCCCAGCGCCTGCCGCAGCGCCTGGCCGAGCACGATCGACGTGTCCTCGACGGTGTGGTGCGCGTCGAGCTCCACGTCCCCCTCCGCCTGCACGGTGAGGTCGAACGCGCCGTGCTTGCCGAAGGCGTCGAGCATGTGGTCGAAGAACGGGACGCCGGTCGACACCGACACCTGCCCCGTGCCGTCGAGATCGATCTCGACGAGGACCTTGGACTCCTTGGTGACGCGCTCGACGCGCCCGATCCGGCTCATGCGAGTTCTCCTCCTGTGCCCGTGGTCGGCTCCGCAAGCTCCTCCGCCACTGCCGCCGCGGCGGCGAGAAAGGCGTCGTTCTCCTCGGGTGTGCCGATCGTGACCCGCAGGTACCCGGGGATCCCGACGTCCCGGATCAGCACGCCCTGCTCCAGGTAGCGCCTCCAGGCCCGCGGCGCGTCCGCGAAGCGGCCGTAGAGCACGAAGTTCGCGTCGCTGGTGACGCAGTGGTGGCCCAGCGCTTCGAGGGCCGGCACCACCCGGTCCCGCTCGGCGGCCAGCAGGGCGACCGAGCCCAGCGTGGCCCCGGCGTGCCGCAGGGCCGCCCGCGCGGCCGCCTGGGTGAGCACCGACAGGTGGTACGGCAGCCGGACGAGCTGCAGCGCGTCGACCATCGCGGGCACGGCGGCGAGGTAGCCGAGCCGCCCGCCCGCGAACGCGAACGCCTTGCTCATCGTCCGGGAGACGATCAGCTTGTGCCCGTGGGTGGCCAGCAGCGTGGTGGCGCTGGGGTGCGCGGAGAACTCCGCGTACGCCTCGTCGACCACCACGATCCCCGGCGCGGCGTCGATCAGCAGGGCCAGCTCGGCCGGCTCGAGCGACTGCCCGGTCGGGTTGTTCGGGCTGGTGAGGAACGTGACGTCCGGGGCGCGTTCCTTGAGCAGCAGCTGCGCGCCGTCCACGTCGACCGAGAAGTCCTCGCGCCGCGGGATCTCCAGCCACTCCGTCTGCGTGCCCGAGCTGAGGATCGGGTGCATCGAGTAGCTCGGCACGAAGCCCAGCGCGGTGCGGCCGGGACCGCCGAAGGCCTGCAGGACCTGCTGGAGGATCTCGTTGGACCCGTTGGCGGCCCAGAGGTTCCCGACGCCGAGCGGTACGCCCGTCTGCCGGCTCAGGTACGCGGCGAGGTCGGTCCGCAGCGCGACCGCGTCCCGGTCCGGGTAGCGGTGCAGCTCGCGGGCGGCCTCCTCGCAGGCGGCCGCGACGTCCGCGACCAGCTCGGGCGGCGGCGGGTACGGGTTCTCGTTGGTGTTGAGCCGGACCGGCACGTCGAGCTGCGGCGCGCCGTAGGGGCTCTTGCCGCGCAACGACTCCCGCAGCGGGAGATCATCGAGCCGGACGTCGGTCACCGGCGCCGATGATCCGCCCACGAGCTCGCTCATGAGAACCTCGCCGTGACGGCCTGCCCGTGCGCCGGCAGGTCCTCCGCGTTCGCCAGGGTGACCACCTGGTCCGCCACCTCGCGCAGCGCCTCCTCCGTGTACTCCACGACGTGCACCCCGCGCAGGAACGTCGCGGTGGACAGCCCGCCGGAGTGCCGCGCGCAGCCCCCCGTGGGCAGCACGTGGTTCGAGCCCGCGCAGTAGTCGCCGAGCGAGACCGGGGCGTACGGGCCGATGAAGATCGCCCCGGCGTTGCGCACCCGGGCGGCCACCGCGCGGGCGTCGGCCGTCTGGATCTCGAGGTGCTCGGCGGCGTAGGCGTCGACCACCGCGACGCCGTCCCCGACGTCCCGGACCAGGATCGTGCCGGACTGCGGACCGGACAGCGCGGTGCGCACCCGCTCGGTGTGCTTGGTGGCGGCGACCTGGCGGGCCAGCTCGACGTCGACCGCGTCCGCCAGCGCATCCGACTCCGTGACCAGCACGGACGCCGCGTTCGGATCGTGCTCGGCCTGCGAGATCAGGTCGGCGGCGACGTGCACGGGGTCCGCCCCGCCGTCCGCGAGGATCGCGATCTCGGTGGTGCCGGCCTCGGCGTCGATCCCGATCAGCCCGCGCAGCATCCGCTTCGCCGCCGTGAGGTAGATGTTGCCCGGCCCGGTGACCATGTCGACCGGCTCGAGCTCGCCGCCGTCGGTGTCGGTGCCACCGTGGGCGAGCAGGGCGACGCACTGCGCGCCACCCACGGCCCACACCTCGTCGACGCCCAGCAGGGCGGCCGCGCCCAGGATCGTCGGGTGCGGGAGGCCGTCGAACTCGGCCTGCGGCGGCGACGCCACGACCAGCGACTCGACACCGGCGGCCTGGGCCGGGACCACGTTCATGATCACCGACGACGGGTAGACGGCGAGCCCGCCCGGCGCGTAGAGCCCGACGCGACGGACCGGCACGAACCGCTCGGTGACCGTGCCGCCCGGCACGACCTGGGTGACCACGTCGGCCCGGCGCTGCTCCTCGTGCACCGTGCGGGCCCGCTCGATCGAGGTCTCCAGGGCCCGGCGCACGGCCGGGTCGAGGTTCGCGAGGGCCTTCTCGATCTCGGCCGCCGGCACGCGCACCGACGCCGGGCGCACCCTGTCGAACCGCTCGGTGACCTCCAGGACCGCCTCGACGCCCCGCTCGCGCACGGACTCGACGATCGGCCGGACCACCTCGAGCGCCGCATCGACGTCGATCGCCGCGCGCGGCAGCATCCCCCGCAACACGGCTGGTCGGGGCAGGGGTTCGGCACGCAGGTCGAGTCGCCTGAGGATCGGGCTGGACATGGCCCTCAGGGTACGTGCCACCCCGACCGGGACCGCAGCGTGGCGGCCTCAGCCTGCCGAGTTGTCCACAGGCGCGCCGAGAACCGCGCCGAGCAGACCCGGGAACCGCGCCTCCATGTCCTCGCGGCGCACCGAGATGATCCGCGAGCGCCCCTCCGCGACCGTGCGGGTGAGGCCGGACTCGCGCAGGACCTTCCAGTGGTGCGACAGCGTCGGCGCGCTGAGCCCCGTGACGACGCAGCGGTCCAGGGCGCCGCAGTCCCGAGGCTCCCCGGAGCGGTAGAGCTCACCCATGAGCGCCCGCCGGTTGGGGTCGGCGAGCGCGGAGAGCACGGCGGTCAGCTCGATCGACTCCACGGACGGCTCCGGCAGCCGCTGTCCCATCAGACCTCCCGAGATTGTTTGACGACGATGGAAGTATAGACGTACGGTCCACCCGTGGAACTTCGAGAGCCGTCGAACAATCGGCTGACCCTCCAGCTCTGCCTGCTCGCCGCCGGCACGTTCGTGCTCGGCGTCGACGGGTTCGTCCTCGCCGGGCTGCTGCCCGCGGTCGCCGCCGACCTCCACGTCGGGATCCCGGCCGCGGGGCAGCTCACCACGGCGTTCGCGCTGGCCTACGCGATCGGCTCGCCGATCATCGCGACCGTGACCGGGCGGCTGGACCGCCGGACGGTGCTCGGTGTCGGGATGGTGGTGTTCCTCGTCGGGATGGTCGCGCAGGCGGTGGGCCCGACCTTCGGGACCGTGCTGGCCGGCCGGGTGGTCGCCGGGCTGGGTGCGGCGGCCTTCCAGGCCAACGCCTTCGCCGTCGCCGGGGTGCTGGCCCCGCCGGAGCGGCGGGCCCGTGCCCTCGCCGTGGTGGGGGCGGGCGTCGCCCTGGCCACGGTGGCCGGGGTGCCGTTCGGGGTGCTGGCGGGCCAGGTGCTGGGCTGGCGGGCGGCGCTGTGGCTGATCGTCGCACTGGCCGCGGTCGCGGCGGCGCTCACGGTTCTCCTCCCCCGCGTGGTGCTGCCGGCCGTCCCGCTGCGGACGCGCCTGGCCCTCTTCGGCAACCCGCGCATGCTGGCGTTGCTCGTGCTGACCGCGCTGCTCGTGATCCCGCAGTTCGCGGTGGTCGCCTACGTGGCGCCGCTGCTGGGGTCGGACGGGCCGGGCGCGTCGCGGGTACTCGTCGCGCTCGTGGTGTTCGGGGTGGCGTTCGTGATCGGGAACCGGCTGGTGGGGCACCTCGTCGACCGGTTCGGCTCGGTGCCGGTGCAGGTCGTGGGGCTGTCGGTGTCGCTGGTGGCGCTGCTGGGCCTGTGGGCGGTGCGGCCGGCCCCGGCGGCCACCCTCGTGGCGTTCGCCCTGTTCGGGCTCGTCGGCTCCTTCCAGGTGATCCCGCAGCAGAACCGGGTGTTCGCCGCCGGTGGACCGGTCGCCACGGTCGCCCTGGGGCTCAACGGGTCCATGATCTACGTCGGCAGCGGGCTCGGGGCGGCCCTGGGCGGCGGGGTCGTCGCGACGGCGGGGACGGCCGCCCTCGCTCCGGTGGCCGCGGGGGCCGTCGTCGTCACCCTCGTCGCGGTCGCGCTGACCCGCCGGGTGGACCGGACCGCGCCCTCCCCCACCCCCGCCTGAGACGATCGGGCCGTGCTCACGATCGACGCCGCCCAGCGACGGGCGCGGCTGGTGGCGCGGCACCGGCTCGGCGCCGCCACCCGCACCGACGACGTCCCCGCCCTGGTCGACGATCTGGTCTGCCTGCACTCGAGCGACCCGGTGTCGGTCTACCTGTCGGTGACGGCGCGGATGGCCGCACCGGAGCTCGGCGCCGTCGACCGGGCCCTCTACGAGGAGCGCACGCTCGTCCGGCACCACGCCATGCGGCGCACCCTCTGGGTCCTGGGACCCGCCCACGCCCGCCTCGCGCACCACGCCGCCACCCTCGACGTCGCCGCCGTGCAGCGCCGCAACCTGATGGCGCAGCTCGCCGCCGGCGGCGTCACCGACCCGGAGGCGACCTACGAGGACGCACGGGCCCGGATCCTGGACCTGCTGCGCGCCGAGGGGCCGCTGCCGGCCCGCGAGGTCGGGCGCCGGCTCCCGGAGCTCACGACCCCGGTTCCGGTCCAGGACGCGACGCCGTCGCTGCACTCCCGGGTGCTGCTCGTCATGGGGTTCCACGGCGACCTGGTCCGCACGCGTCCCACCGGGACGTGGATCAACGGCCAGTACCGCTGGGCCGCCGCCGACGCCTGGCTCCCCGGCGGGATCGGGGAGCCGCTGTCGAAGCGGGAGGCCGCGGCCGGGCTCGCCCGCGCCTACCTGCGCGCCTTCGGCCCCGCGACCCGGGACGACCTGAGGTGGTGGGCCGGCTGGACCGTGGCGACCACGACGGCCGCGCTCGCCGACCTCGGGGCGGTGGGGACGACGGCCGGCTACCTGTTGCCGGACGACCTGGATCCCGTTGCGCCGCAGCACTCCGTGGCGCTGTTGCCCGGTCTCGACCCGTCGACCATGGGCTGGAAGGACCGGACCCACCATCTGGACGCCGCACTCGTCCCGCACCTGTTCGACCGCAACGGGAACGGCGGCCCGGCGATCTGGGTGGACGGGGAGATCGTGGGCGGCTGGGTGCAGCGCAAGGACGGGCGGATCGCGACCGAGCTGCTCACCGACGTCGGCACCGACGTGCGCGGGGAGGTGGACGACGCCGCCCACGAGCTCGAGAAACTGCTGGGCGACACCCGGTTCACGGTGCGGTTCCCGGCGCCCGTACAAGCTAGGTTGCTCGCGTGAGCGACTGGTTCCTGGCCGCCGAGTCGGATGCGGACGGCATCGCCGCCGGCGAGTTCGACGACCTGCCCCACCTCTCGGTCCCGTTGCGACGCACCGAGCTCGCGGCCCTCTACGCCGCGCTCACCGAGGGCGCGGCGGAGGACCCGAAGGCGCCCACCGGGCTGCTGGCGGTCGAGGCCGACACCGGCATGATTGTCACCCGGGTGCCCGCCGAGGCCGTCGAGAAGCTGGCGGAGATGACGCCGCGCACCGTCCGCCCTGTGATGGCCGTGTGGGCCGAGGCGATCGGCCACGACGAGCCGGACGCGCTGGGCGAGACCCTCTCCGAGCTCGCCGCCTTCGCGCGGGACTCAGCGCAGGCCGGCCGCCCGGTCCTGCAGCTCGCTCCCTACTAGGCCGTCGAGCACCTCGTCCGCGGTCGGCATCGCCGCCGCGCCCGCCGCGAGCCGTTCCGCCGCCGCCCGGAAGGACGGCTCGGCCAAGAGGCGACCGAGGCCGGCGGCCACACCGTCCGGGGTCACCACGAGCCCCGCGCCCGAGGCGGCGAGGGCCGCGGCGTTGGCCGGCTGGTCGGCGCCGAGCGGGACGGCGAGGTGCGGGAGGCCGTGGCAGAGCGCCCCGAACATCGTCCCCGCCCCGCAGTGGGAGACGACGGCGGTGCAGTGCGGCAGGACGTCGGCCTGCGGCAGGTAGGGCGCGGCCAGGACCTGCGGCGGTAGCTCGCCCAGGACGGCGGGATCGACGTCCGGCCCGGTCGTGGCCACGATGTCGACCGGATGCCGGAGGCAGCCCTCGAGCACCGCGCGGAAGGCCTCCGGATTCTGGTTCACGACCGTCCCGAGCGTGAGGTAGACGATCGGCCGGTCGCGCGGCGGGAGCACGTACCCGCCCGGCTCCCCCGCGTTCGGGCGGATCGGGCGGATGTCCTGCCACGGCTCCGGATCCGGGCCGTGCAGGCCGGGCGGGCAGGGCTCGAGATAGGGCGCGGCGAGGACCGCGGGGACCGGGTCCGGCAGCCCCGCCTCGGCGACGGCCGCGCCCAGGACCCGCGCGAACGCGTCCGTCCCGGGGACGCTCGGGCCGTACCCGTGGGTGACGTGCGGGATGCCGGCCCCGACGGCGACCGTCGCGCTCCCGAGCTCCAGGGTGTCGTGCACGACGAGGTCCGGGCGCCAGCCGGCGACGAGGTCGGCGATGTCACGGGCCCGGTCCACCGCACCGGCCCCGAAGAAGTGCCGCGCCGCGAAGGCGGGCTGCTCGGCCGCCGGGAGCTCGCCCACCACCACGGGCAGCCGGGCGTACGACTCGGCCAGGGTGAGCCCGGACCGGTGCGCCGGCACCCCGAGCCGCTCGACGACCGGTGCGAGGTCCGCACCGGTCGTCACCAGGACCTCGGCGCCCCGCCGCTGCGCCGCCCGGATCAGCGGCACCATCGGCAGCAGGTGCCCGTAACCCGGCCAGGACGCCACCAGGATGCGCATCTCGTCCCCTTCCGTCCCTCTGCAGAGGTCCGGACGGTCACGGGTGATACGCGCAGGTCAGCAGGGGTCGTGAGCGGCCGTGCCCCCGCTCACAGGTCCAGGCCGAGATCGAGCGCCGTCACCGAGTGGGTCAGCGCCCCCACGGAGAGGAAGTCGACCCCGGTGACGGCGTACTCCCGCGCGTTGGCCAGGACCAGGCCGCCGGACGACTCCAACAAGGTGCTCGACGAACCCCGCCGCCGGACCGCCTCGGCCGTCTCGGCCGGGGAGAAGTTGTCCAGCAGGACGAGCTCCGCGTTCAGGGCGAGGACCTCGTCGAGCTGCTCCAGGGAGTCGACCTCGACCTCGCAGGGCAGGTCCGGGGCGAACCTCCGCGCGGCCTCGAGGGCGGCGGTGACCGAGCCCGCGGCGGCGACGTGGTTGTCCTTGATCAGGATCGCGTCGCCGAGGCCGAGGCGGTGGTTGACACCGCCGCCGCAGCGCACCGCGTACTTCTCCAGCAACCGCAGGCCGGGGAGGGTCTTGCGGGTGTCGCGGATCCGGGCGGGGGTGCCGGCGACCGCGTCGACCCACTCCGCCGTCGCGGTCGCGACGCCGGAGAGGTGACACAGCAGGTTGAGCGCGGTCCGCTCGGCCGTGAGCAGAGCCCGGACCGGAGCCTCGACGACGAGCGCGGGCTCGCCCGGCGTCAGCCGCGACCCGTCGGGCAGCTCGCTGACCAGCGTGTATCCGGGGACGACCAGGTCGAGGACGGCCCGGGCCACCGGGATGCCGGACAGCACGCCCGCCTTGCGGGGGGTGAACGAGCCGACCGCCACCGCGTCCTCGGGGACGGTCGCCGCGGTCGTCGCGTCCGGGCCGTAGCGGAGGTCCTCGTCGAGTGCGGTGCGCACCACGCGGGCCAGGTCCTCGTGGTCCGGGACGCCGATCTCGGTCGCCCCGCCCACTCCGGCCGCCAACGCCGTCAGGGCCGGTGGTTCGCTCGCGAGCTCGCTCACGCCGCCACCGCCCGCACGTCGACGGCCGGGCGCCCGGCCGCATCGAGGGTGATCATCAACGACTCCTTCTGGTACACGTCGTCCCGCTCCGGGAAGTCCGAGCGCACGTGGCAGCCCCGGCTCTCCCGACGCGTCCCGGCCGCGGCCAGCACGGCCTGGGCCAGCAGGGTCAGCGCCCCGTCCTCCACACCCGCCCGGTCGATCGGGGTGCCGAGCGCGAGCGCCCGCTCCACGACGTCCGACGCCGTGGCCAGCCCGCTCGCGTCCCGCCCGATCGCGGCGAACGCGCTCATCGCCCGCTGCACCGTGCCGCGGTCCGCGACCGCGACCGCCGGGGCGGGGGCGATCAGCTCGCCCGATCCCGACGACCGGGACCCGGTGAGGGCGCGGTCCTCGAGCACCGAGCGGACCGCCCGCTCCCCCACCACCAGGCCCTCCAGCAGCGAGTTCGACGCGAGCCGGTTCGCCCCGTGCAGCCCGGTCCGGGCCACCTCGCCCGCGGCGTAGAGGCCGGGGACGGCGGTGCGGCCGTCGACCCCGGCGACCACGCCGCCGCACGCGTAGTGCGCGGCCGGGGTCACCGGGATCGGGTCGCGGGTCGGGTCGATACCCGCGGCCCGGCAGGACGCGAACACCGTGGGGAACCGCCGGGCGAACCCGTCGAGCGCCGTGGCGTCGAGGTACATGCAGTCGGCGCCGGTCTCGGCCATCCGGCGGGTGATCGCGGCGGCCACGACGTCCCGCGGCGCGAGGTCCGCGAGCGGGTGCTGCCCGACCATGAACCGGGTGCCCGCGCGGTCTCGGAGCACCGCGCCCTCGCCGCGCACGGCCTCGGTGACCAGCGGCCGCCGGCCCACCGCGGGGCCGGTGTAGAGGACGGTCGGATGGAACTGCACGAACTCGAGGTCCGCGGCGGCGGCACCGGCGCGCAGGGCCAGCGCCACACCGTCCCCGGTCGAGGTCGGCGGGTTGGTGGTGCTGGCGTAGAGCTGCCCGTACCCGCCGGTGGCCAGCAGGACCGCACGCGTCGTCAGGAGCCCGGCGCGGCCGGCGTCGTCGAGCACCTGCAGGGCGGCGACCCGGCCCGACGCGTCCTTGACGACGTCGACGGCCACATGGCCGGTCAGCACGGTCAGGCCGCTGGCGGCGGCCACCAGCGCGCGCTCGATCTCGGCGCCGGTCGCGTCCCCGCCCGCGTGGACCACGCGGAAGGCGGAGTGGCCGCCCTCGCGGGTGCGGTCGAGCCGTGGGAATCCGTTCCCATGGTCGACTCCGCGAGCTCCGTCTCCGTCGAACACCGCCCCCCGATCGCGGAGCCGCTGCACCGCGGCCGGCCCGGCGGTGACGATCTCGCGGACGGCGGCCTCGTCGTTCAGGCCCCCACCTGCGGTGATGGTGTCCGCGATGTGTGCCTCGACCGAGTCGCCCGGGATGTCGCCGAGGACCACGGCGACGCCGCCCTGGGCCCAGCGGGTGCTGCCCTCGGCCACCTCGTCCTTGGTCACGACGACCACGCGCAGGCCCGCCTCGGCGGCGTCGAGCGCGGCGGTCAGGCCCGCGACCCCGGTGCCGACGACGACCAGGTCGGCGGTCGCCTCCCAGACCGAGAGGAGCGTGTCGGAACGAGGCATCGGCGCCGCTCTCATTCCCCACCCCCGGGTTGCCCGATCGCGATCATCCGCTCCACCGCGGCCCGCCCGCGCGCGGCGAGCTCGGGATCCACGTGCACCTCGTCGGTGCCGTTGCGGACGCTCCGCAGCAGCGCCTCCGGCGTGATCATCTTCATGTAGCCGCATCTCGCGCGGTCGTTGACCGCCTGGAAGTCGATCTCCGGGGCGGCCCGGCGGAGCTGGTGGAGCATGCCGACCTCGGTCGCGACCAGGACCTGCTTCGCCTTGGTGGCGCGGGCGGCGTCGATCATGCCGCCCGTCGAGAGGATCTTGACCTTGTCGGCGGCGACCGCACCCGAGCCGGCCAGGTAGAGCGCCGACGTCGCGCAGCCGCACTCGGGGTGGACGAACAGGTCCGCGTCCGGGTGCGCCTCGGCCTGCTTCGTGAGCTCGGCGCCGTTGATGCCGGCGTGCACGTGGCACTCACCGGCCCAGACGTGCATGTTCTTGCGGTCGAGGGTGCGCCGGACGTGGGCGCCGAGGAACTGGTCCGGCAGGAACAGCACCTCCTTGTCCTCCGGGATCGAGGCGACCACCTCGACGGCGTTCGACGAGGTGCAGCAGATGTCGGTCTCGGCCTTCACCGCGGCGGTGGTGTTGACGTAGCTGACCACGACGGCGCCGGGGTGCTCGGCCTTCCACTCCCGCAGCTGCTCGACCGTGATCGAGTCCGCGAGCGAGCAGCCGGCCCGCGCGTCGGGGATCAGCACCGTCTTCTCCGGCGAGAGGATCTTCGCCGTCTCGGCCATGAAGTGGACGCCGCAGAAGACGATGGTGTCGGCCTCGACCTCGGCCGCGATCCGGGAGAGCGCGAGGGAGTCGCCCACGAAGTCCGCCACGTCCTGGATCGCGGGCAGCTGGTAGTTGTGCGCCAGCAGCACGGCGCCGCGCTTGCGCGCGAGCTCCTTCACCTCGTCGGCCCAGCCGGGGAACGGAACGTCGGTTCCCTGCTGCAGATCTGCCGTCACGGTCATGGCGTCCTCCTCGCGGTGTTTTCGCCTGTTGGTCGAAAACACGGGTGATCGTAGCATCGGGGAACGCCCGACGGCACTGTCCGGGTGACCCGGAACTCACCTGCCCGTAACCTCCCTGCCACGATCCGGTCCCCCACTACGATCTCGGGACATGCCCGCGCCGACCGGTCACGAGGTGCTCGCGGCCGTCCTCCAGGTCCGCGACGGAGTCCTGCAGGTCCTGCTGTGGCAACGCGCCATGGCGCCCGACCGGGGCCGGTGGGCGCTGCCCGGCGGGGCCCTGGGCGACGACGAGGACGTCGAGGAGTCCGTGCGTCGCCAGCTCGCCGAGAAGGTGGACGTCCAGGAGGTCGCGCACGTCGAGCAGCTCGGCGTGTTCAGCGCGCCCGGCCGGGTCCCCGGCTCCCGCCTGGTGGCGACGGCGTTCCTCGGCCTGGTCCCCTCCGACGCCGATCCCGAGGTGCCCGCGGACACCGCCTGGCATCCGGTGGAGGCCCTGCCGGACACCGCGTTCGACCACGCGGAGATCGTCCGGGACGCGCGGGACCGCCTGCGCGCCAAGCTGTCCTACACCAACCTCGGCTTCGCGCTGACCCCGCGCGAGTTCACGATCTCCGCCCTGCGCGACCTGTACGTCGCGGCCCTGGGACACCCGCTGAGCGCCACCAACCTGCAGCGGGTCCTCACCCGGCGCGGGGTGCTGGCGGCCACCGGCGAGACCGCGCCGCCCGGTCCCTCCGGCGGGCGCCCGGCCGCGGTCTTCCGGTTCACCGAGCGCTGCCTGCGCGTCACGGACGCCTCGGCGGTGTTGCGACCACCCGGGTCGCCCCGGCCGGATTCGGCGGGCGACGGCGGGGTGGGGGCCGTACCGTGACCGCGTGACCGGTACCGAGTCCCTCCCCCTCTTCCCGCTGGGGACCGTGCTCATGCCCGGCGCGCCGCTGCCGCTGCACATCTTCGAGCCGCGCTACCGGCAGCTGACCGTCGACCTGGTGACGGGTGCGGTGCCGGGCAAGGAGTTCGGCGTCGTCGCGGTGCGGGAGGGCTTCGACCCGGACCGCGAGGGGATCGACGCGCTCGCCCCGATCGGCTGCACCGCGCTGCTCAAGGACGTGCGCCGGCTGCCCGACGGGCGCTACGACGTCGTCACCGTCGGGGCCCGCCGGTTCCGGCTCACCGAGCTCGACGAGGGCTCGCACCCCTACCTGTGCGGGACCGTCGAGTACCTGCCGGACGAGGGCGAGGCGCCGGCCGCCGACGACCTCACCCGGATGCTCGCGGCCTCCGCCCGCGCCGCGCACAAGGCCTACTGCGCCGCGGCCTGGCGCACGGACGACTGGTCCGAGCCGGCCCTCACCGTCGCGCCGGCCGAGCTGCCGCACCTCCTGGCCGCGGACTGCCTGCTCCCGCTGGCGGACCGCCAGGCCCTCCTGGAACAGACCAGTCCCCTGGAGCGCCTGCGCATGATCCGGATGTTCCTGGCCCGCGAGGCGGGACTGCTCGGCACGCTGCGTGCCGTCCCCACCCCGATGAGCACCTACGCCCAGCCGTCCAGCCCGAACTGAGGGGCGCGCCTCGACCGACCCACCCCCGCGAGTCAGCACTTCTCGGAGGCCGAATCACACGCTGACGACGCGCGTGAACGTCACATTCGGCCTCCCGAAAGTGCCGACTCGCGGGGGTTCGGGGGCCGGGCTACTGCCAGCCGAAGCGGGATCGCAGCTCGTGGGCGACCTTGTCGAAGCGGGGCTTGTCCAGCACCGCGCCCTCGCGGCGGATGTCGTGCTCGCCCACCTCGAGGACCCGGTCGAGGCGGATGAAGGACTCGCGGCCCTCCCGGTCCCACTCCCCCGCACCGATCGCCACCCAGTCCGGGTCGCCGTCGCGCTTGTGCTGGCTGGAGAGCATCAGGCCGAGCAGGTCGCCCTGCCCGCGCCCGACGACGAGCAGCGGCCGGTCCTTGCCCTGGCTCGCGTCCTCCTCGAACGGCACCCAGGTCCACACGATCTCGCCCGGGTCCGCGGACCCGTCCAGCTCGGGCGCGTACTCGATGCGCCGCGCGCGGTCCGCCGTCGGCGCGGTGCGGACGCCGCCGTGGTTCTCCGGTGCCGGTCGCGCGGGCTGCTCGTCCGCCTGCGACAGGAGCTTCATGCCGACGTCCACGGCCTGCTTGAGCAGGTTCCCCCAGTCCATGGCCGCACTATCTCATCGCGGCACCGATGAGTTCTCGCGGGCGCGCACGTTCCATGTTCCGAACCCACCGAATACGGAAGGATCCACTCCCATGGACTGCGCGCTCGAGGTCGTCATCGTCCCCGTCTCCGACGTCGAGAAGGCGATCGGGTTCTACCGCGACAAGCTCGGTTTCCCGATCGACTCGGACTTCCACCCGCACGAGCACTTCCGGGCCGTCCAGGTCACGCCGCCGGGCTCGGCCTGCTCGATCGTCTTCGGCAAGGGGCTCGGCAGCAGCGCCGCGCCCGGGTCCCTGCAGGGCTGCCACCTCGTCGTCACCGACATCGAGAAGGCCGCCGCGGACCTCGACGCCGCCGGCGTCGAGAACACGGGCCCGCAGCACTTCGCCGACGGCGCGATGCAGCCCGGGCCGGACCCGGCGCGCGCCGCCTACGGCTCGTTCATCTACTTCTCCGACCCGGACGGCAACTCGTGGGCCGTCCAGGAGGTCGCGAAGCACGCACGCTGATGGACCTCGACCTCGACCGCCACCGGCGCGAGCTGCACGTGCACTGCTATCGCATGCTCGCGTCGGTGCCGGACGCCGAGGACGCCGTGCAGGAGACCTACCTGCGGGCCTGGCGGGCACGGGAGTCGTTCGACGGCGAGCACCTCCGCGCCTGGCTCTACCGGATCGCGACGACGGTGTGCATCGACGTCTCCCGGGCGCGGGCCCGCCGCGGCACCGAGGTCTCGTGGCTGACGCCGTACCCGGACCCGATGCTCGACGCCGGCCAGGAGCCGGACGCGCTCACGGTCGCGCGGGAGACGATCGAGCTGGCGTTCCTCGTCGCGCTGCAGGTGCTGCCGCCGCGGCAGCGGGCCGCCCTGCTCGCGCGCGAGGTGCTGGGCCTGCCGGCCAAGGAGACCGCCGAGATGATCGGGATCTCCGTCGCGGCGGCCAACAGCGCGCTGCAACGGGCCCGGGAGACCCTGCGGGGGCACCTGCCCTCGCATCGTGACGACTGGGCGGCGCGGGATCCGGCGCCGGAGGAGAAGGAGCTGCTGGAGCGGTTCATCGCGGCCCACGAGGCGTGCGACGCACGGGCGGCGCTGGCCGTCGCGGCACAGGACATCCGCGTGACGATGCCGCCGCAGCCGATGTGCTTCGACGGGCTGGACGCGCTGCGCCCGCTGCTCGAGCGGGCGTTCGGACCGGAGCGCGACGGCGACTGGAGGCTGCTGCCCACGGGCGTCAACCGGATGCCGGCGGCGGCGAGCTACCTGCGCCGCCCCGGGGACACCCTGTTCCGGCCGTTCAAGCTCGACGTGCTGCGGGTGGAGGGGTCCGAGATCGCGGAGATCACGACCTTCGGCTGGTCCTGGTTCGCGGCCCTGGGACTTCCACCGACCCTGTGAGTGGCAATAGTCGCCATGGCGACCATTGCCACTCACGGGTCACTCGGCGGGCTGGTCCTGCTGGGCGGCCACGTCGGCGCGGACCTTCTCCATGTCGACCTCGCGGACCTTGCCGATGAGCTCCTCGAGCGCGGGTGCGGGCAGCGCACCCGGCTCGGCGTAGAGGACGACGCCTTCGCGCACGGCCATCAGCGTCGGGATCGACTGGATGCCGAAGGCGGCGGCGAGCTCCTGCTGCGCCTCGGTGTCGACCTTGCCGAAGGTGATGTCGGCGTGGGTGTCCGAGGCGTCCTCGAAGACCGGGCCGAACTGCCGGCAGGGGCCGCACCAGGACGCCCAGAAGTCCACGAGCACGGTGCCGCCACCGGCCACGACCTCGTTGAAGTTGTCCTTGGTCAGTTCCACCGTTGCCATGCAGGGCTCAACTCCCCCGGGCCGCGAGATGTTCCGTGGGCTCGCTCATCTCCACGAGCGCACCCGTGGCCCGATGGCGCCGCGACCAGGACTCGAGATGGTCGTGGGCGGTGTGGTCCAGGTAGTCGACGGCGAGGTGCACGCGGACGGCCTCCCCCGGCTTCACCGAGCTCAGGGCCCGGGACAGCGCGGGCACGGACAGGAAGCTGCACGTGCCCTCGACGACGATCCGGCGCGGCGCCCCGCTCGTCGGCTCCTCGGTGCGGACGCGAGCGCGGGCGGCGCGCCGGAGCATCAGCGCCGCGGCGAGCACGAGCCCGATCGCGACGCCCTCCAGGAGGTTCAGGAACACCACGCCGAGGACGGTGACGGCGTAGGGCGCGAGATCGCCGTGGGCGCGGGCGGTGCGCATGTCGACCGCCTTGACCAGCTGCAACCCGACGACGACGAGCAGCCCGGACAGCGCCGCGAGCGGGATCACCTCGATCGCGGCGACCAGCACGATCCCGAACAGGGCGATCCAGCAGCCGTGCAGCACGGTCGACGCGCGGGTGCGGGCGCCGGCGCGCACGTTCGCCGAGCTCCGGACGATGACGCCGGTGATCGGCAGTCCGCCGAGCAGGCCGGACACCGCGTTGCCGGCGCCCTGGCCGAGCAGCTCGCGATCGGCGTCCGTCCGGGCCCGGCCGCCGGCCAGGCGGTCCACGGCCACGGCGGAGAGCAGGCTCTCGACGCTCGCGACCAGCGCGACGGTCAGCATCCCGCCGAGCACCGCGGGCCAGAGACCGGAGTCCGGCAGCACGGGCAGCGCGACGGACTCCAGGAGGTTGCCGGGGAGGTCGACCCGCGGCACGTCGGGCCAGGCGACGGCCAGCGCCGTGGCGGCGGCGACCGCGACCAGCGCCCCGGGCACGGCCTTCTGCGGCCCGGGCAGGCGCGGCCAGAGCACCATGATCACGATCGCGGTGACGCCGACGGCGACGGCCCGGGTGTGCAGGCCGGCGAGCCGGGCGGGGAGCTCGAGGATGTTGGCGAGGGCGGAGCTCTGCGGGGCGCCGCCGAGGACCACGTGGAGCTGGGCGAGCGCGATGGTGATCCCGATGCCGGCGAGCATGCCGTGCACGACCGCGGGCGGGATGGCCTGCGCGAAGCGGGCGATCCGGGTGAGGCCGAAGGCGATCTGCAGCAGCCCGGCGCCGACCGTGATCAGGCAGGTGAGCTGCCACCCGAACTGCGCGACGAGCCCGGCGACGATCACCGTCAGCCCGGCGGCCGGCCCGCTGACCTGCAAGGGGGAACCGCCGAGCAGGCCGGCGACGACGCCTCCGACCACCCCGGCGACGAGCCCGGCCATGATCGGCGCCCCGGAGGCGAGCGCGATGCCGAGGGAGAGCGGGACGGCGACGAGGAAGACCACGAGCGAGGCGCCGAGGTCGGCGCGGACCTGGGCCGCGCTGAGTCGCGGAGCGCCGGATCGGGTGTCGCGGTGGGCGCCGATGTGGGACGCAGTGTCGACGGTGGTGATGTCGGCGCTCTCGGCTGCGGTGTGGGCGGCGTTGAGTCGCGCGGCCTCGAGTCGGGCGGCGTCGAGTCCCGCGCTGTCGGGGCGGACGCCGTCGGGGCGGACGCCGTCGGACCAGGTGGTGTCGGCACGAGGGAGGTCGGGGCGGGCGGCGCCGGGGCGGGCGGCGTCCGCTCCCCTGACCCCGGGGCGTACGGCCTCGACACGGCCGGCGGTGACCCGGGTGGGGCGGGGTGGTCCGTGCTCGCTCGCGGGGGTGTGACGACGGTGGGGCGGGACGCTGTCGGGCACGGCGGCCTCCGGATCGGGCGCGGGACGGGGTGGTCGCACGAGTGCGGCGCTGCGGCCGTGCGGTTCCCTCAGGAAACCGGACGACCGCCTTGCCCGGTTCCCCCGCGGTGCGTCCGGTTGATCCCGACTCGTCCGGATCGATCACCGCGGGTGCGGACCCCCGCCGTCGCGATCATCGGGGGACGTGCGCGACGCTCCATCCGGGTGAGCGGGGCACGACCCACGGTCCCCGTGGCGCGGCACCGGGACGACGGCGTGCCCCGATCGTGTGGATCATGGACGGCTCTGCGGCGGATCGCTCGACCGGGTGGTCGCCGCGTGAACACCGTGTCACCCGCGGGCGGCCGCCCGACCGGCGACACCGTCCCGGACGTGTCCCGCGTGGCCCGCCGTCACGACGGGTAGCTCACCGGCCGGAGGGGTGTGTCCGGTGTCGCCCACGCTCCCCGGCCCTGGGGCAACTACGCTGTGCGGACCATGTCCACGGACGTCACCGACCCCACGCGCAGCGCGTTCGCCGCCGCAGGCGCGGCGGGCGAGGGCGGCCATCCGGCGCTTTCGCGGCGTCGAGGGCTGGGACAGACCAGCGCCCGGTCGCTGCTGCTGACGCTGCTCGGCGAGTTCGTGCTCCCGCGCGAGGAGCCGGTCTGGACCCAGGTGCTGATCGACGTGCTCGCGGCGCTCGACGTCGAGCACAAGTCCGCCCGCCAGGCCCTGGCCCGCACCGCCGCCGAGGGCCTGGTCACCTCGGACCGGGCCGGGCGCCGCGTCCGCTGGGCACTCACCGCGTCGGGACGGCGGCTGCTGTCCGACGGCGCCGCGCGGATCTACGGCTTCGGCACCCCCGCCCCGGCCTGGGACGGCCGGTGGCTGGTGCTGCTGGTCAGCGTGCCCGAGGCGCGTCGCCAGCTGCGGCACCGGCTGCGCACCCGGCTCGCCTGGGCCGGCCTCGGCTCCCCCGCCCCCGGCGTCTGGGTCTCCCCGGACCCGGGCAAGGAGGCGGAGGTGGCGGACGTCGTCGCCGATCTGGAGCTCGACGCCGTGACCAGCTCCTTCGTCGGCCCCTTCGGCCGGATCGGCGAGGAGGCCGCGGTGGTCGCGCAGGCCTGGGACCTGCCCGCGATCGAGCGCGAGTACGAGGACTTCCTCGCCGAGTTCACCGACGCCGGCGCGGCGAGCGCGGCGGACGTCCTGGCCCAGCAGATCCTGCTGGTGCACGCCTGGCGCCGCTTCCCCTTCCTCGACCCGAAGCTCCCTGCCGAGCTGCTGCCCGAGGAGTGGGCGGGCGCCCGGGCCGCGGCACTGTTCGACACGCTCCACCGCCGGTGGGCCCGACAGGCCCAGGCACACTGGAAGTCGTTGGTGGAGAAGGCCGAGTAGGCCGGGTGCCGGCCCAGCGGCGCCGGGCCGCCCCGCCGCAGTCCGCGGTGGCGCCCGGTGCGTCGTGCCGCCCCGGTCCGAGGTGCCGCACCGGTTTGCGGTGCAGGAGCCGCTCCTGAGCGGCTCCTGCACCGCAACTCAGGCGGCGAGGTCCAGGATCCGGCGGCCGGGGGCGCGGCGGGCCTGGTCCAGCACCGTGTCGAGCCGGTCGAGGGCGGCGGTGAGGCCGGCGAGATCGGCGGCCACCGCGGGCGGGAGGGCGAATCCGCCCGGTGCCCCGCGCGTCCCGAGCTCGTGGACGACGGCCGGGTCCACCAGCCCGCGCGCCCACAGGATGACCTCGTGGTCGTCGAGGTGGTGGGCGACGCAGCGCCGCCTGGCCGTCTGGAACAGGGACTCGGCCCGGGTCCGGGCCTGCTCCGCCCGGTCGAGTCGGCGCCCGGACCGGGCCCGCAGCCTGCCGCGTCGCCGTTCCACGCGCTCGACGGCTGCGGTGGCCGCGCGGCGCTCCCGCTGCTCGGGCGAGTGCCGGTAGGCCTCCTGCGCGACCACGCACCACGGGGCGGCCAGTGCGGCGGCCGCGAGCAGGGCGCCGAGGGTGACGCCGAGCGGCCCGGCGTCGGCAAGGGTCGCCTCGACCGTGACCCGGACGTAGAGGGCGACGGCGGCGAGCGCGGCCAGGACCGTCAGCAGGCCGGCGGCGAGCAGCACCACCCCGGCGCGGGGCGGGAACTCCTCGCCGGGGTCGGCGTCCGGATCGGCGTGCCGCCAGGCCCACAGCCGGCGGCCCAGCCGCACCGCGAGCAGCGCCTGGACGGCGGCGCCGAACACGGCGAGGGCCACGACCGTCACCAGATCGGCGGGCTGCGGGGCCGCCCAGTCGAGGTTGAGCAGGAAGCCGAAGACCACGACCAGGGCGGCCGTGTCGACGAGCAGCAGCAGGTGCCCGAGCAGCCGGACCAGGTGGCCGTCCCGGTCGAGGTGGCGCGCACCCGGCTGGGGCGGGGCCGCGGCGATCCGGCGGGCCTCCGCGAGCGGCACCGCCCGGCCGTCGACCACCACGGGCCGGGCCTCCAGCTCCGCCGCCGCCCGGTCGTCGCGCAGAGAAGCGAGAGCTGCGCCGGTCCCCCGGTTCACGTGCCGCTCCATGGAGCGGGCCGCGCGGGACAGGGTGCGGCTCGCCCGGCGGGCACCGCGGCACTCGACCACGCACTCGAGGTCGGTGCGCTGGTCGGCCCGCAGCGCGTCGCCGGATCGGCGGGCATGGGCCTGCCGGAGCTGCTCGACGTGCGCCCCTCCCGCTCCGCGGCGGAACCGGCGGAGCTGGCGGCGCGGGGCCGGCGGCCGGTCCGGGAGCGGATGCGCTGTTCGCACACCGGCCGGGCCGAAGTCGGCCGGGCCGGGGTGCCCGGCCCCCGGACCCGTCGGGCCGGGGTGGGCCGGGTCGGCTGCGGTCTGGCGGGGCTGGGTCATGGCGCACCTCCGGGGGTGACGGTGAGGACGACGCTGCGGTTGCGCTGGGCGGCCGCCGGGACCAGGCGGCCCTGCGCGTCGGTGTCCGGGACGAGCGGGGCGTCGAATCCCAGGCCCCGCACCGTGATCCGGTCGGCGGGGATGCCGGCGGCGACCAGCACGTCCCGGCAGGCCTGTGCCCTGGTGAGGCTGAGTGCGCGGGCGGTGTCGGCGGGACCGGCGGTCGCGGTCCGGCCGTCGAGGGCCACCCGGGAACCGGCCGGCAGCCGGGCCGCGATGCCCGCGAGCGTGGTGCGGGCCTGCGGCAGCAGTGCCGCCGAGTCCGGGCCGAACAGCAGGTCCGACGGCAGGATCGTAACCGCGGGCTCACCGTGGGCCGGGACAGCCAGGGCGGGCTCGGCGGGGACCGCGGTGACCGGGGCGGCAACCTCCGAGCGCGGTGGGCCGCTGAGCGGTTCGTCGTCGATGCTGCAGCGGCCGCCCGCGGCTGTGCAGAGGTTCAGCCAATGGCTCGCGAGCCGCTGCCGCAGGCTCTCGGGCAGCGCGGCCTGGGCACCGGTGACGTCCCCGAGGCCGGAGAACACGACCGTCTTGCCGCGCAGGTCCGGGAGCAGTCCGGCCGCCTTCGCCCGGTCGACGATCGAGGCCGAGCCGACCTGGTCCCAGCCCAGGGCGTCGATAGCGAGCGGCCCGGCGGTCTGCAATCCGGACCCGATGACGACGCCGGTGAGCTCGCCGGGCAGGCGCGCGAGGTAGGTGAGCTGACCGAGGGTGTCGACCTGCCCGCTGGCCCCGGACGCCTGCGCCACCGCCGCCCGGACCCGGTCGAGCACCTGCCCGGCCAGCTCGGTCCGGCGCTGCTCGGCGTGCTCGACCTGGGTGCCGCGGCGCAGCACCAGATCGACGGACGCCGCGGGCGCCGGCCCCGAGGGCCCGTCCACGACGACGTCGAGCGTGGCCCGGTCGGTGGCGACGGCCCGCTGGACGAGCCCCGCGATGCCGGTGGTGAGCCCCGGCCGGTCCTCGTTCGCCGAGGCGTTGACGAGGATCAGGATCCGCTCCGGCGACGGCGCGGTGACCGGTGCTCCACAGGCGCTCAGGCCCGCGAGGAGAGCCGCACCCAGGACGAGAACCGGTCGTTGTCGCAGTACGGGCCGTGCGAGTACAGGCAGTGCACACATGGCGCCTCCCGAGGGCCGGCAGGAACCGGGTCACCCCCCGTGACTCGGCGCCTACCGGCTGTCCTAGGATGCGCAGACGGGATCCCCGTGCGCAATCCCTGCGTGGGATCCCACAGGTAAATTTCTGGCTGCGATCCCAGCGTGGGAGTTCAGCTCGGTATCGCAGAGGGTCTAGGTTCGCTCCGATCGGAAGGAGCCGAGGGGGTGGGGGCGATGGCAGGAATGCCGGGGAGCACGGGACCGCTCATCCCGCGACGCCGCCTGGGCGCCGAGTTCCGGCGGTTGCGGGAGGCCCGCGGGGAACAGCTCAAGGACACCGCGAAGAAGCTGATGTTCTCGACCTCCAAGCTGTCGAGGATCGAGACGGGGGTTGCCGAGCCCCAGCCTCGTGACCTGCGTGATCTTCTCGTCTACTTCGGACTCACCGGGACCCCGCACGGCGCAGATCTGGAGCGGTGGGCGGCAGAGGCGACGGAGAAGCCGTGGTGGGTCGTCGCCGGCTTCGACATGCCGACCCGTCTCGAGCAGTACCTCGCCTACGAGTCACCGGCGACGATCATCGAGGAGTACTCCTCGAACTTCATCCCCGGCCCGCTGCAGACCGAGGACTACGCGACGGCGGTCCTGCGCGGTCTCCTCCCCGACCTCGAGCCGGGCGAGATCGCCCACCAGGTGGCGCTGCGGCGCGCCCGCCGGCAGTACCTGGATGCCCGGTCCGCACCACCGCAGCTGGTCTTCGCGTTCCCGGAGGAGGTCCTCCGCCGGACGGTGGGCAGCCACGCCGTCATGCGAGCGCAGATCACCGCCCTGCTCGATGAGACCGACGAGCGGCTAGCCCTGCACGTCATTCCGTACTCGGCCGGCGTGTACCGGGCGCTCGACGCCTCGTGCACGCTCTTCGGCTACGCGGCCCCCGACGCGCCGATGGTCGCCCTCAGCAGCGCCTGGACTCTCGAGTTCACCGATGGCGCCGACGTCGTCGCGACCCTCCGCGGGCGCTTCGACGACCTCTCCGACCACTGGCTGGACCGCGCGCAGACCCGCGCCTTCCTCCAGGAGATCCACGACTCGCTTCCCACTTCCTGAAAGAGAGCACGAATGCGCCCGAACCGCTTCTCCCCCGCGTACCGGACCAGCAGCTTCTGCGCGTCCGGGCAATGCGTCGAGGTCGCCGAGCTCGGCGGCGGACGGATCGCGGTGCGGGACTCGAAGAACCGGCTCAAGCCCCGGCACGTGTTCACCGCGGACGAGTGGGAGGCGTTCGTCCGGGGTGTGAAGGCGGGCGAGTTCGACCTCACCGCCCGCGGCCCCGAGACGCAGCACCGCCCCTGAACTGCGAGTTCACGGGCATCGGGAACTTCTCCGGGGCGCCGTACGTCGAGTAGGAGGATCGTTCTGCTCGACGTGCGGGGCCGCCCCCGCCGGAGGAGGTCGCCCCCGTGAACGAGGACTTCGCCCCCAGCTCGTTCTGCCAGTCCGGTGCCTGTGTCGAGGTCGCCCACCGCGACGACCAGGTTCTCGTGCGCGACTCGAAGGACCCGGACGGGCCCGTTCTTCGCTTCACCTCCGACGAGTGGATCGCCTTCCTCCGCGGCGCCGAGGCAGGCGAGTTCACCCCCTGATCGACCCGACCGGAGGACAACGCTCGCTGTGCGGGCGTTGCCCTCCGGTCTCGGGGATCAGCCCAGGCAGCCCGGGCCCAGGAGGGCCTTGAGGTCGCCCATGAGGGCCGAGGTGTTGGTGACCTTCAGCCTGTCGTCGAGGCGCAGCATGGTGATCTTGGTGCCGTAGAGCAGGCGCAGGTGCACCTCGGAGGTGCCGGGGTGGTGTGCCAGCACCTCCTTGAGCTGCGCGACCCGTTCCGGGGTGACGAGCTCGGTGCGCATGCTGACCCGCACGGGCAGGCCCGCCTCCCCCGCCGCCTGCAGCTCCGGCACGGCGAGGTCGTTGGCGATCAGGGACACGCGGTCGTCCCGCTTGTTCACCCGTGCCTTGACCAGCACGATCGCGTCCTCCGCCACGTCGACGCCCACCACCTGGTAGGCCCGCGGGAAGAACAGCACCTCGATGCCGCCGGCGAGGTCCTCGATCTGGGCGCTCGCCCAGGGCTCGCCGTTCTTGTTCACGCGGCGGTTGACGTTGGTGAGGATGCCGCCGACGGTGACCTGCGCTCCCTCGCCGACGGTCCCCTCCAGGATGGCCGGGATCGGGGTGTCGGACTTGGCGGCGAGGGCCTGCTCCATCCCGTCGAGCGGGTGGCCGGAGACGTAGAGGCCCAGCATCTCCCGCTCCACGGCGAGCTTGTGCTTGGTGTCCCACTCGTCCTCGGGGACCTTGACGTCGAAGATCCCGCCCAGCCCGCCGTCACCGTCGTCGCTCGGGCCGTCGAGGGAGCCGAAGAGGTCGAACTGGCCCATCGACGCGGCCTTCTTGCTGCTCATGATCGCGTCGATCGCGTCGGCGTGGACGAGCAGCAGGCCCTTGCGCGAGTGGCCGAGCGAGTCGAACGCGCCGGCCTTGATCAGCGACTCGATGACCTTCTTGTTGCAGACGACCGCGTCGACCTTGCGCAGGAAGTCCGAGAAGTCGGTGAAGGCGCCCTTCTCCCTGCGGGCGGCCACGATCGCGTCGACGACGTTGAAGCCGACGTTGCGGATCGCGCCGAGGCCGAAGCGGATGTCCGCCCCGACCGGGGCGAAGTTGCGCACCGACTCGTTGACGTCCGGCGCCAGGACCTTGATCCCGAGCCGGCGGCACTCACCGAGGTAGACGGCCGCCTTGTCCTTGTCGTCCCGGACCGAGGTGAGCACCGCGGCCATGTACTCGGCCTGGTAGTTCGCCTTGAGGTAGGCCGTCCAGTAGGACACCACGCCGTACGCGGCGGAGTGCGCGCGGTTGAAGGCGTAGTCGGAGAAGGGCAGCAGGATGTCCCACAGCGTCTTGACCGCGGCCTCGGAATAGCCGTTGTCCTTCATGCCCTGGGCGAAGCCGGCGTACTCCTTGTCCAGGATCTCCTTCTTCTTCTTGCCCATCGCGCGGCGGAGCAGGTCCGCCTTGCCGAGCGAGTAGCCCGCCAGCTTCTGGGCGATCGCCATGACCTGTTCCTGGTAGACGATCAGGCCGTAGGTCTCGCCGAGGACGTCCTTGAGGGGCTCCGCCAGCTCCGGGTGGATCGGCGTGACCTCTTGGCGCTTGTTCTTGCGGTCCGCGTAGTCGTTGTGCGCGTTGGCGCCCATCGGGCCCGGGCGGTACAGCGCGCCGACGGCCGAGATGTCGTCGAACTCGGTGGGGGCCATGCGGCGCAACAGGTCCCGCATCGGCCCGCCGTCCAGCTGGAACACCCCGAGCGTGTCGCCGCGGGCGAGCAGGTCGTAGGTCGGCTGGTCGTCGAGCTCGACCTCCTCGATGACCAGCTTCGGCTTGCCGTTGAGCTCGATGTTCTCGAGCGCGTCGTCGATGATCGTGAGGTTGCGCAGGCCGAGGAAGTCCATCTTCAGCAGCCCGAGCGTCTCGCACACGCCCATGTCGAACTGCGTGATGATCGCGCCGTCGGACTCCCGGCGCTGGATCGGGATGACGTCCATCAGCGGTTTGCTGGACATGATCACGCCCGCGGCGTGCACGCCCCACTGCCGCTTGAGGCCCTCGAGGCCCCGGCCCGTGTCGATGATCTCGCGGACCTGCGCGTCCGCCTCGTAGAGCGCCCGGACCTCGGTGGCCTCGGCATACCGCTTGTGGCTCGGGTCGAAGATCCCGGACAGCGGGATGTCCTTGCCCATGACGGCCGGGGGCATGGCCTTGGTGATCCGGTCCGCCACCGAGTAGCCGGGCTGGCCGAACAGCACGCGCGCCGAGTCCTTGATCGCGGCCTTCGCCTTGATCGTGGAGTACGTGATGATCTGGGCGATCCGGTCCTCGCCGTACTTCTCCGTGGTGTAGCGGATCATCTCGCCGCGCCGGCGCTCGTCGAAGTCCATGTCGATGTCGGGCATGGAGATGCGCTCGGGGTTGAGGAACCGCTCGAAGATCAGCTTGTGCCGGATCGGGTCCAGGTCGGTGATCTCCAGCGCGTACGCGATGAGCGAGCCCGCCGCGGATCCACGGCCGGGGCCGCACCGGATGCCGACGGACTTGGCGTGCTGGATGAGGTCCGCCGTCACGATGAAGTAGCCGGGGAAACCCATCTGGATGATCACGCCGAGCTCGTACTCCGCCTGGCGGCGGTACTGCTCGGTGACGCCGCCCGGGAACCGCTTGCGCAGCCCCCGCTCGACCTCCTTGATCAGCCAGGACTCCTCCGTCTCCCCCTCGGGGACGGGCGCGCGCGGCATCAGGTCCTGGCTGGCGAAGGAGATGCCGACGCGGTCGGCGATCTCGAGGGTGTTGTCACACGCCTCGGGGAAGATCGGGTCCCACTGGGCGCGCATCTCGCTGGCCGGCTTGAGGTAGAAGTCCTGCGCGTCGAACTTGAAGCGGTTCGGGTCCGCGAGCGTCTTGCCGGTCTGGACGCACAGCAGCACCTCGTGGGGCTTGTTGTCGTCCGGGTAGGTGTAGTGCAGGTCGTTCGTCGCGAGGCCGGGCAGGTCGAGCTTCTTCTTCAGCGCGAAGAGGTCCTCCTGGACCCGCTTCTCGATCTCGATCCCGTGGTCCATCAGCTCGCAGAAGAAGTTGTCCTTCCCGAAGATGTCCCGGTAGTCCGACGCGGCCTGGCAGGCGGCGTCGAAGTCGTCCTGCTGGAGCAGGCGGGCGACCTCGCCGGACGGGCACCCCGTCGTCGCGATGATGCCCTTGCCGTACTTCTCCAGCAGCTCGCGGTCCATACGCGGCTTGTAGTAGTAGCCCTCGAGGCTGGCCAGGCTGGAGAGGCGGAAGAGGTTGTGCATCCCCTCGTTGTTCTCCGCCAGCATGGTCATGTGGGTGTACATCAGGTCGGGGTTGTCGCTGACGGCCCCGTTGGTGCCGATGGACACGCGCTTGCGCTCGTGGCGGCTGCCCGGCGCGAGGTAGCCCTCCATGCCGACGATCGGCTTGACCCCGGCCGCCGTGGCCTTCTTCCAGAACTCGTAGGCCCCGTAGACGTTGCCGTGGTCGGTCATCGCCAGCGCAGGCATCTCCATGCGCGCGGCCTCTTTGAAGAGGTCGTCGAGGCGCGCCGCACCGTCGAGCATCGAGAACTCGGTGTGCGTGTGGAGGTGGACGAAGCCGTCCCGGCTGGTGCCGCTGCTCGGGGCCATGGGGCTGCTGGACTCCCTTCTCGCGCGCGGGGCGCGGGGTGCGGCGACCCGGGTCGCCGCCGGGGCGGGCGCCTCGCGGAGGAGGGGCCGCCGGCCGGAGGAGTTCTCGGGTTCGGGGTGCGGCCAGACTATCCCCGGCCACCGACAGTTCTGCGGGCAGTCGCCGGGGCGACGGAGAACCCGCAGCTCACCGGGCGGGGGGCGTGTCGCGGCGTCCCCGTGTCGGGGGATCCCGGGCGTGTCGGGCCCCAGGGGCGCGGCTCGGCGGCCACTGCGCGGTGCGGATCGTGGGCGCTGCGCGGCGCGGGTCCGCGGGGAGGGCGCGGCGCGGGTCCGTGCGCAGTGCACATGTGCCGAGATGAACCTGAGGCACCTCCGGACCATGATCGAATGTGCCTGAGGTTCATCTCGGCGGATGTGGCGGCGGAACCCCTCAGGCGGCGAGGGCCGGGACGCGGACGCGGCCGGGGGTCCGTGCGGTGACGTCGGTGTAGAGCTCTTCGAAGGCGTCGAGGGTGGTGTCCAGGGCGTGGCCCGCGACGATCTCGCGGCTCGCCGCCCCCATCCGGCGGCGGGTCTCCGGGTCCTGCAGCAGGGCGCCGAGGACGCTCGCCAGGACGGCCACGTCGCCGGGCGGGAAGAGCCAGCCGTTGCGGCCCGGGCGGACCAGGTGCGGCAGCGCCATCGCGTCGGCCGCGACGACCGGCTTCCCGGCCGCCATCGCCTCGAGGGTGACCAGGCTCTGCAGCTCGGCGACGCCCGGCATGCAGAACACCGAGCAGCGCCGGTAGGCCGCGATCAGCTCCTCCTCGGACACGAACCCGTGGAACACCGCCGGCACCCCGAGGTCCCGGGCGAGCTTCTCCCAGGCCGCGCGCTCGGACCCGTCGCCGACGATCTCCAGCCGGTACGGCCGGTCGAGACGGGCGGCGGCGCGGATCAGCTCGTCGACCCGCTTCTCCTGGTCGAGGCGGCCGACGAACAGGATCGTGCCCTCCGTCTCGGTCCCGCCGGCATACCTCTCCGCGTCGATGCCGCAGGAGATCGCCGTGGCCGGCAGGCCGGTCGCGCGGGTCAGCAGCTCGACCGCGCGCGGCGTCGGGGCGGTCAGGGCGTTCGCCCGGGCGAACACCTTCCGCGCGTCGCGCCACGCGAACCGGGCCGCCGCACCGCGCAACGAGCCGGGGATCCGGGCGTGGGCGAAGAGGTTCTCGGGCATGAAGTGGTTGGTCGCGACCAGGGGCGTCCCGCGGTCGGACGCGGCCACCGCCAGCCCGCGCCCGACCGAGAAGTGCGCCTGGACGTGCACGACGTCGGGCCGCACGGCGTCGAGCACCGCCGCCGTCTGCGGGCCGGACTCCCACGGCAGGCACACCCGGAAGCTCTCGTGCAGCGGGTAGCGCCGCGATCTCACCCGGTGCACCGTCGCGCCACCGAAGGTCCCGGTGCCCGAGGGCCCGTCCGGCGAGGGGGCGGCGACGTGCACCTCGTGCCCGCGGCCGGCGAGCCCGGTGGCGAGCCGCTCGGCGAAGCGGGCGGCGCCGTTGACGTCGGGGGCGAAGGTGTCGGCGCCCAGCAGGATCCTCACGTCAGTACCTCTTCCTTGTCGGTGGCAAAGCTGTCCGGGGCGGGGACGGCCGCGCGTGCGGCATCCGGGTGGTGGCGGGCCAGCAGGCCGACGCCGGCGGCCGCGGCGAGCCCCGCGGCGACGAGCACGGTGATCCCGGCGGCGCCGAGGCCGGCGACCTCGCCGAGCAGCGCCCCACTCAGGCCCACGGCCACGAGCGGGTCGACGACGGTGAGCACGGCGACCACGACGGCCGGCGGCCCGGAGGCGAAGGCCTGCTGGACGAACCAGCCACCGACGGCGAGGGCGACCGTGACCCCGGCGGCCGCGCCGAGCAGCGTTTGCGGTCCGGCCAGACCGGCCGCCACCTGCAGCGACACCGCGCGGAGAATCGTGGAGACGACACCGAACGCGACCGCACCGGCCGCCGCGCAGGCGAGGCAGCGGATCCGGCCGGTGGTGCGGGCGGCGAGGACGGCCAGCCCGAGCACGAGGGCCGCGGCGGCGGTGCCGGCGAGCAGCACCGAGCGGCCGGGGTCGGCGACCGTGTCCGGGGCGGCGGCCGCGGCGGTGCGGACGGCCAGGGCGATCCCGATGGCGCACAACGCGATCCCCGCGACCACACCGCGCCCGGGCCAGCGGCCGCGCAGCGCGATCCCGACGGCGATCGGCACCGCGAGCACACCCACGGGCTGCACGATGCTGACGGGCGCGAGCACCAGGGCCACGGCGTGCATCCCGGCTCCCGCCCCGGCCAGCGCCACGCCGGCGAGCCAGCGGGGGCGGGCGGCGAGGGCCCGGAAGCCGGCGAGGTTCAGGGCGGGCGGCTCGCCCGCCTCGGCCCCTCCACCCGGCCCGATCCCACCGTCCGCAGGGCGAGCCCTCGACGCCTGCCGCGCCGGATCCACCCCGGTCGCGCCGGACGCAGAGTGCGTCCGGGTCTCTCCGTGGGCGGGGCGCGTCCCGAGGGCACCACCCGCGGGACGCGACCCGACAGCACCACCCGCGGGACGCGACCCGACAGCACCACCCGCGGGACGCGACCCGATAGCACCACCCGCGGGGCTCGCCCCGATAGCACCACCCGCGGGACGAGACCCGATAGCACCACCCGCGGGGCGCGACCCGACGGCACCACGCGCGGGACGCGACCCGATGGCACTGTGCTGCAGGACGGCCGCGCCGGCGAAGCACGCGGCGCCGAGGACGGCGAGCAGTAGGGCGGTGATCGTCAGGCCGGTCACGAGGGGCTCCCGGTGAAGGCGGGCGTGGGGTGCGGGAGGGGGGTGCGCGGCGGGACAGGCAGCGGCGCCGGCGCCGCGGGACCGGTGAGCGCTGAGCCGGTGAGCGCTGAGCCGGTGAGCGCTGCGCCGGTGAGCGCTGCGCCGGGAAGTCCGGACGGCACCGCCGGTCCCCCGACCACCACGGCGGGTGCGGCGGCGGACCTCGCCAGCGCCC
Source organism: Pseudonocardia ailaonensis (assembly GCF_039531635.1). Classification (NCBI taxonomy): domain Bacteria; kingdom Bacillati; phylum Actinomycetota; class Actinomycetes; order Pseudonocardiales; family Pseudonocardiaceae; genus Pseudonocardia; species Pseudonocardia ailaonensis. The sequence continues at coordinate 260,045 of NZ_BAAAQK010000004.1, read as the reverse complement.
TCGCCGTCGTCAGCAACAGGACGAGGAGGGACAGGTACAGGAGCCGTTCCACGCCGCCGAGCAGCGGGAAGGTCGGTGCGCCCGAAGGGTCGGTGCCGATCACGTGGCAGGCGAGGAAGCCGGCCGAGGCCACCCCCGCGGCGAGCGACTGCAGGGTGAGCGAGCGGCGGGCGGCGGCCGCGACGGCCGGGCTGCGGGCGAGCAGGACCACCGCGATCGGGAGGACCGTGAAGAGCCAGACGCCGGCGTAGCGATGGACCGCGGCGACGACGTCCGGCGGGGTGCCGGGCGGGTTCGTCGGGAAGATCCCGGCGACCACCATCGCCACCGCCCAGCTGGCCAGGAGCGCGACGACGACCCGCGACGCCCCGGCTCGCGCGGCGGCCACCGCGAGCACGGTCGCCGCGAGCGCCAGGGCTCCCGCGGCGATGCCGAGCACGAGATAGCCGCCGGGCAGGCCGACGTAGTCGCTCAGGGTCAGGTGCAGCGGGTCGAACGGCGCGCCGTGGAGGAGGCCCGCGACGTGCAGGACCCCGATCCCCCACACCGCGACGGCCACCGCCGACGCGACCACCGGGACGAGCCCGCTCCCCTTGACCTTCCCCCGCTGCAGCATGCGGTCCACGCTCGCAGCGGGAGCGCCCCGGCAGAATCCGGTGATCCACCCAAGCGGGCCGGGGGTATCCCCGAGTACGACCCCGGGGACACCCGGTCCCCGGATCGGTGACCGGCAGCGTCACGGCCACTGCCCACGGCGGAGCACCGGGCCGACGATCCCGGCGGCCGAGTCGGTCCCAAGATCGGCAGCCGAGTGCCGCCGACCATGCCGAGAGCTGCGTCGGAGCACGGAAACGGCGATCACTCGCACGGCGGCGGTGGGGACGGTGGTGTCGGTGGCGTCGGCGCCATGCCGCCCAGCCCGGGCTGGACGGTGGTGTCGGTGGCGTCGGCGCCATGCCGCCCGGCCCGGGCCGCCTCGCGGTGATCAGCGATTCGGTGCCTGAACGCACGTCGTCCCCTGCCTGAGCGCACCGGAGCGGCGATCAACCGGGCGGGTGTCCAGGCGACGCGGCGCGCGGTCAGCCGAGTAGGGCGCCGGCCGGCCACACGGTCGCCCAGCCACACGGCCGCAGGCGCACGGCCACCGGTGACGGGTCAGCCGAGAGGGAGCGCGCGGCGGATCAGCTCGGGAGGGGGCCGTCGTCGGGGGGTGGGGTGGCGGCGGTGGCTTGGTCCGGGAGGAGCGGGGAGAGGGCGAGCTCCCGGGCGGTGATGCCGGCGGGGGCGGCCTGGACCGCACGGACCCCCGGGGTGGCGGCGAGGGCGTCGAGGCCCGCCCGGTCCGCCTGGACCACCAGCGCCACGATGCAGGCGCACGACGGCCCCCGGTACGCGGCGGCCTCCGCGGCGGCGACGGCGGCGGGGCGGCCCGTCTGGCGCTGTGCGTCGGCCTCGGCGGCGTGCAGGGCCTGGGCCTGCGCGACCGTCAGCGCGGGCTCGCCGCCACCGGTGAGGAGCTGGAACCGCAGCGCGGTCTGCACCCGCGGGATCGGCACCCGGAAGACGGCCTCGACGGCCGAGGGCGCCAGCGTCGCGGCCTGCGCCGTGGTGATCTCCGCCGAGAGCTGGACCAGCGCGGACACGCGGGTCCCGGGCGTCGGCAGCGACGCCGGCAGCCGGGCGAGGTAGTCGGCGACGGGCTCGCCGGGGTCCGGCCCGAGCCGGACCTGGCCCTGGGCGACCGGTGGACCGCCGGGCGCGGACGCCTGCGCCGTGACGTACGCGACGGCGATCAGCACCGCGACCACGCACGCGCCGATCAGGACCAACCGGCCGCGCCGCGAGAGCAGCGGCGCGGGATCCTGCTCCCTCCCGCTCACGCCTCCCCCTCGGCGCGGGCGGTACCGGGAGCCTCAGTCACGCAGGATCTCGAGCGCCCGGGCGAGGTCCTCGGGATACTCGCTCACGAACTCGACCCACCGCCCGTCCGCCGGGTGGTCGAACCCGAGGCTGCGCGCGTGCAGCCACTGGCGTGTGAGGTGCAGGCGCTTCGCGAGCGTGGGATCGGCGCCGTAGGTGATGTCGCCGGCGCAGGGGTGGCGCAGCGCGGAGAAGTGCACCCGGATCTGGTGGGTGCGGCCCGTCTCCAGGTGGACGTCGAGCAGGGAGGCCGAGCGGAACGCCTCGACCGTGTCGTAGTGCGTGACGCTCGGCTTGCCGTCGGCCACCACCGCGAAGCGGTAGTCGTGCTTCGGGTGCCGGTCGATGGGGGCGTCGATCGTGCCCGACGACGGGTCCGGATGACCCTGGACGACCGCGTGGTACCGCTTGTCCACGGTCCGTTCCTTGAACGCCCGCTTGAGCACCGTGTAGGCGTGCTCGGACTTGGCGACGACCATCACGCCGGTCGTGCCCACGTCGAGGCGGTGCACGATGCCCTTCCGCTCGGCCGCCCCGGACGTCGAGACCCGGATGCCGAGCGCCGCGAGCCCGCCGACGACCGTCGGCCCGGTCCAGCCCGGGGACGGGTGCGCCGCGACCCCGACCGGCTTGTCGACGACGACGATGTCGTCGTCCTCGTGGATGATCGTCATCCCGCCGACCAGCTCGGGAGCGGCGGTGATCACCGCGGGCGCCTCCGGCGAGGGCAGCGACACCTCGAGCCAGCTGCCCGCGGTGAGCCGGTCGGACTTGCCCGCGGCCCGGCCGTCGAGCTCGATCCGGCCGTCCTCGGCCAGGGTGGCGACCACGGTGCGGGAGAGGCCGAGCAGCCGGGACAGGCCGGCGTCGACCCGCATGCCGTCGAGGCCGTCCGGCACGGGGAGCTGGCGGAGATCGGACGTCGTGGGGTCAGTCATCCGCGACCACCTTCTTGTCCTTCGCGCGGGTGCCGTCGAGCTCGCGGCCGAACAGCGCGAGCAGCACCAGCAGCACTCCCCCGACGCTGATCGCCGAGTCGGCGAGGTTGAAGACCGGGAAGAACGAGCCGTCCGTGCGGACGATCGACACCATGTCCACGACGTGCCCCTCGAGGGGCCCGGGAGCGCGGAACAGGCGGTCCGTGAGGTTCCCGAGCGCGCCGCCGAGGATCAGCCCGAGCGAGATCGCCCAGCCCACCGAGCGGAGCCGGCCCGAGATCCGCACGATGACGACGACCACCACCACCGCGATGAGCGAGATGATCCACGTGTAGCCGGTGGCCATGGACCACGCGGCGCCCGGGTTGCGCAGCAGCACGAGGTTCACGAGCCCGCCGAACAGCCGGACCGGCGGCTGGTCCTCGAGGTTCGCGACGGCGAGCGCCTTGGTCAGGATGTCCAGCCCGAGGATGACGGGGGCGACGATCGCGAGCACCCACCACGTCCGGGAGTGCGGCGGTGGTGTCTCGGCGGGATCGTCTGTCACAGGTCTGATTATGCGGGCCCCGGCTCACCACGCCGCGAACGGGGATCGGGGTCCGCGTCCCGCCACCGCACGAGCGCACCCCCGCGGTCGACGGCCCGCAGCCGTTCCTCCGCCCGGTCCCGCGCCTCGGCGGTGGCCACGACGAGCAGCTGGTCGTTCTCCCGCAGCCGGGTCTCTCCGTTGGGGGTGAAGGCCTTCTCGTCGCGCACCACGAGGCTGACGGTCGCGCCGATCGGCAGCCGAAGCTCGCGCAGGTAGACCCCGCGCAGCCGGGAGCCCTCGGGGATCCGGACCTGCAGGAGGTCCGCGCCGAGCTCGTCGAGGGGCGCGGCGTCGACCTCGACCTCCTTGGCCTCCGCCTGCCGCGCCACCCCCAGCCTGCGGGCCACCCAGGGCAGGGTCGTGCCCTGCAGCAGGGTGAGGATCACGACGAGCACGAACACGACGTCGACCAGGTGCGACGCCCCGGGCGCGCCCTCCACCAGGGCGATCAGCGCGAGCACGATGGGCACCGCCCCGCGCAGCCCGGACCAGGACAGGAACGCCTGTTCCCGCCACGGCATCCGGAACGGCAGGGCCGCGGCCATCACCGACAGGGGCCGGGCCAGCACCAGCAGCACGCCGGCGGCGATCAGGGCCGGGATGATCGCGTCGAGCAGCCGCATGGGGCTCGCGTACAGCCCGAGCAGCACGAACAGCCCGATCTGGGCGAGCCAGCCCGTGCCCTCGGCGAACGACAGCACGCCCCCGCGGTGCGGCAGCCTGGAGTTGCCCAGCACCAGCGCGCAGACGTAGGTCGCCAGGAGCCCGGACGCGTGCGCGAACTGCCCGCCGGCGAACCCGAGCACGCACACGGCCAGCGCGGCCAGCGGATAGAGGCCGGTGGACGGCAGCGCGGCGCGCCGGAGCGCCCAGGCGCCGCCGAACCCGAGCGCCAGTCCGATCACCGCGCCCGCGACCAGCTCGTAGACCACCAGCAGCGGCGTCACCCAGGTCAACGGATCCGTGGACGCGAGGAGCAGGACGGCGAGGACGACCGGGGCGTCGTTCATGCCGGACTCGAGCTCGAGCGCCCCGGCCAGCCGCGGCGAGACCCCGACCCCGCGCAGCACGCTGAAGACGGCGGCGGCGTCCGTCGAGGAGAGGACCGCGCCCCACAGCAACGCGGTGCGCCACTCCAGGTCCAGCAGGAAGTGCAGCCCGGTGCCGGCGACCGCGATGCTGACGACGACCGCGATCGTCGACAACCCGATCCCGATGCCGAGGGACGGCCGGACCGCCTGCCAGCGCGTGGTCAGCCCACCCTCGACCAGGATCAGGACGAGCGCGGCGAGCCCCAGGTTCTCGGTGAGCCGGGCGTCGGAGAACTGGAACCCGAGCACGGCCTCGCCGAGCAGCATCCCGATGGCGAGATAGAGCAGCAGCGAGGGCAGGCCGAGGCGGACCGACACCCGGACCGCGAGCACGCCGATCAGCAAGATCGCGGCGACTCCGCCGAGCAGAAGCTCCAGACTCATCGCCACCCCCTCCGGATGAGGGTATCGGCGCAGGTCGGAGGGGCCGTCAAGGGGTGGGCACGATCATCGGGAAGGATGTGTGCGTGGCTCGGGGAGCGATCGCGGCCGTCGCCCTCCTGGTGGCGACGAACCTGCTGGTCACCCTCGTCTGGCCGGCGTGGGTGGTGCCCTGGAACGTCCTCGTCACGGCCCTTCTGCTCCTGATCGCCCGTCTGTCCGGTCTGTCCCTCGCCGATGTCGGGCTCGGCGGGAACCCCGGCCGCGGCCTGGCCGTCGGCGGGGTGGCCGTGCTCGTGGTCGCCGCCGGGTACGGGCTCGCGCTGGCGTTCCCCGCGACGCGCGCCGCGTTCGTCGACACCCGGGCGGCGGGCTCGGTCGGGGCGCTGCTCTACGCGGCGCTGCTGCGGATCCCGTTCGGCACGGTGCTGCTGGAGGAGGTCGCGTTCCGCGGGGTGCTGCCGGCGCTCGCCGGGGGCGGCTGGTGGCGCGGGACGCTCGTGTCCTCGGCCCTGTTCGGGCTCTGGCACGTGATCCCGTCGCTGGGCCTGAACAGCGCGAATGCCGCCGTGGGCGCGGTGCTCGGCAGTTGGGGAGACGCCGGCCGGGCCGCCCTGGCGGTCCTGTTCACCTTCGGCGTGGGCGTCGTCCTGTGCTGGCTGCGCCGCCGCGGCGGGGACCATCTCGCCGCCCCGGCCCTCGCCCATCTCGCGACCAACTGCCTCGGCGTCGTCGCGGCCTGGGCCCTCCTGTGAGCCGACCGGGGGTTATCCCCCCGGCGGACCCGGGGACCTGTCGGATGTCCGGGGCACCTCCACGTCCCTAGTGTTCCCGGCATGACCGCCGCCACGGTGCCACCAGGGCAGACAGGGCCGACAGCGCAGACAGGGCCGACCGGCCGACCACCCGTCGGCCCCGTGCTCTTTCGGGAGCTCGTCGCGCCCCGGACCTGGCTGGGTGCCGCGCACCTGCTGCTCGACATCGCGTTCGGGTTCGCGACGTGCCTCGCGATCGGCTGCTGGCTGCTCGCCTCGGCCGTGCTGTTCCCGCTGGCCCTGATCGGCGTGCCGGTCTGGGTGGGGGCGGCGCACCTGTCCGAGGTGCTCGGCCGGATGGAGCGGCTCCGGTACCGGTGGCTGCTCGGCGAGGAGATCGCCGGCGAGCCGCTGCCGTCCCGCAGCGGGCGGCTCCTGCCGTACGCGGGCACGCTGCTGCGCGATCCGGGGGTGCGGCGGCGGATCGCGCACCAGCTCCTGGCCTTCCCGATCGGGCTGGTGACGTCGTCGCTGGTCTACTGGGTGATCACGCTCGGCGTGGTGCTGCTGCTGATGCCGCTGCTCGGGCTGATGCTGCCGACCTCGGACGGCGCGATCCTCGGCCTCGACATCTCCGGCGCCGGGGCGCGGCTGGCGATGGCGCCGATCGGGGCGGCGATGCTGCTGGCGGTGCCGTGGGTGGTGCGCGGGCTCGTGGCCGCGGACGTCGCCGCGGCGCGGGCCCTGCTCGGGCCGGTGCCCGGCTCGCTGACCGCGAGGGTCGGGGAGCTCGAGCGCAGCCGGGCCCGGGTCGTCGACTCCGCGGAGTCCGAGCGGCGCCGGATCGAACGCGACCTGCACGACGGCACCCAGCAGCAGCTCGTCTCCCTCGCGATGACCCTCGGCCGAGCCCGCTCGCGGTACCGCACCGAGCCGACCGGGATCGGCCCGCTGCTCGACGACGCCCACCAGCAGGCCAAGGACGCCGTCACCGACCTGCGGGAGATGATCCGCGGCCTGGCCCCGCCGGTGCTCGCGGACCGGGGCCTGGACGCCGCGCTGTCGGCGGTGGCCGCGCGGTGCCCCGTCCCGGTCGACCTCACGGTCGAGCTGGAACACCGGCCGCCCGCCGTCGTCGAGGCCATCGGGTACTTCGTGGTGGCCGAGGCGCTGACCAACGTGGCCAAGCACGCGCAGGCCTCGCGCGCCGCCGTCGGGGTCCGCAGCGGTGAGGGGTCGGTGTGGATCACGGTGAGCGACGACGGGCGGGGCGGCGCCGACCCGGCGGGCGGCAGCGGGCTGCGGGGACTGGCGGACCGGGTGTCCGGGGTGGACGGTCAGCTGTCGGTGGACTCCCCCGTCGGGGGGCCGACGGTGCTGACGGTGGAGATCCCCGCATGACCTGCCCCGCCGACGCACTCGTTCCCGCGGAGGCGAGATGAGCACCGTGATGATCGCCGAGGACTCGGTGCTGCTCCGGCACGGTCTGGAGCGGCTCCTGTCCGAGGCCGGGTTCGACGTCGTCGCCGCGGTGTCCGACGGCGAGCAGCTGCTCCGCGCGGTCGGGGACGCCCCGCCGGACGTGGTGGTCGCCGACGTCCGGATGCCCCCGACCCACACCGACGAGGGACTGCGGGCGGCGCTGGTGATCCGCGAGCGCTGGCCCGCCGTCGCGGTGCTCGTGCTGTCGCAGTACGTCGAGGAGCGGTACGCGACCGACCTGCTCGCCGGCCGCACCCGCGGGCTCGGGTACCTGCTCAAGGACCGGGTGGCGGACGTCGACAGCTTCGTCGAGGCGCTCCACCGCGTCGCCGCAGGGGGCACGGCGCTGGACCCGGAGGTCGTCTCCCAGCTGTTCGCGCGGTCGCGGCGGCCCGATCCGGGGCTCACGCCACGGGAGCGCGAGGTGCTCGCGCTGATGGCGGAGGGGCGCTCGAACGCCGGGATCGCCGAGGCGCTCGTCGTGGGCGAGGGTGCCGTCGAGAAGCACGTGACCAGCATTTTCGCCAAGCTCGCGCTGCCCGCTGGGACCACGGACCATCGCCGCGTGCTCGCGGTGCTGCACTACCTGTCGTCGGGCATCGGGGAGGCGTCGTGACGAGGACCCGTAGTCCCTGGCTCATCGGCCTCGCCGTGCTGTTCGTCCTCACCGTGGCGACGGCCGGGGTCTCGGAGCTGATCTCCGAGACCTTCCACGGCCGCTCCGTCGAGGACCGGACCCTCACCTCGGCGGTCGCGCGGCTGGAGCTCGACGCGGACCAGGGCGACGTCGAGATCGTCCCGAGCCCGGACGGCGACGTCCACGTGCGCACCGACGCCGCCTACGGGCTGCGCGAACCCGTCCTGACCAGGGAGTCGACGGCCACGGGCGTGCGGCTGGCCTCGCGCTGCCGGGACGGTGTGGTGGCGGCGAGCTGCCGGGTGGGCTGGACCGTCGCGGTGCCGGCCGGGTTCACAGTGGACGTCGACGCGGGGGCCGGCTCGCTGAAGGTCCGCGACCTCACCGGCCCGGTCACCCTCAAGGCCCTGGGCGACGTCGAGCTGAGCGGCCTGAGCGGCGACGTCACGGCCCGCTCGACCTACGGCGACATCACGGGCGCCGGTCTGCGGAGCGGATCGGTCACCGTGGCCTCGATCAGCGGTGACGTCGACCTGACGCTGACCGTCCCACCCCACTCGGTCTCGGCGACGGTCACGGCGGTGGGCGACGTCAGCCTCGCGGTCCCGGGCTCGCAGGCCTACCGGGTGGACGCCGAGCCGGGCCGCTTCGGGGACCGGAAGGTCACGGTCCCGCAGGACCCCGCCTCGCTGTCGATCCTGCGCGCCGTCACGGGCGGCGGCACCGTCACCCTCCGCCCCCTCTGACGCCCTCCGTGCGCGTGGCACAGTGCTGGAGCATTGTTCCACGCGCACAAGGGGTTTCAGGGGTTCCAGACGAGGGTGGCGGCCTGTGCGGTGCGGGGCGGGACGTCCCGCAGAGCCTCGGCGACCTCGGGCTCCCGCTCGGCGGGCAGGCAGAGGCGGCGGGTGACCCACACCGGATCGTGGGGGTGTCGGCGCTCCCGGTCCCAGGTCGTCACCTCGGGATCGAGGCCGAGCTCGCGGAGCACGGCCACGGCATCGTCCACAGTGGCCGGTTCGGGGCGGCGCAGGTCGTGGAAGCGGCCCCACAGGGGGTCGAGCCAGGCCATCGGGTGCTCCGCCAGCATCTCGACGACGACGCCCCGGTTCGCCGCCTCGGTGAGCGCGGTGAGGAACGGCGGCAGGTCGACCACGTTGTGCAGCACGTGATGGGAGACGACGACGTCCGCCTCGCCGGCCTCCCCGGCGGCCTCCGGCCAGGTGCCGGCGACGGTCCGGGCGGGCAGGCCGCGGATGTCGGCACCGGTCTCGAAGAGCTCGAGCATGTCCTCCTGCTCGTCCACCCCGGTCGCGTGGGTCAGCGGCCCGACCAGCGCGAACGCGGCGTCGCCACCCCCGCAGCCGACGTCGATCACGGTGCCGGAGACCCCCAGCAGGGCGAGGCCGGCGTCGCGGGAGGGGGTGTCGGCGGGGACGTCGGGGGCGGTGAAGTCCGCCGGGTCATGTCCCCAGGGACTGCGGGGCGCCTGCGCCAGGATCTCCGGCGGGATGCCCCGCCCCGACTGCAACCCGGCCCACCGCTCGGCAGCACTCCCCACGGCGACGACCTTATCGCCGCCGGGTGGGAGCGCCCGCGAACCGGCCGCCGGGCGCACGAGAACCCGCGAGTCGGCACTTTCGGGAGCCTGAAACACACGCTGCCGACACGTCGTCAGCGTGTGTTTCGGCCTACGGAAAGTGCCGACTCGCGGGGTTTCAGGCCTTGGTGATGGTGACGGTGACCTCGGCGGGCCTGCCGTCGGGGTCGATCACGGAGCCCGTCTCGCCCGACGACTCGCCGTGGTTCACGGTGGTCGCGAGGACCTCGGCGGCGACGAACTGCTCGTGGGTGCGGATGGCCGCCTCGACCGCCGACGGGGCCGAGATCGTGAGGGTGATGCGGTCGCTCACGTCGAGGCCGGCGTCGCGGCGGGCCTGCTGGACCACGCGGACGACGTCGCGGGCGGTGCCCTCGGCGCCGAGCTCCGGGGTGACCTCGGTGTCCAGGACGACCAGGCCCGAGTTGCCGGGGAGGGCACCGGTGGACTGCGGGTCCGCCGCCTGCAGGCGCTCGGAGAACTCGCCCTCGACCAGCGTGATCCCGCCCGCCGTGACGGTGCCGTCCGGGTTGGCCTTCCAGTCCCCCGCCTTGACGGCCTTGATCGCGGTCTGGGTCTCCTTGCCCAGGCGCGGGCCGCAGGCGCGGGCGTTGACGGTCAGCTCGAACTCGCCGTAGGTCGAGACGTCCGTGGTCAGCACGACCTCCTTGACGTTCACCTCGTCCCGGAGCACGTCGGCGAAGGGCGCGAGGGTGTCCGCGTCCGAGGCCGCGACCGTCATCGACGCGAGCGGGAGCCGGACGCGCAGCTTGCGCGCCTTGCGCAGGGACAGGCCCGCGCTCGCCACCTGGCGGACCCGGTCCATGGCGCTGACCAGTGCCGCGTCGTGGGGAAGCTCCTCGGCCGACGGCCAGTCGGTCAGATGCACCGAGCGGCCGCCCGTGAGGCCCTGCCACAGCTGCTCCATGGTGAGCGGCAGCAGCGGCGCCGCGACCCGGGCGGTCACCTCCAGCACCGTGTGCAGGGTGTCGATCGCCTCCTGGTCGCCCGCCCAGAAGCGGTCCCGGGAGCGCCGGACGTACCAGTTGGTGAGCACCTCGGCGTGGTCGCGGATCTGCTCGCAGGCTCCGGCGATGTCGTAGGTGTCCAGCGCGGTGGTCACGCCGTCGACCAGGTCCGCCGTCTTGGCCAGCACGTACCGGTCCAGGACGTTCGCGCTGCTCGTCGACGTCTTCCCGGTGACCCCGGCCGCCCCGGCGTAGAGCGACAGGAAGTACCAGGTGTTCCACAGCGGCAGGATCGCCTGCCGGACGCCCTCGCGGATGCCCTGCTCGGTGACGATCAGGTTCCCGCCGCGCAGGATCGGGCTCGCCATGAGGAACCACCGCATGGCGTCGGAGCCGTCGCGGTCGAAGACCTCGTTGACGTCCGGGTAGTTGCGCAGGGACTTCGACATCTTCGCGCCGTCGTCGCCCAGCACGATGCCGTGCGCCACGCAGTTCTCGAACGCCGGGCGGTCGAACAGCGCCGTGGCCAGCACGTGCATGTTGTAGAACCAGCCGCGGGTCTGGCCGTTGTACTCGACGATGAAGTCGCCCGGGTAGTGGTGCTCGAACCAGTCTCGGCCCGGGTTCGGGTGTCCCGAGGAGTTACGGTCGAAGGGGTAGTGCACCTGGGCGAAGGGCATCGAGCCGCTGTCGAACCAGCAGTCCAGGACCTCCGGGACCCGGCGCATGGTCGAACGCCCCGTGGGGTCGTCCGGGTTGGGACGCGTGAGCTCGTCGATGTACGGGCGGTGCAGGTCCGTCAGCCGGACGCCGAAGTCGCGCTCGAGCTCGTCGAGGGAGCCGTAGACGTCCGTGCGCGGGTAGCGCGGGTCGTCGCTCTGCCACACCGGGATCGGGCTGCCCCAGAAGCGGTTGCGGGAGATGCCCCAGTCCTTGGCGCCCTCCAGCCACTTGCCGAACTGGCCGTCCTTGATGTTGCCGGGCACCCAGTTGATCTGCTGGTTGAGCTCGACCATCCGGTCCCGGAAGCTCGTCACGGCGACGAACCACGAGTCGACGGCGCGCTGGATGAGCGCGTTGCCGCAGCGCCAGCAGTGCGGGTACGGGTGGTCGTAGGTCTCGTGGCGGAGCAGGACGCCGTGGAAGTGCTCCGCGCCCGCCTTCATGTCGCGGATGATCACCGGGTTCGCGTCGAACACCTGCTGGCCGGCGTAGGGCGGCACCTCGACGGTGAACTCGCCGCGCGAGTCCACGGGCACGACGGCCTCGATGCCCGCCGCGTCCGTGACGACCTTGTCCTCCTCACCGAAGGCGGGGGCGATGTGGACGATCCCGGTGCCGTCCTCGGTGGTGACGTAGTCCGCCTCGAGGATCCGGTGCGCGTTCTCCCGGCCCTCGAAGAAGGCGAACGGCGGGGTGTAGCGGGTGCCGAGCAGCTCACGTCCGACGTAGGTGCGCAGGACCTGCGGCTCCTCGCCCAGCTCCCGGGCGTACGCGCCCACGCGGGCGGACGCGAGGAGGTACTTCTCCCCCTCGACGCTCAGCAGGGAGTACTCGACCCCCTCGTTGACGGCCATGGCGAGGTTGGACGGCAGCGTCCACGGCGTCGTCGTCCAGATCAGGGCGAGCGCGTCGTTCAGCTCCGGGTCCTCCGACTGCAGCCGCAGACCGACCGTGACGGCCGGGTCCTGGCGCTCGCGGTAGACGTCGTCGAGGCGGGTCTCGGAGTTCGACAGCGGGGTCTCGCAGCGCCAGCAGTACCACATGACGCGGAACCCGGCGTAGACCAATCCCTTGTCCCACAAGGTCTTGAAGGCCCACATGACGGATTCCATGTAGTCCAGGTCGAGCGTCTTGTAGTCGTGGTCGAAGTCGACCCAGCGGGCCTGGCGGGTGACGTAGTCCCGCCACTCGCCGGTGTAGCGCAGCACCGAGGTCTTGCAGGCCTCGTTGAACTGCGCGATGCCCATCTCGACGATCTCGGACTTGTGCGTGATCCCGAGCTGGCGCTCGGCCTCGACCTCGGCGGGCAGGCCGTGGGTGTCCCAGCCGAAGCGGCGCTCGACGTGCTTGCCGCGCATGGTCTGGTAGCGCGGGACGACGTCCTTGACGTAGCCCGTGAGCAGGTGGCCGTAGTGCGGGAGGCCGTTGGCGAAGGGCGGGCCGTCGTAGAAGACGAACTCGTTGCTGCCGTTCTCGCCGGCCGGGCGGTTCTCGACGGAGGCGACGAACGTGTCGTCGGCCTCCCAGGTCTTGAGGACCTCGCGTTCCAGGTTCGGGAACGACGGGTGGGCGGGGACCTGCGGGTAGCTCATCGTGTGCTCCTCGTGCCGGCGTGTGCTCGTGCCTGCACGGGGACGACTCGATCATGCCGAGCCGCGGTACCACCCCGCTTGCCCGGTCACCCGGGCCTCTCGTTCTGCGGCGTTGACGGGCCGCACCCGTCCGGCTCTACTCCCCCGCTCGCACGGGGTTTCTTCCGGAGGCTCCCCGGTGATGGCCGGATCGGTGCCTGTGTGCGCAAGCGTAGCGCGCGACCGCGCCCGAATATTCCCGCCCCCATCTCCGCGTTATGGAGCCACAACTGTCGTTTCGAGGCCTCGAAACGACAGTTGTGGCTCCATAACGCGAGTGGGGTCAGCGGGCGGCGCTGTGGTGGCGGCTCGCCAGGGTGCGGTCCGGGGTGCACCAGCCGCAGGGGGTGAAGCCCAGCTCGACGGCCTCCTTGGCCGGGAGCGGGATCACGGCGCGGCCGGGCAGCGAACGGCAGCTGCCCAGGTGGTAGCGGGGCTGCTCGTCGACGACGACGACCTCGTCGTCCAGCTCCGAGACCAGTGCCGCGGCGGCGGCGTCCCGGGACTCCTCCGGCGGTTCGCCGTGGGGGCCGGGGGGCGCGAAGCCGCCGGGCTGACCCTGGTCCTGCGAGGCCTGGCCCAGCTGGTCGGCCCGCTCGGAGTCGGGGTGCTGCGCGGCACTCGCCGCTCCGGCTGCCGCGGCGCCGGCCGCGGTCGTGGCGACGGTCGGGCCGTCCAGGGACCCGGGGGCCGACGCGGCTCCGGCCTGCGGGACTCCCGAGGCCGTGGCGGCCGGCTGCTCGGCCTGCGCCGGGCCGGACCCGTTCCCGGACTGCCCGTCGGCGGCGGGCCTGCCGTTGTCGCCCCGGCCCGGGACGGCGTGGGCCTCGCTCTCGTCGGCGCTCTCGTCCGTGCCCCCGCCCGTGCCCCCGACCGTGCCCCTGCCGCCGGCCCGGTCGGCCGCGTCCTCGGAACCGGAAGCGTCGGATCCCCGCGGCCCGGACACCGCGGCGGCGACCGCCGTGGTGCGCTCGGCGTCTCCACCGGGCTGTGCGGGTGAGCCCGCGGGCTCCTCGGCCGCTGCGGAGACCGAGGAGCTCGCGGGCCCTGCGGACCCTGCGGATGCAGGGGCACCGGACTTCGCCTCGAGGGCGAGGTCGCCGGCACCACCGTCCCCGGCCGGGCCGGCTGCCGCCGAGCCGCCCGCCCCGCCGGATCCGGTGGTACCGGCCGTCTCGGGGGTGGTGCCGGACGCGGCGGCGGTGGCGACCCCCGCGGGGGTGCCGTCCGCCTTCGCGTCGCTCTTGTCCGCCGACGGGCGCTCCGGCGCCTCCGCCGGCGCTGCGTCCCGTGCGCTGTCGTGCTCGTGGTCGTGCTGCCCGCCGGCCGCCACCGCACCGGCTCCGGCCGCGACTGCGCCGGCTCCGGCCGCGAAGAGCGCGGCACCCTTCGGCGAGGAGGACTCGACCCGCCCGCCGAGGTTGTTATGATCATGGTCACTCGTCACTGTGTGTGACGAAGATTCGCTCGATCGAGTGTCGCTCTCCGTAGCGCCGGGCGGTTGCCCGTCTGAGCCGGACGGTCCGAGCCGGGGCATGACGGAGGTCGCCTCGGCGTCCGACGCGGACGACGGGGCCTCCTCGGCAGCAGGCGCCGCAGCAGCCGGGACCGCCGGTGCGGGAGCACCCGCGGCGCCCCCGACGACCGGGAGCACCTCGGTCACCGGCTCGATGTCAGCCAGGCCGCGGTAGCCGCCGTAAGGCGGTGCACCCGGTGCGCCCCCACCGGTCGGGAGCGGCCCGGACGGTGGCGGCGAGGCCTGGGCCTGCGGCTCGGCGCCGGAGCCCGCCTTGACCGCCGACCGGCGTTGCAGCCAGTCGACGAGCAGCGACGCGGCAGCCGCCACGGAGACGGCGACCGACACCCAGGCCCAGAGGACGCTGCCGGTCAGCAGCGCCACCACCAGCAGGCCGAAGGCGATCAGGACGAGAACGAGTACCAGCAGCAGCACGATTCACCCCGTGTGCGGTGTCGCGGTGCGGGCGTCGCCCGTACGGCTCCGGAGCGCCCGTGTGGGCGCCCCGGCCACCGAGGTGCTCAGTCCCGCCGGTCTTCTCGGACGCGGGCGTCAGCTGCCCGCGTCGGCCCGCTGACCGTACCCGGTGGCCGCGTAGCCGCCGTTCGGGTTCGCCCGGGGGGCCTCGGACGGGGCCGCAGAGCCCCTCCCGTCGAGGTCACGCAGCTGCGACTCGAGATAGGTCTTGAGCCGGGTGCGGTACTCGCGCTCGAAGGTCCGCAGCTCGTCGATCTTCTTTTCCAGCACCGACTTGTCGCGGGTGATGGTGCCGATGATCTCGGTCTGCTTGCGCTCCGCCTCGCTGACCAGCGTCGACGCCTTGTCACGGCTCTGCCGCTCGAGGGTCTCGGCGCGGGTCCGCGCGTCGTTGAGCATGGTCTCGGCGCGGGCGCGGGCGTCGTTCACGAGACCGTCGGACTTGGTCCGGGCCTCGGACAGGAGCTGCTCGGACTTGGTGCGGGCGTCCGCCAGCATCGAGTCCGCCTCGTTCTTGGCCTCGGCGGTGAGCCGGTCGGCCATCTCCTGGGCCAGGCCCAGGACCTTGGCGGCCTGGACGTGGTGGTCCCCACCGCCCATGTCGCCGCCGTCGTTCATCGCGGCCATCGGTCGCTGGGGCTCGACCTGACGGGGCGGCGGAGCGGTCTCCACCGGGCGCATCTGCTGCGTCGGCGGCGGGGGCGGCGCCATGGCGGCCTGCTGGGGACGCGAACGCGCCTCCTCCAGGTCCGCCTCGGCGTTCCCGAGACGCTGCTCGAGCTGCGAGACCTGCTCGCGCAGGTCGTCGTTCTCCTCGATCAGTCGGGCCAGCTCGGCCTCGACCAGGTCGAGGAACGCGTCGACCTCGTCCTCGTTGTAACCCCGCTTACCGATCGGGGGCTTGCTGAACGCGACGTTGTGAACGTCGGCTGGTGTCAGCGGCATCGGATCACCTCATGCACTCCTCGGCGGCAAAACCGGGTGACTGGGGCTCACACCGGTCTGGCAACGCTCATCAGTATGAACACCACCAGGAGGAGAACCATAATCGAGAGGTCCAGTCCGACGCCGCCGATGCGGACGACGGGGATCACTCTCCGCAACAACTTCACGGGCGGGTCGGTGACGCTGAACACCATCTCGAGCGCCGCGGCCGGCCGCCCACCCGGCACCCACTCGCGGGCGAACGAGTGCACCAGCTCGACCACGATCCGCGCGACGAGCAGGAGCCAGAAGAGGAACAGGATGTAATAGATCACGAACTGCACGGCGATCGGCACGTGCTCAATCCTGACGGAAGAGGCCCCGCTCTGCGAGCCTCCGCGCGTCGTCCGCCGAGACCTCGACGTCAGCCGGGGTGAGAAGGAACACCCGGCTGGTCACCTTGTCGATGTCGCCGCGCAACGCGAAGGCCAGACCTGCGGCGAAGTCCACCAGGCGCCGTGCGGCGGCCTCGTCGAGCTCGGTCAGGTTCATGATCACCGGGATGCCGTCGCGGAAGCGCTCGCCGATCGTGCGGGCCTCGGTGAAGCTCTTCGGCTGCAGTGTCGTGATGCGCGAGAGCGCCATGGCCCCGCGGTCGCGCTGCTCGGGCAGCGCGGCGGGCGCGACCGGCTCCGGGGCGGGCCTCAGGACCGGCTCGTCCCGGTTCACCGCGAGGGCCCCGCGGACGGTCGGCGCCGAGATGCCGGAACCGCCGCCGAGACCGGCCGACATGCCCCCCGAGGTGCGCAGAGCGGCCGCCGGAACCCGCGCCGGGCGGGCGCCTTCGCGCGGCGACCGGCGATTCCAGTCCGCGGCGGAACGGTCGTCGGACGCGGAGAGACGCGATCCACGGGCGTTTTCGTACTCGCTGTAGTCGTCACGGGTTGCCAACCCGTCGTCGAAGCGGTCGTCCGGGTCCGACCAGCGGTCGTCCCGCTCGCGGACGGCGGCCCCCACGGTGCGCGCGCGGCGCGGATCGGCGAAGGACTCCGGCTCGTCGGCGTAGTCCATCTCCTCGGCGGGCACCATGCCGAAGTAGGCCTTGAGCCGGTACATCGCGCTCATCCGTCGCCCCAATCGTCGCGATCGATCCGGCCCACCGCCCCCGCGGAGGACCGATCACCGGGAGGTTAACCGCCGGTCCCCCACAAGGGCCGTTCCGACACGCGCGACCGTCGAACCGTGACGGATCGCCACCTCCAGGTCGCCGCTCATCCCGGCCGACAGGACCGCGGCGTCGGGGTGCTCGGCGCGCAGCCGATTACCCGCCGCCTCGATCGCCGCAAACGCCCTCTCGGCGTCCGCACCCAGAGGGGCCACGCTCATCAACCCCCGGAGGACGAGCCCGCGCGCCTGCGTGACCTGCGACGCGAGGTCGAGTAGGCCGTCCGCCGGCACGCCGCCGCGGGCCGGGTCACCGTCGACGCTGTACTGGACCAGGACGTCCAGCGGCGCCGTGCGCTCCCCCGCGTCGAGCGCCTGGAGCACCGTCCTGTCGAGCGCCGCGGCCAGCCGGGGCGAGTCGACGCTCTCGACCCGTGTCACCCACGGGACCACCAGCCGCGCCTTGTTCCGCTGCAGCCCGCCGATGAAGTTCCAGCGGATCCGGGCGTCCCCGAGCTCCTCGGCCTTGGCGGCCGCCTCCTGCGCCCGGCTCTCGCCGAACGCCCGTACCCCGAGGTCCGCGAGCGCCGCCACGTCCGTCGCCGGCATGTACTTGGTGACGGCCATGAGCTCGACCTCGTCGGCCCCCCGGCCGGCCGCGGCGCAGGCCGCCGCGAGCCGTTCCCGCACCTGCGCGAGGCGCGTCTCGAGCTCGGCACGGCGTTCGGGGGTGGCACTCACGGGATCCGACCCTACGGAAGCGGCCGCGCACCATCCGCCCCGCCGCGCGGCGGTAGTCC
Organism: Pseudonocardia ailaonensis; assembly: GCF_039531635.1. NCBI lineage: Bacteria > Bacillati > Actinomycetota > Actinomycetes > Pseudonocardiales > Pseudonocardiaceae > Pseudonocardia > Pseudonocardia ailaonensis. The sequence continues at coordinate 242,449 of NZ_BAAAQK010000004.1, read as the reverse complement.
GACCCGTGATCGATCCGAGTGCGACAGCAGCGCTGCCGCGTCCTCACCCACGTGACCCTCGCACCGATCACCGGGCTCATGATCCCCACGAGCGTGACGCAGGGGTCGCGCACGCAGCGGTGAGGTCACTCTCGCGCGGAAGCGCGCCCATGATCGCCGCGAGCGGGACCGGGGTACGGGTGGCATCGCGCTCCTGTCACCCCCACAACGATCACCGCGACCGTGATCGATCCGAGCGTGACGTGGGCGCGGGCGGGCGACGCTGGAGTGACGACCGGAAGGATCTTCAGCTCGCGTCGAGCCAGACCACGCCGGCGAGGCGTCCGGTACGGGGGCCGTCCCGGCGGTGGCTGAACAGCTCCCGGGACTCGTAGGTGCAGCGGGGGTCCGCACCCACCTTCGTCACCCCGAGGTCGCGGAGCTGCCGGTACAGGCCCGCACGGACGTCCAGGGACGGGGTGCGGGACCGGGTGGTGGCGGCGCTGCCGGGCAGCCGGGCGTCGACCTCGGCACGCATGGCGGCGGGGACCTCGTAGCAGAGCCCGCAGACGGCCGGCCCGAGCAGCACCTCGATGTCCGCGAGCTGCGCCCCGAGATCCTGCATCGCCGCGACGGTCGCCGGGACGACGCCGTCCGCCGCCCCGACCCGGCCCGCGTGGGCCGCGCCGATCACGCCGGCGCGGGAATCGGAGAGCAGCACGGGAGTGCAGTCGGCGGCGAGGACCGCCAGGCCGATGCCGGGGCTCGCGGTGACGACGGCGTCGGTCTCCGCGATGTCCGGCGCGCTGCGTCTCGGCGGCTCCTCGACGGTCGCGACCCGCGTGCCGTGCACCTGGTGGAGGAAGACGGTGCCGCGCAGCCCGAGCTCGCGCGTGAGGCGGTAGCGGTTGGCATCGACGTTCGCCGGATCGTCCCCGACGCCTCGGGAGAGGTTGAAGGAGTCGAACGGGGCGGAGGAGCGTCCGCCCGCGCGGGTGGTGAGGACGCGCCGCACCCGGAGACCTGCCACGTCGGCGACCCTATCCATCGGGCCCACCGGAGGGATCCGCCGCCCGACACGAGAACGGCGCCCCGGTGCGAGTCGCTCGCAC
>NZ_BAAAQK010000004.1:0-241346 GCF_039531635.1 Pseudonocardia ailaonensis | reverse complement strand
CGTCACTGCAGGTCGGCAGGGTTGTGGCTACGGGTCAGCGGCGCATGAACGGGGGGACGTCGACGTCGTCGTCGAGCTCCGTGACCTGCTCCGTGCCGGCGGGGATGCCGGTCGCCACCGCGGTGGCGGTGGCCGTCTCCGCGGTGAGCTCGCCGCCGAGGCCGCTCATCGCCGGGTTCTGGTGCTCGGCCTCCGGGCGCCGGGGCGCCGGGGGCGAGTAGGGCGCGACCGGGGGCAGGGTGCCGTTCTGGTTCGCGGTCGCACCGTGGTTCGTGCCGTGTCCGTTGCTCTCCGCGGGCGGGGCGGCCTGGGCGGCGGGCTGCGGGGTCGGGGCCACCGGCGGTGCGGGGGTCGACGCCACGGGCTCCGACCCGGTCCGGGCCGGCTCGCCCGTCCGGAACGCGACGGGATCGATCTTCTTGTGGGCGGGGCCGCCGCTCTCGAAGCCGGCTGCTATCACCGTGATGCGCACCTCGTCGCCGAGCGAGTCGTCGATCACCGTGCCGAAGATGATGTTCGCCTCGGGGTGCGCGGCCTCCTGGACCAGCGAGGCGGCCTCGTTGATCTCGAAGAGGCCGAGGTCCGAGCCGCCCGCGATCGACAGCAGCACGCCCTGCGCGCCGTCCATCGACGCCTCCAGCAGCGGCGAGTTGATCGCCTTGCCGGCCGCCTGCACCGCGCGCCCCTCACCGCGCGCCGACCCTATTCCCATCAGAGCCGAGCCTGCCCCGGACATCACGGACTTGACGTCCGCGAAGTCGAGGTTGATCAGGCCGGGGGTGGTGATCAGGTTCGTGATGCCCTGGACACCGGAGAGGAGCACCTCGTCGGCCGAGCGGAAGGCGTCCATCAGCGAGACGCCGACGTCGCCCAGCTGCAGCAGCCGGTCGTTCGGGATGACGATCAGGGTGTCGCACTCGTTGCGCAGCTGCGTGATGCCGTCCTCCGCCTGGCCCGCGCGGCGGCGGCCCTCGAAGGTGAACGGGCGGGTCACGACGCCGATGGTCAGGGCACCGAGCTTGCGCGCGATCGACGCGACGACCGGCGCGCCGCCGGTCCCGGTGCCACCGCCCTCGCCCGCCGTCACGAAGACCATGTCGGCCCCCTTGAGGACCTCCTCGATCTCCTCGCGGTGGTCCTCGGCCGCCTTGCGGCCCACGTCGGGATTGGCGCCGGCGCCGAGGCCGCGGGTGAGCTCGCGGCCGATGTCGAGCTTCACGTCCGCGTCGGACATGAGCAGGGCCTGGGCATCGGTGTTCACCGCGATGAACTCGACGCCCTTGAGGCCGACCTCGATCATGCGGTTGACGGCGTTCACGCCGCCGCCACCGATGCCGACGACCTTGATCACGGCCAGGTAGTTGTGCGGGGGCGTCATGAGCGGCACCTCTCGTTAGCTTCGGGTCCGGGTCGACTCCGTACAGCGGTCTGTCCGGGCCGTTCGCCGTCGAACGCTAGGTCCGACCGGGTGCACGGTCCAGCAGGCGCGCCGCACGTCGGCAACACCTCGATCAGGTGTTCCTGGCCGCCGTGACCGATCCGTGACCGCTCGCTGACGCCCTGCAACAATGACGCCGTTATCGCGTGATGGTGGGCAGTTCCGGGCTGGAGACGTCGAACGTCTCGCCCTTCTGGGTCAACAGCGGCACGAGCACCGCCACCTTCTTGTCCGCGCGGTCCGGGCTGCCGAAGAGGACCTGCCGGTCACCCAGCCCGAGCCGGACCGTGGGGGCACCCACGCTGGTGTCGACGTCGATGGTGGTCACCTGGGGCCGCAGGGTGTCCGGCAGGGCGGCGAGGACCGACAGCGCCGCCTTCGTGGCGGGATCGTCCGGACCGACCGCACCGAACCCGAGCACCGGCAGCACCGGGGGGACCTGCGGGGCCGGCTGGTAGGCCACACCCTTCGCGTCGACCAGGGTCAGGCCCTGGGGGCCGCGCGCGAGCGCCACCGCGACCCGCTCGGTGACGGCGATCGCGACGGTGTGCGGCCAGTTCCGGCTCACCACGACCGCACCGACACCGGTCACGTCGGCGACGCGGTCCGCGATCGCCTTGGTGTCCACGGCCGCGAGCGGGCCCCCGGTCTGCACGGCCGCGGCCGACAGCACCTCGTCCCGGGAGACCGACAGCGTGCCGCTGACCTGCACGTCCTCGACGTCCGCCAGGCCCGACCAGAACAGCAGCGCGTACGCGCCGGTGGCCAGTGCGCCCAGCAGGGCGAGCACGACGACGAGCAGCGCGATGCGGCGCCGGCGGGTGAAGCGCTTGTCGAGCGGGCGCTTCGGGGTCTCCGGCGGCTCGTCCGAGGACTTCCCGCGGCCCCGGGCCCGGTCCGTCACGGTCCCGTTCCCGGTGCGGTCCTTGCCGGCCCGCGCCTGGGAGGTCCGCGCCCGGGTGGCCCAGGCCTTCCCGTTCCGGTCCTGCCCGGTCCCGTCCGTCCGGTCCGCCTTCTCGCCCTTCCCCGACGAGCCCAGCTTCTCCGTGCGCTCGGCACGGATGCGGCGGGCCCGCTCGGCCGCCGTCGTGGCCGGGCGGGCGGTGCGGGGACCGGACGGGCGCGTCACGCGTCGGCCGCCTTGTCCAGCTCCAGGAGGATCTCCGGACCCAGGACGGTCACGTCCCCGGCCCCCATCGTGATCACCAGGTCGCCGGGGCGGGCCAGGCCGGCCAGCACCCGCGGCACGTCCCCCCAGGCGGGCACGAAGTGCACCCGCTCGTCCGGCAGCGGGACGGCGTCCGCGACCAGCGCACCGGTCACGCCGGGCTGCGGGTCCTCGCGGGCGCCGTAGACGTCGAGCACCACGATCTCGTCCGCCAGGGCGAGGGCCCGGCCGAAGTCGTCTGCGAAGGTGCGGGTGCGGGAGTAGAGGTGCGGCTGGAAGGCGACCAGCACCCGGCCGCCGGCCTGCACCTCGCGGGCGGCGCGCAGGGTGGCGGCGACCTCGGTGGGGTGGTGGGCGTAGTCGTCGTAGACGGCCACTCCCCCGGCCCGGCCCTTGTACTCGAACCGGCGCCGCACCCCGTCGAAGGCGGCGAGCCCGGACAGCAGGCAGTCCACCGGGGCGCCGAGCTCGACGCCCGCGAGCAGCGCGCCGAGGGCGTTGAGCGCCATGTGCTCGCCGGGGACGGCGAGCCGCAGCGCGATCTCGACGCCGCCGTAGCGGGCGACCACACGGGAGCCGGCGCCGTCGGGCCGGAAGTCGAGCAGCGTCGCGTCCGAACCCGTGCGGCCGTAGCGCCGGACCGTGATCCCGCGGCCCTCGGCGACGGCGGCCAGCGCCTCGGCACCGGGGTCGTCCGCGCAGCTCACGAGCGTGCCGCCGGGCGCGATCCGGCCGAGGAACTCCTCGAACACGGCCCGGTAGGCGGCCTCGTCGCCGTGGTGGTCGAGATGGTCCGGTTCGACGTTGGTGACGACGGCGACCTGAGGCGCGTACGCGGTGAACGAGCCGTCGGACTCGTCCGCCTCGACCACGAACAGGTCGCCCTCGCCGTGGTGCGCGCCCGCACCGGTGACCGTCAGGTCCCCGCCGATCGCGAACGACGGATCGGTGCCGCAGTGCTGCAGCGCGACCGTGAGCATCGACGTCGTGGAGGTCTTGCCGTGGGTGCCCGCGACCGCGCCGACCCGGTAGCCCTGGGTCAGGGCGGCGAGGGCCTGGGCGCGGTGCACGACGTCGAGACCCCGCTCGCGGGCCGCGACCAGCTCGGGATTGCCCTGGCGGATCGCGGTGGACACGACCACGACGGGCGGGCCGTCGAGCTGGTCGAGGTTCTCGGCGGCGTGCCCGACGGCGATGTGCGCGCCGAGTGCCTTCAGGGCGAGGACGGTGCGGGAGTCCTTGGCGTCGGACCCCGACACGGCCACGCCGCGGGCCAGCAGGATCCGGGCGATCCCGCTCATGCCGGCGCCGCCGATGCCGACGAGGTGCACGCGTGACCCGAGGATCGGAACGGTCACCGGTCCACCACTCCGAACACGACGTTCGCCAGCCGCTCGTCGGCATCCGCGTGGCCCGAGGCCCGGGCCGCGGCGCCCATCGCGGCCAGCCTCTCCGGGTCCTTCAGCCACGGGACCAGCTCGGTGAGCACGCGGTCCCCGGTGAGCTCGGCGTCCGGCACCAGGGCGCCACCACCGGCCGCGACGACAGGGGCGGCGTTGAGCGCCTGCTCGCCGTTGCCGATCGGGAGCGGCACGTACAGCGCCGGCAGCCCCACCGCGGAGACCTCGGCGACGGTCATCGCGCCGGCCCGGCAGAGCACCGCGTCCGCGGCGGCGTAGGCGAGGTGCATGTCGTCGATGTAGGGCAACGGGACGTAGCCCGACGCGGCATCGGCGGAGCCCGACGCGGCAGCGGTGGGCGCATCGGCGGAGCCCGACGCGGCAGCGGTGGGCGCATCGGCAGAGCCCCGGCTGGAGCCGGCCGGCTCGTTGGCCGGGCCGTGCGCGTGGAGCACCGCGATGCCCTCGTGCTCCAGCCCGGGCAGCGCCTGGCCGAGCGCGGTGTTGAGCGAGCGCGCGCCCTGCGACCCGCCGAACACGAGCAGCACGGGGCCGTCGGCGGGCAGGCCGTGCTTCTGCCGGGCCTCGGCACGCAGCGCGGCCCGGTCCAGCGTGGTCACGGCGTGGCGCAGCGGGATGCCGAGCACCTCGGCGCCGGCCAGCCCGCTGCCGGGGACCGCCGCGACGACCTTGGCGGCGAACCGCGCGCCGATCTTGTTGGCGAGCCCGGCGCGGGCGTTGGCCTCGTGGACCACGATCGGCACCCGGCCGCGGGCGCCCAGGTAGGCGGGCAGGGCGACGTACCCTCCGAAGCCGACGACGACGTCCGCGTCGACCTTCGTGAGCACCTCCCGCACCCGCGAGACCGCGCTGCGCACCTTGCCCGGGAGCCGCAGCAGGTCCGCACTCGGTTTCCGCGGGAGCGGGACCGGCAGGATCAGCTCGAGGGCGTACCCGCGGGCCGGGATGAGCCGGGTGTCGAGGCCCTTCTCCGTGCCCAGGGCGGTGACGACGGCGTCCGGGCGCAGGCGGCGGACGGCGTCGGCGAAGGCGAGGGCGGGCTCGATGTGGCCCGCGGTCCCCCCGCCGGCGACGACGACACTGAGACTCATCTCCGCACGCTCCGCTGCTGGGGCGGCGCCGGTGCCTTGTAGGGCACCGGCAGCGGCAGCCGCAGGAGCGTGGCGATGCGGCCCTGGCCGTGCTTCTGCAGGGCGGCGACGGCCTCGGGCTCGTGCCGCGCCGCGTTCGTCAGCATGCCGAACACGAACATGGTGACCACCAGCGACGTTCCTCCGGAGGAGATCAGGGGCAGCTGCAGCCCGGTGACCGGGAGCAGGCCGACCACGTACCCGATGTTGATCGACGCCTGCGCGACCAGCCAGGTCGTCGACGCCGCGGTCACCAGCCGCAGCCAGGGGTCGGAGCTGCGCCGCGCGATCCGCAGGCCCGTGTAGGCCAGCGCGGCGAACAGCGCCAGGACGGCGAGCGCCCCGACCAGCCCGAGCTCCTCGCCGATGATCGCGAAGATGAAGTCGTTGTGCGCGTTGGGCAGGTAGTCCCACTTGGCCCGGCCCTGGCCGAGCCCGACGCCGAACAGCCCGCCGTCCGCCAGCGAGTAGAGGGCCTGGGTGGCCTGGTAGCCGGGGCCGAGCGGGTCGGTCGTGTCCGACTGCAGGAAGCTGGTGATCCGGGCGACCCGGTACCCGGCCGTGAGGCCGAGGATGACCGCGCCGGCGAGCCCGCCGGCCGAGATCGCGGCCAGCAGCTTCATCGGGGCGCCGCCGAACCAGAGCAGCGCGATCATGACGATGCCGACCGAGATCGTCATGCCCAGGTCGGGTTCGAGGACCAGCAGCGTGAGGACCAGCAGCGTGACCGGGACCAGCGGGTTCAGCGCGTGCTTCCAGCGGTGCATCACGTTGCGGCGGGCGACCAGCACGTGCGCGCCCCACAGCGTGAGCGCCACCTTGACACCCTCGGAGGGCTGCAGCGAGAACGAGCCGACCGCGAACCAGGACCGCGAGCCGTTGCGCACCACACCGACGCCCGGCACCAGCACCGCGACCAGCGCCACGATGCCGATGAGCAGCAGGAACGGCGCGAGCGCGCGCATCCGCCGGGGTGGGATCCGCAGGCCGATCCAGAACAGCACGAGGCCACCGAGGCAGAACATGAGCTGGCGGATGAACACCGAGTACGACGAGCCGCCCGACGAGTACGACTCCACCGAGCTCGCCGAGAGCACCATGACCAGGCCGAAGATCGTCAGCAGCCCGAAGACTCCCAGGATCAGGTGCAGGGAGGTCAGGGGGCGGCGCAGCCAGGCCTGCAGCGCACCGACGGCGCGACCGACCGCGGCGCGGGCGGGGCTGATCCGGTCGGCGCGCGCCGGCCTGGTCCTGGTGGTCCTGGCGCTCTTTCCGTTCGTGCCTCGGGGGCGGGTGGGGGTGGCCATCAGCGGCCCTCCCCCGGTGCCCGGACCGCCTCGAGCTCCCGGGCCGCGTCGAGGTCGTGGGCCGCCCCGAGGTCGTGGGCCGCCTCGAGGTCGTGGACGGCCGAGGCGAAGGCCTGCCCGCGGTGGGCGTAGTCCCGGAACTGGTCCATCGACGCCGCCGCGGGCGCCAGGAGCACGACGTCCCCCGGTCGGGCGAGCTGGGCGGCACGGCGGACGGCGGAGGACATGACCTCATCGTCGCCCTCGGTGACCTCCGAGGTGGGGACCTCGGGGGCGTGTCGCGCGAGAGCGTCGGCGATCTCCACCCGCTCGGTGCCGATCACGACCACCCCCCGCAGCCGGTCCGCGTGCCGGGCCACCAGGTCGTCGATCCGGGCGCCCTTGAGCAGCCCCCCGGCGATCCACACGATCCGGCCGGCCGGCTGGGCGGCCAGGGCGGCGTCCGCGGCGTGGGGGTTCGTGGCCTTGGAGTCGTCGACGTAGGTGACGCCCGCGACCGTCCCGACCGGGGTGCTCCGGTGGGCCCCGGGCGTGAACTCCGCCAACCCGGCGCGGACGGCCTCGGCGCCTACCCCGTGGGCCCGCGCGAGCGCCGCGGCCCCGAGGGCGTCGATCAGCCCGGGGGGCCCGGCCGGCCGGATCCCGGCGGCCTCGGCGAGCACGGTCCCGTCGTCGTGGATGTGTGTTTCAGGCTCCCGAATGTGCCGACTCGCGGGGGTGGGGGACGCGCCGGTCTCGGGCGGTCCGGCAAACGGGAAGGCGCGGTCGACGAGCTGACCGTGCTCGATGCCGAGCTGGCCGCGCGCGGGGGCGCCGAGGGTGATGCCGACCGTGTGACGGGCGGGGGACTCGTCGAGGAGCCGGGCGGCGATCTCGTCGTCGACACCCGCGATCGCGACCTCGCCGACCAGGGCGCGGGCCTTGGCCCGGGCGTAGGCCTCGAGGCTGCCGTGCCAGTCGAGGTGGTCCTCCGCGATGTTGAGGACCAGGCCCGCCGCGGGGCGGATCGACGGCGACCAGTGCAGCTGGAAGCTCGACAGCTCCACCGCCAGCACCGCGTGGCCCGCCGCGACCGCGCTGACCACGGGATAGCCGATGTTCCCGCAGGCCACGGCGTCGAGCCCGGCCGCGGTCAGGATCGAGGCGAGCATGCCCGTCGTCGTGGTCTTGCCGTTGGTGCCGGTGACCACGAGCCAGGCCGGCGGGGTCGGGCGGGCCGCGCCGAGCCGCCAGGCCAGCTCCGGCTCGCCGATCACCTCGACGCCGCGGGCCGCGGCCTCCGCGACCAGGGGATGGTCCGGGCGGCGGCCGGGTCCGGTGACGACGAGATCCACGCCCTCCGGGAGGCCCTCCGCGGGTTCCGCGCCGGCGGGGAGGCTCTCCAGGGCCTCCGCCCGGTCGTCGGACACGAGCACGCGGGCGCCCTCGGCGACCAGCACCCCGGCGGCCGCGAGCCCGGAGACCCCGGCCCCCGCGACCAGCACGGTGCGGCCCTTCACCGGGCACCCCCGGCGCCGGCGGCCGGCAGCACGCCCACCTCGGTGTCGAGAGGAACCCAAGCCACATCGGCGGCGGTGCGAACGTGGCTCACGTTCATCTCGGCGGTCACAGGCCCGAGGAGGCGGCGAGCCACTCGGAGTAGAAGATCCCCAGGCCCAGGGCCGCGCAGATGCCCGCGAGCAGCCAGAACCGGATGATCACCGTGGTCTCGGCCCAGCCGGCCAGCTCGAAGTGGTGGTGGAAGGGCGCCATCCGGAACAGGCGGCGCCGGGTGGTGCGGAAGACCAGGATCTGCAGGGCGACCGACAGGGTCTCGACCACGAACACACCGCCGATGACCAGCAGCAGCAGCTCGGTCTTGGTGACGATCGAGAGCCCCGCGAGCAGCCCGCCGAGCGCGAGCGAGCCGGTGTCGCCCATGAAGATGCGGGCGGGGGCGGCGTTCCACCAGAGGAAGCCGATGCAGCCGCCCATCGCGGCGGCGGCGACGATGGCGACGTCGAGCGGGTCCCGCACCTCGTAGCAGCCGGCGGCCGCGGCGAGGCTGCAGCTGTTGCGGAACTGCCAGAAGCCGATGATCACGTAGCTCGCCAGGACCAGAGCGGAGGTGCCCGCGGCCAGCCCGTCGAGCCCGTCGGTCAGGTTGACGCCGTTGGACCAGGCCCCGATGACCAGGTTGCAGAACAGCACGAACCCGACCGCACCGAAGCTGATGACCGCGATGTCCCGGACGAACGACAGGTTCTCCGAGGCCGGCGTGAGGTTTCGCGAGCTCACGAAGCGCAGGGCCAGGATGCCGAAGATCGTGGCGGTGAGGACCTGCCCGATCAGCTTCGAGGTCTTGTTCAGGCCGAGGTTGCGGCGGCGGCGGAGCTTGAGGAAGTCGTCAACGAACCCGACGACGCCCAGCGCCGTGGTCAGGAACAGCACCAGCAGCGCGGACGCGGACAGCGGCTCGCCGGTCATCAGGTGCGCGACCAGGTACCCGACCCAGATCGCCAACAGGATCGCGACGCCACCCATGGTCGGGGTGCCGCGCTTGGTCTGGTGGCTCTTCGGGCCGTCGGCGCGGATCTCCTGGCCGAAGCCCTGCCGGGCGAAGAAGCGGATCAGATAGGGGGTGAGCAGGATCGAGATGGCCAGGGCCACCCCGGCCGCGACGAAGATGCCTCTCACTTCGAGACCAGCTCCTGCGCGATCAGCTCGGCGGCGAGGCGGTCCAGGCCCGCGGACCGGGAGGCCTTGACGAGCACGACGTCTCCGGGTTCGAGCTCGGCGCGGAGCAGGGTGACCGCCGCGTCGACGTCGTGAACGTGTGTTTCATGCTCCGGAATGTGCCGACTCGCGGGGGTGGGGTCGGGGTAGAGGTCGGTGCCGACGGTGACGAAGCGGGTGGTGCCGAGGTCCGCGACGAGCTGCGCGACCCGGGCGTGGGCGGCCGGGGCGGTGTCGCCCAGCTCCGCCATCGGGCCGAGGACCGCCCAGGTGCGGCGCGTCCCTCCCGCGATCGCGTGCAGCGCCCGGAGGGCGGCCGTCATGGACTCGGGATTGGCGTTGTAGGCGTCGTTGACCACGGTGACGCCGTCGGGGCGCTCGGTGACCTCCATCCGCCAGCGGCTCGCGGCACCGGCCCCGGACAGGGCCTCGGCGATCCCGGCCGGCGTGCCCCCCAGCTCCAGGGCGACCGCGGCGGCGGACAGGGCGTTGCCGACGTGGTGCTCCCCCACCAGCTGCAGGCTCACCAGGGCCTCGCCGACCGGCGTGACCAGCGTGAACGACGCGCGGCCTGCGGTCAGCGCGACATCGCGGGCGAGCACCGCGGCACCGGCCGCACCGGCGGCCGAGACACCGACGACCCGCGCCGCGGTCCGGCCCGCCATCGCGGCGACCCGGAGATCGTCCAGGTTCAGGACGGCGACCCCGTCGGCCGGGAGGGCCTCGACGAGCTCGCCCTTGGCCTGCGCGATCGCCTCGGGCGAGCCGAACTCGCCGACGTGCGCGGAGCCGACGTTGAGCACCACCCCGATCCGCGGCGGCGCGATCGCGCACAGCCGGGCGATGTGCCCGGGGCCGCGGGCGGAGAGCTCCAGGACCAGGTGGCGGGTGCTCTCACCGGCGCGCAGCGCGGTCCAGGGGTGGCCGAGCTCGTTGTTGAACGAGCCGGGCGGCGCGACCGTCTCCCCCAGCGGGGCGAGCACCGCGGCGATCAGGTCCTTCGTCGAGGTCTTGCCCGAGCTGCCCGTGACGCCCACGACCGCGAGGCCGGGCAGGTTCGTCACGGAGTGGCGGGCGAGCTTCCCGAGCGCGGTGAGGACCGCGGCGCCGGTGCCGTCCGGGTCCGCCGCGCCCAGGTCCGTGCCCGCGTACGAACCGCCCGCGGGGGCGATCACGGCGGGGGCGTCCACCTCGCGCCCGGCCAGCACCGCCGACGCCCCGGCCGCTACCGCCGCGGCCGCGAAGTCGTGCCCGTCCGCGCGCTCCCCGGGCAGGGCGAGGAACAGCGCGCCCGGACCCGCCCTGCGGGAGTCGAACTCCACCGAGGAGACGAGCTCGTCGCCCGTCGCGCGGTGCAGCGCACCCCCGGTCACGGCGGCGACCTCGGCCAGCCGCATCTCGATCACGTGTCCTGCCTCTCGCTGATGGCCCGGTCGAGTTCGGCTCGCAGTACGGCAGCGTCGTCGAACGGGTGCTTGACCCCGTGGATCTCCTGGCCGGTCTCGTGCCCCTTACCCGCAACGACCACCACGTCCCCGGGTTTCGCCAGCTCGACCGCGGCGATGATCGCGGCGCGCCGGTCGCCGATCTCGACGATGTCCCCGCGTGGTGTCGCAGTCTCCGCCCCCGCGAGCATGGCCGCGCGGATCTCCGCGGGGTCCTCGGTGCGCGGGTTGTCGTCCGTGACGATCAGGATGTCGGAGCGCGCGGCCGCGGCGGCGCCCATCATCGGCCGCTTGCCCGTGTCGCGGTCGCCGCCGCAGCCGAGCACCGTGATCAGCTTCCCGGAGGGCTGCTGGGCCTTGAGCGCGTCGAGCAGGGCGGAGACGGCGGCGGGCTTGTGCGCGTAGTCGACGACGGCGAGGAACTCCTGTCCGGCGTCGACCCGCTGCATCCGGCCGGGCACCTGGAGCTGCGCGAACCGCGGGGCCGCGACGCCCGGCGCCACCCCCACGAGGTCCAGCACGGCCAGGGCGACCAGGGCGTTCGCGATGTTGAACGCGCCCGGGAGCTGCAGCCGGAGCGGGACCTCGCCGGCCGGGTGCCGCACCACGCAGCGCTGCGCGCCGGAGGGCTCGACCACGAGATCGCGGATCGTCCACTCCGCGGGGATCGTGGTGGACACGGTGATCGCCTCGGGCGCGAGGTTCGCGAGCCGGTTGCCCCACTCGTCGTCGACGCACACGACGCCGCGCTCGGCGCGCAGCTGCGGATCGAGGAAGAGCTTCGCCTTCGCGGCGAAGTAGTCCTCCATGTCGGTGTGGAAGTCCAGGTGGTCCTGGGAGAGGTTGGTGAAGGCGCCGACGGCGAACCGCGTGCCCGCGACCCGGCCCAGGGCCAGGGCGTGGCTCGAGACCTCCATCGCGACGTCGGTGACCCCGCGCTCGAGCATCACCGCGAACAGGGCCTGCAGGTCCGGCGCCTCCGGCGTGGTGAACGCGCTGGGCAGCCGCTCGCCGCGGATCCGCGTCTGCACCGTGCCGAGCAGCCCGGTCTCGCGGCCCGCCTCGGCCAGCCCGGCCTCGAGCAGGTGGGCGACGGTCGTCTTGCCGCTGGTGCCCGTCACGCCGAGGACGCTCAGCTCGTCCGTCGGGTCGCCGTAGACCGCGGAGGCCAGGGCGCCGAGGACGGTCCGCGGGTGCGGGTGCAGCAGCACCCGGACGGACCCGCGCTCGACGGCCGCGGCGAGCTCCGGGCGGGTGAGGCCGGCGGGATCGGTGAGGACGGCGACGGCGCCCGCGCGCAGGGCCGCACCGGCGAAGTCCGCCCCGTGGACCCTGGCGCCGGGCAGGGCCGCGAACAGGTCCCCCGGGCGGACGTCCGAGGTGCGGTGGGTGATGCCGGTGACGTGCAGGCGGGTCTCGTTCACCGCGGGGACGGTGTCCGCGTCGGCGAGGGCGGCCAGGGCGTCGAGGTCCAGGGGCACGGCGCGGGGGCGCGGGGCCAGGTCGGCCGGCGGCCGGGCCGGGGGTGCAGAGCTGGCGGGCGACACCCGGGGAGGCTACCGAGACGCGCCGGGCGGCCGTGCGGCGCACCGCCGGGCCGGACCCGATTCCCGGCCGCCGAGCGTGCCGCTCCCCGCGCCGGACGTCCGCGGGCCCGTCGTGAGCACGCAGGGTCCGTGAGCGATCGCACTCCGCAGCCGGTGGGCGCGGCGGCGGGACCGATCGGCGAGTGGTCGGGCGGGCGGCTCGTGCGGCGCCGCGCGCTCCTGCGCCGGGCGGCGTCCAGGGCTCGACGGTGGGAGCCTCTCGACCCGCGCGGCCCTGCGCCCCGACCCGCTCGGCCTTCGGCGCGACCCGCGCAGCTCCACGTCGCGACTCGCGCGGAACCGGGGCCCGACTCGCGGGGATGTGGCTCAGGGTGTGCGCGAGTCGGGGTGTGGGAAGGGGTGTGTCGGGAGGCGGGACGGCCCGCCCGGGCCGGACGTGCGCCGGTTCGCTACGGGGCGACGAGCGTCTGGACCGGGGCGGGGTCGCCGACCGGGATGTGGTCCCGCTGGCCGATGTAGCTGGCGATGTCGTGGAACAGCGGGGCCGCGCTGGTGCCGCCCTTGGGCGCGTCGAGCATGATCCCCACGACGAACCGGGGGTCCTGCGCGGGCATCATGCCGGCGAAGGTGATCCAGTAGGTCGAGGCCGAGTAGCAGCCGCAGGCCGGGTTGACCTGCTGCGCCGTGCCCGTCTTGCCCGCGACCTGGTAGCCCGGCACCTGCGCGGTGTAGCCGGTGCCGATCTGCCCCGGCGCCTTCTGCGTGACGGCGGTGAGCATGGTCCGCAGCTGGGCGGCGGTCTCCGGGGACACCACCCGCACGCCCGCGGGCTGCGGGGTCTCGGTGCGGCTGCCGTCCGGCGCGATCGTGGCCGCGACGATCCGCGGCGGGATCCGCACCCCGTCGTTGGCCACGGCCTGGTACATCCCGGCCATCTGCAGCACCGTCATCGACAGGCCCTGGCCGATCGGCAGGTTGCCGAAGGTCGAGCCGGACCAGGCCGAGCGGGCGGGCACCGAGCCGGCGCTCTCGCCCGGCAGGCCGACGCCCGTCTTCGTGCCGATCCCGAAGCGCTGCAACATCTCCGAGAAGCGGTCCTGGCCGAGCTTCTCGGCCGTCATGATCGTGCCGACGTTCGAGGACTTCGCCAGCACACCGGTCAGCGTGTAGTGGTCCAGGCCGTGGGCCCAGGCGTCGTGCACCGTGCGGTCCGCGACCTGGATGCTACCCGGCACGTCGAGCACGTCGTCCGGCTTGTTGATGCCGAACTCCAGCGCGCCCGCCATCGTCACGATCTTGTTGACGGAGCCGGGCTCGAACGGGGTGGACACCGCGGCGTTGCCCAGCGTGGCCGGGTCCGCGGCGCCGATGGCACGGGGATCGAAGGTGGTGCCGTTGGCCATCGCGAGGACCTGGCCGGTCTTCGAGTCCAGGACCACGGCGGAACCGCTCTTCGCGGCCGTCTTGCTCACGTAGTCCTGCAGCTTCTGCTGCACCACGTACTGCAGGTCCGAGTCCAGCGTGAGCTGCACGTTCGAGCCGGGCACCGCGGCCTGCTGGGCGCGGGTGCTGCCGGGGATGACGGTGTCGCTGCCCTCCGCGGTGTCGACGACCTGGAAGCCGTCCGTACCGGCGAGGAGGCTGTCGCTCGAGCTCTCCAGGCCGACCCGCCCGACCAGCTTCTTCGCGTCCGCACCCCAGGTCGCGGCGCCGATCACGTTGGCGGCGAGGTTGCCCGCGGGGTACTGGCGGGCCTCGCGCTTCTCCTCGGCGATCTCCGGGAACTTCTGCTCCAGCGCGCGGGCCACGTCCGGGTCCGCGCTGGTGGTGAGCACGACGTAGCCGCGATCGGCCTCGAGCTGGGCCTGGATCGCGTTGGCGTCGCCGCCGGTGGCCGCCGCGACGGCCTGGGCCATCGCGACCTTGTACGCGCCGGCCTGCGCCCCCTTGGTCGAGTTGATCAACCGCGGGTTGGTGACGAGTGCGCGGGACTCGGTGGAGAAGGCCAGCGGAGTGCCGTTGCGGTCCAGGATGGACCCGCGCTCGGCCGCGATGGTCATCTTCATCGTGCGCTGCTTCTCGGCGCTCGCGGTGAGGTCCGCGGACCGGACGGTCTGGATGATCAGCAGCTGCGCGGCCGAGGCCAGCAGCAGCAGGACCAGGATCAGCCGGCCGATCGTGAAACGGCGCTCCCCCGAGCCGGTGCGCGCCGCGGGGCGGCGCGGCGGCGGGCGGCGGGGGCCCTGCCGCCGCACCGCGGAGACCGGGCGGGAGGTGCCCCGGCTGCGCGGGGGGGCGATGGCCATCAGCCCGCGCCCTGCCCCGTGGTGCCGGCCGGGTTCTGGGCAGGCTGGTTCGCGGCGGCCTGGTCGGCGGCCGGCCGCTCCTGCTCACCCTGGATCGCGGCGTCGGCGCTGCCGCCGGCCGCCGCGGCGCCCGGGTCCGTGACGGCCTGGGTGTTCGGCGCGGTGTTCGGCGCGGTGTTCGCGGCAGCGGTGTTCGGCGCGGCATTCGGGGCCGCGGCGGTCGCGGCGGTGTTCGGCGCGGTGTTGGGCGCGGTGGCGTTCGGGGCCGGCGCGGCCGGGGCCGCGGGCACCGGGGCCGCCGGGGCCGTGGCCGCGGCGGGCGTCCCCACCACGCGCACCCCGCCGTCCGGCGCGACGACCAGCCGGGCCGGGTCCTTCGAGGGGACCATGCCCAGGTCGGTGGCCCGCTGCGCGAGCGCGGGCGGGGCCTCCATCGCGGCGACCTCACGGTGCAGCCGCTCGCTCTGCTCGGTCAGGTCCCGCGCGGCCGTGCGGGCCGCCTGCAGCCGGTAGGAGTCGCCCGCCGCCGCCGTCGACAGCCACAGCGTGAGCACCAGGCCGGTCGCGAACAGCACCATGATCAGCAGCACGAACTGCGCGCGGCCACCGGGGCTCGCGGCCTTGCGGGCCACCCGGGGCACCCCGGCGGACCGGCGGACCCGCTCGTCCCGCTTCGCGTACGCGGCCTTCGCCGCACCGGACCGACCGCGTTGGGCCGGGACCGCGACGCTCCCCCGCTGGGCGGGGACGTCGGACTTCCGGGTCGCGGTGCGGGACCAGTCGACGGTGACGCGCTTTTCCTTGACCGGCGCACTCATCGCTCGTCCCCGCTTCCCTCGGCCCGCGCTTCGCGCAGGCGCTGTCCAGATGGTTCGCTCACAGCTGGTGGTCGGCTCGCGCTCATGACGTGGCCTCCCGGACCCGCTCGGCGGCGCGGCACCGCACGGACGCGGCTCGCGGGTTGTCCTCGATCTCGTCGTCGGTGGCGACCTCTGCCCCGCGGGTCAGCAGGCGCAGCTCGGGGGCGTGTTCGGGGAGCTCGACGGGCAGGTCGACCGGGGTGCGCGAGGCCGCCCCCGCGGCCAGCTCCCGCTTGACCATCCGGTCCTCGAGCGACTGGTAGGCGAGCACCACGACACGCCCGCCGACCGGCAGCGACGAGACCGCCGCCGGCAGCGCGCCGCGCAGCGCCTCCAGCTCGGCGTTGACCTCGATCCGCAACGCCTGGAAGGTCCGCTTCGCGGGGTGCCCCCCGGTCCGCCGCGACGCCGCCGGCACCGCCGCGTACAGCAGCTCGACGAGGTCGGCGCTGCGCACGAACGGCTCGCGCTCGCGCCGCTTGACCACCGCGGAGACGATCCGGGTGGCGAACCGCTCCTCGCCGTACTCGCGCAGGATCCGGACGAGGTCGCCCGGCGCGTAGGTGTTGAGGACGTCGGCCGCGGTCGGCCCCTGCGTGGGGTCCATCCGCATGTCGAGGTCGGAGTCGCGGGAGTAGGAGAAGCCGCGCTCGTCGGCGTCGAGCTGCAGGCTGGAGACGCCGAGGTCGAACAGGATCCCGTCCGCGTGCGGCAGGCCCAGGTCGGCGAGGACGTCCGCGATCCGGTCGTAGACGGCGTGGACCAGGTGGATCCGGTCGGCGAAGGCCGTGAGCCGGCGCCCGGCCAGCTCCAGTGCCTGCGGATCGCGGTCCAGCCCGACCAGGGTGAGCTGCGGGTGCGCGGCGAGCAGGGCCGCCGAGTGGCCGCCCAGGCCGAGGGTGGCGTCGACGCAGACCGCCGGGCGGTCCCGCAGCGCGGGATCCAGCAGCTCCATGACCCGCGGCAGCATCACCGGGACGTGCGCGTGGCCGCCCTGTGCACCGTCTGCGTCGTTCTCGGAGAGCATGCCCGTCACCTCCCGCCGTACCCGATCCCCGCGCCCCACGAGGTCGTCCGCGCAGCGCGACACGGCGCGCTGACACGCAGCGGCCCGGGACTGCACGTCCCGAGCCGCTGCAGGGCCCGCGCCGGCTCCCCAGCCCGGCGGGCTCCCGTCCCGCTGCCGCCGCCCCCACCTGGACGCCGTGGACCGGTTGCGGTCCGGGGGACCTGGCACCGGGGAAGGTGCGCCAGGGCCCGCGGGCCGGCCGGTTGTCACGGCGTCCGGGTCGGGACGGCGACGTCTTGTTGCCGTCGGAATGAGACCGATCGTCAGATCAGCCCGGGCAGAACCTCCTCCTGCGCCTTCGCGTACTCGTCCTCGTGCTGCTCCTGGTACTGCTGCCAGGACTGCGCGTCCCAGATCTCGACGCGCGTGAACGCGCCGATCACCACGCACTCCTTGCTCAGTCCCGCGTAGCGGCGCAGCTCCGGGGTGATCGCGATCCGGCCCTGGCCGTCGGGGTTCTGCTCGTCGGTTCCCGAGAAGAGGTTCCGCTGGAAGGCACGGGCCGACTCGCTGGTGAGCGGCGCCGAGGCGACCTTGGTGGCCATCTCGGTGAAGGCGTCCCGCGTGAAGACGTAGAGGCAGTGGTCCTGCCCCTTCGTCACCATGCAGCCACCCCGCAGCTCGTCCCGGAACTTCGCCGGGAGCGTCAGTCGTCCCTTGTCGTCCAGCCGAGGTGAGTAGGTGCCGAGGAACACCCGCACCACCTCTTCTGCTCGGAGCCCCGCTTCGCTCCAACACGCGCCACATTACCCCACTTCGCACCACCGTCAACACGGAACGGTCGCCCGCCAGGGGGTTTCCTCGACGTTTCAGCAGGTCGGATGACGTGGGGCGGAGTGGGGAGAAACGGCCTCGACCGGCCCCGAAGATCATCAGGGCGGCTCCCCCACCCCGGGGACGCTCCGGAGAACCGCAGGTCAGCGACATGCCGTTCGCGGAGTGGGGAGCGGTGGGGGCGCCAGTGGTGGGCAGTGGGGGGAAGGTGGGGAGCGGTGTGGGGGCCGGGGGTGAGGGACGCGGCGGGGACCCGATGGGGCTGCGGTGGGCCCCGGTGGGGACCCTCCGCGACCCGCGCGTGGCGGCTGCGGGACGGAACCAGGACGTCGCGGAGGGTGACAGGCCGGGCGATGGACACGTCCGGGGGACACGGCCCCCGGGTATTTGACAGACTGGAGGGCAGTCTGTCCGGCGTGACCACGTGCCCTGCTCCGCAGGAGGGCCGCCCAGTGCGCCCGCCGACCACACGACAGGAGCAGGGTTGAGCACCACCAGCAGCCGTCCCGGGGTCCCCGCCGACGCGGGCGCGACCGAGCCGCCGCCGCTCGCGGCCGTCGCGGAGGTCACCGGCCGCATCGCGCAGAACGTGCAGCGGATCATCGTCGGCAAGCCGGAGGTGGTGCGGCTCGCGCTGGTCACCCTGCTGGCCGAGGGCCATCTCCTGGTGGAGGACGTGCCGGGCGTCGGGAAGACCTCGCTGGCCAAGGCGCTGGCCCGGTCCCTGGACTGCTCGGTCAGCCGCGTCCAGTTCACCCCGGACCTGCTGCCCGGCGACATCACCGGGATGAGCGTCTACAACCGGCAGACCAACGAGTTCGAGTTCCGGCCCGGGCCCGTCTTCGCCAACGTCGTGATCGCGGACGAGATCAACCGCGCCTCGCCGAAGACGCAGTCCGCGCTGCTGGAGTGCATGGCGGAGCACCAGGTCACCGTCGACGGGGCGACCTACTCGCTCGCCAGCCCGTTCCTCGTCGTCGCCACGCAGAACCCGGTGGAGATGGACGGCACCTATCCCCTGCCCGAGGCGCAGCGGGACCGCTTCACCGCGCGGATCAGCGTCGGCTACCCGGATCCGCAGGCCGAGCTCGCGATGATCGACGAGCACGCCGGCGCGGACCCGCTCGAGCAGCTCCGCCCGGTGGCGGACGCCCGCGCGGTGCGCTCGGTGATCGAGGCCGTGCGCCGGGTGCGGGTCGGGCCCGAGGTGCGGCAGTACTGCGTCGACCTGGTCGGGGCCACCCGGCGGGCCGCCGAGCTGCGGCTCGGCGCCTCCCCGCGCGCGACCCTGCACCTGGTGCGGGCGGCCCGGGCCCAGGCGGCACTCTCCGGGCGCGGGTTCGTGGTGCCGGACGACGTGCAGGCCGTGGCGGTGCCCGTCCTGGCCCACCGGCTCACGGTCGGGCCGGACGCGAGCCGGGTGACCGCCTCGGACGTGGTGCGCGGGCTGCTCTCCCGGATCCCGGTGCGCGCGCCCGCACGCGCGTGAACCGCCGGTCATGAGGCGCAGCTTCGGGCTCACCGTCCGCGGGCGCAGCCTGCTCGCGGGCGGGGTGGCCACGGCCGTGTGCGCGGTGGTGCTCGACGAGCGCGACCTGCTGCGCATCGGGCTGTTCGTGTGCCTGCTGCCGCTGGTGTCGCTGCTGGTCGCGATCCGGACCCGGCGCACGGTGGCGGCCACCCGCGCGTTGCTGCCCGAGCGGGTCGCCGCCGGCAGCCCGGCCGAGGTGGCGCTCGAGCTCCGTGGTGGACCGGTGCTCGGGGCCCTGCGCCTCGCGGACACCGTGCCGGACGCCGCGGGTCCCGTCCGGGCGACGCCGCCGCGGTTCACCGTGCACCGGATCGGTTCGGCGGGTGCGCGGGTGACCTATCCCCTGGCGCCGCAGCTCCGCGGGGCGCACCGGATCGGGCCCCTCACCGGGCGCGCGGTCGGCGCCCTCGGGCTGGCCGAGTTCAGCCGCGAGATGCGCCCCGCCGACACGCTGCTCGTGCTCCCGCACCTGGTCGCGCTGCGCGGCGCCCCCGCCGCGCTGGGCAGCGGCGAAGGGACTCCCGGGGCCGCGGCGCAGCAGGGCCAGGGCAGCCCGGACGTCATGGTCCGGACCTACCGCCAGGGCGACGAGCTGCGCCGGGTCCACTGGCGCTCCACCGCCCGGCACGACGAGCTGATGGTGCGCATGGAGGAGCGGCCCTGGCACTCCGGCGTCACGGTGCTGCTCGACCGGCGGGACTCCGCCCACCGGGGGCACGGGCAGCGTTCGAGCCTCGAGTATGCGGTGACCCTGGCCGCGAGCATCGGCGCGCACCTGCTGCGCCGCGGCGAGCCGATGGAGCTGGTGACGGACGACGGCCTCCCGGTCGCCCCGGGCGACGGCCTCGATCCGCTGCTCGACGCGCTCGCGGTGCTGCGCCCCTCGGCCCGCACGGATCTGACCGGGTCGCCCGTCGCGGCCGGCCGGGACCTGGTCGCCGTCCTGGGCGCGACGAGCGCCGAGGACGCGGGCCGGCTCGCGGGGCGGCACCCGGGTGGGGGCTACGCCGTGGTGCTCGACGTCCCGACCTGGGACGGAGGCGCGCGCACGGCCGATCCCGAGGCCGCTGCGGTGCTGCGCAGGGCGGGCTGGCACGTCACGGTCGCCGCCGCGGACCGGACCCCGGAAGAGGCGTGGGACGCCCTCGTGCTCGGTCAGGGCGTCCGGGCGGGGGCGTCGTGAGCTCCCCGGCCCGCTCCCACGCGCGCCGCCCGATGAGCGAACGGCGCTCTCGTTCCTCCCTACCGAGCGAGCGGGCCGTTCGCTCATTCGTGGTCGACGAGCGGGGACACCGGTGAGCGCGCCGACCGCGGTCCGGCCCGCGCCGACCCCCGCCCCCGCGTCCTCGCAGCGGCGCCCCGTCCGCTGGGTCACGCCCCTCGCCTCGGGCGCATCGGTGCTGCTCGCCGGGGCCTGCATGGTCGCCGTGGTGCAGGGCACCGGCTGGCTCGCCGGGGCCGGGGCCGCCGTCGCCGTCGTGGTGGTGCTGGGGATCGCGCTGCAGCGGCTGCCCGGCTGGGCCGTGCTGATCGGGCAGCTCGCCGGCCTGCTCCTCGTGCTCGGCGCCCTGTTCGGCGGGGGCATCGTGCCCGGGCCCTCGACCTTCGCCGCGTTCGAGGACCTGCTCACCGAGGCCGGCGGCCAGATCGACTCGGGGGTCGCCCCGGTCGTCGCCACCCCGGGGTCGTTGTTCCTCATCGCCGTCGCGTTCGGGCTGATCGCGGTCGCGGTGTACGCGATCGCCGTGTCCGCGCGGGCGCCGGCCGCGGCCGGCGTGCCGCTG
Source organism: Pseudonocardia ailaonensis (assembly GCF_039531635.1). Lineage (NCBI taxonomy): Bacteria > Bacillati > Actinomycetota > Actinomycetes > Pseudonocardiales > Pseudonocardiaceae > Pseudonocardia > Pseudonocardia ailaonensis. The sequence continues at coordinate 220,851 of NZ_BAAAQK010000004.1, read as the reverse complement.
CTGTGCGTCGTCGCGGTACCGGCGGCACTCTCGGACCAGCTGCTGCCCTGGTGGGCCATCACCTGCGCGGTCGCGGGCTACGGGCTGCTGCTCGTCGCGCGGGACGACCTGGGCCGGCGCGGGAGCGGCACGCTCGTCGCGGGCGGGGTGACCGTCGTGGCGCTGGCCGCGGTGATCGGGGTGCTGCTCGGCAGCGCGGCGACCGTCGTCGGGACCGCGGGGCGGTTCACCTCCGGAGGAGGGAGCGGGCACGGGGGCGGCTCGATCGGGCTCAACCCGTTCACGTCGCTGCGCGGCCAGCTGAACGAGTCCGCGCCCGTCGAGCTCTTCCGCACGACCGGCCTGACCCGGGCCAGCTACCTGCGCGCGCTGACCCTGTCGGACTACCGCGCCAACGAGGGCTGGACGGCACCGACACCGCGCCCGGGCGTCTCGCTCGCCGGGCCGCTCACGCAGGACGCGTCGCCGGGCGACCGCGTCGAGGTCCGGATCGAGAACGTCGGCTTCCGCGACTACTGGCTGCCGCTCTACGGGCAGCCCGAGTCCGTCGCCGGGCTCGACGACGGCGTGTGGCGCTACGACCGAACCGGCGGCATCGCCTACAGCCAGCGGCCACGCTCGGAGGACGGCTGGACCGAGACCGCGGTGCTGCCCACGCCCACCGCGGCGGACCTGCGCTCCGCCACCGGCCGGACCACGGTCGACCCGATCTACCTCAACGTCGACGGCGTCGACCGCCGCGTCGCGAGCATCGCCGCGGACGTGACCCGCGGCCAGCGGACGTCGTTCGACAAGGCGATCTCGCTCGTCGAGTACTTCACCGGGCCGCAGTCGGCCTTCCGGTACAGCCTCCAGACCGCCCCCGGCACCGGCGACGACGCGCTCGTCGACTTCCTGACGGTCGGCCGCACCGGCTACTGCGAGCAGTTCGCCTCGGCGATGGCCGTGATGCTGCGGACCCAGAACGTGCCGGCGCGGGTGGCGGTCGGCTTCACCGCGGGCACGGACGCGGACGGCTACCGCAGCGTGACCACCCGGGACGCGCACGCCTGGGTCGAGGCCTGGTTCCCCGGCTACGGCTGGATCACCTTCGATCCCACCCCGCTCAACGACGGCCGCACGATCGTCCCGCCCTACGTGCTGGAGGCGGTGGGCGACAACGGGACCGGCAGTCCCGCGCCGTCGCCGGACCAGGGCGACCTGCGGCCGGGCCAGGAACCCGCACCCGTCACGCCGCAGGACGACGCCCCGCAGCAGGACCTCCCGCAGCAGGACACCGCCACGGACACCGGCCCGGACGTCCCGGTCCTGGTGCCGCTCCTCGTGGTGCTGGTGGTGGCGCTGCTCGGGGGGCCCACGATCCTGCGCACGGTGCAGCGACGCCGGCGCCTCGGCGCCACCGCGGCCGGTGGGCCGGGGGCCGCGGAGGCGGCGTGGGAGGAGGTCCTCGCGACGTCGCGCGACCGCGGATCGGCGATCGACCCCGGCGACACGGTGCGCGGCACCGCCCGCGCCCTCGTCGGCGCGCACGACCTGCCGGACCGGGCCCAGGACTCGTTGCGGGACCTGGTCCGGGCGGTCGAGGCGGAGTGGTACGGCGACGAACCGGCCGCCCCGGGGGCACTCACCTCACCGACCGCGGAGGTCCTGGGTGCGCTGAAGGCCACGGGCCCGACGGGGTTCCGGGGGCTGCTGGGGACGCTCTTCCCCCGCTCGCTGTCCCCGCGGAGCAGCACGGTGATCGAGCGCGCGGACGCCTGACCCGAAGGTGAGTGAACGGCCCTCTCGCTCAGTAGGTGTGAGCGAGAGTGCCGTTCGCTCACCCCGGGCGGTGGGGCAGGGAGCGCTGGGCGCGTATGAGCGACAGTGCCGTTCGCTCAGTAGGTGTGAGCGAGAGTGCCGTTCGCTCGTCAGGGGTGAGCGCAGACGAGAGAGCCGCGGCTGTTCGCCGCGGCTCTCTCGGGTGTCTGTGGTCGCTCAGTCCTGGTCGAAGCGGCGCTTGAAGCGCTCTTCCATGCGGCCCGTGAACCGGTTCTTGTCCGGTTCGGCGGCGCCCTTCTCCCCCGACGCGCCGCCGGACTTGGCGGCCCCCCGGGAGCTGAGCGCGAGCATCGTGCCGCCGAGCATCGCCAGGAACCCGACGACACTGACGATCGGCACCGGGCTGAAGGTCCGCAGCGGGCCGACCGCGACACCGACGACGAGCAGCACCAGGCCGACCGCGAAGAGCGCGATCCCCTGGAACCGACGGCGGCGGCTGGGCCGGCGCAGCTTGGAGCCGCGCACGGTGGAGGCGAACTTGGGGTCCTCGGCGTAGAGAGCACGCTCGATCTGTTCGAGCAGGCGCTGCTCGTGCTCGGAGAGGGGCATGACGTCCTCCGGCACAACGGTCACGGGATTGTCCTCCCGACCGTGGTGCCCGGGCGGGGGACGAGCGCCCGGGAATGGGCCTCTGGGGATGAGGATACGAGTCAAAGCGCTGGTCCACTACCCGGAGGTCACATCCCGGACGTACCCGGTCGTCGAACGGCGCCCCCCACGCGCTCCATGGTGACCGAGATCACCTCGACCGGTCACCCTCGGGAGCCGTCAGGAGGTGGTCAGGCGGTCGGCAGAGCCCTCGCCAGGACGTGCAGCCGGGCCGCGACCTCCTGCAACGCGGGGACGCCCGCGGCCAGCTCCTCGAGCTCCGCGGCGTCCCGGACCGCGGCGGGGCCGCCGTCGCGCACCGCGTTGGGCAGCCAGGCCTCCAGCACCCCGTCGCCCTGCACCAGCTCGACCCGCAGCCGCCCGGTCGCCTCCAGCAGCGCGCCGAGGGCGGGTCCGTCGAGGCGGCGGCGGAGCGCGTCGCCGGGGCCGTAGCGGCCGTCCGGATCGGTGAGGACCGCGCGCGCCTCGTCGAGCCGCCCGGCGAGGACGTGCCGGAGCACCGCCGCGTGCCGGCTGGTCGCGAGCACCGAGACCGCCGCCCCGGGCGCGGCGACCGCGGCGAGCGCCGCGGCGGCGCGGGCCGGATCGTCGACCAGCTCCAGCAGGCCGTGGCCCAGGACGAGGTCCGCCAGCCCGGCGCCGACGAGCTCGGCCAGCTGGTCGGCATCCCCCTGGACCGGGGTGACGAGCCCGTGCACGCCCGCCTCGCGGGCGCGCCGCTCGAGCGAGGCGAGGGCGTCCGGGCTGACGTCGACGACCGTGACCTCGCAGCCCGCCACCGCCAGCGGCACGGCCCAGGAGCCGCTGCCGCCGCCGACGTCGACCGCGCGGGGCCGGCGCTCCGGACGGGCCGCGCGGGCCCGCGCGACCTCGGCCTCCAGCACGCGGCGCACGGCGCCGCCGCTCACGGTCCCGGGGAGCTCACCAGCCGCCGCACTCACACGGAGCAGCCTAGTGCCGCACCCGGACGCCGGCCGGGCCGCCCGGGACACGGCGCCGCTGCAGGGACGGGGCGGGAGCGGCGGGGTCCGGGAGGCGACGGGCTAGGGTGATCGCGTGCAGGTCGTCGCCACGCTGAGTCTCAAGGGCGGGGTCGGTAAGACCACGGTCGCCCTGGGTCTCGCCGGCGCCGCCGCGGCCCACGGCATCCCCACCCTGCTCGTCGACCTGGATCCCCAGGCGAACACGACGATCGCCACGGACGTCGACCCCACCACCGGCACCATCGCGGACGTCCTCGACGACCCGAGCCGCTCGTCGCTGCGCCGCGCCATCGCCGGCAGCGCGTGGAACGAGGCGCTCGACGTGCTGGTCGGCACGGAGCAGAACGAGCGGCACAACCATCCGGACCCGAGCGACAAGCAGCTCGACCGGCTGCGCCGCGCCCTGTCCAGGCTGGACGATCCGGATCTCGGCTCCCGAGTCGGCCGCACCGCGACCACGCCGGGCGACCCCTACCAGCTGGTGATCATCGACTGCCCGCCCTCGCTGGGCCAGCTCACCCGCAGCGCGCTCGCCGCGGCGGACCGGGCGATCCTCGTGACCGACCCGACGATGTTCGCCGTCTCCGGCGTGCAGCGGGCCTTCGACGCGGTGCAGTCCGAGCGCGAGCGCGGCAACCAGGAGCTGCAGCCCCTCGGCGTGCTGGTGAACCGGGTGCGCCCGCGCAACATCGAGCACGACTACCGGATCGGCGAGCTGCGCGAGCTGTTCGGCCCGCTGGTGTTCAGCAGCGTGCTGCCGGACCGCTCGGCGGTGCAGCAGGCCCAGGGCGCCTGCCTGCCGATCCAGGCCTGGGACACCCCCGGCGCCCGCGAGGTGTCCGCGGTGTTCACCGCGCTCCTGGGCCGCCTGCTGCGCTCCCGCTCCCGCACGCGCGCCTGACCCCGCGCGCCGGACCCCGTGTGGACCCTCCGGGCCCGCCGGGCCCTCAGCGGTCGACCAGCAGGTCCCGCACGATCCCCACGAACTGCTCGGCCTGGCGCAGCAGGTCGTCCGCCTCGCGGCGGGTGACCAGCCGGGAGATGCCCGCCTCGGCGGCCGCCCGGGTGTCCGAGCAGGACGCGAAGAACGCCGCCCACTCCGTGAGCTCCGGCGCGACCTCGCCGAGCAGCTGCCACACGCTGCGCGGGCGCCCGCGCCGCTGGTCCGGCACCGCGCGCATGGCCAGCACGGCCGCACCGGCGCGCAGCGCGGCGAGGTAGGCCGCCGGGTAGCGCAGCAACGGCTCCGGCGCGCGGTGGCCGTCCATCAGGCACTCCGCCGCCTGCCGCAGCAACCCCAGCGCCGCCTTGGACACCGGCACCGGGAGCGCCGTGCGCTCCCCCATCGTGATCGTCATCCCGACCGCTCCCTTCCGTCCGTCCCCACACACCGCACATCCGCACCCGCACCGGCAGCCCGGCACCGTCACGGCCCTCTCGTCGAGTCCTGCGAAGTCCTACAGGCAGCCACCGACAGTTCCGGGACCACCGGCCGCCCGAGCACCCTCACCGTCACTCGGCGACACGCACCAGGTCCCACACCCCGGGACCGGCCCGCATCCGCAGCACGAACTCCCGCGCCGGCTCCTGCGGCGCCTCCGCCGAGCGCGCCTCCACCCGCCAGCAGCGCATCTGGTCCCCGCCGACGGGCATCGGCGAGGGGAACGGCCACGGCGACTCCTCGATCCAGCGCTCCCGCACCTCGGTGACCAGGAACCGGGAACCGCGCCGCGCCGGGCGCCGTTCGAACTCGACGGGCTCGCCCTCGAGCCAGCGGACCTGGATCGGAGCGGGTTCGCGCGGCCCGAACACGCGGGAGAAGGTGCTCACCTGCGGCTCACTCCCTCCGGCCGGACTGGGATTCCGGCAGGATGGTTCTCGCCGACCGCCCCCGGGAGCGGGGTGCTTCCCCCACCCCGCCCCCGGAGCCGACCGCGATCGAACATGTGTTCGACTCATCCAGTACAGCGTGTTCGAACGCGGTCGTCAAGTCGTCCGTCCGTGCCCCGGGAGCCGTCCGACGCGGGGTTGCGGGCCGTGGTGAGATGACCCCGACCTCAGCGCACGACCGGAGGAGCCAGCCGATGGGACGGCCCGATGAGCAGGGCCCGACGAGGGGGGCCGGATGACCGCGGCACCCGCCCGCCCGCGCCTGGTGCCGCTGTCCTCGGTCGAGCTGGCGGACCACCTGGGCGAGGCGCTGGACGTGTACGTGGCCGCCATGGGCTACCCGCCCGGCACGGCGCGGCAGCGGCGCACGCTCTGGCTGGAGCACTCGCGCAGGCCCGGCTGGCGCGCCACCGGCCTGATGGACCCGGCCGGGCACCTCGTCGGGATCGCCTACGGCTACACCGGCGGCCCCGGGCAGTGGTGGTTCGAGGAGGTCCGGCGCGGGCTGGCCGCGCGCGGCGCCGCCCGCGACCACGGCAGCCCGGACTGGCTCGGGGACTATTTCGAGCTCACCGAGCTGCACGTGCGCCCGGACGCGCAGGGCTCCCGGCTCGGCGAGGGCATGCTCCGCGCCCTGCTCGAGGGCGTCCGGCACGAGCGGGTGCTGCTCTCCACCCCGGAGTACGCCCCGCGGGCCCCCGGCCGGGCCTGGCGCCTCTACCGCCGCCTCGGCTTCGACGACGTGCTGCGCGACCATCGCTTCACCGGCGACAGCCGCCCCTTCGCCGTCCTCGGCCGCACCCTCCCGCTGCCCCCGGCCTGACCCGCCGCGGCCGGCCCCGCCCGGCTCCGTGGGGCGCCGGGGCCCGCCCGGCCCCGCCGCAGCCGTCGAGAGGAACGTGAGCCACCCGGGAGCCCCCGCTCCGGGTGGCCCGGGTTCCTCTCGGCGTGGCTTGCCGTGGCGGCACAGGACCGCGATGGCACGATGACCGGCGTGCCGATCCCGCAAGCCGCTCCCCCGCCGCCGTCCCGCCCGCGCGGGCGGACCCGCACCCGCAGGGTCCTGGGCCTGCTCGTGCTGGTGCTCACCGCGGTGGCGATGCTGGGCGGCTGCGCCCGGGTGCGCACCGCGCTGGCGATCCAGCCGGACGACACCGTGACCGGGGAGATCGTCCTCGCCACCCCCACCAAGGGCGCGGGCGACAAGGGGCCCGTGGTCACCGTGCCGGCCGCCCTGGCGTCCGACGTGGACGTGTCGTCCTACTCCCAGGACGGCTACGTGGGCAGCGTCGTGCGCTTCTCCGGCCTGTCGTTCGACCAGGTCGGGCAGCTCTCGCAGATCGCGGGCCAGGCCGGTGAGCGCACGTCGCTGAGCATCCGCCGGGCCGGCAACCGGATCGTCGTGCAGGGCGCGACGGACCTCACGACCGTCCCGGTCGACAAGGCCGACTTCCAGCTCAAGATCAGCTTCCCGGGGAACGTCCTCGACACCAACGGCGACGCGGACGCCGGCACGGTGAGCTGGGTCTTCACCCCCGGCGAGGTCGGGGACGTCAACGCCGTGGTCGCCTACGACGATCCGCAGGCCCCGTCCGCGACACTCTGGACGGTCGGCCTGGGGATCGTCGTGCTGCTGGTGGGGGCGGGCGTGGTGCTGCTGGCCCGCCGGACCCGCAACCCGCCCGTCCGGCGCTGACTCAGGAGCCGACGAACCCCAGCCGCCGCACCAGCTCGACCGTCGCCAGCGAGCGGTTGAGCGTGTAGAAGTGCAGCCCGCGCACGCCCTCGCCGAGCAGCTTCTGGCACAGCTCCGTGGTCAGGTCCATGCCGGCGGCCCGGAACGACCTCGGGTCGTCCGCGTAGGGCGCCATCCGCTCCGCGAGGCCGTCCGGCAGCGGGGCGCCGGAGAGCTCCGGGCCGCGCTGCAGCGTCTTCGCCGAGAGCAGCGGCATGATCCCGGGCAGCAGCGGGACGTCGCAGCCGGCGGCCGCGAGCCGGTCCCGCAGGCGCAGGAAGCCCTCGGGCTCCCAGAACAGCTGGGAGATCGCGAAGTCCGCGCCCGCCCGGATCTTGGCGAGCAGCCGCTGCAGGTCGACGTCGAGGTCCGCCGAGCGCGGGTGTCCGTACGGGAAGGCGGCGACGCCCACGCAGAACGAGCCGGAGCGCTTGACCAGCCGCACCAGGTCGTCCGCGTAGGTCAGGCCCTCGGGGTGCGGGGTCCACTCGCCCAGCGGGTCCCCGGGCGGGTCCCCCCGGACCGCGAGCACGTTGCTGATCCCGGCGGCGGCGTACGAGCCGATGACGTGGCGCAGCTCCGCCGTCGAGTGCGACACGGCGGTGAGGTGGGCCATGGCGACGAGGGTGGTGTCCGTGGCGATGCGGCCGGTCGTCCGGATCGTGCGGTCGCGGCTCGATCCGCCCGCGCCGTAGGTCACCGAGACGAAGGCCGGATCGAGCGGTTCGAGGCGGCGGACCGCCCGCCACAGCTCCGCCTCCCCCTGCTCGTCCTTGGGCGGGAAGAACTCGACCGAGAAGACCGGACCGTCACCGATCCGGTCGATCACCGAAGTGCGCGGCTGCGCGGCTCGTGTGGACACGGGGTGAGGATACGGTCGGGCGTGAACGCGCCCGATATGTGACCCGCCGATACGCTCGCACCCGTGGTGCATCCCCCGGTCCCCAGCGACACGCTCTTGCCCGGCCAGTCCGAGGAGGACTTCCGCGGGCGGGTCGAGGCGGCGCTGGCCGCCTATCTCGAGACCCGGCGCGCGGACGCCGCCGCCATCGGCCCGGTGTTCGCCGAGGCGGTCGACGCCCTGGTCGGGTTCGTGCTCGGCGGCGGCAAGCGGATCCGCCCGACGTTCGCGTGGTGGGGCTGGCAGGGAGCCGGCGGCGACCCGGACGGGCCCACCGCCGCCGCGGTGCTGCAGGCGATCAGCGCGCTGGAGCTGATCCAGGCCTCCGCCCTGATCCACGACGATCTGATCGACGCCTCCGCCACCCGTCGGGGCCGGCCCACCGTGCACGTCGAGTTCGCCGGCCGACATGCGGACTCCGGCTGGTCCGGCCCGCCCGCCCGCTTCGGCGCCGCCGCCGCGATCCTGCTCGGCGACCTGGCCCTGACCTGGGCGGACGACATGTACGCCGACGCCGGCCTGGCCCCGGACGTGGTGGCCCGCGCGGCCGACCCGTGGCGCGGCATGCGCACCGAGGTCCTCGGCGGCCAGTACCTCGACGTCCTCACCCAGGCCACCGGGGACGACTCCCCCGGCGCCGCGCTGCGCGTCGACCGTTTCAAGACGGCGGCGTACACCGTCGAGCGCCCCCTGCACCTGGGCGCGGAGCTGGCCGGCGCCCCACCCGCGCTGGTCTCGGCCTACCGCCGGTTCGGCGCCGACATCGGCGTGGCCTTCCAGCTGCGGGACGACCTGCTGGGCGTCTTCGGGGACCCCGAGGTCACGGGCAAGCCGGCCGGGGACGACCTGCGCGAGGGCAAGCGGACGCTCCTGGTCGCCCTGGCCCTGGAGCGGGCGGGCGACGGCCCGGCGCGCGCCGAGATCACCGGGGCGCTGGGCGACCCGGACCTCGACGCCGCGGCCGTCGAGCGGCTGCGCGGACTCTTCGGCGAGCTGGGCGCGGTGCAGGCCGTGGAGCAGCGGATCGCCGCGCTCACCGGGGCGGCCCTCGACGCGCTGACCACGGCGGAGATCGCCGAGCCCGCGGCCTCGGCGCTGCAGGACCTCGCCATCCGGGCGACCCGCCGGCACGCGTGAGAGCCCGGGGGCGGAGCCTGCGAACCCGACCGTCAGCGCTGTCGGGTCCCACCGATCACGTCGTCGTGGTCGGTGCGGGCCTCGCGGGGCTCTGCACCGCACTGCACCTGCTCGGCGCCGGCCGCCGGGTCACCGTGGTCGAGCGGGAGGCCCATCCCGGCGGCCGGGCGGGCCGCCTCGACCTGGGGACGGCCGGGGGCACCTACCGGGTCGACACCGGCCCGACCGTGCTCACCATGCCCGAGCTGCTCGACGAGGCCCTGGCCGCGGTCGGCAGCTCCGTCGCCGAACGCCTCGATCTCGTCCGCCTGGACCCGGCCTACCACGCGCGGTTCGCCGACGGCTCCGCGATCGCCGTCCACACGGACCCGGAGGCGATGGAGGCGGAGGTCCGCGCGGTGTGCGGGCCCGCCGAGGCCGAGGGCTACCGGCGGCTGCGGACCTGGCTGACGGACCTCTACCGCGCCGAGATCGACACCTTCATCGGCGCCAACCTCGACTCCCCGTTCTCCCTGGTCGGCCCGGACCTGGCCCGGCTCGGCGCGCTCGGCGGCTTCGGCCGGCTGGGCCCCCGGATCGCCCGCTTCCTGTCCGACGAGAGACTGCAGCGGATCTTCTCCTTCCAGGCCCTCTACGCGGGGCTGCCGCCGGACCGCGCGCTCGGGGCGTACGGCGTCATCGCCTACATGGACACGATCGCGGGCGTGTGGTTCCCCCGCGGGGGCATGCGGGCGATCGGGGACGCGCTCGCCGCCGCGGCCGCCGACGCCGGTGCCGAGTTCCTGTACGAGCGCGAGGTGACGGGCCTGGAGCGGGGACCGGGGCGCGTCACCGCGGTGCGCCACGCGGGCCCGGACCGCGGCGCCACCGAGCGCCTGGCCTGCGACGCCGTGGTCCTCACGCCCGATCTCCCGGTCGTCCACCGGCTCCTCGGCCGGGCACCGCGGCGGCCAGTGCCGCTGCGCTGGTCGCCGAGCGCGGTCGTCCTGCACCTCGGCGTCCGGAACACCCCGGACCTGGGCCACCACACGATCTCGTTCGGCGCGGCCTGGGAGCGGACCTTCGCCGAGATCGTCGACGAGGGTCGGCTGATGAGCGACCCGTCGCTGCTGCTCACCCGCCCGACGGCGACCGATCCCGGGCTCGCCCCGCCGGACCGGGACCTGCTGTTCGTGCTCGCCCCCTGCCCGAACACCGACCGGGCCCCGCTCGCCTGGGACTCGATCGGCCCGGCCTACCGGGACGAGCTGCTGGCCGTCCTCGACCGCCGTGGCCTGCCCGTGGGTGAGATCGAGGTGTCCCGGGTGGTCACGCCCGCGGACTGGGCCGCGCAGGGGCTCGGCGCGGGCACCCCGTTCTCGCTCGCGCACACGGTCGCCCAGACCGGCCCGTTCCGGCCGCGGAACCTGCCGCGGGGCTGGGAGAACGTCGTCCTCGCCGGGTGCGGGACGACGCCCGGGGTGGGCATCCCGCCCGTCGTCCTGTCCGGACGGCTCGCCGCGGAACGGATCACCGGCGTCCGGGGTCCTCGCAGGGCGCGGACCCCCTCCGTGCGAGCATGGGCGCCGACATGACCGCGCAGCCCACCCGACCGGCAGCCGGGCCGGAGTCGACCGCTCCGGCCGATTCACCGCTGTCCGCAGACGCCGCCCCGCCCCTCGCCACCGCGCTCCCCGAGCCGGAGTCGCCGGTCCGCCCAGGACTGTGGGAACGGCTCGGCGACCCGCCGCGCAAGCCCCTGTGGACCGGTTTCGCCGGCTCGGTGATCCTGCTGGTCGGCGGGGTGGGCGGCGGCGGAACGCTGATCCACGACCCGGTCCTCACCAACACCGCGCTGGGCTTCTGGCGCTACGGGCACGGCCGCGAGCTGGCCACCGCGCTGATGTACCTCGGCGTCGTGCTGCTGGCGTGGGCGTGGGTGCAGCTCGGCCGGCGGGTCATCGCCCGCACGGTCGGCGGCCGGGCGGTCCTCACGATCGCGCTGGCGTGGATCGCGCCAATGCTCGTCGGACCGCCGCTGTTCACCCGGGACATCTACAGCTACCTCGCGCAGGGCTCGCTGCCGCTGTTCGGGCTCGACACCTACGGCGTCGGCCCCGAGGCGATGCCGGGGGTCTTCGCGGACAACGTCCACTACTTCTGGCAGAACACGCCGGCGCCCTACGGCCCGCTGTTCATCCTGATCGCCAAGGGCTGGTCCTGGGTCACGCTGCAGGCCGGCGGCAACATGATCCTCGGCGTGATCGGCATGCGCGTGATCATGTGCCTCGGGCTGCTGCTGCTGATCCGCACGCTGCCCGAGCTCACCCGCCGCCTCGGCGGCCGCCCGGCGCTCGCGCTGTGGATCGTGGTCGCCAACCCCGTGACCGTGGTGCACCTGATCGGCGGCGGGCACAACGACCTGCTGCTCGTCGGGTTCCTCACGCTCGGCTGCCTGGTCGCGCTGCGCGGCAAGCACGTGCTCGGCATCGTCCTGGTCACGTTCGCCATGGGCACCAAGGCGAGCGCCGCCGTCGCGCTGCCGTTCCTGGTCCTGATCTGGGCCGCGGACCTGCAGGGGTCCTTCCCCCGGCGGCTCGTCCGGGCGGGCGTCGCGAGCGTCGCGGTGTTCGTGGTGACCTTCGGGCTGATCTCGGTGGCCGCGCAGGTCGGGCTGGGCTGGCTGCCGGCGCTGTCGGCGCCGTCGATGATCGTCAACTGGCTGTCGATCCCGACCGGCGTCGGCGAGTTCGTGCACACCCTGCTGGCCGGGGCGTGGAACCTGCCCAAGCAGCCGTTCATCAACGTCGCGCGGATCATCGGCGCGATCGCGCTCGTCGCGATCGTGGCCGTGCAGTGGTGGCGCGCCCGGGTGGGCGGCCCGGAGGCCGTGCGCCGCGCCGGCGTGGCACTGCTCGCCGTCGCGCTGCTCTCCCCCGCCACGCTGCCCTGGTACCTCTCGTGGGGCATGGCGATCCTCGCGATGGTCCCGTGGAGCGCCCGGGGGCTGCAGTGGCTGGTGTTCGGCTCGCTGTGGCTGATGATCGTCTACTACCCGAGCGGCGAGGCCGGCCTCTACAACTGGCCGTACCTGATCGTCTGCGGGATCCTGGCCGGGTTCGCCGCCCGCGCGCTGCTCCGCCCGGCCCCGGTGGGCCTGGATCCCCGCCCCGTCCCGGTGCGGCCGACCGGTGCCCTGATGTCCGGTGCCGGGTCGTCCGGCTCCGGGTCGTCCGGCTCCGGCGCTTCCGGTTCCGGGAAGTCCGGTGCGGCGACGCGTGAGCCGGCAGTCCGAGGCTGAGCTGGACGCCGCCGGGATCACCGATCCCGGCCTGCGGGCCGCCTACGCCGAGAGCCGCGAGCTCAACTCCTCCCACGGCCGCACCTACTTCCTCGCCACCCGGCTGCTCTCCCCCGACCGCCGGCCCGCGATCCACGCGCTCTACGGGTTCGCGCGGCTGGCGGACGAGATCGTCGACGACCTGGGCGACGGCCGGTCCGCCGCCGCCCGGGGTGCCGCCCTCGAGGACCTCGGGATCGACCTGGTCTCCGCGTTCTCCGGCGGGCCCTCCACCTCACCCGTGGTGCGGGCCGTGGCCGACACCGTCCGCCGCTACGGCATCGACCAGCGACTGTTCTCCCCGTTCCTGACGTCGATGCGGATGGACACGCACGTCACCGACTACCCGACGAGCGCGGACCTGGACCGGTACGTGTACGGCTCGGCCGCGGTGATCGGGCTGCAGGTCCTGCCCGTGCTGGGCTCGCCCGATCCCGAGGCCGCCGCCCCACGCGCCGCGACGCTGGGCGTGGCCTTCCAGCTCACGAACTTCCTGCGGGACATCGGCGAGGACCTCGACCGGGACCGGGTCTACCTGCCCGCGGACGAGCTCGCCGCCTTCGGCGTGGACCGGGAGCTCCTGCAGCACTGCCGCCGCACCCGCCGGACCGACCCGCGCCTGCGCCGGGCGCTGGCCCACCTGGTCGCCCGCACCCGCGCCACGTACCGCCGCGCCGAGCCCGGGATCGCGCTCCTGGCCCCGGAGTCGCGGGACTGCGTCCGCTGCGCCTTCGTCCTCTACGGCGGGATCCTCGACGAGATCGTGGCCGCGGACTACGACGTCCTCCACCACCGCGCGCGGGTCCCGAAGGCCCGCCGCCTGGCCGTAGCCGCCCCGGCCCTCGCCCACGCCGTCTGGACGCGGAAGATCGGCAAGTCGGACCGATAGGTGCGGATTTCCGCACGTACCGGTCCGAGATGGTGATCATGCCGCCTGCCGGAGTGCCTGGCGGATCTGCGCGAGCACCCTGGCGGGGAACCGGTGATGTCGTGCCAGGTGAAGCGCAGGAGTGTCCAGCCCGCCGCCACCAGCGCGTTGCCCTTGCGCCGGTCGTTCACGAAGCGCCCGACGTCGACGTGCCACACCCAGCTGTCGAACTCGACCGCGATGCGGGCGTCCGGGAACGCGACGTCGACGGTCCAGCGGTCGAACGGCAGCGCCACGACCCATCCGTCGAGGTGCCCCGCCCGCAGGAGCGTCACCATCTCGCGCTCGGCGAGGGATGCCGTGTGGTCCGCGGCGGCGGTCAGGAGCCGCCCGACGCGCGGTGAGCCCCGGGCGCCCACCATGCGCGAGGCCGCCTCGCCGAGCTGCGCGAAGGACACGTGTCGTTGCAGCGCGCGATCCAGGAACACGGCGCCGTCCGGGAGCGCGACCGCGGTCTCCAGCGCGGCCCGCGCTCGCCCGACCAGCGCGATCCCGCGGCGCCGCTCCCGGTCCTCCGGGGCGACAGGTCGCCGGTGGAGCACGACCCCGGCACGAGGGCTGCGGTGCACCGCCCGCGGCACGGTCACGTCGACGATCGGTTCCGGACGCGCGAGCATTCCGTGCCACCACGCCGCCGCGGGACCGCTGACCAGCGCCTCCGTCGGCTCCACCGCACGGACCGGCGCCGCCGTCTGCTCACGCGGGCCGCACCCACAGCCAGGCGGCACGGACCCGGGCCTCGTCGCCGAACCGGTGCCCGGCCGCGAGGTAGACCCCGGGCAGGACCCGCCGCCAGCGGCCCTCCGACACCCGCGTCGCGACGGTCCGCGCCGAGATGCCGCACGCCAGCGCCTGCGCACGGGAGAGCACGCCCGCCTGTCGCCGGAGCAGCTCGTCGAGATCCACGCGGCGCACCCTGCACCGCGCCGGCACCACGTGAGCCGCTTCCGGAAGAACCGTTCACCACCGCGAACGGCATGTGATCACCGATTCGGACCGAGAGGCGCGGATTTCCGCACCTATCGGTCCCGCTCGGCGATCAGGGGCCGTCAGAGAGCCGTCAGAGGGCCATGGCCTGGGCGCGGCGCTTGATCTCGCGGTGCCGGCCGGCGCGCATGCTGGCGATGGGGGTGCCCGGGAGGCTGTCGTCCTCCTCGAACAGCCAGCGGAGGATGTCCTCGTCCGCGTAGCCACCGTCGCGCAGGACGGTGATCGTGCCGGCGAGGCCCTTCACCACGACATCGCCGTCGAGGAAGTCGGCGGGGACGCACGTGGTGCCCTCGTGGCGCAGGGACAGCAGGTGGCCGTCCTTGATCAGCTGGTGGACGCGGGTGCGCGGGATCGAGAGGATCTCCGCGACCTCGGTGGTGGGCAGGAGGGTGACGGCATCGGGAAGGACGGGTGTCTCCGCGACGGACGGCGTGGTGGACGGCTCGCTCACGGCCGACACGATGCCACAGCCCGGGCCGGGACGGGAGCCACCGCCCGGGCGGTGCGCCGTCTCGCCCACGCCTGACCACGCGGCGGGCGGGACCCGGCAGGACGGTACCGTCGGGGGGTGAACGCGCCCCCCGGAACGGCCGGCGCGCTGCTGGACGCGCGGTACCTCCTCGGACCGGTCCTGGCGCGCGGCGGGATGTCGACCGTGCACCGCGGGCTCGACACCCGGCTGGACCGCCCCGTCGCGATCAAGATCATGGAACCACGGATGGCCGCCGATCCCGTGTTCCGCACCCGCTTCGAACGCGAGGCGCTCTCGGCCGCCCGGATCGACCATCCCCACGTCGTGGACGTGCACGACCGCGGCCGCTGCACCACCCCGGCCGGCGAGCAGACCCTGTTCCTGGTGATGGAGCTGGTGGAGGGCGGCACCCTGCGGGACGTGCTGCGCCGCCGCGGGTCGCTCGGCGTGCCGGCGAGCGTCGCCGTGCTCGAGCCGGTGCTCGACGGGCTCGCCCAGGCCCACCGCCTCGGCATGGTCCACCGGGACGTGAAGCCCGAGAACGTGCTGATCAGCGACGAGGGCGCGGTCAAGGTCGCCGACTTCGGGCTGGTCGCCTCGGCCGCGCAGGCCGGCGTCAGCCACGCGGGCATGATCCTCGGCACCATGGCCTACCTGTCGCCGGAGCAGGTGGCGACGGGTCAGGCGGACTCCCGCAGCGACGTCTACGCCGCCGGGATCCTGCTGTACGAGATGCTCGTCGGCGCCCCGCCCTACGTCGGGGACAACGCCCTGTCCGTGGCCTACCGGCACGTGAACGACGACGTCCCGGCCCCCTCGGACATCGCGAGCGAGGTCCCCCCGGAGCTCGACGCCCTGGTCCGCCGCGCCACCTCGCGGGACCCGTCGCGGCGGCCGGTCGACGCGGCGGCCTTCCTCGCCGAGGTGCGCGCGCTCAGCACGGAGCTGGCGATCCCCCGCGTCCTGGTCCCCGTACCGCCCCCGCCGCCGGTCGACCAGCAGGAGACCGTGCCGGCGAGCCCGGTCCCGCTCGCGGCCATCCCCGAGGGCCCGCGCGGCACCCGGACGTACGACCGCGCGGACGAGGACCTGACGGCGCGGGTCGGCGAGGGGCGCGGCGGTGAGGGCCCCGTCGGCGAGGGCCGGGCCGCGCGCCGGCGCCGCGAGGCCGGGCGGTCGCGGTCGGGGCAGTCGAGGTCGGGGCAGTCGCGGTCGGGGCAGTCGCGGTCGGGGCAGTCGCGGTCGGGGCAGTCGCGGTCGGGGCGGTCCGGGACGGCGGACCCGCCGGACCACCGGATCGCGCGCCGCCGCAGCCGCCGCGTGTTCGCCGCCTGGATCGCCGTGCTGCTCATCCTCGGCCTGGCCGTGGGCGCCTCGGCGTGGTGGTTCGGGTCGGGGCGCTGGACCTCGATGCCGTCCGTCATCGGCCTCGACCGGTCGGCGGCCGAGCGGATGCTCGCCGATGCGGACCTGACCTACAAGGTCACCGAGGAGCGCCACGACGACGTCGCTGCCGACAAGGTGGCCGCGGCCGATCCCGCCCCGTCCGCCCGGCTGCTGCGCGGCAGCGCCGTGACCCTCACGGTGTCGACCGGGCGGCCGGTCGTCCCGGCGATCGCGGCCGGCACCGCCGTCGACGCCGCCCAGCAGACCCTGCGGGCCGCCCAGCTCGCCCCGGTGACGTCGAACTCGGCGCAGGAGTACAGCACGTCCGTCCCGCAGGGGGCCGTGGTGCGCACGGACCCGCCGGCCGGGGCCGCCCTGCCGATCGGCGGCACCGTCACCCTCGTGCTGAGCCGGGGAACCCCGCCCCCGCCGCAGGTCACGGTGCCCTCGGTGGTCGGTGAGCGGCTCGACGACGCCCAGGCGGACCTCGCCGCCGCCGGCCTGAAGGCGGACGTGCGGAGCAGCTTCCCGTTCGGCCGCCGCAACGGCCGGGTGATCGACCAGGAGCCGTCGGCCGGCGAGAAGGTCGACCGGGGCACCACGGTCTCGCTCGACACGTTCTGACCAGGGCGGATCGCCTGCCGCGGTACGTGACGGCCGTCCCCGGCCGCTCCGTACCGCACCCACCGGCCACCGTCGCCCGGTCGGCGACCCGACCACGCGGCGCGCCCGGCCAGGCGCGCCGGCCCGGCCGGGTGCGGACCCCACCGGGCCCGCACCGCGATCGGGTCAGCCCCGCAGCATCTCCGCGACGAGGAACGCCAGCTCCAGGGACTGCTGGGTGTTGAGCCGCGGGTCGCAGGCCGTCTCGTAGCGGCCCGCGAGGTCGGTGTCGCTGATCTCCTGGGCGCCGCCGAGGCACTCGGTGACGTCCTCGCCGGTGACCTCGACGTGGATCCCACCCGGGTGCGTGCCCAGGCCGCCGTGGACCTCGAAGAAGCCCTGCACCTCGTCGACGATCCGGTCGAAGTGCCGCGTCTTGTAGCCGGTGGTGGACTCGTGGGTGTTGCCGTGCATCGGGTCGCACTGCCAGATGACCTTGTGGCCGCTGGCGGTGACCTTCTCGACGATCGGCGGCAGCACGTCCCGGATCTTGCCGTTGCCCATGCGAGAGATGAGCGTGAGCCGGCCCGGCTCGTTGCGCGGGTCGAGCCGCTCGACGTACTCCACGGCCTGCTCGGGCGTGGTGGTCGGGCCGATCTTGAGGCCGACCGGGTTGTGCAGCAGCTCCGCGACGGCGATGTGCGCGCCGTCGAGCTGGCGGGTGCGCTCCCCGATCCACAGGAAGTGCGCCGAGAGGTCGTAGAGGGCGGGCCCGGTCGCCGCGTTCGGGTCGCGGTCGAGGTCGAGCCGCAGCATCGCCCGCTCGTAGTCGAGCAGCAGGGCCTCGTGCGAGGCGTAGAACTCGACGCTGCGCAGGTTGTGGTCCACGACCCCGCAGGCGTCCATGAAGCGGACGGCCCGGTCGATCTCCGCGGCGACGGCCTCGTACCGCTCCCCCGCCGCCGACGTCCGGACGAAGTCCTTGTTCCAGTCGTGGACCATCGTCAGGTCCGCCATGCCGGTCGCGGTCAGCCCGCGGACCAGGTTCATCGCGGCGCTCGCGTTGGCGTACGCGCGGATCATGCGCGACGGGTCCGGCGTGCGGTCCTTCTCGTTGGGCGCCAGGCCGTTGACGATGTCGCCCCGGTAGCTGGGCAGGCCCAGCGCGTCGGTGGGTGAGCTGCGCGGCTTGGCGTACTGCCCGGCGATCCGGCCGACCTTCACCACGGGCATCGACGCCCCGTAGGTGAGGACGACGGCCATCTGCAGCAGCGTGCGGATGGTCGCCCTGATGTGCGGCTCGGTGTTGTCGACGAAGGTCTCCGCGCAGTCCCCGCCCTGGAGCAGGAACGCGCGCCCCTCGGCGACGTCGGCGAGGCGGGACTTCAGCCGGTCCACCTCGGGCGGCAGGACGACCGGCGGCACGCTCTCGAGCACCGTGCGGGTGTGCGAGACGGCGGCGGGGTCCGGCCAGTCGGGCTGCTGGGCGGCGGGGCGGGCGAGGGCGTCGTCCAACCGGGCACGCAGGTCCGCGGAGAGCGGGGGCAGCTCGGGCAGGACGTCCACCGGGGCGTCGACGGACCAGTTCACGACCGCCAAGGGTATTCGGTCGCGGAAGCCCCCTCTCCGGGAACCCTCAGGAGGCGTCGTGAACGTGCGACTCGGCCTACCAAAGGTGCCGACTCGCGGGTCTTCCGTTCCGCGAGTCGGCACGCGGACCGAGTCCGCCATGTACCCGGCTCGGAGGGCGAGTGTGCGATCTACGACGTGGGGACGGAGGTCTCGATGACCTGCCAGCGGCGCAGGTTGAGGCGGGCGTCGGCCAGCGCGTCGTGGGCGTCCGAGCTGGGCGGGGGCAGCTGCGGCTTGCCCGCGTCCTCCCAGCGCTGGCGCAGCTCGCGGGTGAACCGGGGCAGCGCCCGCGGCAGGGCCGGCATGGCCCCCCAGAGCTGGCACAGCGCCACGTGGTCGTACGCCGCGATCCACGCCCAGAGCTCCACCTCGCCCGGCGCGCCGGTGAGGAAGGCGAGCAGGTCCTTGCGCAGCTGGGCCCGCGAGCGCCAGGCCGGGTCCGCGGGCGAGGGCAGCTTGGGCAGCACGTTGGCCCGCACCCAGGGGCCCGCCCGGCCCGGGTCGAACTCGGTGGACACGGCGTAGAACTCGCGCCCGTCCTCGCCCACGACGCCGATGGACACGAGCTCGATGGTGGTGCCGTCCTCGATGAACTCGGTGTCGTAGAAGAAACGCATGCCCGCCCTTTCGAACCTGGGCCGACTCTACGACGGCGGGGCCCCGGATGTCCGCGCCGGTCCCGGCGGTCCGTGTCACGTTTCGGGCACTCCGAACGACTACCCCGTGACGCCCCTCGCCCTCCCCGGAGAGTCCGCCCGTATGCGCCGCGCCCTGCCCGCCCTGCTGCTGTGCCTGGCCGCGCTCGTCCTCGCCGCCTGCTCCGCGCCCCCGCAGGCCGCACCCACGACCGTCACCGTGCGGCTGTGGGACGACCAGGTGGCCAAGGCCTACGGCACGTCGTTCGCCGAGTTCGAGCGGCGCAACCCGGACGTCCGCGTGCAGCTCGACGTGGTGCCCTACGCGGACTACTTCGCCGGCCTGCCGGAACAGATCACCGGCGGCGCCGCGGACGACGTCTTCTGGCTCAACTCCTCCTACTTCGGCTCGCTGGCGGACTCCGGGGCGCTGCTGGACGTCGGGGCGCTGCTGCCGGGCCGGGAGGGCCGCTGGGTGCCGGCGGCGGTCGATCAGTACCGCCGCGGCGGGAAGCTCTGGGGCGTCCCCGCGCTGACCGACGGCCGGATCGTCGTCTACTACAACAAGGCGCTGCTCGCGAAGGCCGGCGTGGACCCGGCGGCGCTGGCGTGGAACCCGGACCCGGCCAAGGACACGCTGCTGCCCGCGCTCCGGAGGCTGACCGTCGACACCTCGGGCCGGCACCCGGGCGAACCGGGCTTCGACCCGAAGGCGGTCGCCGTCTACGGCTTCAACGCCGGGCGCGACCTGCAGGCGATCTACTACGACTTCGTCGGCTCCAACGGCGGCCGCTTCCAGGACCCGGACGGCACCTTCGCCTTCGCCGAGCCCCGCTCGGTCGAGGCCTTCCAGTACCTCGCCGACCTGATCAACGTCGCGCACGTGGCGCCGGACGCGGACGACACCAACGACAATCCGGACTTCGCGCGGGACGCGTTCCTCGCCGGCCGGCTCGCGATCTTCCAGTCCGGCACGTACAACCTGCGCAACGTGGCGGACGGCGCGTCGTTCGAGTGGGGCGTGGCGCCGATGGTGGCCGGGCCGGTGGGCCGGGTGTCCGTCGTCAACAGCGTGGTCGCGGCCGGCAACGCCCGGACCCCGCACCGGGACGCCGTCGCGAAGGTCCTGGACTGGATCGGCTCCGAGCAGGGCGCGGACCCGGTCGGCGGGCGCGGCGCGGCCCTGCCCGCGGTCACCGGCTCGCAGCAGAAGTTCTTCGACTACTGGCGCGAGCGGGGCGTGGAGACGGCCGCGTTCGGCGCCGAGGGCGGCAGCGCGACGATCGACCCGCCGGTGGGAGCCCGGTTCGGGGCGGGCTCGCGGGCCTTCAACCCGGTCTTCGGGGAGATCTTCGCGGGCCGCACACCGGTGGGGCCTGGCCTGCAGAAGGCCCAGGACGCCGCCAACGCGGCGATCGTCTCCGGATAGAGCCCGGGCACTCAGGCGAACGGTGCTCAGGTGAAGAGCGGCAGGGTGGCGCGGCCCGGCCCCAGCACCGGCTCGGGATCGGCACCGAGCACGCCGGTCAGCAGGGTCGCGTAGACGTCGCGGAAGTCGGTGTCCGGCTTGAGATCCCCGGCGTCGAGGTCGGTGAGGCCGGGCTGCTGCCCCACGAACCCGCCCCGGACCGGCGCGCCGGCCACGAACACCGGGCCTGCGGTGCCGTGGTCGGTGCCCTGGTTCGCGTTGGCGGCCACCCGGCGGCCGAACTCCGAGTAGGCCAGCAGCGTCACCGCGCGCCCGCGGTCGGTGCCGGCCATCCGGTCCAGGAACCCCGACACGGCCTGGTCCACCTCGGTGAGCAGGCGCTGCTGGGTGCCGCGCTCGTCGGCGTGGGTGTCGAAGCCGCCCAGGCTGACCGAATAGACGCGGCACGGGGCGCCCTGCTCCACGCAGCGGGCCACGACGTCGAGCTGGGCCGCCAGCGCGCCCTTGTCAGTGCCACTGTCGGCGCCCGTGCCGGGCTTCGCGTCGACGGTCGGGCCCAGGGTCGTGACGGTCCGGTGCAGGTCCGCGACGGCCCGGGCCGCCACCGCCTGCGGCCCCGGCTCGTCGGCGGATCCCCCGAACGCCGCGAAGGCGGTGCCGAGCGGGCCGCCCGGCAGGGTGAGCCCGGACAGCGGCAGCGCGGCGCCGGCCGTGCTGGCGCCGGCGAGCAGGGGCGGGAGGACCGGCTCGAGCGACACGGCCAGCAGCGGGTCCCGGCCGTGGGTGTCGAGCCAGCGCCCGATCCAGCCGGACGTCGTGGGGTGGTCCGGCGACGCCGTCTGCCAGATGTCCATGGAGCGGAAGTGGCTGTGGTCCGGCCGCGGGTAGCTCACCCCGCGGACGATCGCGACGTGCCCGGCGTCCCAGAGCTTCTTGAGCCCGGTCATGCCGGGGTTGAGCCCCAGCCCGTCGCCGAGGCCGAGGACCTCGTGCTCGGCGTAGGCGAGGTCGGGGCGGGCGGCCTGGTAGGCGGGGTCCCCGGCCGGAACGACGGTGTTGAGCCCGTCGTTGCCGCCGTAGAGGGTCACCACGACCAGCACCCCGGTCCCCGCCGGGAGCGGATCGGTGCGGGTCCGGTCGGCGAGGTCCGACCAGCCCAACCCGATCCCGGCGGCGGCCACCCCGGCCGCGCCGGAGGCCAGCAGGAAGCGCCGTCTGGTCAGGGAGTTCATGCGCTCACCGTGTTCTCCGGGCTGGCCAGGGCGGCGGCCACGAGCTGCGGCGGCCGCGCGGCCAGCGGTCGCAGGGCCGCGGCCGTGCGGCCGGTCCAGGTGACGCCGAGCAGCGCGGCGGCGGCGTCGACCCGCTGCGCCTGCGGCTGGTCCGCCACCGGGGAGAGGTCGCCCGCCGCGGCCAGCGCCTCGGCCAGCCGCAGCCGCTCCAGCGCCGCCGCGGTGGTCAGCCACGGGGTCCCGGCGGGCCAGCCGCCCACGGACGGCGGCGCGAACGGCTCCTGCCCCAGCCCCCGGATCCCGCTGCGCAGCGCCGCCGCGGGAACCCGCGACGCCGGCAGGCCCAGCGCCCGCAACGCCCCCACCAGCCACAACACGGGCTCCCGGACCAGCACCGACGCCGGATCGGTGAACGCGGGTGCGCTCACCGCGGCCCGCACCAGCGCCGTCACGTTCCGCTGGGGGCCGTAGGCGGCGACGAGGCCGTCGAGGGTCGCCGGATCGGGCGGGGTGTCGGAGACGAACCGGGCCCACACCCGTCCGGCCAGGAACGCGGCCGACTCCGGGCGCCCGGTCAGCAGGTCGGCGAGGCCCGGGGCGTCGAACGGGGCGGTGTCGCCCAGCACGGTCTCCGGACCGGGATCGTGGCGCGGCGGGCGGAAGGTGGCGGTGCCGTCCGCGTTCACGGTCCAGCCAGTGAGCGCGCGGGCGGCCTGCCGGACGTCGTCCTCCGAGTAGTGCCCGACGCCCAGGGTGAACAGCTCCATGTACTCGCGGGCGAGGTTCTCGTTCGGCTTGCCGACGCTGCTGCCGCGCCCGTCGAGCCAGATCAGCATCGCCGGGTCGACGATCATCGCCGCGGCCAGCGCCCGGAAGTCGCCGCCGCCGAGCCGGCGCTGGGTCGCGTTCTGCCCGGCCATCAGCGCGGCGCTGCGGACCTTCTGCACGCTCGTGGCGAAATGGCCGTGCCAGAACCAGGTGAGGCGCTCGGGGAACGGCGCGGTCGTCGTCGCCATGCGGTCGAGCCACCACACCGTCAGCTGCCGGGCCTGCTCGGCGCGTTGCTGCCGGGCGGCCTTCTTCGCGGCAGTGTCGTTCTTGGTGGCGCTGTTGTTCTTGGCGGCGCTGTCGTTCGTGGCCGGGTCCGCGACCTCGGGGAAGGCCGGCGTCGGAGCGGTATCCGGGGCGGCGCCGAGCAGCGCGTCGAGGGTCGGGGCGAAGGCCGCGTCCGGCTCACCCGGGCGCGGGCCCAGCCCGAGACGCTGCCGCAGCCGTCGCACGGCGACCTGTTCGCTGACCGACACCCGCCCAGCCTGACGGCCGAATGTTCGAGGAACGTCAGGACCCCGATCGGCCCGCGTACGGCTACGCGGCCTTCTTCTCCCGCGCCGCCTGCTCCGCCTTCTCCTTGACCGAGGCCGCGTAGAGGTCCACATAGGTCTGGCCGCTGAGCTCCATGAGCGAGTACATGATCTCGTCCGTCATCGAGCGCTCGATGAACCGGTCCCCCGCCATGCCCTCGTAGCGCGAGAAGTCCAGCGGCTCACCGATCTTGACGTGCACGTGGCCGGGCCGCCACATCGTCGAGCCGATGGGGTTGACCTTGTCCGTGCCGATCATCGCGACCGGGATGACGGGGACACCGGCCTCGAGGGCCATCCGCGCGACGCCCGTCTTGCCCTTGTAGAGCCGCCCGTCCGGGCTCCGCGTGCCCTCGGGGTAGATGCCGAGCAGCTTGCCCTCGCGCAGCAGCCGGACGGCCGTGTCCATCGCGTCCTGCGCCGCGTTGCCGCCGGAGCGGTCCACCGGGACCTGCCCGACGCCGGTGAAGAACGTGCGCTTGAGGAAGCCGAGGAGGCCGGGCTGCGTGAAGTACTCGGCCTTGGCCAGGAACGTGATGCGCCGCGGGACCTGCAACGGGAACAGGAACGAGTCCGCGACCGCCAGGTGGTTGCTCGCGAAGATCGCACCGCCGGCGGCCGGGACGTGCTCCACGCCGTCGATCGTCGGGCGGCACCAGAGCCGGAGGAGCGGGCCGATCAGCACGTACTTCGACCACCAGTAGAGCACCGGTCGCTGCCTCCTCACCGCGAGGGACCCAGCCTACGGACGGCGGGCCGGGCGCGACAACAGAGGGACTCCCGGGCGCGCCGCGGGGCGGTGGCGTGCCAGGATGACAGGACCGTTGCGGGACGAGGGTGGGAGGCCGGCATGGCACACGAGCCCGAGGGGCCGGAGCCCTGCCCGCACACGCCCGAGCCGGCCGCCGAGAAGGCGCCCGAGGCCTCCCCGGACGCGGTCTCGGGCGCGGTCCCGGAGAAGGCACCGGGCCGGGCCGACGACTTCGACGCCCTGGTCGCCTCCTGGCAGGCGGAGGGCACGGTCCCCCGCTGGCCCGGTGGCGCGGACGACGGCGCCGTGCCCCCCGCGCCGGCCGGCCCGCCGGAGATCGACCCGCGGCTGGACCCGGAGGAGCACTACGTCCCGCCGGAGCCGCCGCCGCTGCCGAAGCTGGGTGCCGCCGTCGGCGTCGGGCTCGTGCTGGTGGCGATCGGGATCATCCTGATCGCGGCGCCGTCCTGGATCGGCACCTCGTCCGTCTACGGGCTGCCGCTGGGGCTCGTCGCGATCGCCGCGGGGATCACCTGGCTGCTGATGCGGCTGTGGCAGCCCGCGTCGACGGACGGCGAGCCGGACGACGACGGCACGCTCTAGGAGCGCACTGAAAAGCTCGGCCGGAGCTTTTCAGCACCCTCCTAGGGGCGCGCCACCGCCTCGCGGGCCAGCTCCGCCGCCCCGACCACCGCGGCCGCGGAGCCGAGCTGGGCGGTGCGGATGCGCGCCTTCGGCCGGTTCCCCCCGCCCGTGACGATCGCGGCGTAGTGCTCGCGGGCCTCGTCCAGGAACAGGGGTGCGGACACCGACACCCCGCCGCCGATCACGACGAGCTCGGGATCGAACACGTCCGCGATCATGGACAGGCCCTCGCCGAGCCAGCGGCCCAGGTCCGCGACGGCGCGCCGGGCCAGCCGGTCGCCCTCGCGGGCGGCCGCGGCCACCCGCTGCCCGGTGATCCGGCCACGGTCGCGCTGGGCCTCCCGGTAGAGCACGGACGACACGCCGTCCGGGTCCCCGAGCATCTCCAGGGCGGTGGTGCCCAGGGCCGTGCCGCTGCAGTACCGCTCCCAGCAGCCGCGCTTGCCGCAGGGGCAGGGCCGGCCGTCGGGCACCACGCGGACGTGCCCCAGCTCGGGCGCGACGCCGTGGGCCCCGCGGAAGAGCACGCCGTCGACCAGCAGGGCGGCGCCGATCCCGGTGCCGAGGGCGACGAACACGACCGTGCCCGCCCCGGCCGCGGCCCCGTGGCGGCGCTCGGCCAGGGCGGCGGCGTTCGCGTCGTGCTCGACGACCACCGGGACGCCGAGCCGGGCGTGCATCCGCTCGGCCACCGGCGCGTCCCGCCACGACAGGTGCGGCGCGAAACGGACCAGGCCCCGGTCCGCGTCGACGAACCCGGCGAGCGCCAGCCCGACGGCCCCGATCTCGTGCCGCCCGGCCAGCTCCGCCACGCAGGAGGCGATCGCCGACTCGAGGGCCTCGTCGCTGGCCGGGGTGGCGGTGCTGGCGCTGTCGATCACGGCGCCCTCGGGGTCCACGACCCCGGCGCGCACGCTCGTCCCGCCGACGTCGACGCCGACCGTCAGCACGTCAGGCCCGGACCACGGGGATGCGCTGGACCCGGGGACCCCGCCGGTCGTCCTGAGCGTCATCGGGAGCGGTCCCTTCGTCGTGCGGCAGCTCGTCCAGCAGCGCGCGCAGGGCGGCGAGCACTCCCCCGGCCTGGTCGGCGAGCCGGGCGAGCATCTCGGGGCGCTCGCCGCGCAGGAGCGCGATCACCGCGCACACCGGGCAGGACGTGCACGCGGCGGCGCCGCCCGTCCCCTCGACCAGGGTCCGGGCGAGGGCCTTCAGCTCGGTGGCGAGGGTCTCGGCGTGGGCGCAGCTCACATCCACACGCTCTCGTCCGGCGCGAACACCACCACCAGCACCGTCGCGTGTCCCTCCCCCTCCAGGCGCGCGCCGGTGACCTCGCAGCGGCGCAGCACGGCCGGCAGGCTCACCCGCCGCCGCGTGACCCCGACGGTGACGACGAGCTCGTCGCCGACCCGGGTGAGGTCCAGCGGGCCCTCGGCGGCACCGGGCAGCCGCAGGGCCAGCTCGAACTCCGAGTCCCGGGAGGTGCCCTCGCCCGCGGTGCGCTCGAGCCGGAGGGCCGGGCCGGCCTGCGGGCCGCGGGCGGCGGGATCCGTGTCGCCGTAGAGATCCTCGGAGAGGCCGAGCAGGGCCTCGACGCCGACGGGCTCGGCCGCGGCGTACGGGACGGCGGCGAGCGGGACCTCCGCGCCGGCCTCGGCCCGGAGCTCGGCGAGCACGGCTTGCTGCTCGGTGTGCCGCTCGCGCAGCCAGCGGGCGGTCGGGCCGCGCAGCGACGGGGGCGGCGCCGGCATGACCCGGTTGACCACCAGGCCGTCGACCTGGAGATCGTGCAGGGCCAGCGCGGTGAGGGTGCGGCGGGTCTCCGCGGCCACCACCCGTTCCGGGGTGAGGACGAGCCGGATGCTGGTCTCCGCCGGATCGGCGAGCATGGCCCGCAGGCCGGAGAGCCGGGCGGCGAGGCCGTCGAGGGCGTCGATGGTGCGCTCCCAGCCCTCGTTCTGCTCGTTCCTGCCGCTGATGCCGGCGATCAGGCCGCGGACGGCCCGCCGGTGCGCGGGGAACAGCCGCTCCAGGTACCCGGAGAGGGCCTCGGGCAGGCCCAGCAGCCGCAGGGTCTCGGCCGTGGGCCCGCAGTCGACCACGACGACGTCCCACAGCCCGGAGGTGGCGAGCCGGTGCACCTCGGCCAGCGCCAGGAGATCCTCGACGCCGGGCAGGACGGTCAGCTCGTCCGCCACCAGCTCGTCGATCCCGGCGCCCGCGAGCAGCGTGCGCAGGTGCCCCTGCAGCTCCGTCCAGGCGCCGTCGAGCAGCACCCGGGTGTCGACGTGCGCGGCGAACAGCCCGTGCTCGAGCTCGACGGGATCGGCGTCCAGCGCCGAGTCCAGCGCGTCACCCAGGGAGTGGGCGGGATCGGTCGAGACGACCAGGCACTTGCGCCCGGACCGGGCGAGGCGGGCGGCCGTGGCCGCGGCGAGCGTCGTCTTCCCGACGCCCCCCTTGCCGGTGAACAGCACGACCCGCACGGGGCGAAGCCTAGCCGTACCGGTTCAGGTGAGGCTCAGGCGCCGCTCTCCACGCGCCGCTTGAGGCCCTTGAGCGCCGTGTCGATGATCACCTTCTCCGCCTTGCGGCGGAGCATGCCGATCATCGGGATGTTGAGGTCCACGGCGAGGGAGTAGGTGACCGTCGTCGGCGCGCCGCCGGCGGACTCCAGCGTGTAGGAGCCGTTCTGCGCCTTCTGCATCTGGCCCTTGACCAGGGTCCAGCTCACGGAGCGGCCGTCGGGCGCCCAGTCGTAGGCCAGCGTGTACGTGTCCTTGATCGGGCCGGCGTCCATCGAGAAGCGGACCTTGTCGACCGTGCCGCCGTCCTGCTCCAGGATCTCCACGGTCTTCACCGCGTCCGCCCACTCGGGGTACGCCTCGAAGTCCGCGATGACCGCCATCACCGTCTCGGGATCGGCGTCGATGGTGATCGAGGAGGTCGTCGCGTCGGCCATGACGCGAACGTTACCGCCCCCGATCACCAGCGCAGCACGTACGGCTCGCCGGTCCGGCGGAAGTACCCGACGTTCACGCACTCGGTGCGCCCGCGCCGCGCCCGGGCGGCGAGGGGTTGGTGGACGTGCCCGAACAGGGCGGCCCGCGGGCGCTCGGCGTCGATCAGCGCGAGCAGCCCCTGCCCGCCGAGCTCGCGCCGCTTGGTGACGACGTCGTAGTGCAGCTCCGGGATCTCCGGCGGCGCATGGGTGCAGAGCAGGTCGATGTCGGTGATCGTCGCGACCGCGGCCAGGTAGTCCTCCGAGGACGGGAGGTGCGGGCGCCACGGGCCGCCCTTGCGTGCCGGGAACCCGGGCGGCAGGGGCACGCCCCCGACGAACCCGACGCGCAGCCCGCCGATCTCGACGACCTCGCCGTCCGGCACCCGGGTGCCCGGCCGCACGTGGGCGGGCCACAGGTCGGGATTGTCGACGTTGCCGGGGATCGCGTACGTCGGGTCCGGCAGCACGGCGAACATCCGCGCGTACTGCTCGTGGACGGCCTCGGTGATCACCGCGCCCGGGTCCGGGATGCGCGACCAGGCCCGTTCCGCGAAGGCGCGCAACGCCCCCGGCCCGCCCGAGCGCCGCACGCGCCCGAACTCCCGGCTCACCTCCGGGCCCAGGACGCGGCCGAGGATGCCGCCCTCGGGATCGCGGTAGTCGACGAAGTCGATCAGGTCCCCGAGCACGATCAGCGCGTCGCAGCCCTCGCCGGCGCGGGCCAGCGCGTCCACCTCGCCGTGCACGTCGGAGACCACGTGCACGCGCATGAAAACGACCCTAAACGGGCGGCTCACCGGGCGCGCGGCCGGCCTCCAGCCGCGCCTTGAGCGCCAGCGCGATCGCCTTCGCGGCGCGCTGCCGGCGCCCGGCCTCGACGGCCGCCCGCCGCGGCGACATCGGCCCCGGCGGCTCGGCCCGCAGGAAGTAGTGGACGACGGTCCCGTCGAGCACCTGCTCCAGCCACACCTCCATGCTCCCCACCAGCGCCCCGGCGACCGTCCAGCGGAACCCCTGCTCGCCACGGTCGGTGACCACCTCGAGCTCCAGGTCCGGCCAGAGCCGCGGCCAGCGGGCGGCCACGGCGAACTCGTCCGCGACGCGCGCGCGGGGCACGGCCAGGAACGTCTCGTCCACCACGTCGATGCTGGGCATGGTCGCCCCTCTCCCCCGCCTACCGTGACCGGACCGCAACAGAAACGGACGGATCGGACAGGCGCCACGCGTGCCCGCCACCGTCCCGACGCGGTATCTTTCCTCACGGGTAACCTGCCAACGCCGGCCCGGAGGTCAGCATCGTGCGCGAGTACAGCGTCCCCGCCACCGTCACGGTCCGTGCCGAGGAGAACCTCCTCGACGCCGTGTACGCCAACGCGGCGGAGCACGCCGGCGAGGTCCTGGTGAGGATCCAGGAGGGCAGCGAGTGGCGCGGGGTGACCGCGGCCGAGTTCGCCACCCGGGTCACGGACGTGGCGCGGGGCCTGATCGCCCGCGGCGTCGAGCCGGGCGACCGCGTGGCCCTGCTCTCCCGCACCCGCTTCGAGTGGACGCTCGTCGACTACGCGATCGTCGCCGTCGGCGGTGTCACGGTGCCGATCTACGAGACGTCGTCGGCGTCGCAGATCGAGTGGATCCTCACGGACTCCGCGGCGGTCGGGATCGTGGTGGAGAACGCCGGGCACGCCGGGCTGGTCGAGAGGTCCGCGGCGCAGCCCCGGTTCGTCCTGGAGATCGACGGCGGCGCGGTGGACACGCTGGTCGCCGACGGCTCGTCGGTCCCGGCCTCGCAGGTCGAGGAGCGGCGGGCCGCGGTGAAGGCGGACGACCTGGCCACGCTGATCTACACGTCCGGCACCACCGGGCGTCCCAAGGGCTGCGAGCTCACCCACCGCAACCTCCTCACCGAGATCGTCGCGGTCCGCGAGGTGCTCGCCGAGCTGCTCAACGCGAACAGCTCGGTGCTGCTCTTCCTGCCGCTCGCGCACGTGTTCGGCAAGGTCATCCAGTGCGGCGCGATCGCCTCGCGCACCGTCATCGGGCACACCCCGGACACCAAGAACCTGCTGCCGGACCTGCAGAGCTTCCACCCGACCTTCCTGCTCGCCGTCCCGCGCGTGTTCGAGAAGGTCTACAACGGCGCCCGCCAGAAGGCGCACGACGAGGGCAAGGGCTCGATCTTCGACGCCGCCACGGACACCGCCATCGCGTGGTCCCGCGCGATCGACACCGGCGGCCCGTCGCTGGGGCTGCGGCTCAAGCACATGCTCTTCGACAAGCTCGTCTACGGGAAGCTGCGCGCCGCGACCGGCGGTCAGGTGCGCGCCGCGGTGTCCGGCAGCGCCCCGCTGGGCGAGCGGCTCGGACACTTCTTCCGCGGCGTCGGCCTGCCGATCCTGGAGGGCTACGGGCTCACCGAGACCACCGCGGGCATCACGGTCAACGCGATCACGGCCCAGCGGGTCGGGACCGTCGGGCGGCCGGTGCCCGGGCACGGCGTCCGGATCGCCGAGGACGGCGAGATCATGCTGCGCGGCGACATCGTGTTCCGCGGGTACTGGCAGAACCCGTCCGCGACCGCGGAGGCGGTCGAGGACGGCTGGTTCCACAGCGGCGACATCGGCGAGCTCGACGACGCCGGCTACCTCACGATCACGGGCCGCAAGAAGGAGCTGCTGGTCACCGCGGGCGGCAAGAACGTCGCCCCGGCCGTCCTGGAGGACCGGCTGCGCGCCCACCCGCTCGTCGGGCAGTGCATGGTCGTCGGGGACGGGCAGCCCTTCATCGCCGCCCTCGTCACCGTGGATCCCGAGGCCCTGCCGGCCTGGCGGGAGCGCAACAACAAGCCCGCCTCCGGGGACCCGTCCTCCGCGGCCGACCTGGTCGACGACCCGGAGCTGCGCGGCGAGATCGCCGCCGCGGTCGAGGAGGCCAACCAGGCGGTGTCGCGCGCGGAGCGGATCCGCAAGTTCCGCATCCTGCCCGCGGACTTCACCGAGGCGGGCGGGGAGCTCACGCCCACGCTCAAGGTGAAGCGGGCGGTGGTGGCGAGCCAGTACGCGGACGAGATCACCGCCCTCTACGCCCCCGCGGACACCCCCGCCCCCGCC
The DNA here is from genome assembly GCF_039531635.1 of Pseudonocardia ailaonensis. Taxonomy (NCBI): domain Bacteria; kingdom Bacillati; phylum Actinomycetota; class Actinomycetes; order Pseudonocardiales; family Pseudonocardiaceae; genus Pseudonocardia; species Pseudonocardia ailaonensis. The sequence continues at coordinate 190,281 of NZ_BAAAQK010000004.1, read as the reverse complement.
TGACCGCCCCTGTACGGGGTGATCATCAGGACCTCACGGCGATTTTTTCATGATCGAACAGCAGTGAGGTCCTGCTGATCGCTGCGGGGCGTGGTCAGCAGGACCGGGGTGTGCCCGTCAGGAGTTCCTGGAGGCGGGCGGCCCGGGTCGGGAGGGTCCAGGCCTTCTCCATCCACGCCCGGCCGGCCGCGCCCATGATCCTCGCGCGGTGCGGGTCCGCGAGCAGTGCGGCGAGGGCGTCGACGAGGGCGGCCGGATCGCGGCCGTCGACCACCTGGCCCGTCTCCCCCTCCCGCACGGTCTCGGGCGCCCCGCCGCTGTCCCCCGCGATCACCGGGACCCCGCAGGCGCTCGCCTCCAGCAGGACGATCCCGAGGCCCTCGACGTCGAGCCCTCCCCCGCGCGTGCGGCAGGGCAGCGCGAACACGTCCCCGACGGCCTGGTGGGGCGCGAGCTCCTCGGCCGGCACCGGGCCCGTGAACACCACGTGCTCCTCGACGCCGTGCTCGCGGGCGAGCGCGCGCAGCCGGTCGCGGTCCGGGCCGTCGCCGACGATCAGCAGCCGGGTCCCCGCGACCCGCTCGCGCAGCGACCCGAGCCCGCGGACCAGCATGTCCTGCCCCTTGCGGGCGACCAGCCGGGACACGCACGTCACCACCGGTGCCTCCCCGAGCCCGTAGCGGTCCCGCAGCGCGGCCCGGGCAGCGGGGTCGGGCCGGAAGGTCTCGGTGTCGACGCTCGGCGGCAGGAACTCCAGGGACGCCTGCGGCCCGAACGCCGCGGCGAACCGGCGGCGCGTGTAGCGCGAGATCACGGTGACGACGTCGGCGTCGTCGCCGATGCGGCGCAACGCCTGCCGGCCGCCGGGCACCATGGACCAGCCCACCTCGTGCCCGTGGGTGCTCGCGACGACCCGCTCGATCCCCGCCGCCCGCCGCAGGTACGGCCCGAGCAGCGCGAGCGGCGCCGCGGCCCCGAACCACACCGTGGTCGCGCCGTGCTCCCTGGCCAGCGCGGCCGCCGTCCGCGCGACCGTGGGGACGGGCAGCATCAGCGACGTCGGGTGCCGGTGCACGGGATAGCCGAGCCCGGCGTCGAACTCCACCGCGCCCTCCCAGCGGGGGGCGTACACGGCGAGCTCACCGGCGGGCAGCGCGTCGGCGAGGGCCCGCAGGTAGTTCTGGATCCCACCGCGCCGGGGCGGGAAGTCGTTCGTGACGAGGAGCGTGCGGGCCACGCGCGGACGGTATCGGCCCGGCTAGCCCGTCGACGCCACGCCCCCACCCGCCCGGGCCCGGGGCGGCACGCCCAACGGGCCGCCGAGGCGGTGGTGCCGGTCGTCTCAGAGCCGGCGGGCGCCGCTGAACGCGCTGCGCGAGACCGTCTGGTACTTCACGACGTCCCCGCTCTGCGGCGCGTTGATCATCTTGCCGCCGCCGGCGTAGATCCCCACGTGGCTCACCGGCGAGTAGTAGAACACCAGGTCACCGGGCTGCAGGTCGTTCCACGAGACCGCGGTCCCGACCCTCGACTGCGCGCTGCTGGACCGGGGCAGCGTGATCCCCGCCTGCTTGAACGCCCACGACGTGAGGCCCGAGCAGTCGAACGAGTTCGGGCCGCTCGAGCCCCACACGTACGGCTTGCCGAGCTTCGTCGCGGCGGCCCGGAGCGCCTCGACCCCGACACCCGTGCCGAGCGCGACGTCCGGCGCGGACTCCGAGGGCCCGTTGCGGTCGCGCAGCTGGGCCGGGCTGAGCCGGCGCAGCAGCTGCTCGGCGTCCTTGATCCGGGCGTCGGCGTCCGCCTTGCGGGTCCTGAGGTCGTCCGCCGCCGCGCGGGCCGCGTCGACCGCGGACTGGGCCTGGACGGTCGCGTCGTCCGCCCTGCGCTGGGCGGCGGCCGCGGTGTCGACCTTCTGCTGGAGCTGGCCGAGCGCGACCGCGCGGTCCGCGGAGAGCGTCTCCAGGGCCGACATCCGGTCGAGATAGGCCTGCGGGCCCGCGCTGTCGAGCAGGGCGTTGAACTGGTCCAGCCGGCCGCTCTCGAAGTACGAGAGCGCGACGCCGTCGACCGAGCCGCGGAACGTCTCCTCGTCCGACCGGGCCTGGTCCGCGGCCTGGCGCAGCGGCTGGACCTCGCCGCGGAGCTTGTCCGCGGCGGCCTGCTTGGCGTCGAGGTCGTCCGTGGCGGCGTGCCACTGCTCGGTGAGCGCCTCGGCCTCGCGCTGGACCGTGTCGAGCTGCTGCTGCGCCTCCGCGGCGTTCTGGGGCGGTGCGGCTGCCGGGGAGGAGGGGGCGGGCTGGGCGGAGGGCTGTCCGATCGGGGCGAGCGGGGCCGCGGGGGTGTTCCCGAGGCCGGCCGCGGCACCGCCGGCGGGCGGACCGGTCGTCCCGGGGACGGGCACCGGCACGGGGATGCCGGGCAGCACGGGGTCCGCGAACGCCGGTGAGGCACCGACACCGACCACGAGCGCGAGCAGCGCGGGGAGCACCACGGTCCGGCCGAGCACGCGACCCGGCCGGGCGCTTCGGCCGGCCTGGGCGGTCCGGCCGGCCTGGGCGGTCCGGCCGGCCTGGGCAGCGCGGCCGGTCCGGGTGGTCCGGTCGGCCTGGGGAGCGGACGTCCGGGAGGCGAGCGGGTGGTCGGGAGACGTACCTGGGGGCGGCACGGGTGACACCACGGCGGACGCGGCTCCCTCCTCGCACCCGCCGTGCGGCCCGGGATCGGGGGTTCCCGGGCCGTCCGCAGCGCCCTGCGCCGGCGGTGCCGTCGCGGGGCCGCCCTGGGGACGACGGCCAGCTCGACGCGATGGCGTGGGCGAGATTACGAGGACGTGATTCACCCGTCCAGACCCCGCGGCCACCGTCACGCCGCCAGCGGCGCGTCACCCGATCGGTGCGGATCCACGCCGCCGGGCGATCCGAGCCGCCGATCCGCTACACGGCGTTACGGCGTTCGGGCGCAGCGCCCCCGCTGTCGGTGACGCTCTGCGGCCGCGTGGGAACCAAGCGCAACCGCGGGATGAGGCCCTGGTCCGCCAGCACGGCCAGCGCGTGCCGTTCGGCGGCGTCGAGCTGTACCTGTGGCGCGCCGGACGGCACCTCCGGGCCCGGCTCGGCGGCGCCCGCGGCGAACTCGCCCGGGGCCCGCGACGGGACCTCCGGCATCCCGAGCAGGACCCCGATCACACAGTCACCGCAGGCCGCCCCGCGGACCGCGCAACCCTCGCAGTCGACGATCATCGCTGTACTCCCTCGACATCCGGTGGACCGGTCTGGAACCGATGCGTGAACCGATGCCGTGGACAGTAGGGACGACCACCGACAGTTTCCGGCGATCAGGGCCCTGATCAGCGCGAACGTGCGAGAGATCAGTGCCCGAGACGCCCGAGGAGCACCGACGAGGGCACCGCGTGGGCCCCCTTGCGGCGCACCGAGGCGACCACCGCGCGGTCCGAGGTGGCCACCAGCAGCGGCCGCCCCTGGGGCTCCGCCGCGACCAGGTCGCGGATCACGTCGTCGGCGATCACGGACGCGTCGCTGAACAGCACCCGCACCCCGCGCGTGCCGCGCGTCTGCGCGGCGGTGACCGCCGCCCCGTCGAACACCACGGTGATCTCCACGCCGGTGCGCGCGGCGAGCGCCCCCAGCTGCCCGACCAGGCGGCTGCGCTGGTCCTGCAGCGGCAGCTCGCCGTAGCCGGTCTTGCTGACGTTGTACCCGTCGACGATCAGGTGGACGGCCGGCAGTGCGAGCAGCGTGTCCAGCGCGGCCGGCGTGGTCACCGGGTCGCCGGGCGCCATCGCCCCCGGGCCCGCCACGAGGTCCGCGGGCCGCGGGCCGCCCCCGCCGAGGGACAGCTCCCGGCGCAGACCGGTGACGGCACCACCGAGCGTCTCCAGCAGCAGGCTCAGCCGCACCTCGTCGCCCTGGCGGGCCTCCTTGGCCGCCTGCCGGGCGGCCGCGACCTCGTCCGCCGCCCGCGCGGCCCGGGCCCGCTCCTCGTCCGCACGTCCGCGTTCCCGGTCCCGCTCGGCGACCGCCTCGGCCAGGCGCGCGTCCATCCCCTGCCGCAGGCGCGCGACCTCGGCCTCCAGGCCGGCCTGCGCGTCCGTCATCGTGCGCAGCCGCCCGCCCTGCTCGGAGACCTTGCGGCGCAGCTGCGTCAGCTCGTGCTCGCGATGGGCGGCGGCCTCGCGGACCTGGTCGTGGGCGGCCACGAGCTCCGCCCGCAGCCGCTCGACCTCGACGGTCAGCTTGTCGGCGCGCGAGAGCGCCTCGTCGCGCTCGGCACGCGCCTCGGCCGCGTCCCCCCGCCGGGCGACCGCGGCGACCGCGGCCCTGGCCTCCGCCGCGCCGGTGAGGACGGCGGCGGCCGCCACAGTGAGCGGCTCGTCCGGACCCGCGGCGAGCTCGCCGGGGCGGTGCTCCTCCCACCAGGCGACGACGGCGGCGCGGAACGCCGAGTCGTCCCGCAGCTCGCGGACCAGCACCGTGGCGCCGAGACGCGCCCGTTTGGCGGGGGTGAACCGCGCGAAGGGACGCAGCGTGCCGGGGATCTCGGGGGCCGGCATTCCCGCGACGGCCGTGGCCGCGACGTCGGCGAGCCGGTGCCGCACGGGATCGGGCAGCAGGTCCCAGTCCAGCCCGGCACGCGCATCGGGCCCGCTACCGGGAGCGGCTGCCGGGCCGGGGGACGCCGGGACGGCGCCCTGCGCGGGCGCGTCCCGGTCGTCCTCGGCGTACATCGGTCAAGGTTATCCCCTCTGTCGACAACCAACCACGACCTGCGCGCCCGCCTCACCCGCCGGTGCCGATCCGCGACACGCGTCGAACGGGTGTGCGAAAACTGTCGGTGGTTCGAACTACCGTTCCCCTCGTGACCGCTCCCCAGCTGTCGTTCGACGAGCTCGGCACCCCGCTGCGCGAGGTGACGTTCGTCGTCCTCGACCTCGAGACCACCGGCGGCAGCCACCAGCGGGACGCGATCACCGAGGTCGGCGCGGTGAAGGTCCGCGGCGGCGAGCGGATCGGCGAGCTGGCCACGCTCGTGGACCCGGGCACCGGCATCCCGCCCAACGTCGTGGCGCTCACCGGGATCACCACGGCGATGGTGGCGCGGGCACCGCGCCTGCCGACCGTGCTGCCCTCGGTGCTGGAGTTCCTGTCCGGCTCGGTGTTCGTGGCGCACAACGCCCCGTTCGACGCCGGGTTCCTGAGATCGGCCTGCGAGCGGCACGGGCAGGTCTGGCCCCGCCCGCCGGTGCTCTGCACGGCCCGCCTCGCCCGGGCCGTCCTCCCCCGCACGGAGTGCCGCAGCGTGGCGCTCGGCGCGCTGGCCCGCCACTTCGGCACGAGCACCCAGCCGAACCACCGGGCGTTGTCCGACGCGCGGGCGACCGTGGAGGTGCTGCACCACCTGCTCGAACGGATCGGCAACCTCGGCGTGCAGAGCCTCGAGGAGCTGCTCGCGCTCAGCCGCGAGTCGTCCGCCCACCGGCCCACCCAGCGGCAGCGCCAGCAGCGGCACCTCGCCGCCGCGGTCCCCTCGGCACCGGGCGTGTACCTGTTCCGGGGGCCGAAGGACGAGGTGCTCTACGTCGGTACCAGCGGCGACCTGCGGCGACGGGTGCGGAGCTACTTCACCGCCGGGGAGCGGCGGCGCCGCGTGCGGGACATGGTGGCGCTCGCCGAGCGGGTGGACGCGATCGTCTGCGCGCACGCGCTCGAGGCCGGTGTGCGCGAGCTGCGGCTGCTCTCCGCGCACAAGCCCAAGTACAACCGGCGCTCGCGGAACCCGGGCCGGACGTGGTGGGTCGCGCCCACGGCCGAGGCGTTCCCCCGGCTGTCGGTGGTCGGGAGCGGGCGCGAGGGGGCGCTGGGGCCGTTCGCGTCCCAGCGGGCCGCCTCCGCGGCGCTCGACACCCTGCTCGACGCCGTCCCGCTCCGCCGCTGCACCCAGCGGATCCCCCTGCGCGCGCCGGCGGCCGGCCGGCCGGCGCCCTGCATGCTGCACGAGCTGGGCCGCTGTGCCGCGCCCTGCGCCGGGCTGCAGAGCCCCGAGGAGTACGCCCCGGCCGTCGCCACCTGGGTCTCACTGGTCGACGGTGCCGCGGACGCCCCGCTGCACGCCCTCGCCGGGGAGGTGGACCGGCTGGCCGCACGGGAACGCTTCGAGGAGGCGGCCGGCGACCGCGACCGGCTCGTCTCGCTCATCGGCGCCCTGGACCGCCGCCAGCAGCTCGCCGCCCTGACCGCGCAACCGGAGCTGGTCGGCGCCCGCCCGGACGGCCGCGGTGGCTGGGAGCTCGCCGTGGTCCGGTACGGCCGCCTCGCGGCCGCGGACGTCGCCCGTCGGGGTGTCCGCCCGATGCCGGTGGTCGAGGCTCTCCGCGAGAGCGCCCAGACGATCCTGCCCGGCGACGGCCCCCTGCACGGCGCCCCGCCCGAGGAGGCGCGCCTGATCTACCGCTGGCTCACCACCGGCGGCACCCGCCTCGTCCACTGCGCCCCGTGGTCCGAACCCGCTCTCGGCGCGGGCCGCTGGCGGGCCTGGGCGGAGAAGGCCCGCCAGAACACCGAATCGGCCCGCACCACGGTCCACGCCCTGACCGACCCCGAACCCGCGAGTCGGCACTTTCGGTAGACCGAAACACACGTCTGCGACGTGCCGAGCCGGGTCCCGGGACGGGCGGGACCTCCCGAGCGGGTGCGCTCAGTCCGTCCCGACCGAGAAGGCGGCGTCCGTGTCGGCGCTCGAGTAGGAGCGGAAGGCGATGTGGGTGTCCGTGTGCTGCACGCCCTCCACCTTCGACAGCTTCCCCGCGATCACGTCGGCGAGCTGCTCGTGCTCGCGCACCTTCACCACCGCGATGAGGTCGACGTCCCCGGCGCACGAGTACACCTCCGCGACCCCGTCGAGGTCCGCGATGGCCTGCGCCGTCTCGGGGATCCGGTCGGCGTCGGTGTGCACCAGGACGATCGCGGTGATCACGGGGCTCTCCTACTCGGGCGTCGTGGACGTGTGTTTCGGCCTACGAAGAGTGCCGACTCGCGGGTGGTCAGGGGGCGAGGCGGATGGAGACCTCGGACCAGCGGGTCAGGAGGCTGGCGGCGGCACCCGAGTCGACCGCCTCGGCGGCGCGGGTGAGGCCCGCCGAGAGAGCACCGTCCAGGTCCTCGCCCACCGGGCCGCCGAAGGCCGCGAGGGCGCCCGCCGCGTTCAGCAGGACCGCGTCCCGGACGGGACCGGTCTTGCCGGCGACCAGGTCGCGGGCCACGGCGGCGTTGGCCTGGGCGTCCCCGCCCCGCAGGTCCTCCCGCGTGGCACGCGGGATCCCCAGCGACAGCGGGTCGACCGTGGTCTCCCGCACCGCACCCGAGCCGGCGATCCAGACCCGGCTCGGCGCCGTCGTCGTCAGCTCGTCGAGGCCGTCCTCGCCCCGCACCACCAGCGCCGAGGAGCCCCGGCCCGCCAGGACCGCCGCGATGAGCGGCGCGAGCCGGGCATCCGCGCAGCCCACCAGGCCCGCGGAGGGCTGGGCCGGGTTGGTGAGCGGCCCGAGGATGTTCATCGCCGTGGGCACGCCGAGCTCGCGGCGCACCGGACCCGCGTGCCGGAACGAGGGATGGAAGACCGGCGCGAAACAGAACGCGATGCCCGCCTCGGCCACGCAGTCCGCGACGGCCGCGGGTGGGAGATCGATCACCACGCCGAGGGCCTCGAGCACGTCCGCCGCCCCGGAGGCCGACGACGCCGCCCGGTTCCCGTGCTTGACGACCGGAACCCCGGCCGCCGCGACGACGATCGCGGCCATCGTGGAGATGTTGACGGTGTTCGCCTGGTCCCCACCCGTGCCGACGACGTCGACCGCCCGGCCCGCGACCGTCACCCGGTTCGCGTGCTCGAGCATCGCCGCGGCCAGCCCGGTGATCTCCGCCGGCGTCTCGCCCTTCGCGCGCAGCGCGACGAGGAACCCCGCCAGCTGGGCCGGGGTCGCCTCCCCGGACAGGACCGAGTCCATCACCCAGGACGTGTCCGCGGCGGCGAGGTCCTCGCGCGCGATCAGCCGGCCGAGCAGATCCGGCCAGGTCTGTGCCGTCCGACCAGCCTGACCCGCGCTCAACGGTCGGAGACGCCGCTCGAGATCCCGCGCAGCACGTCCGCCACGGTCTCGGCGGCGGTCAGCGGGTCCAGCGGGTGCACGAGCACGGCCTCGGCCTGCGACCAGGTCGCGAGCCACCGGTCGTCCGCTCGGCGCACGGACACCACGATCGGAGGACAGTTCGTGATCTCGTCCTTGAGCTGGCGCGCCAGGCCCATCCCGCCGGTCGGCTGTGCCTCGCCGTCGAGGATCGCGAGGTCGACCTCGCCGGCGTCGCACGCCGCGAGGACCTCGCCGATCCCGCCGACCTCGAGGTACCTGACGCGGCCGACGTCGGGCGCCGGACGGCGGCCCACGGCCGTGACCAGCGCCTCCCTGACCTCGGGGCGGTGGCTGAACACCAGCACGTTCCAGGTACGGCTCGACGGCTGCACGGGCGCGGGGCTGCTCACCCGCCGAATACTAGTGGCCCCGCTCACGGGAACTCGATCAGCAGGTCGGACGTTCGAAGGACGTCCCGCGGAAAAGAACACCCGGGTAGGCCGACACGCTGTAGAAGTTGTGGGTCATAATGCCCGCGTGACGACAGCGGCTCCCAACATCAGCGCGCGGATCCACTCGCTGAACCGACCCAACCTGGTCAGCATCGGCACGATCGTCTGGCTGTCCAGCGAGCTGATGTTCTTCGCCGGTCTGTTCGCGATCTACTTCACCGCGCGCGCCCAGAACGTCGGCGAGTGGCCTCCGCCGCCGACGCACCTCGACGTGCCCTACGCGCTCGTCGTGACGATCGTCCTCGTGGCGTCGTCCTTCACGTGCCAGTTCGGTGTGTTCGCGGCGGAGCGCGGCGACGTGTTCGGCCTGCGGCGCTGGTACCTGCTGACGCTGCTCATGGGCACGTTCTTCGTGCTCGGGCAGGTCAACGAGTACCACACGCTCGTGACCGAGCACGAGACGACGATCTCGTCCAGCGCCTACGGCACCGTCTTCTACCTGGCGACGGGGTTCCACGGCCTGCACGTGACCGGCGGTCTCCTCGCGTTCATCTACCTGCTGATCCGGACGAAGCTCAGCAAGTTCACGCCCGCGCAGGCCACCGCCGCCATCGTCGTGTCGTACTACTGGCACTTCGTGGACGTCGTGTGGATCGGCCTGTTCGCCGTCATCTACTTCATCAAGTAGCGGACTCCCCCGCTCGTTCCCGGACCGACAAGACGTGAGGGTGAGACGCCCAGGATGACCACCGAATCCACCACAGAGCCGCGGCGGGAGCCGGACCGCCGCGCGCGGCCGCACGGCAAGGTCCGGCGCCGTCTCGGCGCGCTGCTGGCCATCACGGCGGCGCTGGTCCTGACCGGCGGCGCGTACGCGTTCTTCCTGCCGAACGCGCCGACCGCGACGGCCCAGCAGGACGCCGGCCTGGTCGCCAAGGGCCAGGAGCTGTACAACGCCGCGTGCATCACCTGCCACGGCTCCAACCTGCAGGGTGTGGACGAGCGCGGGCCGAGCCTAGTGGGCGTCGGCGACGCCGCCGTCTACTTCCAGGTCTCCTCGGGTCGCATGCCGTTGGCCCGCCAGGAGGCGCAGGCGGTCCGCAAGCAGCCGCTGCCGCAGTTCGACCCGGACACCGCGGAGGGCCGGGCCAACCTCGACGCGCTGGGCGCGTTCGTGCAGGCCAACGGCGGCGGCCCGGAGGCCCCGATGCAGACCGGCGCCGCCCTGCGCGGCGACGACCCGGCCCGCGGCGGTCAGCTGTTCCGGCTGAACTGCGCGAGCTGCCACAACTTCACCGGTGTCGGCGGCGCGCTGTCGTCCGGCAAGTTCGCGCCGAGCCTGACCCCTCCCACGGAGGAGCAGATCTACACGGCGATGCTCACCGGCCCGCAGAACATGCCGAAGTTCGGTGACCGGCAGCTCACGCCGGACGAGAAGAAGGACATCATCGCCTACGTCAAGTCGGTGACCGAGGGCAACAACCCGGGCGGCTACAACGCCGGGGGTCTCGGCCCGACGACCGAGGGCGTCATCGCCTTCGTCGTCGGCCTGGCCTCGATCATCGGCTTCGCCATGTGGTTGGGAGCGAAGAATTGAGCGCCACGGGGACGGGGGGTCCCACCCCTGAAGAGCTGGAGCGCATGACGCCGGACGAGCTGGCCACGCTGGCCGGCACCCTCGACGGCGTCGAGGTCGTCCACAACGCGCCGAAGTGGCCCGTCAAGGGCACCCGGGCGGAGAAGCGCGCGGAGCGCGCCGTCGCGATCTGGTTCGTGCTGGCCGCGCTGGCCGGGCTGGGCTTCATCGTCGCGTTCATCGCCTGGCCGCACGAGTACGTGGCGGTCGGCGAGCCCGGCTACGACTGGTACTCCAGCTACACCCCGGTCGTCGGGTTCCTGTTCGGGTTCTCGGTGCTCGCGCTGGGGATCGGGATCATCGCCTACGTCAAGAAGTTCTTCCCGGACGAGGTGTCGGTCCAGCAGCGCCACGACGGCCGCAGCGACGAGGTCGACCGCAAGACGATCATCGCCCAGCTCGCGTCGGCCGGGAAGTCCTCGGACATCGGCCGCCGCAAGCTGATCGTCCGGTCCGCGGGCGCCGCGGCCGGCATCTTCGGCATCGGCCTGGGCATCGCGGCGCTGGGCCCGCTCATCCGCAACCCGTGGAAGGGCGGGGACGACGCCGCCCTGTGGGTCACCGGCTGGCGGCCCGAGAAGGGCGAGACCGTCTACCTGCGCCGCGACACCGGCATCCTGGGCGAGATCTCCCGGGTCCGGCCCGAGGACCTGGAGGCGGGCTCGATGGAGACCGTCTTCCCGTACCGCGAGTCGGAGCGGGGTGACGACGAGGCTCTGCTGCACGCGCAGCGCGCCTCGGACGCCCCGGTCATGGTGATCCGCTTCCGGCCCGGCACCAAGACGATCAAGCGTCAGGGCCAGGAGAACTTCAACTTCGGCGACTACTACGCCTTCTCGAAGGTGTGCACCCACCTGGGCTGCCCGACGTCGCTGTTCGAGGCGCAGGACAACAAGATCCTGTGCCCCTGCCACCAGTCCCAGTTCCTCGCCACCGAGTTCGCGCGGCCCATTTTCGGTCCTGCGACGCGCGCACTTCCCCAGTTGCCCATTACCGTGGACAGTGAGGGTTACTTCGTGGCACGGAGCGACTTCATCGAGGCTGTCGGACCGGCATTCTGGGAGCGGAGGCCATGAGCGCCATCACCAGACCCACCACGTCCCCCGGCGCTGGCAGGGCCGCGTCGGCCCTCGACGAGCTCGACCAGCGCTATCACCCGGCGGCCGGGCTGCGGAAGCAGTTCAACAAGGTCTTCCCCACGCACTGGTCGTTCATGCTGGGCGAGGTCGCCCTCTACAGCTTCATCGTGCTACTGCTCTCGGGCACGTACCTGGCGCTGTTCTTCGACCCGTCGATGACCGAGGTCGTCTACAACGGCACGTTCGACAACCTGCGCGGCGTCCACATGTCGCGGGCCTACGAGTCCGCGGTGGAGATCTCCATGGAGGTCCGCGGCGGGCTGTTCGTGCGGCAGGTGCACCACTGGGCGGCGCTGCTGTTCATCGCCTCCATGGTCGCCCACATGTTCCGCACGTACTTCACCGGCGCGTTCCGCAAGCCGCGTGAGGCCAACTGGATCATCGGCCTGGTCCTGATCCTGCTGGGCATGCTCGAGGGCTTCACCGGCTACTCGCTGCCGGACGACCTGCTCTCGGGCATCGGCCTGCGGATCGCCTCGGGCTTCATCCTCTCCATCCCGATCATCGGCACCTGGGCCCACTGGGCCCTGTTCGGCGGCGAGTTCCCGGGCATGGAGATCATCCCGCGGCTCTACATCGTCCACGTGCTGCTGTTCCCGGGCATCCTGCTCGCGCTGATCGGCGTGCACCTGGGCCTGGTCTGGTACCAGAAGCACACCCAGTTCCCCGGCCCGGGCCGCAAGGAGACGAACGTCGTCGGCGTCCGGATCCTGCCGGTGTTCGCCGCGAAGGGCGGGGCGTTCTTCGCCGTCGTCACCGGCGTCATCGCCATCATGGGCGGGCTGTTCCAGATCAACCCGATCTTCAACCTCGGCCCGTACGACGCGTCGCACGTGTCGGCCGGTTCGCAGCCGGACTGGTACATGCTCTTCTCGGAGGGCATGGCGCGCATCTTCCCGCCGTGGGAGATCTACCTGTTCGGGAGGTTCACGATCCCGGCGGCCTTCTGGGCCACGGTCGCGTTCCTGCCGGTGCTGTTCGTCGTCGCCGGCATCTACCCGGCCCTCGAGCGGCGGATGACCGGGGACAACGCGTTGCACAACCTGCTGCAGCGCCCGCGCGACGTCCCCGTCCGCACCTCGCTGGGCGTCATGGGCATCACGTTCTACGTGTGGCTCGTGCTCTGCGGCGTGAACGACTGGATCGCGTACTTCTTCCACATCTCGCTCAACGCGACGACGTGGGCGGGCCGCATCGGTCTGCTGGTCCTGCCGCCCATCGCCTACTGGGTGACGTACCGGCTCTGCATCGGCCTGCAGAAGGGCGACCGCGCGGTCCTGGAGCACGGCATCGAGACGGGCATCATCCGGCGCCTGCCGCACGGTGAGTTCATCGAGATCCACCAGCCGCTGGGCGGGGTCGACGACCACGGCCACGCGATCCCGCTGTCCTACCAGGGCGCCCCGGTGCCCAAGCGGATGAACCAGCTCGGCTCGGCGGGCTCGCCCGTCCCCGGTTCGCTGCTGGGCCCGGACCCGGTCGACGAGACCGTCGCCCTGGACCAGGCGCGTGCCGACGAGCACCATCGCGAGCTGGAGCGCAGCGCCGAGCGCGCCCGGGCCCTCGAGGCCGGGGCGGACTCGGACCGGCTCGAGCTGGCCGGCCGGCCCGACGCGGGTCGTCCGAAGGACCAGACGGACTGATCGCAGAACGCGCCACGAGAAGGGGCCCCGCGCGAGCGGGGCCCCTTCTTTCGTGTGAACCCCTCCCGACGGGTGGGTCGGGGTGTCGTGTGGATCACTGTCCTGCTATCGTCGTTCTCGTGCGTATCGCAGCGATCCTCCTCGCCGCGCGTCTCGGGCTCCTCGTAGCCCGGCGCGCAGGCTGAGCCAGGTCGTCTGCGCGCACCACGGGCCCCGTCCCGACCGTCTCCCCCGCTGTTGGCGAGACCTGGCTCGCGTTCCCTGAACGTCACGAACGCATCCCGGAGCACTTCCCATGAGCATCACGTTCGACATCCCCACCGCCACCGGCACCCGCATGCTGCGCAAGCACACGATCGTCACGACGGGTGGCATGGCCGCCGTCCTCGAGATCGCCGCCGAGCTGCGGGACTGCAGCGCCCTGGTCAAGGAACTCACGATCGACGTCCACGAGGGCGTCGGCTGCAGCGAGCTCACCTGCGCGGTCACCATGACGGCCGAGGAGGCCGCCGAGTTCGCCACGCAGCTGCGCGCCCTCCCGGCCGTCTCCTCCGTCGACCCGTACTAGTCCCCCGCCCAGGGCGCGTCATGGAACCATAACGCGGTTCTGGAGGCCTCCTGAGCGCGTTATGGTTCCATGACGCGGCTGGTCAGCGGGCTTCCACGGCGTTGCGGGCGGCGGCGAGCATGCCGGCCAGGTCGGCGACCTTGACCCGCTCCGCGCCGCCGCGGGCCTCGCCCAGGCGGAGCTCCTCGGCGTCGAGACGCTCCCAGCCGTCCCACGTCACGGGGTCGATGCCGTAGGCCTCGAGCCGCTCGACCACGGACTCCGGGTCGGGATGCGGCGGGGCGGGCAGGGTGTGCAGGTCGTCGAGCAGGTGGGCGACGGTCTCGACGGCGTCGTGCTTGTTGGTGCCGATGACTCCGGTGGGGCCCCGTTTGATCCACCCCGTGACGTACGCGCCGGGCACCCCCGGGACCCGCCCGCCGTCGTTGGGCACGATGCCGGCGCGCTCGTCGAAGGGCAGGCCGGGGATGGGCTCGCCGGAGTAGCCGATCGCGCGGACCACGAGGCCGGCCCCGAGCGTCTCCTCCTCCCCCGTGCCGACGATCCCGCCGTCACGGACCTCGTTGCGTTCGACCACCACCCCGCACACCCGCCCGGCCTCCTCGACGAGCCGCAGCGGCGTCCGCAGGAAGTGCAGGTGGATGCGGCGCGACGCAGTACCCGGCTCGTGCGCCGTCCACTCGGTGAGCATCGCGATGTTCTGCTTCTGACGGCGCTCTTCCGGTTCAGGGACGCCGGCCTCCAGGACGCCGTCGTCGTGCACGAGGACGTCGACGTCGTCGAGATCCCCGATCTGGCGCAGCTCGGCCGGGGTGAACTTGACGTGCTCCGGGCCGCGCCGGACGACGACGTGGACGTCGGTCACCGCGCTGCCCCGCAGGGTGTCCAGCACCCGGTCCGGGACGTCCGTGGCCGCCATCTCGGCGTGCCCGCGGGCCAGCACGCGGGCCACGTCGAGCGCGACGTTCCCCGCCCCGACCACGACCACCCCGGGATGGTCGAGGAGCGGATCGAGATCGACGAAGTCCGGATGCCCGCAGTACCAGCTGACGAACGCGCCGGAGCCGTGACTGCCCGCGAGCTCCTCGCCCGGGATGCCGAGATCGCGGTCCACCGAGCTGCCCGAGGCGTGCACGATCGCGTGGTAGTGCTCGCGCAGCACGTCCAGGGGGATGCCCCCGTCGCCCACCCGCACGTTGCCCAGGAACCGGACCCGCGAACCGTCCGCGAAGGGCTGCTGGAGCACCCGGATCACGGACTTCATCTTCTGGTGGTCCGGCGCGACACCGTATCTGACCAGGCCGTACGGGGCCGGGAGCCGGTCGAGGACGTCGACGTCGACAGGGACCTCGGAGGCCAGCAGCGCGGCGGCGGCGTAGAGGCCGGACGGGCCCGCCCCGATCACCGCAACTCTCGGTTGGACAGGCATGTGGGGCGTCACTGCTCCTCGGCGGCCCCGGGTCGGCATCGGTCCGGGACGGTGTGGTGGTGCGCGTCGGACCGCGTCAGTATCTCCCGTACGGCCGTTCGGGTCCCGCAGGCCGGAGCGATTCATGTCACAAAGCGGTGAGATCCTCGCTCCGGAAGGTCCGGCGGTAGTCCGCGGGCGCCACGCCGACGTCCTTGCGGAAGTGGTGCCGCAGCAGGGTGGCCGAGCCGAACCCGCAGCGGTCCGCCACGGCGTCGACCGACAGGTCGGTGTCCTCCAGCAGCCGGCGGGCGTGCAGCACCCGCTGACGGGTGAGCCAGCGCAGCGGGGTGGTGCCGGCCTCGGACACGAAGCGGCGGGCGAAGGTCCGCTCGGACATCGCCGCTCGCCGGGCCAGGTCCGCGACGGTGTGCTCGACGTCGAGATGGGTGAGCATCCAGTCGAGCACGGGCCCGAGCGAGTCCGCCGAGCACTCCGGCACCGGCCGGTCGATGAACTGGCGCTGCCCGCCCTCCCGCTGCGGCGGCACGACCATCCGGCGCGCGATCCCGTTGACCACCGTGCTGCCCAGCTCGCGGCGCACGAGGTGCAGGCAGGCGTCGATGCCCGCGGCGGTGCCGGCACTGGTCACGAGGTTGCCGTCGTCCACGTAGAGGACGTCCGGGTCCACCTGCACCGTCGGATACCGCGCGCGCAGCTCGTCGACGCTGTGCCAGTGCGCGGTGACCTTCCGCCCGTCGAGCAGCCCGGCGGCGGCCAGCACGAACACCCCCGAACACACCGTCAGCAACATCGCCCCGGCCGCCTCGGCGTCCCGCAGCGCCTGGAGGACCTCCTCGGGGAACTCCCGCATGCGCGTGGCGGGGACGGCGACGAGGTCCGCCCCGCGCAGCCCGTCCAGCCCGTACCGGGGGACGACGTCGACGCCGCCGGTCGTGGCGATCGGCCGGCCGGCCTCGATCCCGCAGACCTTGAAGTCGAGCACGGGCAGCCCGTCGTCGGACCGGTCCAGCCCGAAGACCTCGCACAACACCCCGAACTCGAAGACGGCGAGCTCGGGCAGCACGAGCACGGCGACGCTGCGCAACATGGCCGCCAGCGTACTGGCAGAATCTTTGCGAAGCATGTCCCTGCTGCCACTTCTGGCAGGAACTCGTTGCGCGCAAACTTCCTGCCATGACCGCAACGATTCTCGTCCTCGCCGCCCTGACCCTCCTGACCTGGAGCCTCGTCCGCTCCCGCCGCGCCGGCCGCCCCTTCCGCCTCGCGGCGCCGTCCGCGGGCAGGCCGGTCGACATGGACCGCGAGCGCCTGCTCTCCGACCTGCGCGCCCTCCCGGACTCCCGGGCCGACGTGGAGACCCACCTCCGCACCTGACCCCGGACCCGCCCCTCCGCGAGCAGCCCCCAAACCCGCGAGTCGGCACTTTCGGGAGGCTGAGTTGCACATCGACGACGTCTGCCCGGCCCGTCGAGCACGCGATGTGCGATCTCGGTGGGCCCGCGTCAGCCCTGATGGAACTCCGTGAGCCGCTCCGCCTCCTCGTCCACCTCCCGGCGCACCGCCACCGGGAGCGGGGCGAAGGGCGCGGGCACCACGCGGCCGTCGGTGTACCGCCAGGTCCCGGCCACGCGGCCGTCGACGAGGAAGGTCGGGATCGACCGGGGCATCGTCACGGCGAAGACCTTCTCGCGGTGCTCCGTGGGCAGGACCCGGCAGCGGGTGGCGTGCCCGAGCAGCAGCGTGGCGTCGAAGGTCGACAGGAACCGGACGGGCGCGGGGGTGTCCGCCGCCGGGATCGGCAGCCGGGGTAGGTCGAAGAGCTCATCGCCGTCGGGATCGCGGAAGCGGCGGGTTGCGAGCCGGCCGAGCACGGCGCGCGCGGCCGTGATCGTCCAGCCCGCGTACCGCGACAGGTCCTTGGCCGACGCCGGCCCGAACCCGCGCAGATAACGCTCGGCCAGCAGCTCCTCGGCCCTCCCGAGGTCGACGGGCCGGGTGCCGGCCAGGCCGTAGACGTGCGCGCGGGGCGACTCCCAGGTCCCCGCGGGCGGAACCCGCACCAGATCGAGCCAGAGCTGCAGGCCCTGGAACGCGCTCTTCGGGTGCCCGTCGGCGACGAGTTTCGCGACGAGATCGGCCTGGCGCAGCGGCCCGTCCTCCAGATGGCGACGGGCGTCGGCCGCGACGGCAGGCATGTCGAGTCCCGCCGCGTCCTTCTGCACGCGGAGCCACCAGCGGCGGCGCGGCTCCCGCACCGCCTCGGTGAGCAGCGGATAGTCCGCGGCGGACACCATGTGGATGGTGCAGCGCATGACCCAGGCCTGCACGATCCGGCCGCGGGTCAGGGCGTCGGTGAGGTCGTCGCGGCGGAAGCCGGCCAGGCGGGACCAGAGCCCGACGTAGCCCGACGGCGCGTACTGGGTCTGGAGGCCGCCGACACGTTCGACGGCCTTGACCGGGGTGAGGGTCGAGCGCTCGAGGAGGAGCTGGCGGGCGAGGAGCGCCCGGTTGAGCTCGCCCCACGACAGCACCCGCTCTGCCATGCGGAGCACTCTCCCACCGTCGGACGGGGACGGGCCCACCACCCGCGGAGTCGGAGCGCGGCTCGGACAGGCCGTCGGCTCACAGCCCGGGCTCTACTCGCGGGCCCCGCGCACGTGTGAGTCGACGTCGCACGCGTGTGTTTCGACCTCCCGAATGTGCCGACTCGCGGGGCGTGAGAGGGCCGACTCGCGGGGCGGGCCGACTCGCGGGCCCCGGACACGCCCCCGCCGACGTCGCAGATGTGCGTTTCGGCCTCCCGAAAGTGCCGACTCGCGGAGGGGTGGGGGTGTCGGGGAGTGGGATGCGCCGGATGGAGGCTGGGGGATTCGGCCTCCCGCGGGTGATGATCTCCTCGGCGGACGCGACGGTGGGGAGGGTGGGTGCTCGACTGGTCGTTGTTCTCCGGGGCCTTTCCCACCGTGATCGTCGTGGTCGGGATCGTCGCGGGGGCCGGGCTCGCGCTGTTCGGCGGGATCGGGCGCCGCTGGTGGTTCCTGGTGGTGCCGGCCGTGATCGTCGGCGCCACCGCCGTCACCTTCCTGCTCCTCTGGCTGGTCACGGACGTGTGGCGGCCCTTCCCCGATCGTCTGCCGACATCGGTGTGGGTGTGGGGCGGGATCGCCGTGGCGGCCGTCGGGCTGGCCGTGGCAGTGCAGGTGCTGGCCGGGCGCGGGCGGGTCGCCTGGCTCCGCAGGATCGCGGCCGTGCTGGCCGCCGCGCTCGTCGCCGTCACCGCCGCCCAGAGCGTCAACCTGGTGTTCCAGGCCTACCCGACCACCCGCACCGCCCTCGGCATCGACTATCCGGACCAGCAGGAGTTCGCCGACACCCCGACTCACGCCGCCCGGCTGGTCCGTCCGACGCCGGACGTGCCGCTCGAGCAGACCTGGACGCCGCCGGCCGGCCTGTCCATGGACGGCCGGGTCGCGCAGGTCCAGATCCCCGCGACGACCTCGGGATTCCCCGCCCGCCCCGCCTGGGTGTACCTCCCCCCGGCCTATCTCTCGACGACCCGCGCCCAGCTCCCCGTGCTCGTCCTGCTCTCCGGACAGCCCGGCGACACCAACGACTGGCTCAACGGCGGCCGGCTGTCGGACCGGATGGACCGCTACGCCGCCGAGCACCACGGCCTCGCCCCCGTCGTCGTCATGCCGGACGACACCGGCGGCCAGTTCGCCAACCCGCTCTGCATGGACTCGAAGCTGGGCAACGCGGCGACCTACCTCACCGTCGACGTCCCGGCCTGGATCCGCCGCCACCTGCAGGTGAACCCCGATCCGGCGGCGTGGTCGGTCGGTGGCTTCTCCTACGGCGGCACGTGCGCGCTGCAGCTCGCGCTGACGGCCCCGGGTGTCTACCCCACCCTCGTCGACATCTCCGGCCAGCAGGAACCCACGCTCGGTGACCGTGCCACGACGGTCCGGGCCGCCTTCGGCACGGGTCCGGACGCGGAGGCCCGGTTCAAGGCCGTCAACCCGCTGGACCTGCTGGCGACGCGCCGGTTCCCGCAGCTCGCTGCCGCTGTGACGAGCGGCGACAAGGACGCGCAGTACCAACCGGCGGCCCGCCGGATAGCGGCCGCCCTGCAGGCGGCGGGGGTCGCCACGGAGCTCACGATCGTGCCGGGCGGGCACAACTACGAGGCCTGGGGCGCCGGGCTCGAGGCAGCCCTCCCGTGGCTGGGCCGGCGACTGAAGATCAGTTGACGCGCGGGTCCGCCTCGATCGCCGCCGCGCACGTCCGCACCCCCGCAAGGCCGCGCGCCCGGACGTGCCCGGGCCCCGTCACCGGCCCGCCAGGACCCTGTCGACGAGCGCGGCGGCGTGTCCGGCGTCCGAACGGTCCCCGAGGGTCCGGGCCATGGTGTCGGGGAACACCCGCAGGCCCTCGAGGCTGGTGCGGAGCCGGTCCGCCGCGCCCCCGGTCGCGATCATCAGGTCGGTGAGCGCGGGCCACTCGGTGTGCCAGGGACCGGCGGCCCGCTGGTGCTCGTGGGCCATCGCCGCGAGCAGCGTTGCGACCAGGCCCGGAGCGCGCCCGGCCGCGGCCCGCGCGGTGATCGCCGCGATCGGGTTCCGCTTGTGCGGCATGGCCGACGACCCGCCCGGCGCCCCCTCAGCGACCTCGCCGACCTCCGTCGCGCTGAGCAGGACGACATCCGTCGCCGGCTTCGCGCACGCCCCCGCGGCGACCCCGAGCGCTGCGGCGAGCGTGCCGATGCGGGTCCGCTCGGTGTGCCACGGGACGCCCTGTGGGGCCAGCCCGAGCAGCGCGGCGAGGGTGTCCGCCACGCCCGGCGACGAGCCGGCGAGCGTGCCCGCCGCTCCCCCGAGCTGTACGGGCAGGGCCTCGACGCGGGCGGCGAGCTCACCCCGGGCCGCGTCCAGCCCGGCGCACCACCCCGCCGCGACCAGGCCGAACGTGGTCGGCGTCGCCTGCTGGCCCAGCGTGCGGGCGATCATCGGGGTGTCCCGGTGGGCGGCGGCCAGCGCGGCCGCGGCGTCCGCGGCCCCGCGAAGGTCGTCCAGGATCGTCGGCGCGGCCCGCCGGACCAGCAGCACGAGCGCGGTGTCCATGACGTCCTGGCTGGTCGCACCGATGTGGACCGCCGGCGAGTCGCAGGCCGCGCGCAGCCTCGTGACCAGCGGGATCACCGGGTTCCCGCCCGCGACGGAGGCCTCGGCCAGCTCGGCGGGATCGACCTCGAGATCCTCGACGGCCCGGACCGCGGCGTCCGCCTCGGCCGCGGTGACCAGGCCTTCCGCGGCGGCGGCGCGGGCGAGCGCGCCCTCGACGTCGAGCAGGGCCCGGATCCAGGCCGCCCCGCCGAGGTGGGGCGCCACCCGTCCGGCACCTGCGAGGGGACCCAGCAGGTTCGTCATGGGCACGACCGTACGACACCGGCACCAGCACAATGGGTCCGTGACCCGCACAGTCCTGTTCGACCTCGACGGCACGCTCGTCGACTCCGCCGACGGCATCCTCGGCTCGCTGCGGGCCGCGTTCGCCGCCCACGACCTGCCGTGGGACGAGGCCGTCATGGACCGGCGCCTGCTCGGCCCGCCGATGTACGAGACCCTCCCCGCGATCGTCGGCGACGCCGCCACCGTCGCCGTGATGCCCACCTACCGGCGGATCTACCGCGAGAACGGGTTGCTGAGGTCCACGCCCTACCCCGGCGTCGAGGAGCTGCTCGGTGCCCTGTCCGCCGCCGGCGTCCGGCTCGGGCTCGCGACCAGCAAGTCCGAGCCCGCGGCCCGGGACATCCTCGCCAACCTGGGCTGGACGGAGCGCTTCGCCGCCATCACCGGCGACACCCCGGAGGCCGACCGCCCGACCAAGGCAGCGGTCGTCGCCGAGGCCCTGCGGCGGCTCGGCGACCCGGACCCCGCCGGCGTCGTGATGGTCGGGGACCGCCTGCACGACGTGCACGGCTCGGGCGCCCACGGCATCTCCTGCCTGGGCGCGGGCTGGGGCTACGGCTCGCCCGGCGAGCTGGCCGACGCCGGCGCGACGGCGATCTACGCGACCGTCGGCGAGCTCAGGAAGGCCCTCTCCGTCTAGGGGGTGCGGAAAGGCTCGGGCCGTGGCGGGCGACGTCCGGGTGGCGGCATCGCACGGCGCGTCGCGAGGGCGCCGGCCGGGCGGCGCGCAGGAGGCCCGAGCTTCTCGGCGCGCTCCAGCCGGGCGTCAGGAGGCGCGCGGGCCCAGCTCCACCGGCAGCGCCGCGACCCCGTGGACCAGCACGCTGTGGCGGTGGACGAGCTCCCCCGGCTCCACCGCGAGCGCGAGCTCGGGCCGCGCCGTGAACAGGCTGCGCAGCGCGATCTCCCCCTCCGCCCTGGCGAGCGGGGCGCCGAGGCAGTGGTGCAGGCCGTAGCCGAAGGCGACGTGCCCCCGGTCGTCCCGCGTCACGTCCAGCGTCGCCGCGTCCGCGAACCGCTCCTCGTCCCGGTTGGCCGCCCCGATCCCGAGGATCACGATCGCGCCCGCGGGGATCGTCGTCCCGGCGATCTCGACGTCCTCCGCCGCGAACCGCACCGGCGCCGTCGTGACGGGGGCGTCCCAGCGCAGGAACTCCTCGACGGCCGAGGGCCACAGCTCGGGCTTCTCCGCCAGGATCCGCCGCTGGTCGGGATGGGTGAGCAGGCCGACCACACCGTTGCCGATGAGGTTGACGGTGGTCTCGTGCCCGGCGATGAGCAGCATCATCGCCATCGCGACGAGCTCTTCCTGCGAGAGCGCGTCCCCGTCGTCCTCCGAGACCTGGGTCAACGCGCTGAGCAGCGCGTCGTCGGGCTCGGCTCGCTTGCGTTCGATCAGCTCGGCCAGGTACTTCCCGAGCCGCATCGAGGCGTCCTGCTTCTCCTGCTGCGGCGAGTCGTCGATCATGGTCGACGACCAGTGGCCGAAGTCGTCTCGGTCCTCCGCGGGCACGCCGAGCAGCTCGCAGATCACCCGCACCGGCAGCAGGAAGGCGTAGTGCGCCATCAGGTCCAGGCTGCCGTCCGCGGGCAGGGCGGCCAGCAGCTCGTCGGCGATCTCCTGCACTCGCGGGCGCAGCTCGGTCATCCGCCGGGCCGTGAACGAGCGGCTCACCAGCTTGCGCAGCCGCGTGTGGTCCGGCGGGTCGAGCAGCAGCATCATCGGCGTCGGCGCGGCCGGGAACTGGTCGCGCTGCTCGGCCGGCAGCGTGTACCGCCAGTCCTTGCTCAGCCGCTCGTCGACGAACGCGGCCCGGGCGTCCGCGTAGCGCGTGACGATCCACTGCGGACCGCCGGGCAGGTCGATCCGGCGCACCGGCTCGTCCGCGCGCAGATCGGCGTAGGCGGGGTAGGGATCGGCCCAGAAGGCGCCGTCGAACAGCTCGTGGCCGCCTGTGGTGGTGGGGGGCATGGCACCATCGTGCCCCACGAAGTCAGCGTGCGCTTACAAGACGCTCCGGGCTCACCCGGGCGGCCGACACCTCCCCCGTCACGGGCGTGGCGGTGACGACCGCGGCCCCCAGCGCGGCCAGCGCGGGCGCCGACTCGATCCCGGACCCGCCCTGACCGGCGAAGAAGTGGAAGCCCGGATGTCCCGCCCACGCGCCCACCACCGGATCGCGGTCCGGGGCGAACGTGCGCAGGCCCGCCCACGAGGTCCGGATCGACCGCAGACCGAGCCCCAGGACCTCCTCGACGCGTTCCAGCGCGAGCGCGACGTCGAGCTCGTCCGGCCGCACATCGCCTGGCGCACAAGGGGTCTCGTCCGCCGGCGAGAGCAGCAGCGCGTCCCCCTCCGGCTTGCTGTAGAAGCGGTCGGCCGCGTCCTTGAGCATCGGCATCCCGGGCGGCACCGCACAGGGTGAGACGGCGATCGTGCGGCGGTGCGGGACGAGCCCGGCCCGCGGGACGCCGGCCAGCGCGGCGACGTCGTCGGCCCACGCCCCGGCCGCGTCGACGACGTCCGGCGCGGTCCGGGTCCGCCCGCCGGCGGTGACCTGCCAGTCCGCCCCGGTCCGGACGATCCGCTCGACGCGGGCCCCCTTCACGACGACGCCGCCGCGGCGGCGCAGGCCGGAGACGTAGGCGCCGTGCAGGCCGATCGCGTCCGCCGCCGCGGCGCCGTCCGAGAACGCGCCGGCGCGGGCACCCCGCAGCCCCGGGACCGCCGCCGTGGTCTCGGCAGCGGTCAGCGGGCGCGGCGCGTCGGGCTCGCCCGCCCACTCGGCGAGGTCGCGTTCGAGCAGGCGCTCACCGTCGTCGTCGAACGCGGCCCAGACGATGCGCATCGGGGTGAGGAACGGCGGCGCGTCCAGCTCGGCGGGCAGCGCGGCGAAGCGGGCCGCGGACTCCCGGGTCAGGGCCCGGAACACCGCCGAGCCGTGCCCGGGGATGGAGGTGGCGGCGGAGCGACCGGTCGAGTGCAGGGCCAGCGAGTCCTCCGCCTCGAGCAGCAGCACCGCGCGGTCCGCGGCGAGCTCGTAGGCGACGGAGGCGCCCGCGATCCCGCCGCCGATGACGATCACATCGGGGTTCGGCACGGGGCCCACCGTAATTCGGTGGCGGGCCCGCGGCAGGAGTCCCTACTCTCCTGCGCATGGACCTGACGTTCCTCTGAGTCGGCGCGGCACTCGCCGCACCGCCCCGGCGCCCCTCCGCCGACCCGGCCCGCTCCGGATCGCGACGGACCAGGAGCGCCGCCCGTCCGTGAATCCGTCCCGGGCCGCTCGCCGCAGCGGCACCACTGCCTTCCCGTTCCGCGGAACCGTTCTGGCGCACGTGCGCCTGCGACGCGGCACGGGAGGCGGGCGGCCCTCACATCTCCGGGAGGTCCCCATGCGAAAGACCCGCCAACCTGCCACCACCACCGTCCCGTCCGGTTCCGGAACCCCTGCGCCGCAGGGCAACCGCGCCGCCCGCCGGGCCGCCGCCCACGGCCGGGCCGCCGAGCCGGGCACGGAGAGCGGCCGGCTCCCCGCCCGCCGGGACGGCCGGGCCCACACCAAGGCGGCGCACTCCCGCGCCGACTTCGCCGCTCGTCGCAGCGGCTGACCGCGGCAGGGCCACCTCCTGGAGGCCCCGCCGCCCCGGTGGGGCGGGACACCCTCCCGCCCCACCCCGGCCCACCACCCCCACCGCCCCGAAGGCCCACCCCGCGCGAATCGCACCCTGACGCTGCGCGAGTCGGGGCCTGCCGCTCCGCGAGTCGCGCCGCCCTTCCGCGAGTCGGCACTTTCGGTAGCCCGAAATACACATCTGCGACGCCCACACCAGACCCCCTCGCAGGGCTGCAGGGTGCACGGCCGACCCCAGCCCTCGACGGCTGATCATCAGGACATGAGTGTCGGATGATCATGTGAAATCAGCGGTGGTGCCCTGGTGATCTCCACGAGTGATGATCATCAGGACACTGCTGCGCATCGAGCACCGACGCGGGCGGCTCAGCCCTGCCGACGCACCTCCTGCGCGGGATGTCACGCCCCCGGGCGCCCCGGCGAGCACATCCGTAGGTGTCCGCACGCCTGGTCCCCGCCGCGGCACACCGCCGAGCGGCGATCATCACGCCTCAGCCGCGGGTCCGGCCCGTACCCTGGGGCCCGTGGCGGACGTGTGGTGGGCCCGGCCCGTCGATCCCGGCGCGGCCCCCGCGCTCGTCGCGGTGCTCGACGACCACGAGCGCACCCGCCTCGACCGCTTCCGCCGCGAGGCCGACCGCGCCCGCTACCTCGCCGCCCACGCGCTGACCAGGCTCGTCCTGGGCGCGCACCTCGGCGCCGATCCCGCGGCACTCGTGCTCGACCGCACCTGCCGCTGCGGTGAGCAGCACGGGAAGCCGACCCTGCCGAGCGGCCCCGAGTTCTCCCTGACCCACTCCGGCGACCGGGTCGGCGTCGCGCTGAGCACGGCCGGACCGATCGGGCTCGACGTCGAGGAGCATCGCCCGCTCTCGGATCTCGACGGCCTGGCCTCCCACGTCCTCTCCCCCGCCGAACGCCACCGCCCACCCCGCGACGCGACCGCGTTCCTCGCCGTCTGGACCCGTAAGGAAGCCCTGCTGAAGGCCTCGGGCGACGGCCTGTCCAAGCCCATGGACGCGATCACCCTCGACGCCTCCGGCAGCGTCCTGACCTGGACGGACGGGCCGGCCGAGGCCTGGGTCGTCGACCTCGACGCCCGGGGCCGGCCCGCCGCCGTCGCCGGCCTGGGCTCGCCGCCGCCCGCGATCCGCACCCACGACGGCGACGCCTTGCTGGGCTCCGTCTGACCCCGCGGCCCACAGCAACGTCCTGATGATCACCGCTCTTGGAGATCATCAGGGCAGCACCGCGATCTCCGCATGATCATCCGACAGTCGTGTCCTGGTGATCAAGGGCGGGCGCTGTCGTGGGCGGCGGGACCGGGCACCCGGGTCGTCGTCGACGTGTGTTTCGGCCTACCCAATCTGCCGACTCGCGGGGGTGGGTCGGGCGACGGTGCCCCACTCGCGGGGGTGGGCGCTCAGTCGACGGGGCGCCAGGGGCGGGGCGGGAGGGTGGGGAGGCCGCTCGGGGAGCACTGGCCGCCCCGCTCGCCGGCCAGGCGGAAGACCAGCCAGCCGACGAGGGCGGCGAGGATCGAGCCCGTCAGGATCCCGATCTTCGCCTCGCTGACCAGCAGCTCGTCGTCGAGCGCCAGCTCCGTGACGAACAGCGCGACCGTGAACCCGATGCCCGACAGGCCGGCGCCGCCGAAGAGCTGGCCCCAGCGCAGGGTGTCCGGCACCCGGCCGATGCCGGTACGCAGCGCGACCCAGGTCCCGATCGTCACGCCGATCGGCTTGCCCAGCACCAGCCCGGCGATGATCCCCCAGGTCAGGGGCGAGGAGAACGCGGCGGCGAGGGTGTCGGAGGAGAGCACCACGCCGGCGTTGGCCAGCACGAACAGCGGCACGATCACGTAGCTCGACCAGGGCTGGATCTTCAGCTGCAGCCGCTCGTTGGGCGACACCGCCTCGACGACCGCGCTCTGCGCCGCCAGCGCGCGCTCCGGCGTGGGGTCCAGCAGGAAGCTCTTGCCCACGACGAGGGCCCGCTTCATGTCCTGCCGGCGCGGCGCGTAGGCGTTGACCAGCAGGCCCAGCGCCACCCCGACGACGCTCGGGTGCACCCCCGACGCCAGCACCGCGACCCACATGACGATCCCGATGGCCGCGTAGAACGGCGTCCGCCAGAAGCGCACGAACCTCAGGCCCAGCAGCGCCAGGAAGAGCACCACCGCGAGCAGCAGCGCGAGGACGTTCACCTGCTCGGTGTAGAAGATCGCGATGGCGATCACGGCGCCGATGTCGTCCACGATGGCCAGCGCCAGCAGGAACACGCGCAGCTGGTCCGGGCACCGCGGGCCGACGAGGGCGAGCACCCCGAGCAGCACGGCCGTGTCCGTGGAGATCGTGATGCCCCAGGCGTTCTGCGCCTCGGTGCCGGCGTTGAAGGCGAGGAACAGCAGCGCCGGGACGATCAGCCCGCCGAGCGCGGCGGCCGCGGGGGCGGCGACGGCGCGGAAGCCACGGAGCTCCCCGAGCGTCATCTCGCGGGAGATCTCCAGGCCGACGCTGAAGAAGAAGATCACCATCAGGCCGTCGTTGACCCAGTGACGCAGGTCCAGATCGATCGACCACTCGCCCAGGTTCATCGAGAGTGCCGTGTGCCAGAAGGCCTCGTAGCCCAGGGGCAGGTTGGCCCATGCCAGCGCGAGCACGGCCGCGCCGATCAGCATCACGGCCGACCCGGACTCGGTCGAGAGGAACTGCCGCGCGGCGCGGGAGAGCTCGCCGCGCTCGGATAGGGTCGTCACCGCCACCCGGTCATCCTGCACCAGGGAGGACGGCCAGAGAGGACACCGTGCTCGATCCGCCGCTGGGCCTCTACGACCACGTCCAGGGTCCGGCCGACGCCCCGCTCACCCTGCTGAAGTACGGCGACTTCGAGTGCCCGTACTGCCGCGAGGCCGCACCCGTGATCGACAAGGCGATCGAGGAGCTGGGCCCGCGGCTGCGGTTCGCGTTCCGGCACTTCCCGCTCTACGAGCTGCACCCGCACTCGCTCGCCGCCGCGACGGCCGCCGAGATGGCCGCGCTCGACGGCCGGTTCTGGCCGATGCACGCCAGCCTCTACGCGCCCGGCCCGCCTCGGCTGACCCAGGACGACCTGCGCGAGCACGCCGTCAACGCCGGGGTGAACCCGGATCACGTGGTGTGGCCCAAGACCCGGATTGTGGAGGACCGTGTGGAGGCGGACTTCAACTCCGGCGTGCGCAGCGGGGTCCGCGGCACGCCGACGCTGTTCGTCAACGGCGAGGCCTACCAGGGCCCGGTGACCGTGGACCGGCTCGTGGACGCACTGCTGTCGCTGTAAGAGTTGTCGGTGCGGACCGTCAGAATGGGCGGGTGAGCGAGCGTGCGAGCGACCCGGCGGCCCGGGGCCGCTGGGTGCTGCATCTCGACATGGACGCGTTCTTCGCGTCCGTCGAGCAGCTGACCCGGCCCACCCTGGCCGACCGGCCGGTGCTCGTCGGGGGCACCGGCGGCCGCGGGGTGGTCGCGGGCGCGAGCTACCAGGCCCGGGTCTTCGGCGCCCGGTCCGCGATGCCGATGGGCCAGGCCCGGCGGCGCTGCCCGCACGCCACCGTCCTGCCGCCGCGGTTCCCGCTGTACAAGGTGATCTCCGACGAGGTCATGGCGGTGCTGCGGGAGGCCGCGCCGGTCCTGGAACCGATCTCCGTCGACGAGGCGTTCCTGGAGCCACCGGCGCTGGCCGGGGCGGCGGCCACCGAGGTCGAGGAGTTCTGCGTGGCGCTGCGGGCCGGGGTCCTGGCCCGGACGGGGCTGCCGGCGTCGGTGGGGGCGGGTTCGGGCAAACAGGTGGCGAAGATCGCCTCGGAGCTCGCGAAGCCGGACGGGTTCCGGGTGGTCGATCCGTCGGTGGAGCGCGCGGTGCTCGATCCGCTGCCGGTGCGGTCCCTGTGGGGCGTCGGGCCGGTGGCGGAGGCGTCGTTGCGCAGGGTCGGGGTGGAGACGATCGGGGCCCTCGCGGCGATGGACGCCCGGGAGGTCACCGGGGTGCTCGGCACGGCGATGGGCACCGAGCTGCACCGGCTCGCCCGCGGCATCGACGAGCGGCCGGTCGCGCCCCGCGGGGCCGCGAAACAGATCTCGGCCGAGACGACGTTCGAGCACGACCTCACCGCGATGGCGGACGTGCTGCGCGAGGTCGGGCGGATGACGGAGGCGGCGCACCGGCGGCTGCTGGTCGACGGCCGGGCCGCGCGCACGGTCACCGTCAAGGCCCGCAACGCGGACTTTGAGACCCACACCCGCTCGGAGACCACCGCCTTCGCCTCCACCGAGCTCGGGGTGCTCACCACGGTGGCACAGCGGCTCGCCCGCACCGCGGTCCCCGAGGGCGGGGTGCGGCTGGTGGGGGTGTCGCTGTCGGGGCTGACGGACGCGTCGCCGCCCGCGTTGTTCGAGGCGGTGCCGTCGGAGACGGGGTGGGTGGCGGTGACCGCGCCGGATCCGGCCGACGCGGCGCCGGATCCGGTCGACCCCAGCGGGCCGGGCGACCGGGCCGGGGTGGACCGGTCGTCGGAGCGGGCCGGTAGGGCGTCGTTGAACTCTGCCGGCAGTTCGACGAGCGCGGTCGGCTGCTCGGCGGACCCGGCCGGCAGCTCGACGGACGTGGCCGGCGGCTCGGCGGAGCCGGCCGGTCGCTCGGCCGACCCGACCAGCAGTTCAGCGGACCCGGCCGGTCGCTCGACCGAGCCGGTGAGCCCGGCCGAGCCGGTGCTGACCGTCGACACGGGGGCCGTCGGGCCTGTCGTGCATCCCGATCCGGGGACGGAGTTCGGTCCCCGGCCAGGGGGTCGGCACGCCCCCCGCGATCCCTCGGCCCCGTGGCGCGCGGGCGACGACGTGCGGCACCCGGAGCACGGGCACGGCTGGGTGCAGGGCGCGGGGAGCGGGCGGGTCACGGTCCGCTTCGAGACCCGCGCGAGTGGCCCCGGCCGGGCCCGGTCGTTCGCCGCGGACGACCCGGCCCTGGAGTTCGCCGATCCGGTGGCGAGCTGGCGACTGCCGGTCCCCTCCACGAGCCCCTGATGCCGCCCGCCGCGGGTTCTCCCGTTCCGCCCCGCGGGCACCGGTCGCCCGGTTAGCCTCTGCGCATGGCCCCGAAGACCGTCGAGCAGCGGCTCGCGCAGCACGACAACGACATCGCCGCGCTCTACGAGCTCGTCACCGAGGTCCGGGACGAGGCCCGGGAGCGCTTCGACGCGGTGGACCGCCGATTCGACGGCGTCGATCAACGCTTCGACGGCGTCGATCAACGCTTCGACGGCGTCGACCAGCGCTTCGACGGCGTCGACCAGCGCTTCGACGGGATCGACCGTCGTCTGGACGGCGTGGACAACCGTCTCGAGGGCATCGACACCCAGCTCACCGGGATCACGTCCACCCTCGCGGAGATCCTGGACCGCCTCCCCCGCTGAGCCCCGGGCCCCGCCCGGTCCGGCAGCCGCCAGGGAGCGTCTGACGGACCCCGTCGGCCCGCGACGCCCCAGGCGGGCACCCCGCGGCGGTGGCGACAGGCCCGAATACGCCCGGTATGAGGGCCCGTCGCCGCCTTGCGGGGCACCCACCTGGAACGCCGCGGACTCGACGGCGCTCCGTCAGACACTCCCTAGGAGCGCGCTGAAAAGCTCGGGCCTGCTGCGCGCCGCCCAGCCGGCGACCTCGCGGCGTTGCCTTGCGATGCCACCACCTGGACGTCGCTCGCTACGGCCGGAGCTTTTCAGCACCCTCCTAGGCGTCCTTGTCCGCCACCCCGGCCGCGTCGAACGTCGCGACGTCCGCCAGCGCCCGGGCCGCGCCCTGCACCACCGGCAGCGCGAGCAGCGCCCCGGTGCCCTCCCCCAGCCTCATGCCGAGGTCGAGCAGCGGATCGAGCCCGAGGTGCGCCATGGCGATCCGGTGTCCCGGTTCCGCGGAGCGGTGCCCCGGCACGCAGCAGGAGATCGCGTCCGGCGCGAGGACCGAGGCGACCAGCGCCGCGGCCCCGGCGTTGACGCCGTCGAGCAGCACGGGCACCCGCAGCGCCGCCCCGCCGAGCACGAACCCGGCGAGCCCGGCGTGCTCCAGCCCCCCGAATGCGGCGAGGAGCCCCAGCCCGTCGGCGGGATCGACGGCGTGCAGCGCGAGAGCCCGCCGCACGACCTCGGTCTTGTGCACGAGGGTGGCGTCGTCGATCCCGGTTCCCCGGCCCGTCGCCTCCTCGGGCGTGGCCCCGGTGACCGCGCAGATCAGCAGCGCGGCCGCGGTGGTGTTGGCGATGCCCATGTCCCCGGTGATCAGGCACCGGTTGCCGGCCGCGACGAGGTCGCGGGCCACCTCGATGCCCACCTCGACGGCCCGCCGGGCCTGCTCCCGGGTCAGTGCCGGGCCGGCCGACAGGTCCGCGGTTCCCGATGCCACCCGCCGCGGCAGCAGCCCCGGCACGGGATCGAGCGGCGCGGCCACCCCGACGTCGACCACCTGGACCTCGGCGCCGAGCTGCCGCGCGAACGCGTTGACCACGGCCCCACCGGCCAGGAAGTTCCCGACCATCTGCGCCGTGACCTCCTGGGGCCACGGCGTCACCCCCTGCGCGTGGACGCCGTGGTCCCCGGCAAACACGGCGACCGCCGCGGGCTCGGGCACCGGCGGCGGGCATTCGCCGGCGATCCCGGCCAGTCGCACCGCGAGGTCCTCGACCCGGCCGAGCGAGCCGCGCGGCTTCGTCATCCGGTCCAACCGGTCCCGCGCGTCGGCCATGGCCTCCGCCGCGGCCGGCCGGATCGCCGCCACCGTCTCGTCGATCAGATCCATCGCGACCTCCCCGGGCAACGCCCGCGATCCGTACCGTTCGGAGTGCACCGCCCAGCCCAGCGGCCGCCGCTGCGCCCAGCCGGCGCTGGCCAGCTCGGGCTCCGCGGCGAACTCCCGCACATGCCCCACGCACAGGTAGGCCACGACCTCGACGTGCTCCGGGAGACCCAGCAGCGCGCCGAGCGCGGCCAGCCCGTCGTCGTCGAAGAAACTCACCCAGCCGACGCCCAGGCCCTCGGCCCGGGCCGCCAGCCACAGGTTCTGCACGGCCCCGGCCACGGAGTGCGCGGCCATCTCGGGCCGGCCGAAGCGGCCGAGCGTGTGCCGGCCGCCGCGGGTCGGGTCGACCGTCACGACGACGTTGACGGGCGTGTCCAGCACCGCCTCGACCTTCAGCGCCTCGAACGCCGACGCCCGCGCCCGGGGCAGCGACGCCGCGTACGCCGCGCGCTGCCGGGCAACCAGGTCGGCGACCTGCCGCCGCGTCCGCGGCGACCGGACGATCACGAAGTCCCACGGCTGCGAGAACCCGACGCTCGGCGCCGCGTGGGCCGCCTCGAGCACCCGGAGCAGGGCCGCGTCGTCGACCGGCACCTCCGGCCGGAACCCGGACCGGACATCCCGCCGCGAGTGCAGGACCTCGTAGAAGTTCACGGGGCAGGGCTCACCGAGGCAGGACGGCTCACCGGTACGGCGCGGTTCACCAGGGCAGCGCGGTTCACCAGGGCAGCGCGGTTCACCAGGGCAGCGCGGTTCACCAGGGCAGCGCGGTTCACCAGGGCAGCGCGGTTCACCAGGGCAGCGCGGTTCACCAGGGCAGGGGGCTCAGCCGCGGCGGCACCACCGACACCCCGGGCACGGTGACCGCCGAGATCCCCGCGACCGCCAGCCCGTCGACCACCGCGCGGCAGGCCGGATCGGCCGCCGGGTCACCGTCGACGGTGAGCACGATCGTGGCCGGGGAGTCCAGCGCCACCAGGTCCGTGATCGCCCGCACCGCGCCGACGAGGTCGACCCGCTCCACCCGCCACGCCTCGGCGTAGAACAGGACGACCGACTCCGCGGCCGCGACGGTGAAGACGTGGTCGGCGCCCGCGAGCAGGTCCGGTCCGACCGGGTCCGCCTCACCGCCGCCGGTTCCGAGCAGGAGCACCCGGGGTGCTCCGGACGTGCCGGTCATCGTTGGCCTCCTCGAGGGTCCGCGCCCTCATCGTGGAATCACCTGCGACGGCCGCGAGTGTCCTGGCTCCCGGGTCGGCGCACGTCCCCGGCCTTCCCACCCCGCGAGGGGCGGTGGCCGAGCCTGGGGACGTGCTCCCCGGTCACAGTGGCGGGACCGCTCCGGATTCGCACCGGATTCCTGCACTGCCGTCGATCCCAGACGACATCACGCGTGCGCCCGGAAAGCAAGGCACGACCTCACCGTTGCCGGGGACGTCACGGGACATCGCCTCGACGGGGAGGCCGGCGGCCGCCGCGAGCAGCGCCCGGATCGTCTCCCCGTGGGTGACGACGACGGCCGCACCCGTCAGCCCCGCGAGGAAGCCCGTTGCGCGGGCGTGCAGCTCCCGCGCCGTCTCGCCGCCGGGCGGGGCCCAGTCGGGATCGTCAGGCCAGGGCGGGCAGTCCGCCAGCGGCCGCCCCTCCCACTCCCCGTGCGACTGTTCCCGCAGCTCAGAGCACTGATCAACGGGCAAGCCCAGCGCCGAGCGCAGGACGAGAGCCGTGTCGAGGGCCCGCCGCTGCGGGCTCGTCAGGATCCGGCCGCCGGCGCCCTCGAGCGAGCGGGCGGCGGAGAGAGCCTGCGAGCGACCGCGCGCCGTGAGCCCCACGTGCGCGGTCCGCCCCTGCAGCAACCCCGCGGCGTTCCACGTGCTCTCGCCGTGCCGGACCAGGAAGATCATCCAGCGGTCAGGCCCGCGACCGGCCCGATCACGATGATCGCCGGCGGGCTGATCTCCTGCTCCTTGACCTGCGACGCGACCGTCCCGAGGGTGGCGCGCAGCGTGCGCTGGATGCGGGTGGTGCCGTCCTGGATCACGGCGGCGGGGGTGTCGGCGGGGCGTCCGTGCTCGATCAGCGCGGCGGCGAACTGCGTGATCCGCTCGACCGCCATCATCAGCACGATCGTGCCCTTCATGCGGCCCAGTGCCTCCCAGTCGGTGAGGCTGCGCGGGTCCCCGGGCGCGACGTGCCCGCTCACCACGACGATCTCGTGCGCCACCCCGCGATGGCTCACCGGGATCCCGGCGACGGCCGGCGCGGCGAACGCGCTGGTGATGCCCGGGACCACGGTCACCGGCACCCCGGCCTCGGCGCAGGCCTGGATCTCCTCGAACCCCCTCCCGTAGACGAACGGGTCCCCGCCCTTGAGCCGGACGACGAACTTCCCGGCCCGCGCGTGCGCGACCAGCAGCTCGTTGATCCGCTGCTGGGCCATCGCGCGCCCGTAGGGGATCTTTGAGGCGTCGATCACCTCGACGTCCGGGCCCAGCTCCTCGATGAGGTCGCGCGGGCCGAGCCGGTCGGCCACCACGACGTCCGCCCGCGACAGCAGCCGCCGCCCGCGGACGGTGATCAGCTCCGGATCCCCCGGCCCGCCCCCGACCAGCGCGACGCCCGGCTGCACCGGCTCGGCCGAGTCGCTCACCAGCCCGGTCTGCAGGGCCTCGACGAGCGCGGTCCGTACCGCGGCGGACCGCCGGTGGGCGCCGGAGGCCAGCACCCCGACCGTCAGGCCGTCGTACTCGCCGGTCGCCGGGGTCACGGCGGTGCCGCGGCTGCCGTCGTCGGCGCGCACGCAGAACACCCGGGCGCGCTCGGCCTCGGCCCCGACGGCCTCGTTGACCTGCGGATCGTCCGTGCACGCGATCACGTACCAGGCGCCGTCGAGGTCGCCCTCGGCGTAGCGGCGGGCGGTCCAGGTGATCTCGCGGGCGGAGGCCATGCCCTCGACGGCCGGCGTCACCTCGGGCGCGACGACCTCGACCAGCGCGCCCGCCGCGATGAGCCGGGCGACGCGCCGCTGCGCGACCTGCCCGCCCCCCACGACGACGACCCGCCGCCCGGCGAGCTCGAGTCCCACGAGGTACTGGTCGTGTTCGGTCACGTGCGGATGCGCTCCTTCTGCCGGTGGCCACGCCGGGACGACCCACGGCCGGCAGGGGTCTGGCTCCCCGGCGGGCCGGGTCACGGTGTTCTCGGCGGGTCCGCCCGGACTCCCACCGGGTTCCCTGGCGCCGACCGCCCGGAAGCATAACCGTCCGACTTCCCGGCCCGGCACCACCCACACCGGTCGTCGGGCGAGTTCCCGCAGGTCAGGCCCTGGTCCGGGCGAGCGCAGCGGCGACCGTCACATCCCCCACGACCGTTTTCCCGACGACGAGTGCGGCGCCGGGATCGATCTCCCGCGCCACGAGCACCGCGGCGGCCTCGGCGACACTGGGCGTCCCCACGGCGGCGGCGACCCGCACGCTCCCGTCCATCCCCACCGCGGCGAGCTCGGCGGCCGACCGCACCACCAACGGCGCCGGCGCGATCGCCGCGAGGATCCCCGCCTCGGCGGCCTTCCGGTCGACGGTGGCGTACACCCGCTCCCCGACCGGCAGCCCCGCCAACGCCGCCCGCACCGCCGCCTCCGACACCCCCCGCCGGGCCCCGATTCCGATCACCCACACCCCACCCTCCGTGCGTGCGTCACGGTGTTCCAGCACCGCTCGTGGCTCACGACCCGGCATGAGCTGCGGCGTTGTCGACGAACCGCGCGACAGCGCCCGGGCTCCCCGCGGGGTGGGTGTGCAGGAACGAGCCGTGCACCCCGCCCGTCACGAAGCCCTCGGGCTCCCCGCCCCGCCAGCCCCAGGCCGCGGGCGTCCCGGCCCTCGGCGTGACCGCGCAGTGGTGGAACTCGTGACCGGGCACCCGCTCCCCGGCCGCGAATCCGGAGGAGTCCGCGAGGGCCACGGCGTCCCGGTACCCCAGGGTGAGCCGCCCGGTCATCGCTGCGGTCGCGTCGAGCGCCCCGACCAGCGGAGTCCCGTCGAGCTCCCGGCACAGGTAGAGCAGCCCGCCGCACTCGGCGCGGATCGGCGCCCCCGAGGCGGCGAGCTCACGGATCGCGGCGAGCAACCCGGCGTTCTGCCCCAGGGCCGCGACGTGCTCCTCGGGGAACCCGCCGGGCAGCACGAGCCCGGCCGTCCCCCAGGGCAGCGTCTCGTCCCGGAGCGGATCGACGGTCACGACCTCGGCCCCGGCGGCCGCGAGCAGCTCCGGATGTTCGGCGTAGCCGAAGGAGAACGCGGGCCCGCCGAGCATCCCGATCCGCAGCGGGCGGTCGGCGGCCCGCGTCGTGGCCGTCCCGACCCCCACCACGCCGGATCCCGGCTGACCCCGAGCCGGGTCCGCGGGGGCCTTGGCGCTCACGGATCCGGGCCTCGACGCGCCTGGGGCACGGCTCACGTCCGCAAGTCGGGACGTCGGCCCACCCGGGTCGCGGGCAAGCGCGGCTGCCGGGTCCCAGACCTCTCCCGCCGGGAGTGGCTCCGCGATCCGGACGACGGCGTCGAGATCGAGGTGCGCGCCGACCAGCTCGGCCATCGCATCAACCGCCGCCAGCGCCGCGTCCCCGTGCTCGGCCGCCGTCACCAGACCCAGATGCCGCGACGGCACCGCCAGCTCGACCCGCCGCGGGAGCGCGCCGAGGACCGGCAGGCCCACCTCGTCGCACGCCGCCCGCAGCACCTCCTCGTGTCGCGGCGACCCGACCCGGTTCAGCACCACCCCGGCCAGCCTCGTCTCCGGATCGAACGACCGGAAGCCGTGCAGCAGCGCGGCGAGCGAGCGCGACTGCCCCTTGCAGTCCACGACCAGCACCACCGGCGCCCCGACCAGGCCCGCGACCTGCGCCGTCGATCCGGCGCCGTCGGACACCCTGCCGTCGAACAGCCCCATGACGCCCTCGATCACCGCGATCTCGCACCCCGCGGAGCCGTGCCGCACCAGCGGCCCCAGCAGCGCGGGCCCGACGAGGACGGGATCGAGGTTGCGGCCGGGCCGCCCGGTCGCCAGGGCGTGGTAGCCGGGGTCGATGTAGTCCGGGCCGATCTTGAACGGCGCGACGGACGTCCCCCGGCGGGTCAGCGCGGCCATCAGACCGGTGGCGACGGTCGTCT
Organism: Pseudonocardia ailaonensis; assembly: GCF_039531635.1. NCBI lineage: Bacteria > Bacillati > Actinomycetota > Actinomycetes > Pseudonocardiales > Pseudonocardiaceae > Pseudonocardia > Pseudonocardia ailaonensis. The sequence goes on along the minus strand of NZ_BAAAQK010000004.1, from coordinate 154,167 downwards.
TCCCCGAGCCCGAGGCCGGCGCCGCGATGACGAGCGCGCGGGTCACGCCGCCGACCCGACCGCCGGACCCGATCCCGCCCGGCCGGCGGCGACCGCGCGGCCCACCGCTCTCACCACTCGATCCCCCGCTGCCCCTTCTGCCCGGCGTCCATCGGGTGCTTGATCTTCGTGGTCTCCATGACGAGGTCCGCGGCCTCGATCAGCTCCGGCGGTGCATCGCGGCCGGTGATGATCACGTGCTGCCGCCCCTCGCGCGCGGTCAGCACGGACACCACCTCGGCGACGTCGATCCAGCCCCACTTGAGCGGGTAGGTGAACTCGTCGAGCACGTAGACCTCATGGGCCTGGTTCTCGATCCGGCGGCGGATCTCCGCCCAGCCCTCGACGGCGTCGGCGGCGTGGTCGGACTCGGTGCCCGCGCGGCGGCTCCAGCTCCAGCCCGAGCCCATCTTGTGCCACTCGACGGCCCCGCCCTGCCCCGTCTCGTCGTGCACCTTGCCGAGCGCGCGGAACGCCTCCTCCTCGCCGACCTTCCACTTCGCGGACTTCACGAACTGGAACACCCCGATCGACCAGCCCTGGTTCCAGCCGCGCAGCGCCATCCCGAAGGCAGCCGTCGACTTCCCCTTCATCGCGCCGGTGTGCACCACGAGCAGCGGCCGGTTGCGGCGCTGCCGGGTCGTCATCCCGTCCTGCGGCACCGTGGTCACCTGACCCTGCGGCATGGACGTCCTCCCAGTTCGGTACGGGCCGTGAGTGCCTTCGCCCCCAGGGGGCTAGGCACTCACAGCGGTGGTGAGCGCGGACACCGTCAGGTCGTCGACGGCGAGGTGGGCGGCACCCGCGGCGGCGGCGAGATCGCGGGCCAGGCCGAGGCGCACGAAACCCGACTCGCAGTCCACGACCACGGTGTGGGTCCCGTCGGCGGCCAGCAGCGCGGCGGCGCGGCGGGCGTCCGCGACGGGATCCCCGCCGGCCCGGGCGGGCACGGTCGCGCGGCCGTCCGTCAGCAGGACGACGAGCGGCCGCCGGCGCGGGTCCCGCACCCTCTCGGCGGTGAGGACCTTCCGGGCGAGCAGCAGCCCGTCGGCGAGCGGGGTCCGCCCACCGGTGCGCATCGACCTCATCCGGACCTGCGCGGTCGGGACGCTGGTCGTCGGCGGCAGCACGAGCTCGGCGCCGGCCGAGCGGAACGTCACCAGGCCGACCTTGTCGCGGCGCTGGTAGGCGTCGCGGAGCAGGGCGAGGATCGCGCCCGAGACCGCCTCCATGCGTCTGCGCGCGGCCATCGAGCCCGAGGCGTCGACGACGAAGAGCACGAGATTGCCCTCGCGGCCCTCGCGCACCGAGCCCCGCAGGTCCTCGCGGGCCACCCGCAGGCGCCCGGTGCGGCCACGGTCGCGCTGGTGCGGGGCGGCGGCGGCGATCGTGGCGAGCAGGTGCAGGTCCGCGGCCCGGCGGGGCGCGGCGTCGGTGGGCCGCACGACGCGGCCGGTGTCGACGCGCGCCCGCGACCGCCGCCCCGGCGCCCCTTCGCCGACCCCGGGCACGGTGAACCGCCGCGCGGCCACCCTGCTGAGACGGCCGGGGGTGCCGACCTGCACGGCCGCCCCGGCCCCGACGACATCGGGACGATCGTGGCTGGTCAGGGGCTGTTCGGGCGCGGATCCGTCCGTGGTCCGGGGGTCGGGGGCGCGGTCCTCGGCATCCGTCGGGCCGGTGTCCGGGTCGGCGGAGTCGCGCGGCGCGTCGGCCCGACCGTCCGCGCCCCCGGAGCCGGCGCCACCGTCCGATCCGCCCTCGGTGCCATCCTCCGCGCCGTCCCCGGCGCCGTCCTGCGCACCGTCCCCGGGATCCGGGTCGCCGTCGGAGGCGTCGGAGTCATCAGAGTTGTCGGAGGCATCGGACCCGTCCGGGTCGTCGTCCGGATCCGGTCCCAGGTACTCCTCGGCGTCGCGCAGGGCCTGGTCGAGGTCCTTCTCGTCCAGCCCCGGCTCGTCGAACGGGTCCCGGCGCCGCCGGTGCGGCAGCGCGAGCAGCGCCGCGATCCGCACGTCCTCCTCCTCGACCGCGGCGACCGCGCGCCAGGCCGCGTGCGCCACCGCGGTCCGCGAGATCACCAGGTCCGCCCGCATGCCGTCGACGTCGAACCGCGCGCACACGAACGCGATCCGCGACAGCTCGCGATCGCTCAGCACCACCGAGCCCAGCCGCGAGCGCGCCGCCACGACCTGCGCGGCGACCTCCCGCTCCGCGGGCTCCCAGGAGCGCGCGAACCCGGCCGGATCCGCCTCGTACGCCATCCGCCGCCGCACGACCTCCACGCGGGTCCCGACCTCGCGGGCCGCGCGCACCGCGACGGTCAGCCCGAACCGGTCGAGCAGCTGCGGCCGCAGCTCACCCTCCTCGGGGTTCATCGTCCCGACCAGCAGGAACCGTGACGCGTGCGAGACCGACACCCCGTCCCGCTCGACGTGCACGCGACCCATGGCGGCGGCGTCGAGCAGGAGATCGACGAGATGGTCGTGCAGCAGGTTGACCTCGTCGACGTAGAGCACGCCGCGATGGGCCTCGGCGAGCAGCCCGGGCTGGTAGGCGCGGGTGCCGTCGGCCAGCGCCCGCTCGAGGTCGAGCGATCCGGCGAGCCGGTCCTCGGTCGCCCCGACAGGCAGCTCGACGAGCCGCGCGGGACGGTCCACCGGGCCCCCGCCCTCGGATCCACCGCCGACCTCCGCGGCCGCCCCGTCCGCACGGTCCGCACCGGTCTCCCACGCACGGGCCGCTGCGCCACGCACCCGTGGACCACAGTCCGGGCACCCCGGGTCCGGCGCCGCGGGATCACACGAGAACCGGCACCCGCCCACCACGGACACCGCCGGCAGCAGCGCCGCGAGCGCCCGCACCGCCGTCGACTTCGCGGTGCCCTTCTCCCCCCGCACCAGCACGCCGCCGATTCCGTCGTGCACGGCGTTGAGCAGCAGCGCCAGGCGCAGGTCGTCGTGCCCGACGACGGCGGAGAACGGAAACCCCGGAACCGACCCGTCGCTCCCCCGCTCGCCCGGAACCGACCCGTCGCTCCCCCGCTCGCCCGGAACCGACCCGTCGCCCGCCCGCTCGCCCGGAACCGACCCGTCGCCCGCCCGCTCGCCCGGAACCGACCCGTCGCCCGCCCGCTCGCCCGGAACCGACCCGTCGCCCGCCCGCTCGCCCGGAACCGACCCGTCGCTCCCCCGCTCGCTCCCTGCCGCTCCGTCGCCCGCCCGCTCGCTCACCGGCGCGACTCTGCCAGACCGGAGGCCAGCACCGGCAGATCCGGGGACGCGCCGTGACTGATCACATGTTCAAGTGCGGTCATGTCGAGGTGTCCGTCGACCAGGTCCGCTAGCACGTCGAGCTGCGCGGTCCGCTCCGCCGCGAACGACGTGTCCGCCGCGACCCGGAACCCGTCCCGCCCCGACTCGACGGCCCACCGCGCGAGCAGCGCCCGGCGGAAGGCGTCGTTCTCCAGCAGCCCGTGCCAGTGCGTCCCGAGCACGGTCCCGCGCTCGGACCCCTCCCCGTCCAGGAACTCGGGATCGCCCGACCGCACGACCCGCCCGTGATGGATCTCGTAGCCCGTCACCGCCTCGCCGAGAGCGAAACCCGACGGCGTCCCCAGGTGCTTCTCCGCGTCGAAGGAGATCTCCAGGTCCAGCAGCCCCAGGCCCTCGACGGAACCGTCGAACTCCACCCCGGAGTCGGTGATCCGCCGCCCGAGCATCTGGTACCCGCCGCAGATCCCGAGCACCGGCTTCCCCGCGGCGGCGTGCGCAGCCACCCCGTCCGCCAGCCCCGACGACCGCAGCCACGCCAGATCCGAGACCGTCGCCTTGGACCCCGGCAGCACGACCACATCGGCGTCGAGCAGCCGCGACGGTTCCGTCACGTACCGCACCGCGACACCCGGCTCGCACGCCAGCGCCTCGGCGTCGGTGGCGTTGGAGATCCGCGGCAGCCGCACCACCGCGACGCGGAGCCACTGCGACCCGACCGGCGGCGCCGGCCGCCCGAGCACGCCGTCCGCGACCGCGGAGAGCGAGTCCTCGGCGTCGAGCCACAACCGGTCCGACCAGGGCACCACCCCGAACGTCGGCCGCCCCGTCAACGACTGCAGCTGCGAGAGACCCGGAGCGAGCAGCGCCGGGTCCCCGCGGAACTTGTTGATCACGAACCCCGCGATCCGCGCCTGGTCCGCCGGCGCCAGCACCCCGACCGTCCCGAAGAGGTGCGCCAGCACCCCGCCCCGGTCGATGTCCCCCACCACGATCACCGGCAGGTCCGCGGCCTCCGCGAGGCCCATGTTGGCCAGGTCCGTGGCCCGCAGGTTGATCTCCGCGGGCGAGCCGGCCCCCTCGCAGATCACGACGTCGTACCGTGACCGCAGGTCCGCCAGCGACTCCGCCACCACCTCGCGAAGGGCCGCGGTCCTGGTCCGGTACGACATCGCCGAGACGTGCCCGGCGGCCCGCCCCCGCACCACCACCTGCGAGGTCCGGTCGCTGCCCGGCTTGAGCAGCACCGGATTGAACGCGACGGACGGGGCCAGGCCGCAGGCGTGTGCCTGCATGGCCTGGGCCCGCCCGATCTCCCCGCCGTCGACGGTCACGACGGAGTTGTTGCTCATGTTCTGCGCCTTGAAGGGCGCCACGGACACCCCGCGCCGGTGCAGCGCCCGGCACAGCCCCGCGACGAGCGCGCTCTTGCCGGCGTCCGACGTGGTCCCGGCAACGAGCAGTGCACCCTTCACGGGGCCACTATCCGTCAGAACAGGGCGCACAGACGGGCCGGGGTGCTCTTCACACCGATGTTCCCCGTCCAGGTGTTGGCCGTGCCCGCGGTACCCGCACCGGTGGACCGGTCCGTGCAGTCGCTGACCGTGCTCTGCAGCACCTTGTTCCCCGTGACCGTGACGCCCGCGTTCGCCGCGGCGTCGACCGTCGGCGGACCGTCGAGCAGGATCCCGACCTGCGCGCTGCGCAGGACGTTGTTGCCGCTGATCCGCCCGGACGTCTGCCCGGTCAGCCGGACGCCGTTCTGCCGGTCGACGACGTTGTTGCCCGTCACCGTGAGCCCGATGTTGGCCGGCCCGAAGGCGTTCGACACCCGCACGCCGGTGGACTGGCCGCCGACGATGCTGTTGTCGCTCACGGCCACCCCGTTCGTGCCGCCGCCGACCAGGATCGCGCTGCCGGCCGGGACCGTGCTGGTGGCCGTGTGGATCACCTGGTTGTGCGAGACGACGGCGCCGGTCGCGTTGACGACCACGGCGAACGTCGAGTCGTCGATGCTCTGGTTGTTGACGATCTTGAGCCCGGTCGACGGGTGCGCCGCGTCCCCGGCGGTGTTGACCGCGGTGGCCGCGTCGCCCGAGTGCCCGGTGAAGTAGTTGTCGGAGATCGTGAGGTTGTTCGCGGGCCCGCAGCAGAGGAACACCCCGGCCTGCCCGCCGACCCCGTTGTTCTCGGCGAACCTGTTGCGGCTCACCAGGCTCGGCGCGCTCCCGTTGGAGTTCATGTTGACGCCGAAGCTGAACCGGCTGATCACGTTGTCGCTGATGGTGATCCCGGCGCCGTTGGACACGGCCAGGATCCCGGCCTGCGTGGTCGTCGCCTGAACCGCGTTGGCGATCGTGAACCCGTCGATCCGCACACCCGACACCCCGGTGCCGACGGTGATCGCCGCGGTGCCCGCCCCGGTGATCACGGACTCGCCCGCGGTCGTGGTGCGCCCGCGACCGTCCACACCGGCCTTCGCGCCCAGCAGCGTCAGCGGCTTCGTGATCGTCACGCCGCCCGCGAACGTCCCGGCGCACACCTGCACCGTCCCGCCGCTCGGGGCGGCCGCGACCGCCGCGGCGAGCGTCGCCGCCGTCGATCCCGGACAGCCGAGCGTCACCGGCACAGTCACCGGCGCCGCGGGTTGCGCACTCGCCGTTGCCCCCGACGCCGCCGCGATCGCCACGACCACACCGCCGACCACCGCCCCGGCACGCCATCGGCGCACCCGTCCCCCACTCGCACGCACGTGCGCCCCCATCCCGGCCCCTCCCGATCGTGCCCCCGCCGTGACCGACCGGTCACGCACTGGACGCGCGAAGAATGGCGCCGGGTGAGCGCCGCGACGCCGACCTCCACCACTCCGGGTGACCCGCACCATCCCGACGAGTGACGCCCACCACGCTGCGCTGTCCGTTCCGTCCCCGAACCCTCCGGCCCCCCTGCCGAGGTGACCCCGCCCGCGAGCGTCCCCCCGCACCAGCCGGCCCGGGTGCCGCGGGACCGGCGGGTCGGCGCGGCCCCCGGCCTCGTACGGTGGGGGCATGCGCTTCCTGCTGCGCCCCGGCTGGCTGGCCTTCATGGCGGTCGTCATCGCCTTCGTCGTGGCGTGCTACACCCTCCTCGCGCCCTGGCAGTTCGGCCGCGAGCACCAGCGGGACGCCCAGCAGCAGGCGATCGACCTCGCGAACTCGACCCCGCCCGTCCCCTTCCCCCAGCTGGTGACGGCCGGGGCGATCGATCCCGCGAGCGAGTGGCGGCAGGTCACCGTGACCGGCCGGTACCTGCCGGAGTCCGAGGCCCTGGTGCGGCTGCGGTTCATCGACGGCGCGCCGGCCTCGGAGGTCCTCACCCCCGTCCGGCTCGACGACGGCCGGATCGTCGCGGTCGACCGCGGCTCGGTCGCGATGGACGACGGCCAGGCCATCCCCACCTTCGCCGCCGCCCCGACCGGCCCGGTCACCCTCACGGGCAGGCTGCGCGTCAACGAGACCGACACCAGTGGCCGCCCCCCGCTGACCACGGACGGCCACCGCCAGATCTACGCCGCGGACTCCCGCGAGCTGGCGACCGCCGCCGGCCTCACCGGCGTCGTGCAGGGCTACGTGATGCTCGCCGCCGGCCAGCCCGGCGTCCTGACCCCGATCCCGGTCTCCCCGCCGACGAGCGCCGCCCCCTTCACCAACGGCTCCTACGCCCTGCAGTGGCTCACCTTCGGCGCGATCGCTCTCATCGCGCTGGGCTACTTCATCCGCCTCGAGATCCTGCAACGGCGCGGCCGCCGCGAACGCAAGGCGAGCCTCCGCGACGCCCTCGCCGGCCGCGACGTCGACCCCCCTGTGAGCGGCAATGCCCCCTAGAGGGACGAAAAGCACTCACAACCCCACCTGACCTGCGGCGATGCGACCGCAGGACGGCGGCGCCGCCGCGGGCCCGACGGACCGGACCCGCCGCCCTCGCGAGAACCCGGCGGCCACCCTGCTCCCCTCGCCCCGGCGCGAGACCCGGCGACCACCCCGTTCGCCTCACCGCCGCGAGAGCCCGGCCGCCATCCCCGCCGCCCCCAGCGCCGCGAGCAACCCCACCGCCCTCGACAGCCGCCCCGCCCGCCGCAGGTCAGCGGGCGCGGGCACTGACCCGGAGCCCAGCGAGGGCCGGTCCTCGATCCCGTACTCGTACTCCGTCGGCCCACCCAGCCGGATCCCCAGCGCCCCCGCCGCGGCCGCCTCGACCGGGCCCGCGTTCGGGCTCGGGTGCGAGGCCGCATCCCGTTTCCACGCGCGCACCGCGGCCCGGGGTGACCCGCCGACCAGCGGCGCGGCCACGGCCGTGAGCAGCGCCGCGAGCCGGGCGGGGACGAGGTTCACCAGGTCGTCGAGCCGCGCGGCGGCCCAGCCGAAGTTCTCGTACCTCGCCGACCGGTAGCCCACCATCGCATCCAGGGTGTTCACCGCGCGGTAGCCGAGCAGCCCGGGCACCCCCGCGACCGCACCCCAGAACAACGGGGCCACGACGGCGTCGGACGTGTTCTCCGCCACGGACTCCACCCCCGCGCGGGCCATCCCCGCCGCGTCGAGCCGCTCCGGATCGCGGGCGCAGAGGTGCGGGATCCGGGCCCGGGCGGCGGCGAGGTCGCCCGCCTCGAGGGACCGCCCCAGCGCCTCCCCCTCCCGGACGAGCGAGGTCCCGCCCAGGACCGCCCAGGTCGCGACCGCCGTGCCGAGCAGCTCGACGGCACCCCGCCCCCGGACCAGGACGGCCCCGCCCACGACCCCACCCACCAGCACCCCGACGTACCCCACCCCGGCCGCCCGCGAGTCCGCCCATACCCGCTTCTCCAGCGCCGCGGCCACCCGCCCGAACCCCGCGACGGGATGCCCCCGGCGCGGGTCGGCGAACACCAGGTCGGCGGCCGTGCCCAGCAGGAGTCCGAGGGCCCGCGACCGAGAAGACATGCCCCGGACGCTACCGACCGGCATGATCGGGGCATGCGCACGGACATCGACCCCACCGAGCTCGGCGCCGGGCCGTTCTACAAGATCCTCAACTCGGTGGTGGTGCCCCGCCCGATCGCGTGGGTCTCCACCCGCTCCGCCGCGGGCGTCGACAACCTCGCGCCGCACTCGTTCTTCACCGTCTCCTGCGTGGACCCGCCGATGATCCAGTTCACCTCGGTCGGGAAGAAGGACTCGCTGCGCAACGTGGTCGAGACCGGCGAGTTCGTGGTCAGCCTGGCGAACGAGGCCATGTTCGAGAAGATCAACGCCACCGGCACGAACTTCCCCGCGCACCTCTCGGAGTTCACCGAGGTCGGCCTGACCCGCGAGCCGAGCCGCACGGTCGCCCCGCCGCGCGTCGCCGAGTCCCCCGTCGCCCTGGAGTGCCGGCTGCACCAGGCCGTCGAGCTGGGCGACTCGACGATCGTCATCGGCCGGGTCCTGCACGCCGCGATCGACGAGGACGTCTTCGACACCGACGCCCGCGGCAACCACCTCCCCTCGTCGGAGAAGCTCCGTCCGCTGGCCCGGCTGGGCCGCAACGAGTGGGCCACGCTCGGCAAGATCCTCGACATCACCCGCATCCCGTACGACACCTGGCCGGGCCACTACCGCCGCGACGACTAGGGTTCCACGCCATGCGACCCGGACGATTCGGACTGCTGCTCGCGATCGGGGCGCTGGTCGCCGGCTGCGGCGTCGCGGGCGGCAGCACGCAGACCGACCGCCCGGCGCTCGACGCCACGATCACCGCGGTCCGCATCGACAACGACAGTGGCGCGCTCACCGTGCGCACGGGCGCCCCGGCCCTCGAGCGCACCCTCCGCTTCCGCGGCACCGCGCCCACCCAGCCGACGCATCGCATCGAGGGCGGCACGCTCGTCCTCGGCACCTGCGGCTACAACTGCTCCGTCGACTACACCGTGACGGTCCCGGCGGGCCTGCCCGTCAGCGGCCGGACGGCGTCGGGCGCCCTGTCGCTCACCGGCGTCGGCCGGGTGGACGTGGAGACGAGCTCGGGTGCCGTCGAGATCGACGGCGCCGACGCCGTTCGCGTCAACACCAGCAACGGGGCCATCACCGGGCGCGGCCTGCGTGGCACCGTCGACGCCACGACGTCGAACGGCCGGATCGAGCTCGCCCTCACCACCGCGCAGGACGTGCGCGCCCGCACCTCCAACGGCGCCATCACCCTCACCGTCCCGCGGGCCGCCTACCGGGTCGTCGTCAGCACCACGAACGGGAACCGCGACCTCCGGATCCCGGACGACCCCGCGGGCGCCCACACCCTCGACCTCACGACCACCAACGGCGCCGTCACGGTCGCGCCCGTCTAACGCGCAGGGCGGCGGCGCGGGTCGCGATCTGGTGCAGCGTGCAGGGCCAGACGACCCCGGAGCCGGCGTTGCGGCAGGCGGAGCAGCGGCCGAGGCGGTCCGGCACGTGCTGGTCGAGCAGCCGCCCCACCACCTCGGGCATCTGCGCGAGCACCCCGGCCATGGGCCCGTCCCCCGGCCGGTACGCCCTGTCGCCGTTCCCGTCCACCCTGCCGTCCACGCCGCCGTCCACGCTGCCCCCTCGTCCCCGGACCCCCGGGCTCCACCGCTCGACCGTGAGCGGGCGCCCGGTGCTGTCCCTCACCGAAGGCCTCGCCTTTCCCGCGCCGGTCGATGGCGTCACGACCGTTGCAGGGCAATGACTACCCGACGACCGGCCGCTCGTTCCACCCGGAACCCCCTACGGGAGGGTGAACTCCCCCGACGGCGTGGATTCCGGGTCCGCGTGGATCTCGCCCTCGCGCCCGCGCAGCTCCACCCGGCGGATCTTGCCGGAGATCGTCTTGGGCAGCTCGTGGAACTCCAGGCGGCGGATCCTCTTGTAGGGGGCCAGGTTCTCGCGCGCGAACCGCAGGATGTCCTGCGCCGTCTCCTCGGTCGGCTCGTAGCCGGCCGCGAGCACCACGTACGCCTTGGGGACGGCGAGGCGCACCGGGTCCGGCGACGGCACGATCGCCGCCTCCGCCACGGCCGGGTGCTCGATGAGCACGCTCTCCAGCTCGAACGGGCTGATCCGGTAGTCCGACGCCTTGAAGACGTCGTCGGCGCGGCCCACGTAGGTGATGTAGCCGTCCGCGTCCCGGGCCCCGACGTCGCCGGTGTGGTAGTAGCCGCCGGCCATCGCCTCGGCGTTGCGCTCCTCGTCGCCGGCGTAGCCCACCATGAGCCCGATCGGCCGCCGCGACAGGTCGATGCAGATCTCGCCCTCGTCCGCCTTCTCGCCGGTGGCGGCGTCGATCAGCTCGATCGGGAAGCCCGGCATGGGGCGCCCCATGGAGCCCGGCTTGATCGGCGAGCCGGGCGGGTTCGCGATCTGGACCGACGACTCGGTCTGCCCGAACCCGTCCCGGATCTTGAGTCCCCAGGCCTTCTCGACCTGCTCGATCACCTCGGGGTTCAGGGGCTCACCGGCGCCGACGACCTTCTGCGGCGGCGTCCGCAGGACGGAGAGGTCCGCCTGGATCAGCATGCGCCACACCGTCGGCGGCGCGCAGAAGCTGGTGACGGCGCAGCGGTCGAGCACGCCGAGCAGCTCCTCGGCGGAGAACTTCGTGTAGTTCATGACGAGCACGGTCGCCTCGGCCAGCCACGGCGCGAAGACGTTGGACCACGCGTGCTTGGCCCAGCCGGGCGAGGAGATGTTGAGGTGGACGTCGCCGGGCTCGAGCCCGATCCAGTACATCGTCGAGAGGTGGCCCACCGGGTAGGACTGGTGGGTGTGCTCGACCAGCTTCGGCTTGGCCGTGGTGCCCGAGGTGAAGTAGAGCAGCAGCGTGTCCGTGGCCAGGGTGGGGCCGTCCGGCACGAACACCGTGCTGCGGTCGTAGGCCTCGGTGTAGTCCTCCCAGCCCTTCGACGCCCCGCGGACGGAGATCCGGGTGTAGTCGCCCTCGACGTCGGCGAACTTCGAGGCGTCGCCGTGCCCGACGATCACGTGCTTCGCCCGGCCGCGGTCCACCCGGTCCCGCAGGTCGTCGGCGGTGAGCAGCGTGGTCGCGGGGATGACGACGGCGCCCAGCTTCATCGCCGCGAGCAGGGTCTCCCACAGCTCCAGCTGGTTGGCGAGCATCAGGATGATCCGGTCGCCGCGCCCGACGCCCTTGTCCCGCAACCAGTTCGCCACCCGGTTCGAGCGTTCGGCCAGCTCCCGGTAGGTCCAGGAGGCGTCGCGGCCGTCCGCCTCGATGATCCACAGGGCCTTGCGCGCGCCCCGCTCCTCGTCGGCCGCGACGGCGTCGAAGTGGTCCAGCGCCCAGTTGAACTCGGTCAGCTCGGGCCAGCGGAAGCCACGCACGGCGGCGTCGTAGTCGGTGCGGTTCGCCAGGAGGAAGTCCCGGGCGCTGTAGAACGCTGCACCGCTCGCAGACACTCGGCTGCTGTCGGACATGTCGTGACCTCACGAAGATCGGCGGCTCTGCTGCGGCGAACCCTAATCGCCACGGCCGGGCGCGCCACCCCACGCATCGGACAGGTACCCCACCCGGACGTGCCCGCGCGTCGGACGGGCCCGGTGCCGCCGGCCGAACTAGCGTCCCCACCCGTGACGAGGACGGGCAGGCGGGCGGACGGGCACACGGGCGCGACCGGATCGTTCGAGCGCACGAGGGGGTCCGGGCCCGCGCGACCGGCGCGGGCCTCCTCACCGCCGCGCGGACCGGGTCGGCTCCCTCCGGCCGCCCTCCTGCCCGTCGCCCTGTTGCCGTTCGCGGTGGCCCTGGGCGCCTGCTCGACGGCCGCCCCGACGTCGGCCCACGCGTCGATCTCGGCGTCGGCCCCGGTACCGGCCGCACCGGCCCCGACGACCGTCCCCCAGGCCGCCCCCACCGGCACCCCGCTGCTCTGGCCGGTCACGGACGTCTCCGCCGCCCAGCAGCTGCAGACCTCCGTCGACGGCGGCGCCCAGCCCTGGACCCTGGATCCGGAGGAGGTCGCGCTGAACTACGCGGGCGCGACCTGGAGCTGGACGAACCCCACCGTCACGCAGACCGCGCCGGGCCGGCTCGACCTCACGAACCCCGGCGGCGGCACCGCGCACCTCACGCTCGTCCAGCCCGTCCGGGCCGGGACGACCGGCATCTGGGTCGTCTCGCAAGCACAGCGGACCTGACGCAGGCACCGCCGGTCGGAGCCTGCTGATCACCACAATGGGTGAAGGTTCGGCGAAACCGGTACGTTCCCGCGCCGGCCGTCGATTCCCAGGGCAAGGCAGCCGCACGGCGGCCCGGCGATCCAGATCGGGGGACCACACGATGAAGACCAGCGACTCGGTCCAGCAGGACATGTTCACGGTGCTGCACGGGCAGCCCGCGCCCGTCGTGACCCGCTGGACCTACAGCTCGGCGGACCCCTTCGCCGTCACCCTCGCGGTCCGGACCAGGCAGGACCGGTGGGTCGAGTGGCTCGTCGCCCGCGACCTGGTCCAGGAGGCGCTGTCCGGCCCCGCCGGCTTCGGCGACATCCGGATGAGCCCGCAGCTCGTGCAGGGCTACGACATCGTCGAGATCGAGATCCGGTCGACGGACGGCCGCGCGGTGCTCGAGGTGGACCGGGACCTGCTGCGGCACTTCGTCGAGTCCTCCGCGGAGCTCGTCGCCTTCGGTGACGAGTCCGACGCCATGGACCTCGACCGGGTGATCGAGCAGATCACGCAGGGTTGCGAGTAGACCGTCCGTCCTCGGTGCCGGTGCGGCTGATGTCGCGCTCGGCGTCGCGCCGGGCCCGGTTCGGCCACGGCTCCTCCTCCAGGGCGGCCGCCACCTCCGGATCCCCCACCGGCGAGTCGTCGGCCACGGGTTCGATCCCGAGGTCCGGCTCGTGCACCGCCGCCTCCTCCGCGGAGGCCGCGCCGCCGTCGATCCCGACGTCGCGGGCCGCCTCGCCGTCGGCCTCCAGCCGCCCCGCCCGCTCCACGTCGACGGGCGGTTCCTCCTCCGGCTGCTCACGGCGCAGCCGCTCCTCGTGCGACTCCCCCTCCCGCTGGCCCGCCGGCGTCACGGCCGGGTCCTCCACCCCGTACGGGCGGTCCGGCGGCACGTAGCCGGCGTCGAGCGGATCCGTGCCGGCGGGGCCGGTCAGCGTCTCCTCGTTGCCGAGCTGCAGGGCCTCGGCGAGGTCCGGGGAGGTCTCCGGGATGTCGTCGGGAAGGTCGCGGGGCACAGCGTCTCCGATCGTTCGCGGACACCTGCGGCCTACCCCGCGAACCGGACCCGCACACCCCGCGTGGTCCGATAACGCCATGACCTCGGAGGACCGGGCCGGTCCGAACGGCCCGGCCGGCGGAGCCGGCCCCGGCGGACCGGCCGGCGGAGCCCGCACCCGCGACTCGGCCGCCACCCGGCGCGCCCTGCTGGCCGCGGCCCGCGAGCTCTTCGCGGCGGAGGGCTACGACGGCACCACGGTCCGGGCGGTCGCCGAGCGCGCCGGCGTCAACCAGGCGCTCCTGTTCCGCCACTTCGGTTCCAAGGAGGGGCTGTTCGCCGAGGCCGTGACCGGCCAGGCCCTGCAGGTGCTCCACGACGGACCGGTGGCCGACCTCCTCCCGCGGACCCTGGCGAAGATCATGGGCCCCGAGGGCGACCCGGACCCCGGGACCCTGTTCTTCGCGGCCCTGCGGTCCACGGGCAGCCCCGAGGCCTCGGCCACGATCCGCGACGAGCTGCGCGCGGCCTACGGCGGCGCGCTCGCCGGGCTCGCCGACACCACCGACGAGGCGGACGCCGCCCTGCGCTCCGATCTCGTCCTCGCCTGGCTGCTGGGGATCGCGTTGCTGCGCAAGGTGATCCGCACCGAGCCGATGGTCTCGGCCGATCCGGGGACCGTGATCGCCCACGTCACGCGGGCCACGGACGCCCTGCTGGGCCGCGAGGCCCGCTAGGTGTCCCACTCATGGAGGTTGGTGACGCGGCGGGTGTGACACGCCGGGATCGATGATCTTGATATGACGAGGACCTCCGGGCGAGGTGTGGAGCTGTCTAGGAACCTCACCTGCAGCCCGGAGGCCTCGTGTCGCACCGTAATGCCCCGCTGACCGTCGAAGGCAAGCGCAGGCTGTGTCTGCGTGTTGACCGTGGCCGCCCGAAGGCCCATGTTGCGGCCGAGGCCGGGATCTCACGGCAGTGCCTTCACAAATGGCACACCCGCTGGAAGGCCAACGGCGAGGCCGGACTGCACGAGCGGTCCTCGCGTCCGCATCGCAGCCCGCGGCGCACACCGGCCGAGATCGAGGCACGCATCGAGCGGATCCGACGGGATCGCAAGATCGGCCCGGCCCTGATCGCGCATGAGCTGCGCCGCGAGGACGGCACCCACATCTCCGCGGCCGGGGTGCACAAGGTGCTGGTCCGGCTCGGGATCTCCCGGCTACGTGATCTCGACCCGCCTACCGGCGAACAGCTCCGCCAGGGCGATCCGGCCACCACGATGCACGGCCCGAACCGGTGGCGCCGCTACGAACGAGCCCGCCCCGGCGAGTTGGTCCACATCGACGTCAAGAAGCTCGGCCACATCCGTGACGGCGGCGGATGGAGGGCGCATGGCCGCGACTCCGCCCAGTCCAGGGCCGCCCGCTCCGGGCCGCGGGTGGGCTACGACTACGTCCACGTCGCGGTCGATGACCACTCCCGGCTGGCTTACGTCGAGGTCATCAACAAGACCGATGGCGGGGAGGACCAGCACGCCTGCACCGGGTTCCTGCGCCGCGCGCATTCCTGGTTCGCCGGCCACGGGGTCCGCATGGAACGGATCATGACCGACAACGCCTGGTCCTACCGGCGGAGCCGGATGTTCGCCGCGACCTGCACCGAGCTCCGCATCGCGCAGCGGTTTACCAAGCCCCGCTGCCCCTGGACGAACGGGAAAGCGGAACGGTTCAACCGCACGCTGGCCCAGGAGTGGGCCTACGCCACCGTGTTCGACTCCTCAGCCGAGCGTGTCGCCTCGCTCCCGACCTGGCTGCACGGCTACAACTTCCACCGGCCCCACACCGCGCTCGGCGGACACCCACCCGCCCACCGCGTCAACAACCTCTGCCAGCGGGACAGCTAGGCGCTGTGTCGGGCCGGCTCCGAGGGGCTCTCGCCGAAGCGGTGCCGCAGCAGCACCCGGCTGCCCCGGTCGTCGAAGTGCACGAGCACGGTCTCGACCATGTGCTGCATCAGCAGCATCCCGCGCCCGCCGCGCCCGTCGGCCGTCACGACCCCGCCGGTGGGCCGCCAGCTGCCGTGGTCGGTGATCTCGATGCAGAGCGCCTGCCCCTCGGTCCACAGCGTGACCTGGACGTCGCCGGGGTGGTCGTCGGGATAGGCGTGCCGCACGGCGTTGGCGACGGCCTCGTCGACCGCGAGCACCACGTCGTCCGTCTGGTCGGTGTCGAGGCCGAGCGGTGCGAGCCAGCCGAGCAGCTCGTGGCGGATCACGGAGAGCTGGCTGGCGTCGGCGGGCCAGCTGCGGTGGACGTACTCCACCGACTCGGCGAGACCGGTCAGGGCCGCCGCGTCCTCCTCGGGCGGGGCGGCCGCGGTCACGGCGGCCAGGATCTCGGCCGGCGTGGCGAGCGGGACGGCGGTGTCGTCAGGGACGGCGGCGTCGGGGGCGTCGGAGGGGACGGCGGAGTCGGCGGTGTCGGAGGTCTCGGGGCGGGCGGAGTGGTTCTCGGGATGCGTGGGGCTCATCTCGACTCATCTCGGTGCGGGAGCTGCCGGACACCCTTGAGATGCCCCCGGGCACCACCAGCACAAACACCGCCCGCCGTGCCCACGACACCGTTCACCGCCCGCACCGGACCGAGATGAACCTCAACCCCCTCCGGAGCCCCTCCCCCGGTGGCCCGGGTTCATCTCGGCGGATCCTCCGGGCCGGTCTCCCGCGTCGCCTCCTGCGCCGTCCGTTCGGCCTCGGGCCGCTCCGCCACCTCCTGCTCCCCCGTCGGCTCCGCCGAGGGTTCGGCCGCGGTCAGCCCCGCCCGCTTGTCGATCTCCTCGCCGAGGTAGCGCAGGATCTCGGCGAACACCGCGGCGACCGGCACGGCGAGGAAGGCGCCGGCGATCCCGTAGAGCCCACCGCCGGCCGTCACGGCCAGGAGCACCACGGCGCCGTGCAGGCCGAGGCTGCGGCTCTGCAGAATCGGCTGCAGCACGTTGCCCTCGATCTGCTGCACGGCCACGATCACCGCCAGCACGATCAGCGCCGTGGTGAAGCCCTTCGTCACCAGCGCCACCAGCACCGCGAGCGCGCCCGCGACGAGCGCCCCGACGATCGGGATGAAGCCGCCGAAGAAGGTCAGGACGATCAGCGGCAGCGCCAGCGGCACGCCGGTGGCGATCAGCCCGACGCCGATGAACACCGCGTCCACCAGGCTGACCAGCGCCTGCGTGCGAATGAAGCCGCCGAGGGTGCGCCAGGCCCGTTCGAGCACCGCGACCAGGTGCGCGCCCGCGCGCTGCCCGCTCACCGCCGTCAGCCAAGGCAGGAAGCGGGGGCCGTCCTTCACGAAGAAGAAGGCCAGGACCACGGCGAGCACGACGTTGAGCAGCCCGGACGCCACCGAGGACAGCCCGGTCAGCACCGTGCCCGCGATCGTCGTCGCGCTGGCCTGCAGCTGCTTGGTGATCGAGTCGAGCACCGCGCCGATCTCGCCCTGGCCGAGCCCGAACGGCCCGGACGTCAGCCACTGCTGGACCTGCCCGATGCCGCCCGTCACGCCGGCGACGATCTCGTCCGACTGGTTCGCCACCTGCGGTGCGATCAGGGCGACCAGCCCGCCCAGCACGACGAGCGCCGCGAGCACCACCAGCAGCGTCGCGAGCGCCGGTGGGACCTTGTGCCGCACGAGCCAGCGCACCGGTGGGCGCAGCACGGTCGCGATGATGATGCCGAGCAGGATCGGCAGCACGATCGTCCACAGCGCACCGACCAGCAGGCCGACGAGCACGAGGCCCAGCGCGATCAGCAGGATCCGCAGGCTCCAGGTCGAGAGCCAGGTCAGCCCCGCGCCGATCACCGCGCCCCGGTCGCCCCGCTCGACCTGCACACCGCGAGCCAGGGACTCGGAAGGTTCCGTCACGGCGGACAGAATCCCAGCAAACCCCTCGTCAGCGGTCCGCGGGATGCCGTCGTAACAAATACGTGTCCATGATCCAGCCCTTGCGCGCCCGCGCCTCGGCCCGGAGCCGGACGATCTCCTCCCGCACCTCCAGCACGGGACCGGCGGCGAGGACCTCGTCCGGGCTGCCGACGTAGGCGCCCCAGTAGACGTCCACGTCGGCCACCTCGGCGTCGGGGAGCTGCGCGAAGGCCGTGCCGCCGTCGAGCATCACCACGATGTCGTCGACGTCGGCCGGCAGGCCACCCGCGATCCGGCGACCGGTCGTGATCAGCACCGGCCGCCCGACCCGGTTGAGGATGAGCCGGTGCGCCGCCGCGAGGGCCTGGACGCTGGAGATGCCCGGGATCGAGCGGACCTCGCAGTCGACCTCGTCGAGCAGCCGCAGGGTGCCGTCGTAGAGCGAGGGATCACCCCAGACCAGGAAGGCGCCGGTCTCCCCGTCGGCCAGGCCCGCGACCAGCTCCGCGTACTGCGCCCCGCGCCGGTCCTGCCAGTCGACGACGGCCGCGGAATACTCGGTGTAGGCCGCCGCCGTCCGGTCCCGGACGGGGTCCGCGACCTCCACGACCCGGTAGCTCCCGGGCTCGCGGTGCCGGCGGAGGATCTCCGCGCGCAGCGCCGTGAGGTCCTCCTTGACCTCGCCCTTGTCGATCACGAAGAACACGTCGACCTGCTGGAGTGCCGCGACCGCGGCGAGGGTGAGGTGATCGGGGTCGCCGGAGCCGATCCCGATCACGTAGACCGTGCGCACGCCGCACAGCCTAGGCTCAGCCCCCGACGGCTACGCCGGCCCGCCGGGCGGGACGGGCAGCAGGCGCGTGCGTTCGGACACCCACGCGAGCTGGCGGCCGAGCCCGGCCACCGCGACCGCCCACGAGTGCGTGCCCGGCACCTCGACCAGGCCGAAGTCCAGCCCGGCGGCCCGGCCCGCGTCGACCACCCGGCGGGCCTGCGGTCCGTAGTCGGGATCGTCCGCCCCGACGACCAGGCGCCCCGCGATGCCCTTGACCTGCGGGAGGATGTCCAGCGGGTTCGCGGCGCGGTAGGCGGCCTCGGGATCGGGCCGGTCCCCGAACGTGGCGGCGACGGTCTGGTCGTGGTTCCCCAGCGACGGCTCGGCCTGGCCGGAGATGTCGAGGAAGGTCGGGTACTCGGCCGGCCGGCGGGTGGCCAGCTGCAGTGCGCACGTGCCGCCGTAGGAGAAGCCGCCGATGGCCCGCTGCGCGTCGTCGGCCTGCAGGTTCGCCGAGACCCAGGCCGGGACGTCCTGCGCCAGGTAGGTCTCGACGGCCCCGAGCTTCGAGTCGAGGCAGAGCGGGTTGGCGAAGGCGGTGCCGGTGGCGTCCGGGAGCACGACGATCGGGGCGAGCCCGCCGTGGTCCGCGGCGAACCGGTCCATGACCGACGCGAGCTCGCCCGCGACCAGCCAGTCCTGCGGGTCGCCGGGCTGCCCGGCCACCAGCACGAGGACCGGCAGGAGCGGGCGGGGGTCCGCGAAGTAGGCCGGGGGCAGGTAGACCGAGCCGGGCCGGGCGGCGAAGCCGGAGATCCGCCCCGGGATGTCGACGGTCGCGATCCGTCCGCCGTGCGGCATGCCCCCGGGCGCCGTCCAGCCCGAGCCGACCGTCCCGTCCGGGCCGCGGGGCGCCTCGGGCAGCGCGCGGGGCACCGTGGCGAAGTCGATCGCGTTGGCCGGCGGGATGCCGATCGCGGCCGCGAGCGTGGGCCGGTACGCGTACACGGCGTTGATCTTGACGGCCGAGGCGGCGACCACGAGCAGCACCGCCGGCACCACCAGCACCCGCCGCCACCAGCGCGACCGCGCCAGGTTCGCGATCCCCAGCCCCAGCCCGACCAGGCCGACGCCGCCCCACACCCAGATCCGCCACGGCAGCGCGTCCGGGAAGGGCTGCCACACCAGCAGCCCGACCTCCGCGAGCCCGAGCACCACCAGCGCCACCGCGAGCGCCGCCGGCACCCGCCTCGTCCACCACCGCGTGCCCGGGCGCACCAGCAGGAACAGCAGTGCGACGCCACCCAGCACGGTGAGTGTCGTGGGGAGCCAGCCGAGGATCAGCGGCGAGTCGAGCAGAAGGGCGCGCACTGGCGGAAACGGTAGCGGCCCACCGTCACCCGTCCGCTTCCGCCCGGATCGGACCGCGGTGTCCGGTCGCGCCCCGTCACGATCCGCGTAAGGTGCGTGACCCCGACCGCGTGAACGGGAGGCCCAGCGCTCGTGAAGGTGGCACACCTCGTCGACTCCCTCCACCCCGACGGCGACGGCTACGGCCTGGTCCCGCTGGCCGGGGCCGCCGCGAAGGCGGATCTGGAGCTCGTCGTCGTCGGCATCTCCGGCAGCGGCGACGGCCGGCGGTCCGAGGCCCTGCGCCGCGCCGGCGCCACGGTCGTCGAGCTCGGGCTCGCGCCGTGGGACCCGCGGGCGGTGCCGAAGGTCGCCGAGGTGCTGCGGGCCCACCGCGCCGCGCTCGTGCACACCCACGCCCCGAACGCCGACGTCGCCGGCAGCGCGGCCGCCACCCGGCTGCGGATCCCGGTGGTGTCCACGCTGCACCGCATCGAGGACGAGCCCGCGGCCCGCCTCGACCGCCTGCGCCGCAGCGCGAAGACGCTCGCCCGGCGCCGGTTCGTCACCCGCACCATCGCGACTCCCGGCTCCAGCGCGACTGGTACCGCCAGGTGGCCGGCTCCGGTCGCGGACTGGTGCTGCTCCCCGACGGCGTGGCCGACCTCGCGCCCCTCCCCGCCGCCGAGCAGGTGCGGATCCGCCGCGGCCTCGGCGTCCCCGACCAGGGGCTGCTGGCCGTCTCCGCGGCGCCGATGCGCCGGGGCAAGGGCCAGGACCTGCTGCTCGACGCCGTGGCCGAGCTCCCCGAGGACCTCGCGCTGACCGTGGTGCTCACCGGCGACGGTCCGCTGCGCCCGTGGCTCGAGGCCCGGGTCGGCCGCGAGGAGGGCCTCGCGGAACGGGTCGTGTTCCGCCACTCCGCGGACCCGGCGGCGCTGCTCCCCGCCGCGGACCTGCAGCTGCACGTCACCCGCGCGGACACCATGCCCGCCGTCGTGGCGCACGGCCTCGCGGCCGGGATCCCCGCGGTCGTCAGCCGGGTCGGCGGGCTCCCCGAGATCGTCACCCGGGAGACCGGCCGCCTGGTCCCGCTCGATCCCTCCGCGATCGCGGAGGGGATCGTCGAGCTCGCCGGGGACGCCGGCCTGCGGGAGCGGCTGGGCCGCGCGGCCCGCGCCCGCTTCCTGGAGCGGTTCGAGGCCGGCGGCTGGGCGGTCCGGCTGCGCGAGGTCTACGACGGCGTCGTGGATCACGACGGCGCGGGAACCACAGCCCTGTGATTCCGACACGCCCGTGACCGACCGTTCGTCGTACGCCGTGCACCCTTGATCGCCGGGAGAGACCTGGATCACCCTCGAAAGGGGCGCTCCGACCCTGCAGACGCACCGTTCGGCGCGCGAGCCCCCGAGGTAACGGGCAGGGCGGTCACAGTGCGGTTACGGTCTCTCTCGTCTCCGGTAACGGAGGCAACGCCCGGTCGGCCCGTCACTGCCTGCCCGCCGACACTCCCCCGGGCGCCCCACCCCCGACTCGGGGCAGGCTACGGCGCGACGCTCCCCGCTTCCCGCCCGTGTGACGGTCCGAGGAACGCATGTCCGAGACGTTGGTGCGCCCGCGCGCCGCCCAGGAATCCGATGTGGACTCCCGGGTGCCCGCGCAGTCCGGTGGATCGACCCGCACGGTGCCGGCGATCCCCGCCGCCCGGCACAGCGGCGAGTCCGGTGAGGGTCTCTCCTTCGCCGAGCTGATGGACCGGCTCTCCTGCGAGCTCGCGTCGGGCGCCCCCGACGCCGAGCTCCCCGAGCAGATCCCCGGCCGCGAGCCGGCCCCGCTGTTCACCCCCGCGGGTCCCCGCCGCGCCGCCCGGCACGCCGCCCCCCTCGAGGAGGCCGCAGCCGAGGCGCCCGCGGGTCTGACCGGCTCGTTCTTCCACGGCGCACTCGCCACCGAGCGCCCGTCGCGCCTCGCCTCGCTGCCGCTCCCCCGCAGCCCCAAGGTGATCGCCGCCGTCGCCACCACCGCGGTCCTGGGGGCGACGGCGGTCCTCACCGGCGCGGCGTCGGACCCCGGCACCGAGGTCGCGCAGTCCTCGGGCGACTCGACCGTGCGCCTCGCGGCCGCGGACGCGGTGCTCCCGGGCCTGCAGGACTCCTCGGACGGGTCCTCGCCGGCGGCCACCGCCGCGCAGGCCGGCCCGGGCGTCATGGGCAGCCAGATGAGCTCGGCGATGACCTCGGCCATGGGCTCGCTGCCGTCGGTCTTCGACAAGGCGGACGCCGCCCGCATCGCCGCCATCGCACAGGCGGAGGCCGACAAGGCCGCCGCCGACCAGCGCGCCACCGCCGCGAGGGCCGCCCGCTCCGTCCCCGGTGGTGCCGCGGTCAGCGACGTCATCGGCCAGGTCGCCGGGTCGAGCGTCGGCGCCAAGGCGCTGGCCGCGGCCCGCACCCGCCTCGGGATGCCCTACGTCTGGGGCGCCGCGGGCCCGACCTCCTTCGACTGCTCCGGACTCACGTCGTGGGCCTTCAAGCAGGTCGGCGTCACGCTCCCCCGCACCTCGGCCGCCCAGTCGACCTTCGGCACCGCGGTGAGCAAGGACCAGCTCCAGCCGGGCGACCTGGTGTTCTTCTACACCCCGGTCAGCCACGTCGGGATCTACGTCGGCAACGGCCAGGTCCTGCACGCCAGCACGAGCGGCGAGCCGGTCAAGATCTCGAACATGTCGTCGTTCCCGTTCCACAACGCGCGCCGGATCCTCTGACCACCCCGTCCCGGGGCCCAGCGCGGCCGGGCCCCGGGGTGGTGCTCTACCCGAGCAGGGGCTTCACCTTCGTGCCGAAGTCGTGCACGCCCTGCTCGAAGTCGTCGAAGGTGAACATCATCCCCTTGACGCCGGGCAGGTCCGCCACGAGGTCGATCTGCCGCGCGACCGTCTCGTAGCTGCCCACGAGCGTGGCCATGTTGAAGTTCACGGCCCCCTCGGGCAGGTTGATCATCTTCGCGGTGCCGCCCGCGTCGGTGCCGCTGTCCTTGCCGCCCTCGTCGGCCATGTAGCCGAGCGCCCCGGCGTCAGCCCCGGCCTGGTAGGAGTCCCACTTGGCGCGCGCCTCCTCGTCGGTGTCGGCCATGATCGCCATGAACAGCGGCAGCGAGCCGACGTCCCGGCCGGTCACCTCGGCCGCCTTCGCGAGCCGCTGGGTGGACTCCCGGTAGACCTCGGGGTCGTTGACGCCGGGGCTGAGGATGAAGTTGTAGTCGCCCTGCTCGGCGACCATGCGCATGCCGCGGTCGGACTGCCCCGCACACACGATGTCGATGTGCCCGGTCGGCTTCGGGGAGAGCACGCAGTCCTCCATGGCGAAGTGCTCGCCCTTGAAGTCGCTGCGCCCGTTCGCCCACAGCTCCCGCATGATCGTCACGTACTCGGTGGAGTAGTCGTAGCGGTAGCCGTAGTAGTCGTCGCCCGGCCACAGGCCCATCTGCGCGTACTCGCCGCTCGCCCAGCCGGACACGATGTTGATGCCGAAACGGCCCGGCGCGATCGAGTCGATCGTGGTGGCCATCCGCGCGACCATGGCCGGGGGCAGGGTGAGCACCGCCGTCGAGGCGTAGAGCTTGATCCGCTCCGTGACGGCGGCGAGCCCCGCCATCAGCGTGAACGACTCCAGCGCGTGGTCCCAGAACTCGACCTTGCCGCCGAACCCGCGCAGCTTGATCATCGAGAGCGCGAACGCGAAGCCCTGCGCCTCCGCCTCCTGCACGATCCGCTTGTTCAGGTCGAAGGTGGGCATGTACTGCGGGGAGTTCTCGGAGATCAGCCAGCCGTTGTTGGCGATGGGGATGAAGACGCCGAAGTCCATCTGTCGTCCTTTACTCGGGGGTCGTGGTTCGCAGTACGGGGGCGACCTCGCGGGCCAGGAGCTCGACGGAGGCCAGGGCGTGCTCGACCGGCATGCCGGCCCAGTCGGTGCGCAGGACGAAGTGGTCCACGCCGAGCTCGCGCCAGGGCAGGAGCGCGGCGAGGCAGTCCTCGGGTGAGCCCACCACGAACCGGTCCTGCGCGAGGTCCGCGTAACCGGTCCGGAACGACTCCTGCTCCGGCATGACGCGGTCCTGGCCCCAGTCGGCGTACACCTCGTACTTCGCGCCGAGGTGCGGCCGGGCCAGCTCGATCGCCTGCGCGCGCGTCGGGGCGCAGTAGATCTCCCGCATGAGCGGGAGCTCCGGCACCGGCCGGCCCCCGTGCGCACGGCGCTCGGCGTGGAAGATCTCCAGCTGCCGCCGGATCGTCGACGCCGTGGCGTGCGGGTTGATCATCCAGGTGTCGGCGAGCCGGGCGGCCCGGCGGACGGCGGCGTCGGAGTTGGCGGCCATCCACACCGGCGGCCTGTTCCTCGGCAGGGTGGTGGAGGTGACGCCGTCGAGCCGGCACCAGGGGTTGTCGGCGTGCACCGGCTTCCCGGACCACAGCTCCCCGACGATCCGCAGGTTCTCCTCGAACCGCCGCACCTTGTCCTTCGGCGGGATCCCGAACGCCGCGTACTCCACCTCGCGATAGCCCAGCCCGATCCCGAAGATCGACCGCCCGCCGCACACGGCGTCGAGGCTCGCGAAGTTCTCCGCCGTGTCGACGGGATTGTGCAGCGCCAGCAGGTGGATCCCCGTCCCGACGCGCATGTCCCCCGCCTCGGCGGCGAGCCGCGCCAGCCAGGGCAGCGGCTGGATGTGCGAGAACGACTCCGGCAGGTGGTGCTGCCCCGCGAACACGGAGTCCAGCCCACCGTCCCGGGCCGCCCGCAGCAGGCTCAGCTGCTCCCGCAAGGCGACAACCGGATCCCGCCCGGCCGGCTGCTGATGCGTCAGAAAAACCCCGACGGAGATCACCGCCCCGCACCCCCGGCGGCGCATTGTGGCTCCACAACTGTCGTTTCGAGGCCCCCAAATGCACATTGTGGCTCCATAATGTGCTTTTGGGGGGCCGGAAACGTACGTTGTGGCTCCACAATGCGGTCAGGCACGGCAGGCCTCGGCGAAATCGGCGGCCGGGGTCGCGTCGCCCAGGGCGAGGACCGCATTCTCGACGCGGTCGGTGGTCGCCTTGTCCGCGACGGGGGCCATGTTGTCCCGGTATTTCTCCCTCACCTCGGCGTTGGTGAGCGGGCGCTCGTCGTGGCCCCGGTTGACCTGCTCCCGGTGCCGCAGCGTCCGGCCGTCCGCCAGGGCGATCTCGATCGCGCCCGAGTAGGCGGCCGGGAAGGCGGAGTCCTCGTCCGGCGAGACCCGCACCTTCTGGGCCAGGGCCAGCGCGGCGGGATCGACCAGGGCCTCGTCCTCCAGCTCGGCGAGCCCGAACCGGCCCCGCAGCAGCGTCGTGGCCACGACGTACGGGAGGCTGAACTTGGCGTCGTACTCGTCGCGCGGCGCCCATTTGGCCTCGGCGGGCTCGCACACGACCTTGCCCGGTACCGGATGGATCGCGCAGCGGATCTCGGTCACCTGGGTGTCGCCGATCGCGGGCCGCAGCTCGAGCACCGCGTCGGCGAAGGCGTGGATGAAGTGGCAGATCGGGTACGGCTTCACGGCCGTCCGCATCAGCTCCCAGGTCTCGCCCAGCCCGTCGCCCACCGCGTCGGGCCGGGTCTCGCGCCCGGCGAGGTGAGTGGCGTAGAGCCCGAACCGGCCCTCGTAGACGGCGCCGGGGCCGGTCCAGCCGGCCTGCGCGAATGTCGCGGCGGTCAGCCCGGACATCGCCGCCCAGCCCGGGTGCAGCCGCTTGGTCCACGCGCCGTCCGCGAGGAACTCCAGCAGCCCGGCGCTCATCGATCCGACGATTCCCTGCGCGGTGGCCAGCCCCTCCGCGTCGAGGCCCAGCAGCTTCCCCGCCACGACGGACGACCCGAAGGCGCCGGCGACCGCGGTCGGGTGGAACCCGACGTCGTGGAACCCGCCCGCGCCGCCGATCCCCACGCGCGCGGACACCTCGACGCCGAGGATGTACGCCAGCAGCAGGTCCGCGCTGCTCCGCCCCTGGGCGACCGCCGCGGAGAGCGCCGCGGGCAGCGCCGCCGCCGACACGTGGGTGACGGCCGGGATGTGGGTGTCGTCGAAGTCCATCCCGTGGATCAGGACGCCGTTCAGCACCGCCGCGTCCCGCGGGGACAGCCGCTCGGCCATGCCGAGGATCGGGTGGTCCCCGCCCCCGAACGTCTGCAGCGCCTTCAGCGCCACGGCCGGGAACGGGTACGCGCTCGACGCGAACGCGAGCCCCACGGCGTCGAGCACCAGGTGGCGGGCGCGTTCGAGGACCTCGGTGGGGACGTCGGAGAGCTCCGCACGGGCGGCGAACTCGCCGACCCGGCCGGCCAGGGCGGTACGGGTGGTGCTGAGGGTCGGGCTGAGGGTCATCGGTGAACCTCCGTGGCTCGTGAGGATAGGTCCGACATATCGGTCAGGCAAAGCCCGGCGGACGGCGCCGGTGGTGATCGGTGTGCTCCTGGTAGTGCCGCGCGGCGGCCAGGACGGTGCCCTCGCGGTGCGGCGGCGCGATCAGCAGCGCGGACACGGGCAGCCCGTCCGGCGCGAACCCGGTGGGCACGGCGAGCCCGGGCGCGCCGGTGAGGTTGCCGAGCATCGTGGCGCGGGACTGGGCGGCGTAGAGCGGGTACCGCTCGCCGTCGATCGTCACGGTGCAGTCGGGCAGCCGCGGCGCGGTGGCGGGCGTGGTCGGGACGATGATCAGGTCCGCCCCCGCGAACACGGCGTCGAGCTCGGCCTGGAGCTCCGCGCGGAACTGCAGCGCGCGCAGGTAGTCGCTCGCGGGCGTCGTGATCCCCTGGCTGATCCGTGCCACGGTGACGGGGTCGTAGGAGTCCCACCGGTCCGCGTCGATCCGGTGCAGGGCCGCCGCCTCGGTGAAGACGATCTCGTACCCGATCGGCAGCGCCCGCTCGGCGCCCGGGATCTCCCCCGGCACGATCACGGCCCCGGCCGCGGTGAGCGCGTCCACCAGCTCCGCGACCCCCGCCCGCACGGCGGAGTCGCACAGCTCGGTGAGGTAGCCGCCGGGCAGTGCGATCCGCAGCCCCCGGACGTCCGGGAACACCAGCGGCGGCAGCTCCCGCGCCCGCGGATCCCGCCCGTCCGGCCCGCGGATCAGGTCGAACACGGTGGCCACGGTCGCGGCATCCCGGGCGATCGGCCCGACGGTCTCGGCGGTCCAGGAGAGCGGCACCACCCCCGTCCGCGGCACGGACCCGGCCGTGGGCTTGAGCCCGGTCAGCCCGCACCAGGCACTCGGCAGCCGCACCGACCCCCCGACGTCGGTCCCGAGCCCGAACGGCACCGCCCCCACGGCGACGGCCGCGGCCGTCCCCATCGAGCTCCCCCCGGCCCAGCGCCGCGGGTCCCAGGGATTGCGGGTCGCGCCGGTCAGCGGCGGGTGCGGCCCGCCCACCGCGAACTCGGTGGTGGTGTCCTTCGAGATCGCGACCGCTCCCGCCGCCTCCAGCCGCGCGACGACGGTCGCGGACTCGGCAGCAGGCGGAGCGTCCTTCCGGGTCAGCGAGGCCGCGGTGGTGGGCACGCCCGCCACGTCGATCACGTCCTTCACCGCGAACGGGATGTTCGCCAGCGGCCCGTCCCCCGGTGTGCGGTCGTCCAGGAACGCGATCGTGCAGTTGAGGGTCTCGTGGGCGGCGCGGAGACGGACCAGCGCCTCGGCGGGCGACAGCGGCCACGACAGCCCCACCGGCGAGAACGTGCCCCCCTCGGAGGGGACGGATGGACTCCTGACCCCCGATGACCAGGCGTTTCCCTGATCCGGGTCGATCAGCGTGGGTTCCGCGCGGAGGGCGGCGGCGTGGGGCTCGGTGGCCGCGACCGCGGCCGCCATCGCCTCCACCTGCGGCGGGGTGAGGCGGTAGCCGAGGTGGGCGGCGAGCGCACCGAGGGCGTCGCTCATCGCGCTCGTCCGGCGCGCCGGCCCCGGCCGGACGGCCGGCCGCTCACCTGATCGTCGCCTTCCCACCCAGCAGGGCCTTGGCGACGACGCCGCGCAGGACGTCGTTCGTCCCCTCCCCGATCGACATCAGCGGCGCGTCCCGGTAGAGCCGCTCCACCTCGAACTCCGTGGAGTAGCCGTAGCCGCCGTGGATCCGCATGGCGTCCGTGGCGCACGCCAGCGCCTGCTCCGAGGCGAAGATCTTCGCCATGCCGGACTCGGTGTCCATCCGCACGCCGTCGTCCATTCTGGACGCCGCCCAGTACGTCATGAGCCGGGCGGACTGGAGCCGGATCGCGATCTCCGCCAGCCGCAGCTGGACCGCCTGGAACTCCCCGATCGCCTGCCCGAAGGCCGTGCGCTCGCGGGCGTAGTTCAGCGACTCGTCGTAGGCGCGCTGGGCGATCCCGACGGAGCGGGCGGCGATGTTGATCCGGCCCGTCTCCAGTGAGGACAGT
This sequence comes from Pseudonocardia ailaonensis, assembly GCF_039531635.1. Classification (NCBI taxonomy): domain Bacteria; kingdom Bacillati; phylum Actinomycetota; class Actinomycetes; order Pseudonocardiales; family Pseudonocardiaceae; genus Pseudonocardia; species Pseudonocardia ailaonensis. The sequence continues at coordinate 126,154 of NZ_BAAAQK010000004.1, read as the reverse complement.
GCCTGCTGCAGCCCGCGGCCCTCGACCCCGCCGAGCAGCTGCGACTCCGGCACCCGGACGTCGGTCAGCACGACCTCGCAGGACTCCGTGCCCTTGTAGCCGAGCTTCCCGATGTCCTGGGTCACCTCGAAGCCGGGGCTGTCGGCCTCGATCAGCAGGATCGACATGCCCTTGTGGGCGGGGGACGCCGACGGATCGGTCTTCACCAGCACCGGCAGCGGATCCGCGTGCCGCGCGTTGGTGATCCACATCTTGGTCCCGTCGACCACGTAGGAGTCCCCGTCCCGACGAGCCGTGGTCCGGATCCCCTGCAGGTCCGTCCCCGCACCGGGCTCGGTGAGCGCGATCCCCGTGCGGCGCGTGCCCGTCGCGAGATCCGGCAGGTACCGGGCCTTCTGCTCCTCGGTCCCGTGCCGCGCGAGCATGAAGCAGGACACCGAGTGGCTGCCCAGGATCCCCGCGATGCCCATCCAGCCCCGCGAGATCTCCTCGAACGCGAGCGCGAAGCTCACCGTGTCCGCCCCGAGGCCGCCGAACTCCTCGGGCACCGCCAACCCGAAGAGCCCCAACTGCTTCATGCCCTCGACGATCTCCGTCGGATACCGCCCGGACTGCTCCCACTCGCGCGCGACCGGCACGATCTCCTTGTCGACGAAGGCGCGCAAGGTGTCGCGGAACAGTCGCTGCTCGTCGTTCAGCTGGAAGTCCATCAGCTCCCCAACACTCCGGCCGCGTGCAGCGCGGCGATCCTGTCGTCGTCGTACCCGAGCTCGCGCAGGACGCGATCGGTGTCCGCCCCCATCGGCGGCGCCGGTCGCGTGGGTGCCCGGTCATCCCCCGGCGGCCCGACGCGCACGGCACTGCGCAGGCTCCTGACCTCGCCGAACGCGTCCGTCTCGACCGAGGCGATCAGCTCTCGCTCGAGGGTGTGCGGGTCCGTCAATGCCCCCGCGACGTCGTTGATCGGCGCGCACGGCACCCCTGCCGCGTAGAGCGGGGCGAGCCAGTCCGCGACCGTCCGCGCCCGGAAGATGTCCTCCAGCAGCGGCACGATGACGTCCCGGTGGGTGTTGCGGTCCGCGAAGGTGAGGAAGCGCGGGTCCTCGGCGAGCTCCGGCCGGTCCATGACGACCGTGAGCCGCTGCCAGAACTTCTCCTTCGCGCAGCCCACGACCAGCCAGCCGTCCGCGGCCTCGAAGGCCTGGAACGGGATCAGCGACGGGTGCGCCGAGTGGTACGTGCGCGCGGGTTCGTAGCCCGCGCTCAGGTGCCACGTGCCCGGGTAGGCGAGCAGGCTGATCGCGGTGTCGTACAACGAGAGATCGCAGTCCGTGCCCACGCCGTCCCGCCGCGCCGCGTGGATCGCCGCCAGCAGCGAGATCGCCGCGACGTACCCACCGCAGTAGTCCACGAGGGACGGTCCGGTCTTCTGCGGCGCCCCACCGGGTTCCCCGGTCAGCGACATCCAGCCGCCGAGTGCCTGCAGCACGTAGTCGTAGCCCGGCTCCTTCGACCGCGGCCCCGTCATCCCGAACCCCGTCAGCGAGCAGCAGACGATCCTCGGGTTCACCTCACGCAGGTCGGAGTACCGGATCCGCAGCTTCTCCGGCACGTCCCCCCGCAGGTTGGAGTACACGGCGTCCGCGCTACGGACCAGATCCTCGAAGACCGTGCGGCCCTCCGCCGTGCGGATGTCGAGGGTGATCGAGGACTTGTCCCGGTTGAAGGACTGGAAGAACAGCGAGTCCCCGTCCTTGGCGAACGGCGGCACCGAACGCCCGACGTCGCCGCCGACCGACGGGTCCTCGACCTTGATGATCTCCGCGCCCAGCTCCGCGAGGTGCATCGAGCCGAACGGCCCCGCCCCGTACTGCTCGAGCGAGACGATCCGGATGTCCTCGAGCGGCCTCACGCGCCCTCCACCGTGAGCGGGGTCGCCGCCTGCGGGAAGTGCGACTTCTGCGTGCCCGCCTTGTGCACGTAGAAGGTCCGCCTGAAGGAGAGCACCTCGACGGCGTCCTGGTTGAGCGTGCGCGTCCTGATCGTCACGATCCCGGCGTGCGGCCGCGAGCCGGACTCCCGCTTGTCCAGCACGATCGACTCGGACCAGATCGTGTCCCCCGCGAACACCGGCGCGGTGAGCTTCAGGTCGTCCAGCCCGAGGTTCGCGAAGGCGTTCTGCGTGGTGTCGGTGACGGACTGCCCCATCGCGATCGAGATCGTCAACGGCGACGCGACGAGCATCCGGCCGAACTCCGACGACTCCCCCACCGCGGCGTTGAAGTGCGCCTGGTTGGTGTTCATCGTGAGCAGGGTGAACCAGGTGTTGTCGGTCTCGGTGATGGTGCGCCCCAACGGGTGCTGGTACACGTCGCCGATCGCGAAGTCCTCGTAGAAGCGCCCTTCCCAGCCGGGCTTGACGGTCATGCCGCAGTCCTCTCGATGTCTTCCAGCCGGCGGTTCGTGGTCCGCTCGCCGAACAGGGCCATGACGAGGCCCAGGAGCAGGGCGGCGACCGCCAGGTACGAGTAGACGCCCACGAGCCCGGCCCCGCCGTACAGCGCGGCGACGAGGAACCCACCGAGGACGCCCGCGAGCCGGCCGGAGCCGTTCGCGATGCCGGAGCCCAGGCCCCGCAGGTGCAGCGGGAAGACCTCGGCGATGTAGGTGTAGAGCGTCGCGACGCCGGTCTGCATCAGCATCGCCGCGCCGAAGCCGCACACGATGATCGCGACCGGGCTGTCGATCAGCCCGAACAGCAGCAGCAGGACGGCGACGGCCACCTGCAGCACCAGGATCACGCTCTTGCGCTCGAAGCGGTCGATCACCGGGATCGCCAGCAGCGCACCGGGAACCGCCGCGATCGCGAGGATCGACGAGAAGGTGAGGCTCTCCGCCGTCGAGTAGCCGCGCTCGACCAGCAGCGTCGGCACCCAGGAGCTGAAGCCGTAGAAGCTCAGGATCAGGAAGACGCAGGCCAGCGCCGCGACCACGGTCTTGCGCAGCGTCGCGCCCCGCAGCAGCTCGGTCAGCCTCCCGGCCACGACCGGGGCGTCCGGCGTCGGAGCGGGCAGCGGCTCACCGGTGCGCGCCTCGGCCTGCGCCTCCATCCTCTCGACGAGCCGGGGATCGCCGGGGCGGCCGTGCGCGGCCGACCAGCGGACGGACTCGGGCAGCGTGCGCAGGGCGACCACGCCGCCGACCACGCCGAGCGCCCCGACCACGAAGATCCACCGCCAGGCCCCGGGACCGAGAGGCACGACGAGCCGCGCCACCCACGCCGCGATCGGCACGCCCGCGAGCCCGATGGCCAGCAACAGCGCCTGGTAGCGGCCGCGCAGCGAGCGCGGGAACATCTCGCTCACCCACACCAGCAGCACGCCGGTCATCGCCTGCAGGCCGAACCCGGTGAGCACCCGCAGGATCCCGAGCATCACCGGCCCCGTGGAGAACGCGCTGATCAGCGAGAACAGCGAGTAGAAGAACACCGCGCCGATCAGCACGGGCCGCCGGCCGATCCGGTCCGAGAGCCGCCCGCCCACGATCGCGCCGACGAACATGCCGACGAACCCGGCGGAGGTGATCGCGCCGACCCCGCCGATCGACAGTCCCCACTCGGTGCGCAGCGCGGGCGCCGCGTAGGCGAACGAGTTGAGGTCCACGAGATCGAACACGAACAGGAAGCCGAGCAGACCGGCCCAGCGCCGGTGCGTCGGCGTGACGACCGGGATGCGGTCGAGTCTCGCCGCGAGATCGGGGCCGGTCCGGGTACTGCTGTCGGGGCCGGGGGACATCGCTGCTCCTCACCGCGCGCACCGCTGCGCGCTGACGCCCCGCGGCGGTGCGCGAGGGGTGCCGGACGTCTCGCACGCTAATTGTCAGACGTCTTCACGGCAACCCCTGCGCCGCCGCCCCGCACGCCACGTGGGCGGCCCGAGTGCCAGCCAATGACACCTGGACCACCCACGTGGCGTCGGCGGATCGGGTACCCCGCCGCTCAGCCCTCGCCCGCCCGCAGCAGGATCCCCCGCGCCCGGTCCACGACGGGCTTGTCGATCATCTTCCCCTCGAACACCGAGACCCCGCCCCCCGCCGAGGCGGCGACGACCCCGTGCGCCCACTCGATCTGCTCCGCGGTCGGCGAGAAGGCGACCGACACCGGCGTGACCTGCGAGGGATGGATGCACATCTTGGCCGTGAAGCCCAGCGACAGGGCGTGCGCGCAGTCGGCGAGGAGCAGCTCCTCGTCCTTCACCGCCGTCGTCACACCCTCGACCGGGGCGGCGACCCCGGCCGCCCGCGCCGCGAGGACCAGGGCGGAGCGCGCGTACCGCAGGGCCTCCCGGTCGACGGGGTCGATGCCCAGCTCCGCGGACAGGTCCACGCTCCCGAACCCGGGGCGCACCACCCCCGGCACCGCGCAGACCTCGACGGCCCGGTGGATCCCCAGCGCCGTCTCGATCAGTGGAACCACCGCCGCCCCGGCACCCAACGCCGCCACCAGGTCCGCGACCTCGGACGGGTCCTGCGCCTTGGGCAGCATCACCGGCGCACCGGAGCCGGCGACGGCGGTGACCGCAGCGACGGCAGCGACGTCCTCGGCGTACCAGGCCGTGCCGGGCGCGTTGATCCGCACGATCCCGCCACCGCCGCCGGCCAGCCACTCGGACACCGCGGCCCGCGCGGCATCCTTGTCGGCCGGGGCGACGGCGTCCTCCAGGTCGAGGACGATCAGGTCGGCGCCGGCGGCGGCCGCCTTGGCGAAGCGGTCGGGACGGGCGCCGGGCACGAACAGCAGCGTGCGGGCAGCGAGCAGGACAGACGTGTCGGTCACGTGTCGGACGTTTCCATGCCGGACCGCGCCGGTCCAGCCCGGCGGTGGGTACGCTCGCGCGTGTCCCCGATCCCCGGAGCGTGAACAGATGGCACCGACGCCGGATCCCCGCGCCACCGCGGACCCCCCGGCCACGGGCGCCGCCGCCCGGCGGAGCACGCCTCCGGCCGCCCACCTGCGGGTCCAGCGCGTCCGGCCCGCCTACCGCCAGGTGGCGGACGAGCTGCGGGCCCAGATCATGCAGGGCACCCTGCCGCCGGGTACGCGGCTGCCCGCCGAGGCGGAGCTCACGCGCATGTTCGGCGTCAGCCGCTCGACCGTGCGGGAGGCGCTGCGCGCGCTGACCTCCCAGCACCTCATCGAGACCCGGCGCGGCGTGCAGGGCGGGTCGTTCGTCGCCGCCCCGGACCCCGCCCGCCTGGTCGAGGACGTCGGCGGAGCGTTGGGCGTCCTCGTCTCGACCCCGCAGCTCCGCCTGGGCGACCTGCTCGAGGCCCGGCTGCTGCTCGAGCCCGCCGCCGCCCGGCTCGCCGCGCAGCGAGCCGACGCCGAGACCGTCGAGGCGGTCCGGGCCGCCGCCGCACCCCGGCGGGACCCGCGGGACCCGAGCGGTTTCGTGCCGCACATGGACTTCCACACGACCGTGCTCATGGCCACCGGGAACCTGATGTTCACCATGATGGGCCAGCCGGTCGGCGACGTGCTGCGCACCCAGCTCGACCGCGCCGCCGTCCCCGCCGGCCGCTGGACCGAGGTCGACGCCTGCCACGCCGTGATCGCCGGGCACATCGCGCGCGGCGAGGCGGCCGAGGCGGAGGAGTCCATGCGCGGCCACCTGCTCGACCTGCGCGAGCTCTACGAGAAGCCGGGTGCGTGGCGGCCGGGCAGCTAGGACTCGGTCACGGGGGTTCGGCGAGCAGCAGCTGGTCGATCTCGCCGTCGAGCACGGCGCGCGCCTCCGGATCCAGCCCGGTGTCCGTCACCAGCACGTCCGCCTCGGACAGCTGCGCGATCGTGGAGATCCCCGCGGTCCCCCACTTCGTCGAGTCCGCCACCACCACCAGCCGGTGGCCCGCCTCGACCAGCGCCCGGTCCGTCTCGGACTCCATCAGGTTGGGCGTGGTGAAGCCGCTCGCGGCGGTGATCCCGTGCACCCCGAGGAACACCACGTCGAGGTTCAGGGTGCGGAGGGCCGCAACGGCAACCGGCCCGACGAGGGCCTCCGACGGGGTCCGGATCCCGCCGGTCAGGATGACCGTCCGATCAGGACGGCCGGTGCGGAACACCTCGGCCACCGCCATCGAGTTGGTGACGACGGTCAGCTCGGCCACCTCGGTCAGCCGGCGGGCCAGCGCGGCGGTGGTCGTGCCGGCGGACAGCCCGATCGCCGTGCCGGGCGCCACGAGCTCGGCGGCGGCCGCGGCGATGGCCTCCTTCTCCGCCTGCTGACGCCCGGACTTCACCACGAAGCCGGGCTCCTCCGTGCTCGCGAGCTCGGCCGTCCCGATCGCGGTGGCCCCGCCGTGCACCTTGTCGACGAGGCGCCGCCGCGCGAGGACGTCGAGATCCCGCCGGACGGTCATGTCCGACACCCCGAACTCCTCGGCCAGGTCGGACACCCGGACCGCGCCCCGCTCCCGCACGTGCTCCAGGATCAGCTCCTGACGCTGGCGGGCGAGCAGGCTCATATCGCACACAATGCAACGCCGCCATCCGGCCGTCAACGGCCCGATTCGGACACGCTCATGTCTCGATCGCTCATACTCGACCGATTCAGCCTGTCGGATAATGTTCGCTTTCGCGGTCGAACGGGTAGCGTACGCGCGACAGCCCTGTGTGACGGGGACCACGGTGACTCGGCTTGGGAGCCTTGATGACGGATGTGGGACGGGGCCGCACGCCGGCCCGGCTGCGGGGCCGGCCATGATCCTCGCGCAGGCACAGACTGATCTCCGGCTCGACGCCAACGCGCTGGACTACGTCCTGGTCGCGTTCTACTTCGTGCTGGTGCTGGGCATCGGCTACGCGGCCCGGCGCTCGGTCTCCTCGAGCCTCGACTTCCTGCTCTCCGGCCGGTCGATGCCGGCCTGGGTCACCGGTCTGGCGTTCATCTCGGCGAACCTGGGTGCGCTCGAGCTGATCGGCATGGTCGCCAACGGCGCCCAGTACGGCATCCCGACGGTGCACTACTACTGGATCGGCGCGATCCCGGCGATGGTCTTCCTCGCCCTGGTGATGATGCCGTTCTACTACGGCTCCAAGGCGCGCAGCGTCCCGGAGTTCCTGTTCAAGAGGTTCAACCGGACCACCCAGCGCGTCCAGGCGGTCATCTTCGCGCTGTCGTCGGTGCTGATCGCGGGCGTCAACCTGTTCGCCCTGGGCCTGCTGCTCGAGGCGCTGCTCGGCTGGTCGCTGATCGTGGCGATCCCGGTCGCGGCCCTGATCGTGCTCGCGTACATCACCCTCGGCGGACTCTCCGCGGCCATCTACTCCGAGGTGCTGCAGTTCTTCGTCATCCTCGCCCTGCTGATCCCGCTCACCATCGCGGGCCTCAACCGGGTCGGCGGCTGGAGCGGCCTCAAGGAGCTCGTGACGAACAGCCCCGGCGGCGCCGAGCAGCTCTCGTCCTGGCCCGGCACGTCGCTCACCGAGATCGCGAACCCCGTGCTCTCGGTCGTCGGCATCGTGTTCGGCCTCGGGTTCGTGCTGTCCTTCGGCTACTGGACCACGAACTTCGCCGAGGTCCAGCGCGCCCTGTCGGCCAAGAGCATGTCCGCCGCCAAGCGCACCCCGCTGATCGGCGCGTACCCGAAGGCGCTGCTGCCGCTCGTCATCATCATCCCGGGCATCATCGCCGCGGTGCTGGTGCCGCAGATCCAGACGCTGAAGGCCGGCGGCACGACCGACGTCGAGTACAACAACGCACTCTCCCTCCTGATGAAGGAGGTGCTGCCCAACGGCATCCTGGGCGTCGCGATCGCGGGCCTGCTCGCGGCCTTCATGGCCGGCATGGCGGCGAACATCAGCTCGTTCAACACGGTGTTCACCTACGACATCTGGCAGGACTGGGTGCGGCCCGGCAAGTCCGACCGCTACTACCTGCAGGTCGGCCGCTGGATCACCGTCATCGGCTGCGTCCTGGCCGTCGGCACGGCGTTCGTCGCGTCCGGCTCGGGCAACATCATGGACTACCTGCAGTCGCTGTTCAGCTTCTTCAACGCGCCGCTGTTCGCGATCTTCATCCTCGGCCTGTTCTGGAAGCGGATGACCGGCACGTCGGCGTGGATCGGGCTGCTGTCCGGCACCGCGGCGGCCGTGCTCGTCAACATCCTGGTGACGACGGGTGTGTTCCCGCTGTCCAGCCAGGCCGGTAGCTTCGTGGGCGCGAGCGCGGCGTTCGTCGTCGGCGTCATCGTGGCGATCATCATCTCGACGGTGACCACCCCGAAGCCGGCGTCCGAGCTGGGCGGGCTGGTGTGGAGCCTGACCTCGAAGGAGGACCGGGTCCACTCGTCCGACGGCGAGGACAGCGGCTGGTACCGCAGCCCGGCGGTGCTCGGCGGCGGCGTTCTGGTCCTGACCCTGGTCCTCTACATTCTGTTCAGCTGAGGGAGCACCGATGACCAATCCGGAGGATCTCCCCGGCCAGGGCCACAGCGCCCCCGTGTCGAAGACGGCCTCGAGCCTGTTCGACCTGCGGACGGTGATCGCGCTGCTGTTCGGCGTCTACGGGATCGTGCTGCTGATCCTGGGGCTCGTGTCGAACACCGCCGCGGACATGCAGAAGACCGGCGGCTGGGACATCAACCGCGACACCGGGATCGCGATGCTGGTCATCGCGGTGCTGTTCGTGCTGTGGGTGCGGCTGCGGCCGGTCAAGGCGCCCACACCCGAGGAGATCGAGGCGGCCGGCGACGCTGGCGGGCCTCCTTCGCACTAGGAGCCGGGTCGGCTCCCGTGGCTCGTCAGCTGCGGGAGCCGACCGGGTACTGCGGGTTGAACGCCGTGAGGGTCCACTCGTCGAAGCGGCGGACGACCTTGCGGAGGGTGCTCATGTGTTCCTCTTCTCCATCGGGGACGCGCCGGGTTGCGCGCCCTTCACAGGGTCCAGCGCGTCGATCTTCTGAATCGTTTCCGAAACGGCCGGAACTTGACTCAGGTCACGTCGGTACGGTGCTGACGTGCCCGAACCGCTGCGGGTGCTCGCCCGCGACGGGGAGCACGAGACCGAGATCCAGCGCTCGCGCTTCCGCTGCCGCCTGACCCGCGTCACCGACGCCGACGCGGCCGCCGAGGTCGTCGCCGCCGTCCGCCGCGAGCACTGGTCGGCGTCGCACCACTGCACCGCGCTGCGGATCGGTCCCGCCGCGGAGATCCAGCGCTCCTCGGACGACGGCGAGCCCGCGGGCACCGCGGGCGTCCCCATGCTGGAGGTCCTCACCCGGCGCGAGCTGACGGACGTCGTCGCCGTCGTCACCCGGTGGTTCGGCGGGACGAAGCTCGGCGCCGGCGGCCTGGTCCGCGCCTACGGGAGCGCGGTCTCCGAGGCCCTCGACGTGATCGGCACCCACCGCCGGGCGCGGCACACCGAGCTCCTCCTCGCCGTCCCGCACGCCGACGCCGGCCGACTGGAGAACGCGGTGCGCGCGAACGGGATCAGGGTCACAGGCGTCGAGTACGGCGGCGACGTCGCGATCGCCGTCCAGGTGCCCGACGCGACCGCCTTCCACACCTGGCTGGCCGAGCGGACCGGCGGCGCGGTCGAGGCGATCGAGACGGGCACGACCGACGTGGAGATCGCCGACCGATGATGCGGTATAACTATACCGTGATCGAACTGAAGACGCCTGCGGAGATCGACCGCATGCACGTGACCGGGCGTTTCGTCGCCGAGATCCTCACCGAGATGGGTCGGCTCGCCGACGTCGGCGTCAACCTCATGGACCTCGAGCACCACGCCCGCGCCATGATCGAGGAGCGCGGCGCCGAGTCCTGCTACTGGGACTACGCCCCCTCCTTTGGCCGCGGCCCCTTCCGCAACGTCATCTGCCTGTCGGTCAACGACGCCGTCCTCCACGGCCTCCCCCACGACTACACGCTTCGCGACGGCGACGTGGTCAGCGCCGACATCGCCGTCACCGTCGACGGGTGGGCGGCCGACTCCGCCCGCACCGTGATCGTCGGCACCCCCGCCGAGGAGGACCTGCGGATCGTCCGCGCCACCGAGGAGGCACTCGAGGCCGCGATCGGCGCCGCCCGCCCCGGCAACCGCATCGGCGACATCTCCGCCGCGATCGGGGCGGTCGCCGAGGCCCACGGCTACCCCGTCAACACCGAGTTCGGCGGCCACGGCATCGGCCGCACCATGCACGAGGAGATCCACATCCCCAACAAGGGCCGGCCCGGCCGGGGTCTGACGCTGCGCCCCGGCCTCACCCTGGCCCTCGAACCCTGGTTCGCCCGCACGACTGACAAGATCGTCTTCGACCCGGACGGCTGGACCATCCGCTCCGCCGACGGCTCCCGCACCGCCCACTCCGAACACACCGTGGCGATCACCGAGGACGAGCCCCTCGTCCTGACCCGCCGCACCTCCGAACCCGCCCCCCACTGACGCCCCGCACCCCCCAACCCCGCGAGTCGGCACTTTCGGTAGGTCGAAAACCACGTTTCGGTAGTGCCGCCCGGAGCCGACCGGTGCCAGTCCCGACCGGCCGGCTCCCCGGCCACCCGCGGCGTCCCACCGCGATGATCGCCGTTCGCGTGCGCGCGGGCTGTCGGCATCTCCGTCAGCGCAACCACCGGCGATCACCACCGGGCGGCGAGCTCCCCTTCCCGGCCCGCCGCCGCCCGTCTTCCCGGATCACGGACCTGCCGGGCCCCGTCGGGGGGAGGGCGGGCTCCCCCGCGTGGACGCACCTCCGGCACCCACCGTGACCAGCACATCCTTCCGTGGACGCGCTCGGCGGACCTGATCGTGGTGGGGGCGGGGCTGGCAGGATCTCCCGCGTGGACAGCCCCCACGGCGCCACGGACGCCAGCACGACCGCCCGGCCCGACTCCCCCCGACCGACGACCATGACCGACGTCGCGCGCAGGGCCGGTGTGTCCCGGGCGACCGCCTCGTACGTCCTCAACAGCACCCCCGGGACACGGATCCCCGAGCCGACGCGCGTCCGCGTGTTCGCGGCGGCGGAGGAGCTCCGCTACGTCCCGCATGTGAACGCGCGGTCGCTTCGCCGCGGTCGCAGCGACCTGATCATCGGCCACGTGGAGCGGGACGCCGTGCTCCGCGGCCGGATCCCCGCGCTCGGCCTCGCCCAGGTGGCGGCGGACCTGCGCAGGGCCGGGTTCATGTTCCTCATGCACGGCGATCCCACGCTCGTGGGCGTGGCGGCCGCGCGGGCGTGGCTCGCGTTGCGGCCGGCCGCGGTCGTCGCGTTCGCGGAGCGGTTCACCGAGGACAGCGTCGCGATGCTGGCCGGGGCGGGCACCGTGCCCGTCGCGGTCGGGACCGCCCCCTCGGACCTCACCGCCACCGTCGTGCTCGACGACGGTGACCTGGGCCGGGCCGCCGCCGAGCACCTCCTCGCGCGCGGCTGCCGCCGGATCGCCGTCGTCAGCTCGGGGATGCCCGGCTCGTCGCTGCCCCGGGTGGCCGGAGCGGACCCCCGCGGGGAGCCCCTGGCCAACCGGGTCTCCGAGGCGCTGCGGATCGCCCGCGCGGCCGGCGCGGAGGCCGAGGCGCAGCACCTGGTGCCCGATCCCGCCGCCGCGGCTGCGCTCGTCGCGAGCTGGCGGCGCACCGGGCTGCCGGACGGCGTCGTCGGGGCCACGGACCGGCACGCCGGCATGGTGCTCGGCGCCCTGATGGACGCCGGCATCCGGGTGCCCGACGACGTCGCCGTCATCGGCGCGGACGACGACCCGTACTGCGAGCTGCTGCGCCCGCGGCTGACCTCGACGACCGTGGACCTGTCGAGCGGTTCGGCCCGCATGGCGGACGCCGTGCTGGCCGCGGTCGAGGGCCGCTGGGACCCGCGCCTGGCGGTCCGCCGGTTCCCCGCGCACGTGGTCGAGCGGGAGAGCTCCTAGACCCGGTCGTCGTCGACCACGTGGATCGCGGCCTCCTCCGCCGACGCCCCCGCCCCGTCGATGCCCACGTCGGACGCCCACGCGTCGGAGTCCGTGTCGCGGGGGTCGCCCTCCGCGGAGTCGACCAGCCGGCCGGCGCGGCGGTCGCCGACCTGGTCGTCGTACAGCTCGCCGTCGGTGTCCGTGGCGTCCGCGGGCCAGTCCGGGTTCGTGTCGTCCGGCTCGCGCTCGGGCGAGTCCTCCTCGTCCACGTCGTAGGAGTACGACACGTCGGGGAGCTCGCGGGCGAGACGGTGGTCCAGGTCCTCGCCGGTGTGCTCCTCCTCCGGGGTGGTCCCGAAGTCGTCGACGGCCCAGGGCCGCTCGGGCGGGGAGTACCCCTCGTCGAGGACGTCCGCGACGCCGCGGTCCTCCAGGGTGTCCTCGGGCTCGAGCTGGTCCGTGTCCGTGTCGGGCCCGTTGTCGTCTCCGCTCATGCGCACACCCTGGCACGACCGGCGCCGGATGGCACCGCGCCGCGATCAGGCTCCGGCGACCGGCGTGCCGGAGCGCTCGCCGGCACGCTGCGGAGCGCTCGGTGTGCCGCCCAGGACCACCCGCACCTGCGCGTCGAGGCCCGGCTGGACGCGCACGACCTGCACGTCCGGGGCGTATCCGGCGGCGGCGAGCGTGTAGGAGCCCGCCGCGAGACCGGCGAAGCCGAACTTACCGGCCGCGTCGGTCCGCCCGGAGGCGACGACGGCCCCGTCCCCCGCCGCGAGGGTCACGACGGCCTCCGCGACCGGTCCCCCGGTCGAGCCCGCACGCACCGTGCCACGCAGCTCCGCGCGATCGGCCAGGGTCACGTCGTGGGTGGTCGCACCGGCTCCGACCAGCACCGATGTGGCGACGGGCGGCACGCCCGGCGCGGACGCGGTGAGCGTGTAGCTCCCCTCCGGGATGCCGGGAACGAGGTAGCGACCGGCGCCGTCCGTGGTCGCGGCGCCCGCGACGTCGCCGCGGGCGTCGATCAGCGTGACGGTGACCCCGCCGCCGGGCCCGCCGAGCACGGTCCCACTCACCGTCGCGCCACCGTCGAGCGCCACGTCGTGCCGCACGGGCACACCCGCCACGGGCACCATCGCCGCCGCCGGCTGCAGTGCGCCGGAGGCGACCACCAGGAGGTAGGTGCCACCGGTGGCGAGATGGAACTCGTAGCCGCCGTCGGCCTGGGTCGCCGCGCGGGCGACCTGCTCACCGTTCGCACCGGTCACCGTCACGACGGCGCCGGCGATCCCGCCCCCGCTCGCACCCGTCACGAAGCCGTAGATCGCCGGGCCGACCACCACCTGCTCACTCGTCACGCTCTGAGCATGCACCGCGTCCGACAGTGACGAAAGTGCGGGGGCGAGTTCGGCGCGTTGCTGTTCGATCCCGCTGAGCGTCCGCAGCGGGATCTCGCGGATGCAGAGCGTGGTCAGCAGGGTGATGACGGACAGCCCGGCCGCGACCAGGAAGATCCGCGCGCTCCCGTCGCCGTAGGCGCCGCGCACGATCTCCACCAGCACGGGCGGCAGCTGGTTGAGGGCACCGATCCCGACGTCGTCGACCACGCCGATCCCCGCGTCCGCGACTCCCGAGGTGGTCAGCTCCGCCACCCGGGTCGCCAGGATCGCCCCGAGCACGGACACCCCGACCGTCCCGCCGAGCGAGCGGAAGAACGTGACCGCCGAGCTGGCCGCCCCGAGATCGGAGGCCCGCACGGTGTTCTGCACGGCGAGCACCAGGTTCTGCATGATCATGCCGATCCCGAGGCCCAGCACCCCCAGGTACACCTCGACGAGCACCATGTCCGTGGCGTGGTCGATGGTGCCGAGCAGCCCGAAACCGGCGGTCAGCAGTGCCCCGCCGCCGACGAGGAACCCCTTCCACCGGCCGGTCCGCGTGATCACCTGGCCGGACACCGTCGCCGCCACCGTGGACGCGACGATCATCGGCAACGTGAGCAGCCCGGCGGCGGTGGGCGAGAAGCCGCGCGCGATCTGGAAGTACTGCCCCAGGAAGATCGCCCCGCCGAACATCGCGACGCCCACGGCGACGCTCGCGATCACCGCCAGGGTCGTGGTGCGCTCCCTGAACAGGTACAGCGGCACGATCGGCTCCGCCGCCCGCGACTCGACGAGCACCGCGAGCGCGAGCAGCGCCACGCCGGTCCCGAGCAGGGCCCACGACGTCCCGGAGCCCCACGCGAACTCGTCCCCGGCCAGGGTGACCCAGATCAGCAGGTCGCAGACACCGGCCGCGAGCAGCGCGGCACCGAGGTAGTCGATCCGCACCTTCCGGCGGATCACCGGCAGGTTCAGGGTGCGCTGCACCACGACCATCGCCACGACCGCCACCGGTGCCCCGACCCAGAAGCACCACCGCCAGCCCAGTGGGCTGTCCACGATCAGGCCACCGATCAGCGGGCCCGCGATCGTCGCCACGGACACGACGGCCGCCATCGGCCCCGTGTAGCGGCCGCGCTCACGCGGGCTCACCACCGCCGCGATCACGATGATGACCAGCGACTGCAGGGCGCCCAGGCCGAGGCCCTGCAGCGCCCGCCACGCGATCAGCGTCTCGACGGACTGCGAGAAGCCGGCCAGCACCGATCCGCCGATGTAGACGACGATTCCGATCTGGACCAGCAGCTTCTTCGAGAACAGATCGGCGAGCTTGCCCCAGATCGGGGTGCTCGCCGTGGAGGCCAGCAGGGTCGCGGTGACCAGCCACGTGTACTGGTTCTGCGAGCCGTGCAGGTCCGTGATGATCGTCGGCAGCGCGTTGGACACGATGGTCGCGGACAGGAACGCCGAGAACATCGCGAGCAGCATCCCGGCGAGGGCCTGCACGACCTGGCGATGCGTCATCGGGCGATCCGTGGGAGTCACCTCGACCGCCGTCACAGCGCTCCCCCCGTCGTCCGCCCCAGAACTTTTAGCACACGACAAGTAGTTGGCGCCCGCTCGTCCCGGCCCGCCCGGATCGTCCGGCTCCTCCCGGTGGTTCCCGTCACCTTCGCCGCGCCGTGTTGAACGACCGACCGGTAGCCCGTTAACGTCCGAACGTGAACTTCACCAGCCCCCTCGCCCCGGTGCCGCCCGGCGTCGAGGTCGTCGGGACGGCCCAGCGCCAGGCGTGGGCGGACAAGGTGCTGCCGCCCGTCGAGCGGCTGGACTCCGGGATCTGGTCGATCCCGGTCCCGATCCCGCGCAATCCGCTGCGCTACACGCTGACCTACCTGGTGCCGGGTGACCACGGCCTGGTCGTCGTGGACCCGGGCTGGAGCGACGAGGACACCTGGGCGGCGCTCACCGCCGGCCTGGAGACCGCCGGCGCGACGTTCGACGACGTCGTCGGCATCGTGGCCACCCACACGCACCCGGACCACCACGGCCTCTCCGGCCGGCTGGCCGCGGCCAGCGGCGCGTGGATCGCGATGCACCGGATCGAAGCCGACCTGCTCCCCCAGCTGACCGGCACCACCACGACCGGCCAGCGCGTGGAGGCCATGGGCCGCTGGATGTGCGCGTGCGGCGCCTCCGAGGACGAGATCGACGAGTTCTCCGAGCAGCGGACGCACAGCACCACCGCCGAGTCCCTGGTGGCGCCGACCCTCCGGCTCGAGGACGGCGACATCCTGCCGCTGCCGGGCCGCCGGCTGCAGACGGTCTGGACGCCCGGACACACCCCCGGCCACATCTGCCTGCTCGATCTCGACGCCGGTGTGATGCTCACCGGGGACCACATCCTGCCCAGGATCACCCCGAACATCGGGCTGTCCCCGCAGGTCGCGAACGCGAAGATGCCCGCGCTGGCAGCGTTCCTGAAGTCGCTGGAGGACACCGCACTCGCCGACGAGGCGCACGGCGGCCTCCTCGCCCTGCCCGCCCACGAGTACCGCTTCCGCGGGCTGGCGAACCGGGCCCGCGGCCTGCAGTCCCATCACGAGGCACGCTGCCGCGAGCTCCTGGAGATCGTCACCGAGCTCGGTGAGCCCTCCGTATGGGAGGTCACGGCCCGGCTCACCTGGTCGCGGCCCTGGGAGCAGGTCGGACGGATGAAGTTCGGCGCGCTGGCCGAGACCTCCGCGCACATCGCGTACCTCGCGGACCGGGGCGAGCTCGAGTACCTGGGCGATCCCCTCGCCGACGGGGAGGGGACGACGGTCCGCGTCCGGCTCGCCGGACGCGTCGCCGCCTGAGCTCTTCCTGCGCGACCTCTGCCGGACGGCTGCGAGGTGCGTCGATCGGGCGAACGACGCTCCCGCCCCCCGGGTGACACCGGGGAACGGGAGCGCGGTCAGCCGTCGCTCAGCCGATCCCCCCGAGCAGCGCGTAGGCCGGTGCGGCGGCGTCGAACAGCCCGAAGGTCGGGTCCTCGACGGGAACCGGCACGTGGTCGGTCGCCCAGAGCGGGTTCCCGGCGACGGGCGCGGTGGGCGCGGTCGGCGGCTCGGCGACGAGCGGGGCGGCGGTGGCGACGCCGGCCCCGAGCGCGGTGAGCGCGATCCCCCCGAGGAGGACGGATGCGGTGCGGATCATGAGCTTTCCCTTCGTGTGGTGATCAGCAGATCGAGTCGGCCGGCTTGGGGTTGGTGTGCCCGAACAGCGGCCGCAGCCGCAGCCCGACCCACGTCCCGCCCAGCGCGACCACGCCCCAGATCCAGCCGTGCAGGCTGAAGGAGGCGATGCCGGAGAAGTAGGCGCCGATGTTGCAGCCGCCCGCGAGCCGCGCGCCGTACCCCATGAGGACGCCGCCGACGACCGCGCCGACCGCGATCCGCCACGGCACCCGCTTGTGCAGCAGGAAGGCGCCGCCGACCGCCGAGGCGAACAGCGCGCCGACCATGATCCCGAGGTCCAGCACCGAGATCCGGTCCGCCAGCACCGGGCCGGCCAGGGCCTTCGCGTTGGCCGGCACCTGCCAGAAGGCCCAGTTCTGCGGCTCGGCGCCGAACCACTGCAGGACCTTGGCGCCCCACAGGCCGAACGCGGACGTCACGCCCCAGGGCTGGCCGGACACGACCAGCACGGCAGCGTTGAGCACCGCGAGCACCAGCGCGCCGACCCACATCGGCCAGGAGCCGCGCAGCGCCCGCGCGATCCCCGTCGCCGACGGCGGCCGCTCGACGGGCGGCGGGGTGCGCCGCCGCGCCACGACGTAGGTCAGGGCCGCGATGCCCACCATGACGAGCAGGGACACCGCCAGCGCACCGGGGATGCCCCCGAAGACCGTCCGCAGGTCGACCGGGACCCCTTGCGGGACCACGCCGTTCCAGAACGGGAAGCTCAGGGCCGCGAACACGGACCCGACGATGAACCCGAAGAGCGTCAACACGATCGCGCTCTGTCCACTGCCGACGGCGAACAGCGTGCCGGAGGCGCAGGAGCCGCCGATCTGCATGCCGACGCCGAACAGGAACGCGCCCACGACGAGCCCGATCCCGACCGGCGCGACGAGCCCCTTCGGCTCGCCCGACAGCCCGATCCCGGTCGCGAAGATCACTCCGAAGAGGACGGTCGCGGTGCCGAGCATGATCATGTGCGCCCGGATCGCCGCCCCCTGGCCGACGGCGACGAGCTGCCGCCAGCCGGAGGTGAACCCGAAGCGGGAGTGGAACAACGTGAAGCCCAGCGCGAGGCCGAGGGCCCCGGTGCCGACCATGGTGGCCGGGGCGACCCGGGAGATCCCCCACAACAGCAGTGCGGCGAGCAGCACCGCGACGGCGGTCGGGATCGGCTGGACGGGCGGGGCCTGCCGGTCGAGCGGGCCGTAGGAGGCGCGCTCCCGGGCCCTGAGGCTCTCGAAGGTGAGGGTCATGCGATCTCCTAGGGGGTCTCGAGCGGTGCGCTGACCGGGACGACCGTCCCGTTGGGGAACCAGGCGGCCGGGTTGGCGCCGCCGTGGTGGTGGTCGTCCGCGCCGTTGGTCAGCCCGGTGCTGGTCATGGGGACGTCGACGGGTGCCGCGCCGTAGAGCCGGGGCCGGTCGGCGAGGGGTGCCCCGCCGTGCCGGGCCCAGGCGGTGAAGCCCGCCGCGGACGGGGTCTCGCCGGGGAACGCCGCGGCCACCTGGCCGGCGTAGAGCCGGGCCGGCTGGTCGGACGGATCGAAGTCCAGCGGGACGATCGACGACGTGGCCCGGGTGACCACCCCGGCCGTCATCAACCAGGGCGCGAGGTAGGTCCCGCCCAGGTGGGTGGGGGTCTCGAGCGACCGCGCCGCAGCCTCCCGCAGGGTCGCCGCGGCCGGGGACCAGCCCGACACGACGATCAGCGCGCTGTCCTTGTCCACGCGGTCGACCACCCTCGCCCGTGCCTGCGCGGCCAGCCCCCGGACCAGGTCCGCGGCGGCCCGGGAGCGGGGCGAGTCGTCCGCCGCGATCCGCACGCTGCGCACACCGTGGTCGGTCAGGGTCCGCACGGTCGCCCGCAGGGCGCGCGCGTCGGCCTCGGACAGGGAGTCCGCCGGACAGGTCGTGACCTGCGGCGCCGCCTCCCCCGGCCGCTGCCCCACCAGGTCTCCGAGCAGTGCCGCGGCACACTCCGGACCGTCGGGGCCGGTCAGCCCGGCGCTCCGGGGGTCCGCACCCTGGCCGGCCACCCCGTCGACCGCCGAGACCTGCGTGGATGAACGCTGCCCCGGCGCGACCGGGCCCTCGGTCGCCGGGCCTTCGGGGACCGCGCCCTTCGTCGCCGCCGGGAGGGTGGCCGTCGCCGACCCGGTATCGACGCGGGTCTCCGACCCGGCATCGACGGGGACGGTGCTCGTCACGCCACCCGCGGTGACGGTCAGCGTGCTCGCCCCCTCGGGCAGGTCGACGACGGCCCAGCCGCCCGCCGCTCCGTCCCGCGCCGTGAACGGGACGGCGGGAGCGGACGATCCGGTCACCGCGACACTCGCGGTGGAATTGGCCTGGTGGTCGTGGCCGGCGTAGGCCACGGGCCGCACCGCGGCGGCCTCGGCGAGATAGCCGGTCCCTGAGACGCGGACGAGGTTCGGCCCCGGCCGCAGGGGCGCCACCAGCAGCGCGAGCCGCTGGGACCCGGCCTCGACGGTCCGCAGGAGCGGCTCGCCCGGCACGGGCGCCGGCCCCGGCAGGGGCACGACCCCCACCAGCGCCGCAGCCACGGTCCCGAGCACGCCCAGTACGGCGACGATCCGCCACACCTCCCGCACCCGCCGGGCACCCGAAGATCGCCGATCGAGTGCTGCGGCGCACCCCTCGACCTGCACGGACGCACCGAAACGCCGATCGCCCGCCACGACCGCGCCCGGGCGCCTGTCAGCTCCACGGGACGACCGCTCCTCACCGGCAGCCGCCAACGCCGGTGCGCGGCCGCGCACCGGCGAAGATCGACGTTCGAGTGCACTGGCGCCCCCTCCAACCTGCCTGGACGCACCAAAACGGCGATCATGGAGGAGCAGGGCGAGCAACCCCGCTGTGGCGAGAGCCGGCAGCACCACGGCGGACAGGCCGGCGAGGCCGGCCCCGGTGGCCGTGAGGTCGTGGGCGGTCTCCGGACCGTCGACCAGGAGCTGCGCGAGCGCCGCCGCCACCGCGACGACCCCGCCCACCAGCCCGATCCCCATCAGCGCTCCGACACCCCGAACTCCGGCACCCCGGTCTCCGACACCCCGCACTTCGACACCCCGGCCTCCGACACCGTGCGAGCCGGGGGCCGGCTCCGCGCGAGTCGCGCTCTCCCTCCGCGCGGGTCGGGGCGTGGCGCGCCGCGAGTCGGGATGTCGCTCGGCGCGGACCGCCTCGCGGGTCCCGGCCGGGCTCACGACCGCGAACGACTCCGTCACCGCCTCCGCGAGCTCGCGGCTCCGCAGGCCCTGCGGGACTGGCGTTCTCCCCGGGGCCGGGGGCTCCCCCGCCCCCGGCCCCGGAGCCGGCGGCGGTCCCGGTTCCACCGCCGGTCCACGCCCCGTGATCCCCACCGCGGCCGCGCCCAGGAGTAGCGCGACCGCGACGGCGACGAGGGCGTCGAGTGCGAAGGCCACGCCGCTGTGCGTCGAGCCGAGGCCGGCGGCGAGGAGCACCACCAGCACCGCCCCGGGCAGCGCCGCCCAGCAGGTGCCCACCAGCGCCGCGGCGAGCAGCGCCGCCACGACATGCACGACCGTGCCGGGCACCGACACCGATCCGGTCAGGTGCACGACCTCGGCCGCGACGGCCACGACGCCCGCCGCGACCCACGCCGTCACCGACACCCCACGCCCCGAGAGGACCGTGAGCCCCAGTCGATCATGGTCCCGCCGTGGCCGAGGTTCGTCTCGACCGGACCGGGCCGTCCGGCCGACACCGGAGCCCGCCGGCCCGACACCGGAGCCCGCCCGGCCACCCGGACCCCTCCGGCCGGCATCCGGTCCCGCCGCCGAGACCAGTGCGATGCCCGCCAGCAGGGCCGTGCCCACCAGCAGCACCACCCGCAACGCCACCGCCCCCGCGGACGCCTGCTCCCCCAGGGCCGCCGCCGCACGGGCGGCCGGGGTGAGCGGCTCCGCCGCGGCGGACCCGCCGCTCGCCAGGACGGCGAGCGGCAGGGCCACGGCGAGCGGGGCGGCCGCCCGGCCGCGGCGCGCGAGCACGCGCCACGACCGGGAGGCCTGATTCCTACTTGACGTCGGCATCGTTCGCGACGAACAGCATCGAGTGGGGCTTCGCGTTGCCGAAGGCGCCGTGCGGCCAGCGCTCCCGGTTGAACGAGATGCACGTGTCGCCCGTGTTCTCGTCCTTGAAGTCCTCGTCGAGGTGCAGCGGTCCGTCGCCGGCGATGTCCACCAGGCAGACCCGGTGGTCACCGTCGGTGCCGGTGCGGGCCACGAAGTAGTTCGCGGTCGCGAGGCGCTGGGGCTGGTCGGTCTGGTGGTAGAAGCCGTCGTCGCCCAGGGCGAGGGTGTCCAGGGCGCCCCAGTGCGGGCCGCCCGCGGCCTTGCCGGGGTTGATGACCTGGTCGCCCTTGAGGGTCGGGCAGTCGGCCTCGGCGCCGCCGGCGGCGATCTCGTCGGTGGTGTCGATCGAGCACTGCGCGTCGGCACCGGACTCGACGAGCTTGGAGATGTCGAGCGCGATCACACCGCCGTTCGTGCCCGGGTCGTCCTTGCCGAGCGCGCCCGGCTTGCGGCCGATGATGGCGTGGTAGAGCGTCGTGTCGTCCGGGCTGGTCTGCAGCCAGCCACCGTTGGACGACGGGCCGCCGTTGTCGCCGGCCTTCGGGTCGAGCTCCTTGACCGCGGCGGAGAGGTCGTAGATCTCGCGCCACGTCGGCTCCGGAACCGTGATGTCCGGGGTGTAGAACAGCGCGCCACCCTGCATGGTCTGGGCGAACGCACCCTTGTGACCGGGCAGGTTGGTCACCGTGGTCTCCATCGCCGCACGGTTCTCGTTGTGCAGCGGGTCCTGACCGTTCGAGCGCGGCCCGGTCGGCAGGTACGACACCGACTTGACCTTCGGGTGGTTCAGGTCCGAGATGTCCCAGGTGCGCACGGTGGGCCGGCGCAGGTAGGGCGACGGCGCCTTGACCGGGTCGAGGATGATCGTCCGCGGCTCGGCGTAGTCACTGGTGACCATGGTGTTCAGGTCCTCGCGGACCTGGATGCCGTGCGGGTTCGCGCAGCTGGGCTGGCCGAGCGCCGGCATGTTGAGGCACTGGGTCGGGTCCTCGGGCGTGGTCGTCGCGGCCGGGGCCTCGACCAGCTTCCTGCCGTCCGGCCCGAACCGCACGACCTCGCCCGGCGTGCCCGCGAACCCGTTGCCGGTGCGGACCTCGCCGTTGGAGTAGGTGCAGGGACCGGGGACGACCGGGCCGCCCATGTAGGTCCCGTACGCCGTGCCGTCCTTCAGCACCCAGTACGCGTCCGGCACCGACCCGCAGAGGGTCTGGCTGGGGAGGCTGATGCCGGAGAGCTTGAGCTCCGGCAGCGCGGCCACGTCGAACACGTAGGTGGCCGCCGAGTAGAGGCCGCCCGCGTAGATCTTGTCGCCCTTGCGCCACGAGTACTGCATGTGGTGCGGCTCGTTCTCCACCAGCGGGCCGACGGTCGCGGTGTTGACGACCTTGCCGTAGCTGGGCGAGCCCTTGGTGACGTCGACGACGGCCATGAAGTCCGGCCCCGGCAGGGCGTTGCGCACCTTGTCGGTCGGGTTCTGCAGCGACCCCGGCAGGTTCTTCACGTCCGGCACGACGGTGTCGGCGGCGTTCTCGTCGCCCGCCCAGACCACCATGTACTCGGGACGGGTACCCGCCTGGTGGGAGCCCTTGGCCGCGTCGTCGATGTTGTTCTCGACCCAGTAGTCCTTACCGTCGGCCCCCTTCACGGTGGAGCGGACGGTCTGGACGTCGGCGTACGCGTCCCCGCCCGGGATCGTGGTCACCCCGGCGACGATGCCGAGGGCCAGCAGCCCGAGGAGGATCTTCTTCGGGGCGCGCATCAGGTCGGCAGGATCTTCGTCGCGCCGACGACGGACTGCACGAGCCCGGTGACGGGCACGCCGGCCGGCGCGACGTCACGGCCCTGGTTCAGCAGGTCGCCCTGGCCGAACGCGGTCTGCGATCCCTCCACGTACGGCGCGGTGGGCGCCGGCGCGGGCTCGGGCTCGTTGTGCGCGGTGAGCAGCGGCGCGGTGTCCGGGACCAGGTCCGGGGTGGCGGCGTACGCCGCTCCCGGGAGGACGGCGAACGCGGCGCCGGTCAGGGTCGCGATCCCGGCGAGCCGGGTGAGGGTGGCCGACCGGGGTGGTCGGTGACGGTGTCGGGGCACGGTGTTTCTCCGGTTTCTTCTTCAGTGGGGAGCCGAACGGCCGCGGCGGTCGCACGGTCCGGGCCCGTCATCCGATGTGGACGAACGGGGGCGGGCCGGGCGCGGGCCGGGGCCGTGGCGCACGCCCGACGGGCCGTTCCCGGGTACGGGGCGGCCCGGCGGCACGAGGGGTGCGGCACCCGCGTCCGGACCCGGACGACCGCGAGCGGCGGCCGGGCGAGGAGGGCGCGGGGACGGAGGTGCGCCGGAGCGAGGATCGGGGAGACGGGCCCGGGGACGGGCCCGGGTCTCAGCTCACCGTCGCGCTACACAGCGCACTCGCCACGCGGCGCAGGTCGACATGACGTCGACTCGCGAAGGTGTCGGTGAGGCGCATGGCCGAAACCCTGTCATCCGGACGGAGCAGTCATTGCCACCGGGGTCGGGCAAAGGGCGATCCCACGCCGTTCCGGAACCGTTTCGAGGGGCATTTCGTGGCCCAGGTCACGCGATTTCGGCGCCATTTCGCGCCCCCGATCCCCCACTCGCCGACCTGTCACACCCACCCTTTATTCACCCGATCGTGGGAGTAAATCCGGGAACCGATCACGTGGCACGGCGCCCGACGGGCGCGACGCCCCGGCCGTCACCCACACGCGTCGAGCCGGAATCCACCGCTCCTCCACCGACCGTGATCGTCGCGACGGGCCGACAGGGAAAGGCGCGGTAATGGCGGCGCAATGGCCGCCCACCACCATCCGGCCCGGACATTCCGCACCACTCTGGAACGGTCGTCCGGCAAATGTCCGGGCATTGTCCTGGGGTCGGGATCACACTTGACCGGCCGCGCGGGATTCGCTTACCGTCGGTGCCAGGTCAAGAGCGCCAGCGTCAAGCCCCGGCTCGCTGGCCGGCAACCCTCCTCCGCGGCGGGGTGCTCCGGGTGACGACCAGGCCGTCGCGGCACCGCGATCGGCAAGCGCGGACTCCTGTGCGTCAGCACCGGGTCCTGTAGTGATCCGGGAGGATCCGTCATGTCCGATGCGCCCACCACGCTCGCCTGTCCCGCCACCTTCCCCGCCCCGGCGGGCCGCGGTCCGGCGCCGCGCGGGTCGGCCACCGGCCCGTCCAGCACCCCGGCCACCGGCAGCTCGGTCACCGGCTCCCCGGCCACCGCCACGTCGGCCGCCCTCCCGGAGCTCGTCGGCACCGGCCTGCCGGTCCCGCTGGTCGACGGCCGGACCGTGCCCTACGCGAACCTCGACCTCGCCGCCAGCGCCCCGGCGCTGAAGGCCGTCGCGGACCACGTCGCCGCGCTGCTCCCCTACTACTCCAGCGTGCACCGCGGGGCGGGCTACGCCTCCCAGGTCTGCACCGCGGCGGTCGAGGGCGCCCGCGACGTCGTCGCCCGGTTCGTGCGGGCCCGCGAGGACGACGTCGTCGTGTTCACCCGCAACACCACGGACGCCCTGAACCTGCTGGCCGGCGCGGTCCCCGGCGCCACCCTGTGCCTCGACGTCGAGCACCACGCCACGCTGCTCGCCTGGCGGGGCACCGACCACCGCGTGCTGCGCGCCCCGGACACCCTCGCCGAGACCCTCGAGCTGCTGCGCGAGGAGCTCGCCGCCCGGCCCACGGCCCTGCTGGCGATCACCGGCGCCTCGAACGTGACCGGCGAGATCCCGCCGATCGCCGAGATCTGCGCGATCGCCCACGCCGCCGGCACCCGCGTGGTGCTCGACGCCGCGCAGCTCGCCCCGCACCGCCGGGTCGACGTCGCCGCCTGGGGCGTGGACTACCTGGTGCTCTCCGGCCACAAGCTCTACGCGCCCTACGGCACCGGCGTGCTGGTCGGCCGCCGGGACTGGCTCGACGTCGCCACCCCGTACCTCGCCGGCGGCGGCGCGGTGACCCACGTCGGTGTCGAGGGCGGGCACGCCGAGGTCAGCTGGGCGCCCGCGCCGCACCGGCACGAGGCCGGCACCCCGAACGTCCTCGGCGCCGCGGCGCTCGCCGCCGCGTGCAAGGCCCTGGACCCGGTGATCGACGAGATCGCCCCGGCCCACGAGCGCGCGCTGCTCGCCCGGCTGGTCGACGGCCTCAGCGGCATCGCCGGGGTCCGCCCGCTGCGGATCTGGGCGGACGCGCCGGATCGCGTCGGCGTCGCGAGCTTCACCGTGCGGGACGTCCCGGCCGGCCTGGTCGCCGCCGCGCTGTCCGCCGAGCACGGCATCGGCGTGCGGGACGGCCGCTTCTGCGCCCACCCGCTCCTCGCCCGCCTCACCGGCGAGACGGACGCCGTGCGCGTCAGCCTCGGCCTGAACACCTCCGAGGCGGACGTCGACCGCCTGGTCGCGGCCGTCCGCGAGATCGCGACGACGGGCCCGGCCTGGGACTACGCCCAGGTCACGGGCCGCTGGGCCCCCACCCCGGACCCCCGCGACCTCGACCCGCTGCACCTCGGCACCGCCCCCACCACGGCCACCGAGACCTGCGGCCACTGACCCCGGACCCGCGAGTCGGCCCCGCGGACGGAGTCCGCCATTCGGCAGAGCCGGGAGGCCGAACCACACGCTCACGACGGCAGCGCGGGCCCTCAGGCGTGGCCGGTGATGTGGTCCCCGGCGCTGCGCGGGAGACGGAAGGCCGCGACCGCCGGGACCAGCAGGATCACCGCGAGCAGCACGAAGGCCGTGCGGTAGGGCCCTGACACCCCCGGGGCCACACCGACCGCCTGCCCGAGCCGCACCAGGAGCGCCCCGACGGCCACGCCCAGGCCCGCGCCGAGCTCCTGCAGCGTGGAGAACAGCGTGTTGGCGTGGTTCATACGCGGCTGCTCCACGTCCGCGAAGGCCACGCTGTTGTAGGCGGTGAAGCCGGTCGACCGCACGATGCCGCTGAGCAGCAGCAGCGCGAGCGTGACCACCAGCGGCGTGCCCGCCTCGAGGAAGGCCATGCCCACCAGGCAGGCGGCGCCGATCCCGATGGAGCCGAGCAGCACGGTGCGGATCCCGAGGCGGCGCATGAGCGGCGTCGTCGCCGGCTTGATCCCGACGTTGCCGACGAACACCGCGATCACCACGAGCCCCGCCTGCGCCGCCGACCAGCCGAAACCGACCTGGAAGAGCAGCGGGAGCAGGAACGGGATGCCGGTGATCACCGCCCGGTACACCGAGCCGCTGGCCGCCGTGACCCGGTAGGTGACGATCTTCAGGATCCGCAGGTCGACGAGCGGGCGCGGGCTGCGCAGCAGGTGCCGCACCGCCAGCCCGAGCCCGCCGACGGCGACGACCAGCGCCACCGCCGTCACGGTCCCGAACCCGTTCCCGAGTCCCTCCAGCGCCACGATCAGCGCCGCCACGCCCACCGCGCTCAGCACGAACCCGGTCCGGTCGAGCGGCCCGACGGTGTCCTCGCGCAGGTCCGGGACGATCCGCAGCGCAACGACCAGCGCAGCCACCGCCAGCGGCACGTTGATCACGAAGATCCACCGCCACGACGCGTACTCCGCCAGCACCCCGCCCACCACCGGCGCGACGACCGGGGCCATCAGTGCCGGCCACGTCAGGTAGGCGATGGCGCGCACCAGGTCGGACTTCGCCGTCGTCCGCAGCACGACGAGCCGCCCGACCGGCACCATCATCGCCCCGCCGGCCCCCTGCAGCACCCGGGTCAGGGTCAGCACCGGCAGGCTCGGGGCCAGCGCGCACCCGGCCGAGGCCAGCCCGAACAGCACCAGCGCGAGCACGAAGACCCGCTTGGCGCCGAAGCGGTCCGCCAGCCAGCCGGTGATCGGGATCAGCACGGCGAGGGTCAGCACGTAGGCGGTGATGGCGATGTTGACGTCGACGGGGGCGACCCCGAAGTCCGCCGCGATGTGCGGGGCGGCGGGCGCGATGACGGTGCCGTCGAGGATCTCCATGAAGAGGGCGCCCGCCACGAGCAGCGCCAGACTCCGGTGCACAGCCACCGCCCGACGGTAGGCCACGCAGGCCACCGATCCGAAGCGCGATCCCGCCGCACCGCCCGCGCGTCGCGGTCGTTTCACGGATGCGCCGGGTGGTACACCCTCCCCGGGCATCCACCGGGCACGGAGAGTCAGTGAGCAGCGAACCGAGCACAGAGTCTGAGCAGCAGCCGAAAGAGCCGAGCGAGATCACCTACGCGGAGCACCTCCATCCGGCGCGCCCGCGCACGCTGCGCCATCGCGCGCGGGCCAAGTCGCCGGTCGTCCGGCGCTCCGTGGCGAAGGACGGCGCGGCCACCGGGGAGAACCCGGCCTACGTGTCGTGGCTGCTCAGCCAGTCCATGCTCGCGGACGCGAACGAGATCGCCCGGCAGTTCTCCGGCCAGGGCTCCATGTGGCAGAACCCGTTCGCCGATCCGGGCCCGCGCCAGGCGGTCGAGACGGCGTCCGTGTGGTTCACCGCGTACCCGATCTCCTTCATCACCCGCCCCGGCGAGTCCTTCCTCGCGGCGTTCGGCGACGAGGAGCTGTGGAACGTCTTCGCCGCGGTGGGGATCGAGGCCGTCCACACCGGACCGGTGAAGCGCGCGGGCGGCATCTCGGGCTGGCAGTTCACCAGCTCCGTCGACGGCCACTTCGACCGCATGTCCACCGAGATCGATCCCGCCTTCGGCACCGAGGCCGAGTTCCGGGCCATGTGCGGCATGGCCACCTGGTCCGGCGGCACGATCATCGACGACATCGTGCCCGGCCACACGGGCAAGGGCGCGGACTTCCGGCTCGCCGAGATGAAGCACGCCGACTACCCGGGCATCTACCACATGGTGGAGATCGAGGAGGAGGACTGGAACCTCCTGCCCGACGTGCCGGCGGGCAAGGACTCGGTGAACCTCGACGTCGCCACCGAGGAGCAGCTGGAGAAGGCCGGCTACATCATCGGCCGGCTGCAGCGGGTGATCTTCTACGCCCCGGGCGTCAAGGAGACGAACTGGAGCGCGACCAAGCCGGTCGTCGGCGTCGACGGGGTCTCCCGGCGCTGGGTCTACCTGCACTACTTCAAGGACGGTCAGCCGTCGATCAACTGGCTCGATCCCTCGTTCGCGGGCATGCGCCTGGTGATCGGCGACGCGCTGCACTCGCTCGCCGACCTCGGCGCGGGCGCGCTCCGCCTGGACGCCAACGGGTTCCTCGGCGTGGAGAAGGCCGCGGAGGGCCTGCCCGCCTGGTCCGAGGGGCACCCGCTCTCCGCGGCGGCGAACCACCTCATCGGCTCCATGGTGCGCAAGCTGGGCGGCTTCACCTTCCAGGAGCTCAACCTCACGATCGACGACATCCGCGCCACCGCCGAGGCCGGGGCGGACCTGTCGTACGACTTCGTCAACCGGCCCGCCTACCACCACGCGCTGGTCACCGGGGACACCGAGTTCCTGCGGCTCACCCTGCGCACCTCGCTGGAACTGGGTGTGGACCCGGCCGGGCTCGTGCACGCCCTGCAGAACCACGACGAGCTGACCTACGAGCTCGTCCACTGGGCCACCGGGCACCGCGACGACGTCTACCCCTTCGCGGGCGGGGAGCTGACGGGCGAGCAGCTGGCGGAGCGCATCCGGGCGGACCTCACCGCGACCCTGGTGAGCGTCGACTACAACCGGGTCTTCACCACGAACGGGATCGCCTGCACCACCGCGTCCCTGATCGCGGCCACGCTCGGCTACCGCACCCTCGACACGATCACGGACACGGACGTTCCCGAGATCATGCGGGTGCACCTGCTGCTCGCGATGTTCAACGCCCTGCAGCCCGGCGTCTTCGCGCTGTCGGGCTGGGACCTGTGCGGGATGCTGCCGCTGCCCGTCGACGAGGTGGCCGAGCTGGTGGCCGAGGGCGACACCCGCTGGATCAGCCGCGCCGCCCACGACCTGATGGGCGTCGCACCGGGGGCCACGAAGTCGGCGTCCGGGATGCCGCGCGGCCGCTCGCTCTACGGGCCGCTGCCCGAGCAGATGGAGGACGAGCGCAGCTTCCTCCGCCAGCTCCAGGCCATCCTGGCGGTCCGCTCCCGGCACGCGATCGCCGTCGCCCGCCAGATCGACGTCCCGGACGTCAGCCATCGCGGGATGCTGGTGATGGTCCACGAGCTCGACTCGGGCGACCAGCACGTCACGGTGCTCAACTTCGCCGCGGAGCCGGTCACGGGCACGGTCCGCTCCGAGCACCTGGTCCCGGGCAGCCGGGTGGTGGACATGTTCACGGAGAAGGAGGTCGGGCAGGTCGACGACCTGAAGGCCTTCACCGTGGACCTCGAGCCCCACCAGGGCCACTCGCTGCTGCTGGAGCTGCCCCGCGCGGAGTGAGCGCTGCTCGTGATCGCCGGGGGTGCGCACCCCCGGTGATCACTCCCCGAGGATCCGGGCCAAGGTCTCGAGGTCGCCGCGGACCGTGCGCACGTCCCGCGCCACCTCGTCGTCCGACATCCCGGGCCGCTGCCGCACGGTGAACAACACGTCGCAGCCGTCCTCGTTGGGCAGCACCCGGACCGGGTTCGTGACGACCTCGCCGGACGGCAGCGTGACGTCGTGGTCGAGGATCCCGAAGTCGTTGCGCGGCACGAACTCCACCTCGACCTGCCCCATCGGGGAGTCGGCGATCCATCTCCCGGCCCGCAGCTCGACCTGGGCGGAGGCCAGACCCGACGCCCAGCGCGGCAGGGTGGTCGGGTCGGCGACGAAGGCGTACACCTCCGACGCGGGGGCGTCGATCTGCACGGCGACGTGCGTGCTCGGGTAGGGGCTCATGCGCCCAGCGTGGCAGAGCGCTCCCCCGTGGCGGCGCCCCGCGGACCCGAATAGCCTCCGCACCATGAGCGACGGGAGGCTGGCCGCCCTGCGCCGGGGCGAGCCGGCGGAGAACCTGCTCGCCGAGACGCCGTCGGGGTTCGCGGTGTTCGGCGACCACCAGAAGCTGCCCGGCTACTGCCTGCTGATCCACCGCGGCGACGCCGAGCACCTCGACGACCTCGACGAACCCTCCCGGATGCAGTTCCTGCGGGACTTCTCCCTCCTCGGGCAGGCGGTGCGCACCGCGCTGCGGGAGGACCCGGGGTTCCGGCGGATCAACTACGAGATCCTCGGCAACAGCTGGCCGCACCTGCACGGGCACGTCCATCCCCGCTACGAGTGGGAGCCCGACGAGTACCGCTCGAAGCCGGTCTGGCGCTACCCGGATCTCGAGGCCCCGGAGCACACCGCCGGGCCGGCCCACGCGGACCTCCAGGAGCGGATCACCCGCGAGCTGCAGGTGCTGCTCGCCGGCGGGATCTGAGGACGGTCCATGATGGCGGTCGGATCCTGCCGAAGGAGATGACCGTGCGCCGGTTGGCCGCGCTCGCCGCGCTGCTCGTCCTGCCGTTCCTGTTCCTCGTGGGAACGGCCTCGGCCGACGCCCCCTTCCGGGTGCCGGACCGGGTCACCGACCGCGCCGGGGCCCTCGACCCCGCGGGCCTCGCCCGGGTGAACCAGGCGATCGCGCAGCTCAAGGCGGACAAGGGATACGACCTGTACGTCGTGTTCGTGCGGTCCTTCGACGGCCGCGGCGGGCAGGACTGGGCGGACACCACCGCCACCCAGTCGCAGCTCGGCCGCGACCAGGTGCTGCTGGCCGTCGCCACGCAGGACCGCGCCTACGGGCTCTCGGTCGACGACGGCTTCCCCGAGTCCGACGCGTCGATCCAGCAGGTCGAGCGGGACACCCTCGAGCCGGCCCTCGCCCGCTCGGACTGGGCCGGCGCGGCCGCCGGCATGGCGGACGGGCTGCGGACGATCAGCAACGGGATCACCACACCGCTGCTCGTCGGCGCCGGGGTCGTGGTCGTCGGCGGCGGGGCCTACCTGGTGAGCCGGCGGCGGAGGAAGCCCGCAGCGCCGCCCGCGGCCGCCCCGCAGGCCACGCCGGCCGATCCGTTCCCCGGGGAGTCGACGCAGGATCTGGGCTACCGCTCCAGCCAGGCACTCCTCGACGTCGACAACGCCGTGGGGACCTCCGAGACCGAGCTCGCGGCCGCCCGCGGTCATTTCGGCGACGAGGCCGTTGCGGCGTTCGCCGCCGCGCTCGAGGCCTCGCGCGCGGACATGGTCGCGGCCTTCGAGATCCGCCAGCAGCTCGACGACGAGATCCCCGAGACCGAGCCGCAGCAGCGGGCCATGCACGCGGAGATCCTCCGGCTCGCCACGCAGGCGGACGACCGGCTCGACGCTCAGGTCGAGGCCTTCGACCGGCTGCGCTCGCTGGAGGCGGACGCCCCCGGGTACATCGACGGGCTGGCCGCCCGCCACACCGCGCTCGTCGCCCGCATCCCCGAGGTCGAGCGGGCCTGGGCGTCGCTCACCGCGCGCTGGGCGCCGAGCGCGCTCGAGGCGCTCGCGGAGGCGATCCCGCAGGCCACGGCCCTCGCCGGCGCTGCCGCCACCGAGCTCGGCGAGGCCCGGACGCAGCTCGCCGCGGCGAAGCCGGCCCTCGCCGTGGTCGACGGCCGCGCCGCCGAGGACGCGCTCACGCAGGCGACCACGCTCCTCGACGGGGTCGCCCGCCGCGAGGACGAGCTGATCGAGGCGGCCGGGAAGATCCCCGCCGCCCGCGCCGAGGTGGAGCAGGACATCGCCGAGGCCGCCGCGCTGCCGGGGATCGACCCGGGCGTCGTGGCTCGCGCTCGCGCCGCGCTCCAGGCGGCGGACGAGTCGGGTCGTGGTACGGCCGGAGCGGGCGCTGCAGCCGGATCCGGGGCGCTGCCCGATCCCCTCGCCGCCCTGCACCTCCTCGACGAGGCCGGCACGGCGCTCGACGCCGCGATCGCCGGGGCCCGCGAGGCGGCGGAGCGCACCCGGCGCACCGCCGCGCAGCTCGACCAGGCGCTGGTCACGGCCCGGTCCGCGGTCGCCGCGGCCTCGGACTTCATCTCCACCCGCCGCGGCGCCGTCGGCCAACAGGCCAGGACCCGGCTCGCGGAGGCACAGCGGCACCTGTCCGCGGCATCGGCCGGCGGTGATCCCGCGGTGGCGCTGCGGGAGGCCCAGCAGGCGGAGGCGATGGCTCAGGAGGCGCTCACCCTGGCCCGCAACGACGTGAACACCTGGTCCGGCCCGTCGGGTGGCAGCGGCTCGAACATCGGCGTCGACCTGGGCAGCCTCGTCCTCGGTGGGATCCTCAACGAAGCCATGCGAGGCGGCGGGTACCGCGGCGGCTCGGGCGGTTTCGGGGGCGGGGGCTTCGGCGGAGGCGGGGGCTTCGGGGGCGGCGGCCGCTCCCCCGGGAGCTTCGGCGGCTCCGGCAGCCGCGGCCGGCGAGGCGGCGGCGGCCGCTTCTGACCCACCGCGTCATGGCTCCACAACGCGCGATTCACCTGCCTCCCGATCGCGTTATGGAGCCATAACGCTGATTCTGCCCGCCCCTGAGCGCGTTATGGATCCACAACGCTGAATTCGCCTGCGCGTGAGGGCGTTATGGATCCATAACGCAGGCTCTGCCGGCTCGTGGGGGCGTTGAGGATCCATGGTGCGCGGGTCAGAGCAGGGCGCGGATGGCCCGCTCGAAGCCCTGGACGTGGGCCAGCGCCAGCTCGGCGGCTTTGTCCTCCTCCCCCGCGACCACGGCCCGGAGCAGGTCGGCGTGTTCGTGGACGTGGCCCGGCAGCGCCGGGAGCCGGTCCAGGAAGAGCACCCAGATCCGGGTGGCGAGGTTGTCCAGCCGCACGCAGACGTCCTCCAGGTGCGGATTGCCCGTCGCCCGGTAGAGGGCGCGGTGCACCTCGACGTCCGCGCGGAGCAGCTCCTTCGGGTCCCCGGCCGGGTCCAGCGTGGCGATCTCCTCGCCCAGCACGGCCAGCGCGGCCCGGTCCGTGGTCCCCGCCGCGCGGGCGGCGCTGCGGGCGGCCAGGGGTTCGAGGGTGAGCCGGACCTCGGAGAGATGGGCCAGGTCCGTGATGTCGACGGCGGTGGCGAACGTCCCGCGCCGCGGGTACGCGACCACGAGCCGGTCCCCTTCGAGGCGCTTCAACGCCTCGCGCACCGGGGTCCGGCCGGCGCCGAGCTCCGCGGCCAGCCGGTCGTCGTTCAGCGGGTCGCCGGGGCGGATCTCCAGCATCACCAGCCGGTCCCGGATCGCCGCGTAGGCCCGATCCGCCAGCGACACCGCTTCCGCCACGCCCACATCCCTCCCCACCGATGAGCGAACGGCACCCTCGCTCACTAGGTGTGAGCGAACGTGCCGTTCGCTCACGTGGCGGCGGGGGTTGACCCGCGCGCCGGACCACGCCTACCTTAGCGTGCGACTGGTATATCAGTCCACGCGAACTGGTGGGAGAGCGCGATGCAGGTGCCGGAGCATCCCGACTTCCTCTGGCGGAACCCGGAGCCGAGCCGGAGCTACGACGTCGTGATCGTCGGCGGCGGGGGGCATGGTCTGGCCACGGCGCACTACCTCGCGAAGAACCACGGCATCACGAATGTCGCCGTCCTGGAGAAGGGCTGGCTCGCCGGCGGGAACATGGCCCGCAACACCACCCTGATCCGCTCCAACTACCTGTGGGACGAGTCGGCGGCGATCTACGAGCACTCCCTGAAGCTGTGGGAGGGGCTCGAGGAGGACCTCGGCTACCCGATCCTGTTCTCGCAGCGCGGGGTGCTGAACCTCGCCCACACCGAGCAGGACGTGCGGGACTCGGTCCGCCGGGTGGAGGCCAACCGGCTCAACGGGATCGACGCCGAGTGGCTCACCCCGGACGAGGTCGCGAAGGTCTGCCCGATCGTCAACGTATCGGCGAACATCCGCTATCCCGTGCAGGGCGCGACCTACCAGCCCCGCGCCGGGATCGCGAAGCACGACTACGTGGCCTGGGGCTTCGCCCGCCGCGCCGACGAGGCCGGCATCGACCTGATCCAGGGCTGCGAGGTCACCGGCTTCACCACCGACGGCGGCCGGGTCACCGGGGTCCGTACGTCACGGGGCGACATCGCCTGCGGCACAGTGGCTCTGTGCGCCGCCGGGCACACCTCCGTGCTGCTGGACATGCTCGGCGTCCCGGCCCCCCTGCAGTCGCACCCGTTGCAGGCCTTGGTGTCCGAGCTGCTGGAGCCGGTGCACCCCACGATCGTCATGTCCAACGCCGTGCACGTCTACGTGTCGCAGGCGCACAAGGGCGAGCTCGTCATGGGCGCCGGCGTGGACTCCTACAACGGCTACGGCCAGCGCGGCGCCTTCCACATCATCGAGCGCCAGATGGCCGCTGCGGTGGAGCTGTTCCCGGTGTTCGCCCGCGCCCACCTGCTGCGGACCTGGGGCGGGATCGTGGACGTCACCCCGGACGCGAGCCCGATCATCGGCCATACCCCGTACGAGAACGTGTACCTCAACTGTGGCTGGGGCACAGGCGGTTTCAAGGCCACCCCCGGCGTCGGCTGGTGCCTGGCCGACACCGTGGCGCACGGCCGTCCGCACCCCTACGCCGCCCCCTTCACCCTCGACCGGTTCACCACCGGCGCACTGGTCGACGAGCACGGCGCCGCGGCCGTGGCCCACTAGGAGTTCCGTTGCAGCTCATCGCATGCCCCTGGTGCGGCCCCCGCGAGGAGGTCGAGTTCCACTACGGCGGCCAGGCGGGCGTGGCCTACCCGGCCGATCCCGCCGCGTTGTCCGACGAGGAGTGGGGCCGGTTCGTGTTCGTCCGCGCCAATCCCGTGGGGCGCTTCGAGGAGCGCTGGAGCCACAGCGCCGGCTGCCGTCGCTGGTTCACCGCCGTGCGCGACACCGCGACCTACAGGTTCCAGGCGTGAGCGAGTCCACGAGCGAACCGTCGGGCCCGAGCCGGGTCGACGGGTACGGGCGGATCGACCGCTCCCGCACCCTGCGCTTCACCTTCGACGGCCGCGAGTACACCGGCCACCCCGGCGACACCCTGGCGAGCGCCCTGCTGGCGAACGGCGTGCGCCGCACGGGAACCAGCGTGGCCCACGGCCGCCCGCGCGGGATCACCGCCGCCTGGAGCGAGGACCCGACCGGGCTCGTCCAGGTCGAGGCGCCCTTCCCCGAGCCGATGCTGCTCGCCACCACGATCGAGCTGGTCGACGGCCTGGTGGCCCGCTCGGTCGCGGGCCGCGGCCGGTTGGCCGACGTCCCCGACACCGCCCGCTACGACCGCCGCCACGCCCACTGCGAGACCCTCGTGGTCGGCGCGGGCCCGGCCGGGCTGCTCGCCGCGCGCACCGCCGCCCGCCGGGGCGACCGCGTGGTCCTGGTCGACGACCGCCCGGCGGCCGGCGGCTCCCTGCTCGGCACCGAGCGGATCCAGGGACGCGCGGCGTTCGACTTCGTCGCCGACACCCTCGCCGAGCTCCGCGCGAACCCGGACGTCCGGATCCTGCCGCGCACCACCGCGTTCGGCCACTACGACGACGGTTTCGTCCTCGCCCTCGAACGCCGCACCGAGCACCTGGCCTCGCCCCCAGCGAACGTGTCCCGGCAACGGGTCTGGCGGATCCGCGCGGGCCACGTGGTCGTCGCGACGGGTGCCCACGAGCGCCCGATCGTCTTCTGCGACAACGACCGCCCCGGAACCATGCTCGCCGCCTCCGCCCGCGACCTCCTGCACCGGTACGGGGTCCTCGCCGGGCGCGAGATCGTCGTGTTCACCAGCGACGACGCGGCCCACGGAGCCGCGGTCGACCTGGCCTCGGCAGGCGCCGCCGTGACCCTCCTGGACGCCCGGCCGACCCTGTCCGCGGCGACATCCGCGCTGCTCGAGGAAGGAGCGGTCCACGTGCGCCCGGGGGCGACCGTCACCGGGACGCGGGGCGGCGACGCCGGCGAGATCACCCACGCGCTCACCGACACCGGCGAGGTCCCCTGCGACCTGCTGCTGGTCTCCGGCGGCTGGAACCCGACGGCGCACCTGTTCTCGCACGTCCGCGGGACCCTGCGCTACGACGCCGAGCTGGGCGCGTTCCGGCCCGGGGAGGCCGTCCCGGGCACGAGCGTGGTCGGGGCAGCCAACGGGACCCTCGATCTGGCCGGGTGCCTCGCCGAGGGCCGTGGGGAGTCGCCCGAACCCGTGCCGACGGTCGGCTCCGCCTCCGTGCCGACGGTCGGCTCCGCCTCGGCACCGCGCCTGAACCAGGTGCTCTGGCGGACCGACGGGGACCCCGCCCGTCAGTACGTGGACCTGCAGCGGGACGGGACGGTCGCCGACATCGCGCGGGCCACCGGGGCGGGCATGCGGTCGGTGGAGCACGTCAAGCGCTACACCACGATCGGCACCGCCCACGACCAGGGCAAGACCTCCGGGATGCTCGCGAGCGCCATCACCGCCGAACTGCTCGGCGTGCCGGTGGAGTCCTTGGGCACCACCACCTTCCGGCCGCCCTACACCCCGGTCGCGTTCGCCGCGCTGGCCGGGCGGGAGCGGGGCCGGCTGTTCGACCCCGAGCGGACGACCGCGCTGCACGCCTGGCACGTCGAGCACGGGGCCGTGTTCGAGGACGTCGGGCAGTGGAAGCGGCCGCGCCACTACCCGCAGGCCGGCGAGGGCATGGACGAGGCGGTGCTGCGCGAGTGCGCGGCGGTGCGGACCGGTGTCGGGATCCTCGACGGCTCCACACTCGGCAAGATCGACGTCCAGGGCCCGGACGCCGGCGCCTTCCTCGACATGATCTACACGAACATGATCTCCACGCTGCGGCCGGGCCGCGCCCGGTACGGCGTGATGTGCGGCCTCGACGGCATGGTGATCGACGACGGCACCGTGCTCCGCGTGAACGAGGACCGCTTCCTGGTGATGACGACGACCGGTGGCGCCGCCCCGATCCTCGACCACCTGGAGGAGTGGCTGCAGACGGAGTGGCCGCACCTGCGCGTCGCGCTCACCTCGGTGACCGAGCAGTGGGCGACCTTCCCGGTCGTCGGGCCACGCTCACGGGACGTGATCGGCGCCTTCGCCCCGCACGTCGACGTCTCCGCGGAAGCCTTCCCGTTCATGGGGTTCGTCGATACCGAGGTGGACGACGTCCCGGTCCGGTTGGCGCGCATCAGCTTCTCCGGGGAGCTGGCCTGGGAGGTGAGCGTCGACGGCTGGCACGCCCCCGCCGTCTGGGACCGGCTCCTGGAGCTCGGTGCGCCCCACGGGATCACGCCCTACGGCACCGAGACGATGCACGTGCTGCGCGCCGAGAAGGGCTACCCGATCATCGGGCAGGACACGGACGGCACGGTGTCCCCGCACGATCTGGGGCTCGGCTGGGCGGTGTCGAAGAAGAAGGCGGACTTCCTGGGGCGGCGGTCGTTCACCCGCCCGTCGAATGTGGATCCCCTGCGCAAGCAGCTCGTCGGCCTGCTGCCGCTCGACCGTACGCGGAAGCTGCCGGAGGGCTCGCAGATCGTCGAGCTCACCGACGCGCTGCCCCCTCCCCCGGTGCCGATGCTCGGGCACGTGACGTCGAGCTACCGCAGCGCCGCGCTCGGCCGCACCTTCGCGCTCGCCCTGGTCAAGGGCGGGCACGCGCGGATCGGCGAGCGCCTGACCGTGCCCGTCGGCGCCGAGCTGGTCCCCGTCGAGGTGACCGGATCCGTGCTGTTCGACCCGGAAGGAGCCCGCCGCGATGGCTGACACCCTGGTCCGCACGGGCACGCTCGACGGCTGGGCGGCACGCTTCGCCGCCCTCCCGGACTCCGTGGTGCTCCTCCCCGAACCGTTCCACGCCATGACGACGGTGCGGACGGCCGCCGGTCCCGGGACCGAGGCCGATCCCGGGACCGCGACCGCGCTGGCGGAGCTCGCCGCGCTGCCCGGACCGAACGCCTGGGCGGGTGAGCGGATCACCGCGATCCGGCTCGGCCCGGACGAGCTGTTGCTCACCAGCCCCTTCCACACCCCCCACGAGCTGGAGGAGCTCGCGCGCGGCACCGGGGCCCCGGCCGTCGACGTCTCGGCGCAGCGCACCACGATCCGGCTCCGCGGTGCCCACGCCCGCGACGTGCTGGAAACCGGCTGCGCCGTCGACCTGCACCCCCGGGCCTTCGGAGCCGGATCGGCTGCGGTCACGCTGCTGGGACAGGCCGGCGTGATCCTGCTGGGCCTGGGCCCGGCGGAGTACCGGATCCTCGTCCGGTCGAGCGTCGCGGCCTACCTCGCGGACTGGCTGATCGACGCGGCGCTCGAGTACCAGGACCCCTCATAACGATCCCCGCGTCCGACCTCCTCGCCGCGACCGCCCCTCACCGGCGGTTCAGCGGCGGATGACCACCTTCAGGGCCTCGTGGGCGGCGGCGTTGCCGAACACCTCGTAGGCCTCGTCGATCTGGTCCAGGCCGAACGTGTGGGTGCCCATCTTCTCCGACGGAATCTTGCCGCTCGCGACCATCGTGAGCAGCGTCGGGATGGAGACGGTGTCGACCAGGCCCATCGTGATCGTCACGTTGTGGATCCAGAGCTGGTCCATCGGCAGCTCGACCGGGGCACCGTGCACGCCGATGTTGGCGATGGTGCCGCCGGGGCGGACCAGCGCGGCGGCGGTGCGCAGCGTCTCCGGATAGCCGACGGCCTCGATGGAGACGTCGACGCCCAGCCCGTCCGTCATCTCGGTGACCGCGGCGACGACGTCCGGGCCGGCCTCGACCGCGTCCGTCGCGCCGAAGTCCAGCGCCTTGGTGAGCCGGAACTTGTTGGAGTCCACCGCGATCACCCGCGAGGCGCCCCAGAGCCCCGTGGTCAGGATCGCGGACAGGCCCACCGCGCCGGCGCCGACCACGGCGACCGTGTCGCCCGGCCGCACCCGCCCGGCCAGCACGCCGACCTCGTAGCCGGTGGGCAGCGAGTCCGCGAGGAAGATCGCCTGCTCGTCCGTGACCTCGTTCGGCACGGCGTAGAGCGAGGTGTCCGCGTACGGGACGCGGACGAGCTCGGCCTGAGTGCCGTCGATCAGGTGGCCGAAGATCCAGCCGATCCCGCCGACCGTCTGGCAGTGCGACGGCATGCCCTTCACGCAGTACACGCAGCGGCCGCACCGGGTGATCGCCGGGACGAGCACCCGGTCGCCCTCGCGGAACCCCGTCACCGCGGCCCCGACGGCGGTGACGGTGCCGACGGCCTCGTGGCCCAGGATCCGGCCGTCGGTCACCGCGGGCACGTCGCCCTGCAGGATGTGCAGGTCCGTGCCGCAGATCGTGGTCGTGTCCACGCGGACGACCACGTCCGTCGGATCCTGGACCGTCGCGTCCGCGACGTCCTCCCACGCCTTCGAGCCGGGTCCGTGATAGACGAGCGCCTTCATCTGGCCTCCTCGGTCGGGGTAGTCCCGACCTCGGACGGTAGTGGCGCCCATCACACGACGGTGTCTCAGTCTGCGACCGTCCTAGCCGACGACCCCGCGGTCGTGCAGGCCGGCGATCTCCGCGGAGCCCAGGCCGAGGACCTCGGCGAGCACCTCGTCCGTCTCCCGGCCGAGCAGCGGTGCGGCGCCCGTCCCGCCGTGCTCGCCGTTCCAGCGGATCGGCGACCGGCCCGTGATCGCGGCGGCGCCCCCGGGCGTCGGCAGGTCCGCGAGCACCGGGTAGCGGCCCTCACGGTGCGCGGCCACCACCTCGGTCATCCCGCGGTAGGAGCCCCACAGCACGCGGGCCCCGTCGAGCTCGTCGGCCACCGTCTTGGAGTCCCGGGCGGCGAACCACGGCTTGAGGACGGCGGCGATCGTGTCCCGGAGCCGGTACCGCTCGTCCTCGCGGGTCAGGTCCGCGTCGAGCGCCGCCTCGAGCGCGGCGAACACCTCGTCGGTCCCGGTGACCTTCTTCAGCGCGGCCCACTGCCCCTCGGTGAGCGCCACGACCATCACCCGGCGGCCGTCCGAGCAGCCGAAGTCGACGCCGAAGCTGCCGTAGACGTGGTTGCCGTGCCGCGGGCGCTCGGTGCCGCGGGCCGCCGCCTCGGACAGCCAGCCCAGGTTCGCGACGCCGGCGAGCGCGACGTCGGACAGGGCCAGCTCCACGTAGGCGCCGCGGCCGGTCCGCGCGCGCTCGTAGACCGCGGCGAGCACCGCCGTGGACACCGACAGTCCCGTGACCAGGTCCCACGCCGGGAGCACGTGGTTGACCGGCGCGCCGCCCTCCTCGCTGCCGGTGATCTGCGGGATGCCGACCTCGGCGTTGACGGTGTAGTCCACGGCGGGCTTGCCGTCCGGGTACCCCTGCACGCGCAGGTGGATCAGGTCGGGGCGGCGGGCGACCAGCGCGTCGTTGGCCATCCAGCGGCGGCCGACGACGTTGTCCACCAGCACGCCCGCCGCGCTGATCAGCGACACGACGAGCTCGCGGCCCTCGTCCGACCGCATGTCGACGGCGATCGAGCGCTTGCCCTTGTTCAGCGAGGTCCAGTAGTAGGACTCGGCGTCGGCGGGCCCTGCGCCGCCCCCGACCACCGGCCAGCGGTTGTGGTCCGAACCGCCGCCGATCGGGTCGATCCGGGTCACCGACGCGCCCAGCTGGGCGAGCGTCATGCCTCCGGTCGGTCCCGCGACGAAGCTCGCACACTCGACGACCTGCAGTCCCTCCAGCGGACGACCCACTCCAGCTGCCCCTCTCCGTTCCCGGTCCGCCCCCGTCCTGCCGGACGGCGCGTCTTCGCGGCCAACCCTACGGCGGGGCGCGACGGGCCCGGACGGACGGCGTTCCGGACCCCGGCACCCGCGCCGAGGTTCCGCGGAAGGGCGTCAGAACGTGAGGATCAGGCGGCCCCGGACACCGCCCTTCTCCAACCGGGCATGAGCCTCGGCGGCCCGCTCCGCCGGGTAGGTGTCCGCGACCCGCAGG
This sequence comes from Pseudonocardia ailaonensis, assembly GCF_039531635.1. Classification (NCBI taxonomy): domain Bacteria; kingdom Bacillati; phylum Actinomycetota; class Actinomycetes; order Pseudonocardiales; family Pseudonocardiaceae; genus Pseudonocardia; species Pseudonocardia ailaonensis. The sequence goes on along the minus strand of NZ_BAAAQK010000004.1, from coordinate 85,644 downwards.
GTGATCGCGCCCGCGCTCGCCAGCTCGCGGAGGTGGTCGAGCCGGTCGCGGTCCTCGGCGATGTCGCGGACCACCACCGGATGCCAGGTGATCCCCCGTTCGTCCCGGCCGACGTGCCCGCGGACGGTGGCGATCCGGCCGCCGTCGCGCACCGCGGGCAGGAGCGCGTCGCCCTGCAGCGAGCCGTCGGCGAGCACGTCGACCCCGCCGGCCTCGCGGAACCGCTCGGCCACGTCGTCGCCGCGGCGGACCACCACATCGGCGCCCAGGTCGCGGACCAGCGAGTCGTCCGCCTCGGACGCGTCCGCGACCACGCGCAGGCCGGCGGCCTTGGCGAGCTGCACGACGTACCCGCCGAACGCCCCGGCCGCCCCGGTCACCCCCACCACCGCACCCGCGGGCGGATCGAGCAGGTCCAGGGCACGGCGGGCGGTGAGCCCGTTCATCGGCAGGGTCGCGGAGAGCGCGTGGTCGGCGGGGGCCGGCACGACCGACCCGGACGGCACGACGACGGCGGACGAGTAGCCGCCGTGGCTGCCGAGCGGCACGACGATCGCCATGACCGCGTCGCCCACGGCCACGTGGTCGACACCCGCACCGACCTGGTCGACCACGCCGCCGACGTCCATACCCGGCACGTACGGGCCCTCGCCCCGCTGCCGCTCGGCGAGCGAACGCAGCAGGGTGTCGGTGGGGTTGACCGCCGCCGCGTGCACCCGGATCCGCACCTGCCCCGGCCCCGCCTGCGGGTCCGGGAGCTCGACCACCTCGAGCACCTCGGGCCCACCGGGCCCCGTCACACCGATCGCCCGCACGGGTTCTCCTCTCAGACCGCCTGGCTCCGCAGTACCTCCACGCCGACCGGAGCATCCCCGCGCAGCGTGATCCGGTGCATGACCCGGCGGGCGTCGCCGTAGTCGCGGTTCGCGTAATGGGCGGTGGAACGGTTGTCCCACATGGCCACGTCGCCCTCCGCCCAGCGGTGGCGCACGATGTGCTCCGGCTTGGTGATCGCCGCGTAGAAGACGTCGAGCAGGTGCCGGCTCTCCACGTCGGACAGGCCGTCGATCCGTTCGGTGAAGCCGGGGTTCACGAAGAGCGACTTCCGCCCGGTCTCGGGATGCACCCGCACGACGGGGTGCACGACCTGCTCCAGGCTCGTCACCGTCTCGCCGTCCCACACGCTGCCGCGGCCCTGGCGGCGCTGCGCGAGATAGGCGCCGAACTCCCGGTTGCCGTCGTGCACCGCGTCGAGCTGGTCGGCGAGCCGTTGCACGGGCGGGGAGAGCGCCTCGTACGCCAGCTCCAGGTCGGCCCAGTTCGTGTCGCCGCCGGTGGGCGGCAGCGTGACCGCGCGCAGGACCGAGCCGAGCGGCGGCCGCTTCATGAAGGTGACGTCCGTGTGCCAGACGTCCGAGAAGCCGTCGTCCGCGGAGTCCAGGGCGTAGATCTCGGTGTGGTCCTCGTCGATCCCCGGCACGACCGGGTGCGACGCCGTGAGCTCGCCGAGGCGGTTGCCGAGCCGGACCTGCCCGCTCGGGTCGAGCGCGTGCTGCCCGCGGAAGAACAGCACCTTCCGCTCGGTGAGCTGCGCGCGGATCGCGGCCACCTGGGCGTCGGACGCGGTGGCGAGGTCGACGTCGTGGACGATCGCGCCGAAGCGCGGCCCCAGGGGCTCGAGGGAGAGATCGGAAACGGCGTGCAGCGGGGACATCAGGACTCCGGATGCGCAGAGGTGGGGACCGGTCGGTGCCGGTGTCGGTGCAGGTGGGTCGCCGGCGCGTCAGCCGCGCGCAACGGGACTGCGGCTCAACCGAACCAGTTGCGGACGGCCGAGCCGGTCCACTGCAGGTCGACCTCGGCGTCGCTGTGCGGGGAACCCGGACACAGCGCGACGCTCGTCCGGCACAGGTCGACGTGGAGTCGACTCACGAGCCGGAGTTCCTGGGTCACGCCCCCGACTGTGGACCTCCGGCCGGGCAACCCGCAAGTGTCGGCCCCGCCATCGCTACTCCGCGTCGAGTACTCGATACATTCCGCGACATGTCCGCGTCCCTGGAGCTCGGCTACCTCACCCACGTCGGCGGGCTGGCCTCCCCGCGCGACGCCTATCGGGACACGATCGCCCTGGCCGTCGCGGCCGAGGAGGCCGGGTACTCGTCGTTCTGGGTCGCCCAGCACCACAACAGCGAGGCACAGGGGTACCTGCCGTCGCCGTTCGTGCTGCTCGCGGCGATCGCCCAGGCCACCGGCCGGATCCGGCTCGGCACCGCAGTGGTCGCCGTCGGGCTGGAGGACCCGCGCCGGGTCGCGGAGGACGCCGCCGTGCTCGACGCGCTCTCCGGCGAGCGGCTGGAGCTGGGCATCGGGGCCGGCTCCGATCCGGCGGCGACGGCGCTGTTCGGGGCCGACCACGAGCACCGGCACGCGGACTGCGCCGACGCCCTCGACGAGCTGTGCGACATCCTCGGCGGCATCACGCTCGTCCCGGACGCGCCGGGGTTGCTCGACCGGATGTGGTGGGCCACCGGCTCCGCCCGCGGGGTCGACGCCGCCGCCGAGCGCGGCCTGGGGGTGATCTCGGGCCGGCCCCAGGGAGCCGCCCCCGACCTGGAGCGGTACTGGGGCCGCTCGGCCGGGATCCCGCGCGTCGCGCTGTCCCGGCTGGTCAGGGCCGGTGAGCCGGCGGAGGAGGTGGCCGCGCGGTTGCGCGCCGATCCCGCGGTGGCCTGGGCGAGCACCCTGCTGATCCAGACCCAGCCGACGCGCACGGACCTCGCGGGCCACCTCCGGACGCTCGCCACCGGAGCGAGGGCGGTCACGCTCACGGCGGAACGAATGGCGAGCGGGGCGGCCCGCCCGGCAGGATGGGCAGCGTGACGACCTCCCCGACGAACGCCCGGCCGAGCGGCCTGGACCTGCGATGGGTCGACCGCGGCACGCGCCCCCAGGACGACCTGTTCACCCACGTCAACGGTGCGTGGCTCGAGGGCCACGTGATCCCGGACGACCGGGCCCAGGACGGTGCCTTCCGCGACCTGCGCGACCGTGCCGAGGAGGACGTCCGCGGGATCATCGAGGGTGCCGGGGCCGGGCAGGTCGCGGACCTCTACGCCTCGTTCATGGACACCGCCCGCATCGAGGAGCTGGGCACCGCGCCCCTGCGGCCCCTGCTCGCCGAGATCGCGGCCGCCGCGGACAAGGCGGAGCTCGCCGAGGTGCTGGGCCGCCGTCAGCGGCAGGGCCGGGCGATGCTGTTCGGCGCGTACGTCGGCACGGACGCCAAGGACTCGTCCCGGTACCTGGTGCACCTGAGCCAGGCGGGCCTCGGGCTGCCGGACGAGTCGTACTACCGCGAGGAGCAGTACGCCGAGATCCGCACGGCGTACGTCGCCCACCTGACGACACTCGCCGGTCTGGTCGGCCTCGACGACGTGGCGGACACGGTCCTGGCGCTCGAGACGAAGATCGCCGCGCTGCACTGGGACCGGGTCACCAACCGGGACGCGGAGAAGACCTACTCGCTGATGACCTGGCCCGCAGTGGCCGCCAACGCCCCGGAGTTCGACTGGGAGCGCTGGTACGCGGGCCTCGGCGCCCCGGACGGGAGCTTCGACGAGGTCGTCGTCCGGCAGCCGGCGTTCGTGATCGCCGCCGCTCGCCTGTGGCAGGAGCTGCCGCTGGAGGACTGGAAGGCCTGGCTGTCGGTCCGGGTCGCCTCCGCCTGCGCGGACTACCTCACCGAGGAGATCGTCGCGGCGGACTTCGACTTCTACGGCCGCACGCTCTCCGGCACCCCGGCGCTGCGCGAGCGCTGGAAGCGCGGCGTGTCCGTGGTCGAGGGCGCGATCGGCGAGGAGGTCGGGAAGCTCTACGTGGAGCGGCACTTCCCGGCGGCGTCCAAGGAGCGGATGGTCGAGCTCGTCGCCAACCTGGTCGAGGCCTACCGGCAGAGCATCTCCACGCTGGACTGGATGTCGCCCGCGACCCGCGACCGCGCGCTGGAGAAGCTCGGCAAGTTCCGGCCGAAGATCGGCTACCCGGAGAAGTGGCGGGACTACTCGTCCCTGCAGCTCAGCGCCGACGACCTGCTCGGCAACATGCTCCGCGCCGCCGAGTGGGACTTCGACTTCGACCTCGACCGGATCGGCGGCCCCGTCGACAAGGACGAGTGGCTGATGACCCCGCAGACGGTCAACGCCTACTACCACCCGCGGATGAACGAGATCGTCTTCCCGGCGGCCATCCTGCAGCCCCCGTTCTTCGACCCGGAGGCGGACGACGCGGCCAACTACGGCGGCATCGGCGCGGTCATCGGGCACGAGATCGGCCACGGTTTCGACGACCAGGGCTCCCGCTACGACGGCGACGGCAACATGACGGACTGGTGGGACGCCGCGGACCGCGCGGAGTTCGACCGGCGCAGCAAGGCCCTGATCGACCAGTACTCGCAGCTCTCCCCCGCCGGCCTGCCGGACCACAAGATCAACGGCGCGCTGACGGTCGGCGAGAACATCGGCGACCTGGGCGGGCTGACGATCGCGATCAAGGCCTACCAGATCGCCACCGCCGGGCAGCCGGACGAGGAGCTCGACGGCTTCACCGGCCTGCAGCGGGTGCTCCTCGGCTGGGCCCAGGTGTGGCGGGCCGCGACCCGGGACGCCGAGGCGATCCGCCGGATCACGATCGACCCGCACTCGCCGCCGGACCTGCGCTGCAACGCCGTCGTCACCAACCTGGACGCCTTCCACGAGGCCTTCGACGTCCGCTCCTCCGACGCCCTCTACACCGCCCCCGAGGACCGCGTCCGCATCTGGTGACCGTGAGTGACGGCGGGGGACGGCAGCCGGCGGGGTGGGCGAACGGGGTCGCCATGGCGACCATCGCCACTCACGAGGGCCGTGGGACGTCTGCGCCCACCGCCTCCCGACGGGCGAACCGGACGTAACGCGGATCACGTCGTGCCCGAGAATGTTTCCGAGAGGTTTCGGGAGGCACGATGAGCAGGCGCTGGGTGTGGACCGCACGACCGGAGGAGTTCGAGGGCGGGGAGCCCCGGATCCCCTTCCTGCGGACCGGTGAGTGGACCTGCGACCCGGGCACGCACCGGGGCGATCTCGCGCTGCTGCTACGGCCGGACGCCGGCATCACGCACCTCCTCGCGGTGCGCTCCGACCCGTATCCCGTCGGGACCCCGTACCGGGACTTCGACGGCGCGGCGGTGTGCTGCTTCGGCACGCTCCAGCGCTTCGCCCGGCCGCTGAGCCTGGACGCGCTGCGCGACGATCCGGAGCTCGTCGCGTGGTCGGCGCTGCGCGACGATGCCGCTCGCCGCCAGGCGCGAGTCCCGGACGGCGTGTGGAACGCCCTGCTCCGCAGGCTGGGTGTGGGCGACGGGCGCCTGCTCGCGCCCGCCGCCTGACCGCCGGATCCGGTCAGAGGTTCTCGAGGACGGCGTCGGCCGAGCTGACGGTGACACCGCGGCCCGGCTCGACCCACAGGTTCTCGACCACGCCGTCCCGCAGGACCGCGGCGTAGCGCTGGTTACGGATGCCCAGGCCCATGGCCCGGCCGTCCAGGACGAGGTCCATCGCGGTGGCGAGATCGCCGTTGCCGTCGCCGAGCATGAGGATGTCGCCGGAGTCCTGGGACTCGCCCCAGGCCGCCATGACGAACGCGTCGTTGACCGAGACGCAGGCGATGGTGTCCACGCCCTTGGCCTTCAGCTCGCCCGCCCGCGCGGTGTAGCTCGGGAAATGGCGCTCGGAGCAGCCGGGGGTGAAGGCCCCCGGGACGCCGAAGAGCACCACGGTGCCCTTGCCGAGCACCTCGGCGCTCTGCACGGGCGTGGGCTGACCGTCGCGCAGGGTGGTGAGGGTGACGTCGGGGAGGGTGTCGCCGGTGGAGAGGGGCACGGGAGCCAGCTTCCGTCGAGTGAACAGGCCTTCACCAGAACGCTAGTCGCTCCTCGGTCCCACCAGAAGCGCCACTGCCGGGCACCCTTGATCATGTCCGCGCGTAGATCCCGTCGGGTGTGAGCGTGGGCCTGCCCGCCGCCGCGAATTCCCCCTTCCGGCGCCCGGCATCCCCCTGGAGAGGGAGGTCTCGATCCCCTCCCTCCGCGACTCTTCCTCCCATGACGACCACCACCCTGGCCCCGCCCACGCGTTGGACCGTCGACCCCACGCGCTCCCGGCTCACCATCGGCACCCGCATCGGCGGGCTGCTGCCGGTCCGCGGCCGCTTCACCGACGTCGCCGGCCGCATCCGCCTCGGCGCTGCCCCGGCGGACAGCCGGATCGAGATCGCCGTTCGTACCGGCTCGCTGACCAGCGGGAACGCCGCCACGGACCGGATGCTGCACGCATCCGGCCTGGTGGACCCGGCTGCCGGCCCGGTCCTGCGGTTCCGCTCGACCCGGCTCGTCGCGGCCGACGACGGCTGGCTTCTCGACGGCGAGCTCTCCACCGAGCGCGGCTCCCGGCCGCTGCGGCTCGGCCTCCGCTGCCGCCACGGCGCGACGCTCCTCGCGGTGGCGGGAGGTGAGATCGACCGGGCCGACGTCGGCTTCCTCCTGGCCCGCCCGGGCGCGGAGGCGCTCCTGGGCGCCCGCTCCCCGCTGGACCTGCGCATCGAGGCGGCGCCGGTTCAGACGTCGTAGTCGACCGTCACCTTCCCCGACACCGGCAGGCTCTGGCAGGTCAGCACGAACCCCGCCTCGACCTCCTCGTCCTCCAGCGCGTAGTTCCGCCGCATCCTGACCTCCCCGTCGGTCACCCGCGCCCGGCACGTCCCGCACACCCCGCCCTTGCAGGCGAACGGGAGGTCCGCGCGGACCTTCTGGGCGGCGTCGAGGACCGGCAGGTCGCGGGGCAGGTCGAGGCCCGTCGACCGTCCGTTGAGGACGATCGTCACCCGCGAGGTCTCCCCGGTGGGCACCTCGTCGGGGTGCGTAGCGACGGGCGGGGGCTCGTCGACGTAGAACAGCTCCCGGTGGATCTTCGAGCGATCGACCCCCAGCTCCGTCAGGACCGAGCGGGCGTCGGAGGTCATCCCGAGCGGGCCGCAGAGCCACCAGTGGTCCACGCCCTCGACGTCGACCAACCCGCTGAGCAGCACCCGGATCCGCTCGGCGTCGAGCCTCCCGGAGAAGATCTCCGCCTCGGTGGGTTCCCGCGACAGGACGTGGAGCAGGTGCAGCCGCGGCCCGTACCGGTCCTTGAGGTCCGCGATCTCCTCGGTGAACATCACCGTGTCCGTGCGCCGGTTCCCGTACAGCAGCGTCACACGGGTGTCGTCGTGCGCGGCCAGCAGCGACGCGGCGATCGACAGCACCGGCGTGATCCCCGAGCCGGCGGCGATCAGGCCGTGGTGCGTGCCCGCATCCAGTGCGGGGGTGAAGCTTCCGGACGGCGGCGCGACCTCCACCGTGTCCCCCGCGGCGACCCGATCCACGAGCCACTCGGAGAACAGCCCCCCGTCGACCCGGCGTACCCCGACCCGCGGCGCCGCCCCGGCCGGCGCGCAGATCGAGTACGACCGGCGCTCCTCGCCCTGCTTCAGCGTGAGGTACTGCCCCGGCCGGAACGCGAACTCGTCCGCCAGGGCGTCGGGCACGTCGAAGGTGACGGCCACGGCGTCGTCGCACAGCCGCTCGACCGCGGACACCCGCAGCGTGTGGAACCCCGTGGAGCGGGGTGCTGCGGTCTCGGTGGTGGGCGCGGACACGTCAGCTCTCCTCTCGCGATGGTCGATTCCGGGCCTGCTCCGCTCCTCGCTCGCCAGGGCTCGCTGCGACGCTCACGGTCCCTACATCTCCTTCATGTGCTCGAAGGGCTCGCGGCAGGCGGGGCAGCGGCGCAGTGCCGTGCAGGCCGTCGGCCCGAAGCGGGAGATCTCCTCGGTCGCGGGCGCCCCGCAGTGCGGGCACCGAACGTGTGCGGACGGCCCTGCCGGCGGCGCGAGGTTCAGCACGACGGGTCCCGTCGGCGCCGGCCCGGGCGGCGCGATGCCCGCCTCCGCCAGCTTGCGACGCCCGGCGTCGGAGATCCAGTCGGTACTCCAGGCGGGCGAAAAGACCGTCCTGACCTGCACCTCCTCATACCCGGCCGCAGTCAGCGCCCGCCGGATGTCCGCCCGCATCTCCTCCACCGCCGGACACCCGGAGTAGGTCGGTGTGATCGTCACGGTCACGGCGCCACCGTCCTCGGACACGGACCGGATCACCCCGAGGTCGTCCAGCGTCAGCATCGGCATCTCGGGATCCACGACCCCCGCCACCACCCCCCGTGAGTGCGGATAGTCGCTCTGGCGACTATCGCCACTCACGAGGCTCACCACGTCGCACCCGGATGCTGCCGGGCGATGCTCTGCAGCTCGGCAAGGACAAGCCCGAGCTTCTCGGTGTGCAGCCCCTCCCGCCCCGCGCGCCCGCCGACCGTGAAGGCCCCGGGAATGGTCGGCCGCTCCAACGTCGCGGCGGCGAGGACCTGGTCGAGGACGTCGTCGACCTCTGCCCGCAGACCCGCCGGATCCACCCCGACCCGGCACTCGATCTCCGTGCTGCGGAACAGCTCGTCGTAGTACGGCCAGACGGCGACCAGCCCGGCCTGCATCCGCTCGTGTGAGTGAGCGGTGCCGTCGCCGAGCCGCAGCGTCCAGCGCACGGCGTAGTCGCGGTGGTACGCGACCTCCTTGACCCCCTTGGCCGCGACGGCCGCGAGCACCGGATCCGCCGACTGCTGCAGCCTCTGCAGCAGCGCGAGCCGCCACGTGGAGAAGAGCAGCAGCCGGGCGATGCAGTGGGCGAAGTCGAGCTCGTCGCTCGGTTCGACGAGCCGGACGTTGCGGAACTCGTTCTCGGTGCGCAGATAGGCGAGATCGTCCTCATCGGACCCCAGCAGATGTCCGGCGCGACCGAGCAGCACCCGCGCCTGCCCGAGCAGATCGAGGGCGATGTTCGCGAGCGCGACCTCCTCCTCGAGCTCCGGCGCGTTCGCGACCCACTCGGAGAGCCTGTGCTGCAACACGAGTGCGTCATCGCCGAGCATGAGGCAGTAGGCCGCGAGGTCCGTGGCGTCCACCCCGGAAGGCACCGGCGACGAGAGCTCCGCCCCCTCCTCCTCGACGATCCCGGTCCCGAACGCCCACCGCGGGTCGTCGAGCTCCGTGGTCTCGGAGAGCGACCGGTAGGCGTTCTCGGTGTGGACGTGAGAGGCGTTCACAGGTGCGGCACCTCCTCCGGGATCACGTAGAAGGTCGGGTGCCGGTAGACCTTGTCGCCGGCCGGGGCGAAGAACGGGTCCTTCTCCCCCGGGCTCGACGCCGTGATGTCCTCGGCCTTCACCACCCAGATCGACACGCCCTCGTTGCGCCGCGTGTAGAGATCCCGCGCGTTGTGCAGGGCCATCTCGGCATCGGGCGCGTGCAGCGACCCGACGTGCACGTGGTTGAGTCCGCGCTTGCCCCGCACGAACACCTCGTAGAGCGGCCAGTCCCGCCGCCTCACACCCTCGCCGGTCGGCACACCCTCGACGGGCACGGCGCCGTGCCCACCCTCGGCCGTGAGCTCGCTTCTCATGAGTGCTTCTCCGCATACGCCCGCGCGGCCTCGCGGACCCACGCCCCGTCCTCGTGCGCCTTGCGCCGGTGCGCCAGCCGCTGCGCCGTCGCCGGGCCACCGCCGCCGATCACCGCCCTGAACTCCGACCAGTCCGGCTCGCCGTGGTCGTGCGCCTGCCGTTCGTCGTTCCACCGCAGGTCGGGATCAGGCAGCGTCACCCCGAGGGCCTCCGCCTGCGGCACCGACATGTCGACGAACCGCTGCCGCAGCTCGTCGTTCGTGTGCCGCTTGATCCCCCACGCCATGGACTGCTGCGTGTTCGGCGAGTCCCCGTCCGGCGGCCCGAACATCATCAGCGACGGCCACCACCACCGGTTCGTCGCCTCCTGCACCATGGCCTTCTGCGCGTCGGTGCCGTTCACCATCGCGAGCAGCAGCTCGTAGCCCTGCCGCTGGTGGAACGACTCCTCCTTGCAGATCCGGATCATCGCCCGCGCGTACGGCCCGTAGGAGCAGCGGCAGAGCGGGACCTGGTTGCAGATGGCGGCGCCGTCGACGAGCCAGCCGATCACGCCGACGTCGGCGTAGGTCAGCGTGGGGTAGTTGAAGATCGAGGAGTACTTCTGCTGCGCCGAGATCAGCTTCTCGGTGAGCTCCTCGCGGTCCACGCCGAGGGTCTCGGCCGCCGCGTACAGGTACATGCCGTGGCCGGCCTCGTCCTGCACCTTGGCCAGCAGGATCGCCTTGCGCCGCAACGAGGGCGCGCGCGTGATCCAGTTCCCCTCCGGCTGCATCCCGATGATCTCGGAGTGCGCGTGCTGCGCGATCTGCCGGATCAGCGTCTTCCGGTAGCCCTCGGGCATCCAGTCGCGCGGCTCGATCCGCTGCTCGGCCTCGATCAGCCGGTCGAACCCCAGCGCGGGATCCGCGGGCCCGGTCACCGTCATCGGAACCTCCGTACCGAATGTTCGTTCGGTCCATGATGACGCACGGGACCCGCCCTGGCAACCCGGCCCCGACGGGGGCGGCCCGACACCCCCACTCGCGGACCGTTGCGTCCGTCCCCGCGAGTCGGGGCGTGGCGCCGGTCGGGATCTCAGGCGGGCGGGATGATGCCTTCGGAGACGATCCGGACCACCTCGGCGGGGAGGGTCTCCGAGCCGGCGCGCCCCGGCCGGTACCACTCGCTGATCGAGTTGACGGTCCCCGACAGCAGCCGCGCCGCCAGCGACGGCTCGACGCCGGCACGGACCTCGCCGTCCGCCACCGCGTCGGCGACCAGGGAGGCGATCGAGGCGTCGAAGGCCCTGCGGCGGGCCAGTGCCCAGCGCTCGGTCTCGGTGTTGCCCCGCACCCGCAGCAGCAGCGTGACGTACGGCAGCTCGGCCATCAGCACCTCGACCTGCCGGAAGATGATGTGCCGCAACCGCGAGAGCGCCGGGCCCTCCTGGGCCGCGGGCTCCTCGAGGATCCCGAACAGCCCGTCGAGGGCCCGCCCGAGCGCCACCCGCAGCAGCTCCTCCTTGCCGCTCACGTGGTGGTAGAACGACGACTTCGTGATCCCCGCCGCCCGCGAGAGGTCCTCCATGGAGGTCGCGTCGTAGCCGCGGGTGTTGAACTCGGCGACCGCGACGGCCAGCAGCGAGTTCGCGTCGTACACCGGCCGCCGCGCCCCGGCCGCGCCCCGGGCCCGCCGCGTCCGGGCGGGAGCGACGGGCGGATCCGACGGCGCGGTACTCACCGCTCACCCCGCACAGCCGGCCCCGGCGCGCCGCGCTCCACGATCCGCCCCACCACCACACCCGCGAGTCGGCACATTCGGTAGCGCGAGTCGCACATCTGCGACACCCCTACCGCCCCTCGAAGGACGGCCGGCGCTTCTCCAGGAACGCCTCGACGGCCTCCCGGTGGTCCCGGGTGACCCCGAGCCGGGCCTGTCCCGCACCCTCGTTCGCCAGCACCGTGTCCAGCGAGGACACCGCGCCGATCGCGACGGCCTTCTTGATCTCCGCGTACGCCAGCGTCGGCCCGGCGGCCAGCCTCCGGGCCAGCTCGAGCGCCGCCTCCAGCACCTCGCCGACCGGCACCACGGCCCTGACCAGCCCGGACGCCTGCGCCTGCGCCGCGTCGAACGACTCCCCGAGCAGCAGCAGCTCCGTCGCCCGCGCCGCCCCCATCGAGTGGACGAGCGTGGCCGACAGCCCCGAGTCCGCGGTCAGCCCGATCGCGGAGAACGCGGTGACGAAGGTGGCCGTGTCCGCGGCGACCCGCAGGTCGCAGGCCATGGCGAAGCCGAGACCCGCGCCGGCGGCGCCGCCGTTGAGGCCGCAGACGACGGGCTTGGGCATCGTCGCGATCGTCCGAACGATCGGGTTGTAGTGCTTCTCGACGGTCCCGAAGGAGGTGGAGGCGTCCCCGCGCAGCGACGCGACGTGCTCGGCGAGGTCCTGGCCGACGCAGAACGACCTGCCCGTCCCGGTGAGCACCACGGCCCGCACAGCGCTGTCCGCCGCCACCCGCTCCAGGGCCGCGAGCAGCGCTTCCTTGACCTCGACGGTCAGCGAGTTGCGCTTGTCCGGCCGGTTCAGGGTGACGATCGCGACCGCCGGGTCCTTCTCGTCCGGCGTCACGAGGACCGGTGCACCACTGTTCGTCTCCACGCGGTCATGCTAGCGTCCGAAGCAACCGAACGATCGTTCGCCACGCTACGGTGGACGCACCGGCAGTCCCGACTTCAGAGACGACGAGGGAGCCCGCACGTGACCACTCCGTTGCGCAGCCACGTACTCGGCGCGTGGCACACCCCGACGGACGAGGGACGCCCGCTGCACGACGCGCGGACCGGCGAGGAGATCGCCCGGCTCTCGTCCACCGGCATCGACTTCGCCGCCGCCCTGCGCTACGGCCGCGAGACCGGCGGGCCCGCCCTGCGGGAGCTCACCTTCCACCAGCGCGCCGCCCTGCTCAAGGCGCTCGGCGGACACCTGCGCGAGCACCGCGAGGAGCTCTACGAGGTCTCCGCGCAGACCGGGGCCACGCTCGGGGACTCGAAGTTCGACGTCGACGGCGGCATCGGCGTCCTGCTGGCCTACGCGTCCAAGGCCAAGCGCGAGCTGCCCAACGACACGATCTACGTCGAGGGCCCGGTGGAGCCGCTGAGCAAGAGCGGGACCTTCGTCGGCCAGCACCTCTGCACCCCGCTGCACGGGGTCGCGGTGCAGGTCAACGCCTTCAACTTCCCCGTCTGGGGGCCACTGGAGAAGTTCGCCCCGGCGTTCCTCGCCGGCGTGCCGAGCCTGGTCAAGCCCGCCAGCCCCACGGCGTTCCTCACCGCGAAGCTCGTCGAGCTGATCGTGGACTCGGGCGTGCTCCCGGCGGGCACGCTGCAGTTCGTCGCCGGCTCGCTGGGAGACGCGTTCGACCACCTCACCGGCCAGGACCTGGTCTCCTTCACCGGCTCGGCGACCACCGCACGAACCCTGCGGACGCACCCCACGATCGTCCGCAACGCGGTGCGGTTCTCCGCCGAGGCGGACTCGCTCAACTTCTCCGCCCTCGGCCCGGACGGCGATCTCGACCTGTTCGTGAAGGGCCTCGTCGCCGAGATGACGGTCAAGGCCGGCCAGAAGTGCACGGCGATCCGCCGCGCGTTCGTCCCCGCGGACCGGGTGGACGAGGTCGTCGCGGCCACGAGGACCCGGCTCGACGCGGTGACCGACATGGGCACGCTCGCGTCGGCGGACCAGCGCGAGGAGGTCCGCCGCGCCGTCAAGGCCCTCACCGCCGCGGCCCGGATCGTGCACGGCGATCCCGACCTGGGCGAGGGGGCCGCGATGGCGCCGGTCCTGCTGGTCGGAGACCCGGAGCGGGCCGAGCCGCACGAGATCGAGGCGTTCGGCCCCGTCTCCACGATCCTGCCGTACGGGAGCACCGCCCAGCTGATCGACTACGCCGCCCGCGGCGAGGGCAGCCTCGCGGGCTCGATCGTCAGCGAGGACCCCGCGTTCGTGCGCGAGGTCGTGCTCGGTGCCGCCCCCTTCCACGGCCGGATCCTGGTGCTCAACAGCAAGGACGCGAAGGAGTCCACCGGCCACGGCTCCCCCCTCCCCCAGCTCGTCCACGGTGGACCGGGGCGCGCGGGCGGAGGCGAGGAGATGGGCGGCATCCGCGGCGTGCTGCACCACATGCAGCGCACTGCGATCCAGGCCGACCCGGACACCCTGGCCGCGCTCACCGGCCGCTGGGTACACGGGGCGCGCCGGAACCCGACGGACGTCCATCCGTTCCGGCTGCACCTCGAGGAGCTGAAGCCGGGCGACACGCTCGTCGCCGGCCCGCGGCGCGTCACGCAGGAGGACGTCGAGCACTTCGCCGAGTTCACCGGCGACACCTTCTACGCGCACATGGACGCCGAGGCCGCGGCCGCGAACCCGCTGTTCGGCGAGCGCGTTGCCCACGGGTACCTGATCGTCTCGCTGGCCGCCGGCCTGTTCGTCGACCCGGACCCGGGGCCGGTGCTGGCCAACTTCGGCGTCGACAACCTGCGGTTCCTGACGCCCGTGAAGTTCGGCGACGAGCTGACCGTCACCCTGACCTGCAAGCAGCTGACCCCGCGCGACTCCGCCGAGTACGGCGAGGTCCGCTGGGACGCCGACGTCACGCGGCAGGACGGGAAGTCCGTGGCGCAGTACGACGTCCTCACCCTGGTGGCGAAGACCTCGGCGACACAGCAGTGAGGCTCGGGGAAGCGCCGGCATCCGAGACCCTGGACGCGGCCGAGCGGATGTCGACGGACGAGCTGCGCACCCTGCAGCTGACACGTCTGCAGTGGACGCTCAAGCATGCCTACGACAACGTCCCCCACTACCGCACGGCCTTCGACGAGGCGGGCGTCCACCCGTCCGACTGCCAGGCGCTGTCCGACATCGCCAAGTTCCCGACGACGACCAAGGCCGACCTGCGCGCCAACTACCCGTTCGGGATGTTCGCGGTGCCACAGGCCGAGGTCCGGCGGGTGCACGCGTCGTCGGGAACCACGGGGAAACCCACGGTCGTCGGGTACACGGCCGGCGACATCGAGAACTGGGCCGGCCTGATCGCCCGCTCGATCCGCGCCGCCGGCGGGCGCCCGGGCATGAAGGTGCACAACGCCTACGGCTACGGCCTGTTCACCGGCGGCCTCGGCGCGCACTACGGCATCGAGAAGCTCGGCGCGACGGCGATCCCGATCTCGGGCGGCATGACGCCGCGGCAGGTGCAGCTGATCCAGGACTTCGCGCCCCAGGTGATCATGCTGACGCCGAGCTACATGCTCACGATCCTGGACGAGTTCGAGCGCATCGGCGTCGACCCCCGCTCCACGAGCCTGCAGGTCGGCATCTTCGGCGCGGAGCCGTGGACCGAACAGATGCGGACCGAGATCGAGGACCGCACGGACATGCACGCGGTCGACATCTACGGCCTGTCCGAGGTCATGGGACCCGGTGTGGCGCAGGAGTGCGTGGAGACCAAGGACGGGCTGCACATCTGGGAGGACCACTTCCTCCCCGAGGTGATCGACCCCCTCGACGGCCGCCCGCTCGCCGACGGCGAGGAGGGCGAGCTGGTCTTCACGTCGCTGACCAAGCAGGCGCTGCCGATCATCCGCTACCGCACCCGCGACCTGACCCGGCTGCTGCCCGGCACCGCCCGGCCGTCGATGCGACGCATGCAGAAGATCACCGGCCGCAGCGACGACATGATCATCCTGCGCGGGGTGAACCTGTTCCCGACCCAGGTCGAGGAGATCGTCCTGCGCACCGCCGGCCTCGCCCCGCACTTCCAGCTGGTGCTCACCGCCGAGGGCCGGATGGACGCCCTCGCGGTGCGGGTCGAGGCCCGCCACGACACCCCGGCCGACCGCCGCGACGCGGCCGCCTCCGAGGTGGTCCGCCGGATCAAGGACACCATCGGCGTCTCGGTGACCTGCGAGATCGTCGACCCGGACACCCTCGAACGCTCCGTCGGCAAACTCCAGCGGCTGAAGGACCTCCGCGAGCGCTGACGGTCGGCAGGCCGGCCCGGCTCCGCGGTCGCGCCGGGTGGTCACGCCCCCTGTTCCACCCCCATCACCGGCTCCGGCCCGAACCTCCACACCGGGCCCTCCGCCCGCACTTCCACACCGGCGAGCCCCTCGACCTCCCGCCCCGACCGCGGCGGCTCCGCGACCGCCAGCACCCCCGCCTCGGCGTCGAGCTCCACCAGCACCGCCCCGTACAGCTCCTCCCAGCCCCGCAGCAACGCCGAGAACCGGGCCGGGTCCGGCACCCCCGTCCACCCGAGCGCCGCGACGAGATCGGCCGGCCGCGTCGCCGCTCCCACGGCGAGGTGCGAGCGCCAGGCCGTGTTCTCCGCCCAGGCGGCCGCCGCGGCGATCACGCCCTCGTGCAGCAACCCGGGCCTCGGATCGAGCGGCACCGGCTCCCAACCCGGCGAGCTCGCCAGCGCCCGGCTCGTCAACCAGATCGGGCAGCGACCCGTGCGGGGGGCCGCGCGCAGCAGGCGTCCGTAGGCGAGCGGCGTCCCGGGATCGTGGAAGCGGAAGCAGCGGGGGGCGGCGAAGGTCGTCATACCCGGCTTGGACGGACGCCGTGCTCGATCGGTTCCGGTCGCCGTCTCCGCAGCTCGCCCCGGGAGGCGGTGTCCCGGCAGGCGGCGAGAGCACTCGCCGGAGGGCGCTGCCCGGGACCGTTCACCCGGCGTCTCGGAGAACACACCCGCTCACAACCCGGGCGCCGAGGGTGCACACTCTGGTCCGAAGAGCAGGAAGACGAAGGAGTGCTGCTGTGCCCGAGGCCGTGATCGTCGCCGTCGCCCGATCCCCCATCGGTCGAGCCCGCAAGGGTTCGCTCAAGGACATGCGCCCGGACGACCTGACCGCGCAGATGGTCCAGGCCGCGCTGGACCAGGTTCCCGAGCTGGACCCCACCCAGATCGACGACCTGATCCTGGGCTGCGGCCTGCCCGGCGGTGAGTCCGGCAACAACCTCGGCCGGATCGTCTCCGTCCTCCTCGGGCTGGACACCGTGCCCGGTACCACGGTCACCCGCTACTGCTCGTCGTCCGTGCAGACCACCCGCATGGCGATGCACGCGATCCGCGCCGGTGAGGGCGACGTGTTCGTCTCCGCCGGCGTCGAGACCGTGTCCCGGTTCGAGAAGGGCAGCTCCGACTCCCTGCCGGACACCCAGAACCCGCTGTTCGACGAGGCCCAGGACCGCACCCGCGCCACCGCCGAGTCGGGCACCGACACCTGGACCGACCCGCGGGCGGACGGGCTCCTCCCGGACGCCTACATCGCGATGGGCCAGACCGCGGAGAACCTGGCCCGGCTCAAGGGTGTCACCCGCGAGGACATGGACCGCTTCGGCGTCCGCTCGCAGAACCTCGCCGAGCAGGCCATCAAGGACGGCTTCTTCGCCCGTGAGATCACGCCGGTCACCCTGCCGGACGGCACCGTCGTCTCCACCGACGACGGCCCCCGCGCAGGCGTGACGTACGACGCGGTCGCGGGCCTCAAGCCCGTCTTCCGCCCGGACGGCCTGGTCACCGCCGGCAACTGCTGCCCGCTCAACGACGGCGCCGCGGCGCTGATCGTCATGTCCGACACGAAGGCCCGCGACCTCGGCCTCACGCCGCTGGCCCGGGTGATCTCGACCGGCCTCACCGGTCTCTCCCCCGAGATCATGGGCTACGGCCCGGTCGAGGCCTCCAAGCAGGCCCTGGCCCGCGCGGGCATGACGGTGGACGACGTGGACCTCTTCGAGCTCAACGAGGCCTTCGCCGCCCAGGTCATCCCGAGCGCCCGGGACCTGGGCATCGACCCGTTCGGCGACAAGCTGAACGTGCACGGCGGCGCGATCGCCGTCGGCCACCCGTTCGGCATGACCGGCGCCCGCATCACCGCCACCCTGCTCAACGGCCTGAAGGCCAAGGACAAGAGCATCGGCCTCGAGACCATGTGCGTCGGCGGCGGCCAGGGCATGGCGATCATCTACGAGCGCCTGAGCTGAGCCCTCGCGGTGCGGCCCGACATCCCGGGCCGCACCGCGGGTCGGCACTTCCACCGAACCCGGATGTGACGTTCGCGCGTCGCAAGCGTGCGACTCGGCCTCCGGAAAGTGCCGACTCGCGGGTCAGGGCAGCAGCGCCAGGACAGGCAGGCCCAGCGGGCCGAGCCACAGCGCCAGCGCCTTGAGCGGGGCGAGCAGCGGTGCGGCCGCCGCCAGCAGCGCTCCCGCCCCCTGGAGGAGCCGGGTCAGGCGGGTGAGGGCACCCGCCATCCGGGCCCGCTCCGGGCGCGGTGCGCGGGCGGCCTCGGCGAGGTCGTCGAGCTCGCGGCGGGCGAACCGGCCCCGGGCCCGGTCGAGCGGGATCGCCGCGACGGCCCTGGCCAGGTCCCCGACCATCTCCGGTGGGGCCCCGACCTGCACATTCCCGTGGAAGTCGCCGTCGACGTTCGTGATCACCTGCGCGGTCTGCGAGCCGATGTGGAAGCTCACCGGAACCCACCCCCGGGGAAGCCCGGCGCGAAGATCGGCATGTCCCGCTGGACGCTGCGGCGCCGGGAGGCGGCCACGATGTGCAGCACGATCCCGACGAGCAGCAGGATCCCGCCGATCGCCCCGACCGCCCAGCCGGCGATCCCGATCGGGAAGCCGCCGACCTTCGCCCCGAACAGGTCCGCCGAGGGCATGGCCGACGAGCCCATGCTGTCCGCGATCGCCGAGATGAAGCTCATCGTCGTGGCGGCGAAGGTCCCGTAGCCCA
This sequence comes from Pseudonocardia ailaonensis, assembly GCF_039531635.1. Lineage (NCBI taxonomy): Bacteria > Bacillati > Actinomycetota > Actinomycetes > Pseudonocardiales > Pseudonocardiaceae > Pseudonocardia > Pseudonocardia ailaonensis. The sequence goes on along the minus strand of NZ_BAAAQK010000004.1, from coordinate 67,274 downwards.
CGACCAGCAGGATCGCCCCGACGATGATCAGCCGGCGACCCTTCGTCCGGGACGCGGCGATGTCGCGCAGCAGGCTGTCCCGCTGCTGGACGTAGTAGGTGAACTGGTCCCGCGCGACATTGTTGATCATGTCGGCGCGCTGGTCGCGCATCCCGAAGCCGCCCGGGCCCCGGTCGCGCATGTCGTACCGTTCGGCGGTCATCTCGTGCTCTCCTGTGCCTGCGCGGCCGGCCGGTGCCGGTCCGTCGTGCACCGAAGGGTCCGCCGATCCGGCCCGGCCGACGATGGGGTGCACACCACGGCGGCCGGGGGCTGTCCCCCGTCGTGACCGGCGGCGTTACGCCTCCCCCGGGAAACGCGGCCGGGTTACGGTCGTCCGCGTGGGCAGCATGGACGGCAGCATGATCGGCAAGGTCGCCGTGGTCACCGGTGGAGCGACGGGTCTGGGCGCGGCGGTGAGCCGCCGGCTCGCGGAACGGGGCGCACACGTCGCGATCGTGTACTCGCGCAGCGCCGCTGAGGCCGAGGCGACCGCCGAGGAGTGCCGCGGCCTCGGCGTGGAGGCGATCACCGTGCAGGGCGACGTCGGTGACGACGCCGCCTGCCGCGCCGTCGCCGACGAGGTGGTGGCCCGGTTCGGCCGCATCGACGTGCTGGTCAACAACGCGGGCCGGACGAAGGCCGCCGACCATCGCGATCTCGACGCCCTCGACGGCGGCGACTTCCTCGACCTCTACCGCGTGAACGTGGTGGGTGCCTTCCAGATGACCCGCGCGGTCGCCCCGCACCTGCGCGCGCAGGGTGCCGGCGCCGTGGTGAACGTGTCCTCGACGTCGAGCACCGACGGTTCCGGCTCGTCCATGGCGTACGCCGCGTCCAAGGCCGCCCTGAACACGCTGACGATCTCGCTGGCCCGCTCGCTGGCCCCCGAGGTCCGGGTCAACGCCGTCCTGCCCGGTTTCATCGCCACGGGATGGTACGACGCGGCGACGCGCGACAGCCTGGCCGACGAGTTCCGGACCCGCACCCCGCTGCGCCGCGCCGGCACCGCGGAGGACATCGCCGTCTCGGTCGTGTTCCTCTGCGACGAGGGCGCCCGGCACATCACGGGATCCCTCCTGGTCTCCGACGCGGGCGCCACCCTGAAGCCCCTCGGCCTGCTGTAGGCCCGTGGTCCCCGAGGCCGCCGCGGCGCTCGGCAGCACCCGTCCCTGGTTCAGCGCTCCACGAGCGTCGTGATCCGGACCAGCGAGGGCGCGGCCGGGGTGGAGCCGAAGCCGAAGGTGACCGGCGGGTCCACCCTCGTCAGGCCGCCCTGGTCCGCTCCCTGCCAGCGCACCACCGCGGAGACGATCCGGTGCAGGTCGCGGGCGCAGTAGAACTCCCGGCGCCCCTGCCCCGCTGTCCCGACCGTCCGCACCCCGGGCAGCACCCGGCGGGCCACGCCGTCGAGGGCGGTGACCCAGCGCGGATCCGTCGCGAGCGGGCCGGGCACCCCGCGCAGCAACCACCCGAGCGGCGCGCGCCCGCCGATCCGGAACGCGCACTCCAGCGGCCCCGCCGTCACCTGCCGCCGGTCCCCCCGGACCACGTACCCGACGGGCCCGATCGCCACCTCGTCGAACGAGTAGGTGGCCTCGACGAACTCCGCGACGGCAGGTGACGGCGCGAGCAGCAGCCGGTGCCCGTCCGGCCGCTGGACCATGACGTCGGTGAACGCCCCGAGCGGCGAGCGCGGCCAGCGCCCCACCACGACGCGGGTTCCCGCGGCCGTGCCGAGCCCGGCGATCCAGCCCTCGAAACGATCGATCACCCCACCTGAATACCCTGGATCCCGTGCTGGAGCTCGACCACCTCATCGCCTTCCTGCCCGGACCGCCCGAACCGGCAGGTCCTCTCGCCGGCTTCTTCCTCGACGAGGGCACGACGCACACCGGGCAGGGCACCCGCAACCGGCGGATCCGCTTCCGCCGGCACTACGTCGAGCTGCTGTGGATCGACGAGCCGGAGACCGAGCAGGCCTCCGGCCTCGGGTTCGCGGAGCGCTCCGCCCGCACCGCGTTCCCCTACGGCATCGTGCTGCGTGGCACCCTCCCCGAGGGCGATTTCCGCCGCTACACCGTGCCCGACGGCCCGACGCTGGCGATCCACCAGGGCACCCCGGACATGCCGTTCCTCGCGATCGCCGAGCTCACGGACGAGCAGATCGCCGGTCTCCCCCACCGGCACGTCCCCCCGCACAGGTCGGGCGCGACCGGGATCGTCGCCACCCGCCTGACCGGCGCCACCGCCCCCGGCCCCACGCTCCCGGGCATCTCGCTCACCGCCGAGGGCGACCCGTCGATGCGTCTCCTCCTCGACTCCGGCCCCCTACGGCTGTGAGTGGCGATGGTCGCTCCGGCGACCATCGCCACTCACGACCTCAGTAGGACCGCGGCAGGCCCAGGACCTGGGTACCGATGTGCGCGAGGACCAGCTCCTCGGCCACCGGGATGTTCTTGGCGATCCGCGCGTCCCGGAACAGCCGTTCCACCGGGTACTCCTTGGAGTACGCCATCCCGCCGAAGGTCTGGAAGGCCTGGTTGGCGGCCTCCCAACCCACCTGCGCCCCGGTGAGCTTCGCGATGGTGGTCTCGGTGTGGCAGGGCAGGTCGTTGTCGAAGAGCCACGCGGCCTTGTAGGTCATCAGCCTGCCCAGCTCCGCCTTCGCCTTGATCTGCGCGAGCGGGAACTGGATGCCCTGGTTGGCGCCGATCGGGCGGCCGAACACCTCGCGCTCCTTCGCGTACCGCACCGCGACGTCGAGCGCCGCGTCCGCGGTCCCCACGCCCCCGGCCGCGGCCAGGATCCGCTCGGGGTTGAGGATGTCCCACAGCACGGCGAACCCGCCGTCGACCTCGCCGAGGACGTTCTCGGCCGGCACCCGGACGTCGTCGAAGAACACCTGGCTCGAGGTCACGACGTTGGATCCCAGCTTGGGGATCGGGGTGTAGCGCAGGGTGCCGCCGGCGACGGCCTCCTTCACGTCCACCAACAGGAGGGTGAACCCGCTGGTCCGGGGCCTGGCCTCGGCGGCGGGGACGGTCCGGGTGATCGCGATCATCCAGTCCGCGTTCTCCAGCCCGGAGATCCAGATCTTCTGGCCGTTGATCACGAAGTCGGACCCGTCGCGGACGGCGTGGGTGCGGATGCGGAGCGCGTCGCTGCCCGCGTCCGGCTCGGTGAGGGCCATGCAGAACTGCAGGTCACCCGACGCGAGACCGGGCAGCAGCCGCTGTTTCTGCTCCGGGGAGCCGTGCCGGGCGAGCGTGGTCGCGCCGAACCCCGGGGTGAGGATGTAGAGGAAGATCCCGCCGGTGCCGCCCGAGGCCGCGAGGGTCTCGCAGGCCACGGCCAGCTCGAGCATGCCCTGCCCGCCCCCGCCGTACTCCTCGGGCACGGTCAGCCCGATCCACCCGCCGTCCGACAGGTCCTTCCAGACCTCCCACGGGAAGCGGTGCTCCTCCTCCAGCCGCGACCAGTACGCGTGGTCGTACCTGGCCCCGATCGCGCGCACCCCCTCCTGCACGGCGAGGGCGGTCTCGGGCAGCGCGAAGTCCATGCGGGCGGCCTCTCCGGTCGGCGGTGACGGCGCCCATCATGCCCGCCGCGTGCCCCGCGGCACGGGCCGACCGTGGCCCGCGAGGGTCAGCCCCAGGCGCGTCGAGATGAACCTCAGGGCGCTTTCGACCAGGAGAGAACAGCCCTGAGGTTCATCTCGGCGATCAGTACGGGGCCTTCCAGCCGTCCTCCGCCGCGATCCTCTCCAGACGGGCGAGGGCCTCCTCGGGGAGCTCGAGGGAGGCGGCGGCGACGTTGTCCCGAAGGTGCGCCACCGAGCTCGTCCCGGGGATCACGAGGATGTTCGGCGAGCGCTGCAGCAGCCAGGCGAGCGCGGTCTGCTGGGCCGTGGCGCCGAGGGACACCGCGACCTCGTCGAGCGCCCCGGACTGCAGCGGGCTGAACCCGCCGAGCGGGAAGAACGGGACGTAGCCGATGCCGTCCGCGGCGAGGGCGTCGACCAGCGCGTCGTCCTCCCGGTGGGCCACGTTGTACATGTTCTGCACGAACACCAGCGGCGCGATCGTCCGCGCCTCGGCGACCTGCTCGGCCGTCGCGTTGGACAGGCCGAGGTGGCGGACCAGGCCCTCCTTCTGCAGCTCGGCGAGCGGCCCGAACGTCTCGGCGACGGGCCCCGGGCCCATCACGCGGAAGTTGGCGGCGTCGAGGGCGTCGATCCCGAGATGGGCCAGGTTGTCCTGCACCTGCTCGCGCAGGTTGTGGGGCGAGGGGTCCCACGAGCCCTCCGGCCCGCGCTTCGCCCCCAGCTTGGTGACGATCCGCAGGTCGGCCGGGTAGGGATGCAGGGCCTCGCGGATGATCTCGTTGGTGACCACGGGGCCGTAGTAGTCGCTGGTGTCGATGTGCGTGATGCCCAGCTCGACGACGGTGCGCAGCACGCGCACGGCCTCGTCGCGGTCGCGCGGGGGGCCGAAGACGCCCGGTCCGGCCAGCTGCATGGCGCCGTAGCCCATGCGGCTGAGCGCGAGGTCGTCGGCCAGGGTGAGGGTCCCGCCTGGAGTGCTCATGGGTCCACCCTGCACCCGATCGTTGCGTCGTGGGAGCGACGGGTCTTCCTGGTAACGCCGATACCAGGCAGACGGGTGACGCGGCGCGGACAATGGAGCCATGGACAGCACCGCCGACCTGGCCGCGGCCCTGCGCACCTGGCGGGACCGCCTCGACCCGGCCGAGATCGGGCTGCCCCGCAACGGCTCGCGGCGCGCCCCCGGCCTGCGCCGCGAGGAGCTGGCCATCCAGGCCGGCATCTCGATCGACTACGTCGTGCGCCTCGAGCAGGGCCGCGCCCGCACCCCGTCGGCCCAGGTCTGCGCGGCGCTCTCCCGCGCCCTGCAGCTCTCGGACGCCGAGCAGGCCCACCTCCTGCGCCTCGCCGGCCACGCCGAGGACCCCGCCCGCGTGCCGCGGATGCTCCCCCACAGCGTGCAGCGCATCGTCGGCCAGCTGGAGGGCCATCCGCTCGCCGTCTTCGACGCCACGTGGACCCTGCTGCACTGGAACCCGCTGTACGCGGCGGTGTTCGGCGACCCCAGTGGCGCGGAGGAACGCAACGCGCTGGTCCGGATGTTCGCCCGCGACCACGGCCGGGCCCGCTACACCCCCGAGGAGTTCCGGGTGTTCGAGGAGTCCATGGTGGCGGACCTACGCTCCACCACCAGCCGCTACCCGGACGATCCGGACGTCGCGGCGCTGCTCTCCCGCCTGGAGGAGTTCCCGCGCTTCCGCGAGCTGTGGGCGCGCCAGATCGTCGAGGAGCACCAGGGCGCCCACAAGATCATCGCCCACCCGGAGGCCGGCGACATCGACCTGGACTGCGACACGCTGTCCACCCGGGGCTCCAACCTGCGGGTCCTCGTGCTCACCCCGCGCCCCGGCACCGACGCGCGCAGCAAGCTCGACCTCCTTGCCGCGCTCGGCACCCAGGAGCTCACCCCGACCTCGTGAGTGGCAATAGTCGCTATGGCGACCATTGCCACTCACAGGACGTGCGGGGCGGGGGTCGGCGGGCGAGGATGGGCCACCCCCGAGAACTGGAGAACGTGTGGACGTCTGGCCCGGCAAGCCCTATCCCCTGGGCGCGACGTACGACGGTGGTGGCACCAACTTCTCGATCTTCTCCGAGGTGGCGGAGCGGATCGAGCTCTGCCTCCTCGGCGACGACGGCACCGAGGAACGCCTGCCGCTCCCCGAGCGCAACGGCCTGATCTGGCACGGGTACGTGCCGCGGATCGGTCCCGGCCAGCGCTACGGCTACCGGGTGCACGGCCCGTACGACCCCGGCGCGGGCCTGCGCTGCAACCCCGCGAAGCTGCTGCTCGACCCCTACGCCAAGGCGGTCGACGGCGAGTACCGCTGGGACGAGGCGCTGTTCTCCTACCGCTTCGGCGACCCGGACTCGTTCAACGACGCGGACTCCGCGCCCTACGCCGCAACGTCCGTGGTGATCAACCCCTACTTCGACTGGGCCGACGACCGTCCACTACGGATCCCGTACAACGAGACCGTCGTGTACGAGGCCCACGTGCGCGGCATGACCGTCCGGCACCCCGGGATCCCCGACGAGGTCCGCGGCACCTACGCCGGGCTCTCGCATCCCGTGATGGTCGCCCACCTCAAGGCGCTGGGGGTGACGGCCGTCGAGCTGATGCCGGTGCACCAGTTCGTGAACGACTCGACCCTGATCGACAAGGGGCTGAGCAACTACTGGGGCTACAACACCATCGGCTTCTTCGCCCCGCACAACGGCTACGCGTGCTTCGGCACCCGCGGGGAGCAGGTCGCGGAGTTCAAGACGATGGTCCGCACCCTGCACCGGGCGGGTATCGAGGTGATCCTCGACGTCGTCTACAACCACACCGCCGAGGGCAACCACCTGGGCCCGACGCTCTCCTTCCGCGGCATCGACAACCAGGCCTACTACCGGCTCGTCGACGGCGACGAGCGGCACTACTTCGACACCACCGGCACCGGCAACAGCCTCAACGTGCGCCATCACGAGTCGCTGCGCCTGCTCATGGACTCGTTGCGCTACTGGGTCACCGAGATGCACGTCGACGGGTTCCGCTTCGACCTCGCCTCCTCCCTCGCGCGCGAGTTCCACTCCGTCGACCGGCTCGCCGCGTTCTTCGACCTGGTGAACCAGGACCCGATCGTCAGCCAGGTCAAGCTGATCGCGGAGCCGTGGGACGTGGGCGACGGCGGCTACCAGGTCGGCGGCTTCCCTCCCCTGTGGACGGAGTGGAACGGCCGCTACCGCGACACGCTGCGGGACTTCTGGCGGGGCGAGTCGGCGAGCCTCGGCGAGTTCGCCGCGCGGTTCACGGGCTCGAGCGACCTGTACGAGGCGGACAACCGGCGCCCCATCGCGTCCATCAACTTCGTCACCGCGCACGACGGCTTCACCCTCGAGGACCTGGTGTCCTACAACGAGAAGCACAACGACGCCAACGGCGAGGGCAACGCCGACGGGGAGAGCCACAACCGCTCCTGGAACCACGGCGCGGAGGGCCCCACGGAGGACGTCGCGGTCCACGCGCTGCGGGAGCGGCAGAAGCGCAACATCCTCACCACCCTGGTGCTGTCGCAGGGCGTGCCGATGCTCGCGCACGGCGACGAGCTCGGCCGCACCCAGCAGGGCAACAACAACGTGTACTGCCAGGACAACGAGCTGTCCTGGGTGGACTGGGAGCGGGCCCGCGAGCACGAGGTGCTCACCGAGTTCGTCGGGCGCCTCACCGAGCTGCGCGCCGCGCACCCCATCTTCCGCCGGCAGCGGTTCTTCCAGGGCCGGCCGATCCTGGGCTCCGACATCGCGGACATCGCCTGGCTGCGCGCCGACGGGACGCACATGCGGGACGAGGACTGGGAGCGCGGGCAGACGGCGCCGCTCGGCATCTACCTCAACGGCCGCGGCATCCCGGACCGCGACGAGCTGGGCACCCCGATCGTCGACGACTCCTTCCTGCTCCTGATCAACGCCCATCACCAGCAGGTCACCTTCGCCCTGCCGGACGAGACGTACGGACGGGCGTGGGAGACCGTCGTCGACACCGCGGACCCGCTGCTCGCCAATCCGCGGCGGCGGCACCCGCAGGCCGGGACCCGGCTTCGGATCCCGGCCCGGTCGATGGCGGTCCTCCGCTGCACCGTCCCACCGTCCTGAGCCGACCTGTCGAACTTGACATGTCGACTCCGGCTGGAGAGACTCGTCCCACACGACGGGGAGGTGCGTCATGGCGGAGCTTCGGATCGGGGACGCGGAACGCGAGCAGGCGGCGGCCCGGCTGGGTGAGCACGTGGGCGCGGGGCGGCTGGACCTCGCGGAGTACGAGCAGCGGGTGGACCGGGTCTACGCGGCCCGCACCAGGGCGGAGCTGGACGCGGTGACGGCGGACCTGCCGGCCGCCCCGCGGCCCGCGCCGCAGCGCCCGTTCCCCGTCCCGCCGCGGATGCCCCGGATGCCGGTCGCGGCGATCTGGGCCCCCTGGGCCCTGGCGAGCGTGATCTGCCTGGTCATCTGGGTGGCGACGTCCGTGGGCGCCGGTCGGCCACTGCCCTTCTGGCCCGTGTGGGTGTTCGGCCCGTGGGGTGCGGTGCTGCTGCTCGGCACGCTCACGGGCTCACTGACCGGCAGGGCCGGCTGCCGGGCGGTCAGCCGGTAGCGGCCTCCACGATGGTGGCCAGGCGGGCGACCTGCGCGGCGTCCTGGGGCGGGTAGAGCAGCACGTACCCGGCCGGCAGGCCGGGCATGAACGGGAGGGCGGGCGCCACCCCGGCCAGTGGATGGAACTCGCCCCACCGCCGCCCGACGACCACCCGGGCGTCGAGCGGGGACAGCACGACGTGCGCGGAACCGTCCGACGGGTGGACGTGCGCGAGCTCGGGCCCGTCCACCCGGCTCAGCGCCGGATGGTGCTGCTCCCAGTCCGAGAGCCGCATCTCGAACCCGGGCCGCTCCGCGAGCTCCGCGACGGCGTCCTGGAGGGCGACGGTCTCCGCGGGCCCGGCGTGCTGGGTGAGCACCCGGTGCGGCACCGGATGCGGCGCCACCTCGGGCCGTTCCCCGGGCCGCGGGTCCAGGGAGATCAACAGCCGGCTGACGTCGCCGTCGCCGGCCTCGCGGAAGGTGTACGGATCCCGCGCCCGCAGCCGCATCCCGGTGACGGCCAGCCAGCCGGCCGGGTTTGCCGGCATCCCTGCGGGCCCGAGCGCCTTCCAGGCCCGGTAGTCCCGCACGGCCCAGCCGGCGGCGGCCGCCGCCAGACCGGCCGCGGCGGCGGTCCGCCCCTTCACGCCCGCTCCGCGTGGGCCGCGAAGTCCCCCACCGCGGCGAAGTCGCTCACGGCGTCCGCGCTGATCACCTCGCCGACCGGGCGACCGCACAGCACCTGCTTCAGTGGGGCCTCCAGCTTCTTGCCGGTCAGCGTGCGAGGCACCGCGGACACGGACTCGATCGCGTCCGGCACGTGCCGCGGCGAGAGCTCCCGGCGCAGCGCCGAGCGGATCCGGTCCCGCAGTGCGTCGTCGAGCTCCGCGCCCGGCGCGGGGGTGACGAACAGCAGCAGCCTCCCCGGCCCGCCCCCGGCGTCCTCCAGGTGCACGACCAGGGAGTCCGCCACCTCGGGCAGGTCCTCGACGACCGAGTAGAACTCCGCGGTGCCGAGGCGGACGCCGCCGCGGTTGAGTGTGGCGTCCGAGCGCCCGGAGATCACGAAGGTCCGCTCCGGCGACATCGTCACCCAGTCCCCGTGCCGCCACACCCCGGGGAAGACGTCGAAGTACGACGACCGGTAGCGCTCGCCGTCGTCGTCCCCCCAGAACCGGACGGGCATCGACGGCATCGGCCGGCGGACCACCAGCTCCCCCACCTCGCCGACGATCTCGTGCCCCTCCGGGTCGTACGCCGTCACGTCCACCCCGAGGATCGGCCCGGCCATCTCGCCGCGCACCACCGGCAGCCAGACGTTCCCGGACACGAAGCCGGAGCAGACGTCCGTGCCGCCGCTCATCGGGTTGAGCAGCACCCGCGGCCCGAGCTGCTCGACGACCCAGTCGAAGCCCTCCGGCGGCAGCGGTGACCCGGTCACGCCGAGCATGCGCAGAGCCGAGAGGTCGAACTCCTTCGCCGGCTCGATGCCCGCCTTCCGGCAGGCCATCAGGTAGGCGGGGCTGGTGCCCATCAGCGTCGCACCGGTCCCGGCGACGATCCGCCACTGCTCCCGCAGGTCCGGGTGCAGGAGGTTCCCGTCGACGAGGACCACCGCGGCCCGGCCCAGCAGCCCGGAGACGAGGATGTTCCACATCGTCCAGGCCGTGGTGGTGAACCAGAGCAGCCGGTCGCCGGGCCGGGTGTCGAGCTGCACGCATCCGGCCTTGAGGTGCTCGAGCAGGATCCCGCCGTGGCCGTGCACGATCGCCTTCGGCAGCCCGGTCGTGCCGGAGGAGAACAGCACGTAGAGCGGATGGTCGAAGGGCACCCGCTCGAACTCGAGCAGCCCCGGCCCGGCCACCAGGTCCGCCCACCCCAGCGCGTCCGGAACCTCGTGGCGCCCGTACGGAACGGCGACGACGTGCCGCAGGGTGGGCAGCCCGGCCCGGATCGCCGCGACCTCCGCGGTGCGGTCGATCTCCTTGTCCCCGTAGGTGTATCCGCCCACGGTGAGCAGCACCACGGGCTCCACCTGCGCGAACCGGTCGACGACGCTGCGGGCGCCGAACTCGGGCGAGCAGGAGGCCCAGACCGCCCCCAGCGAGGCGCAGGCCAGGAACGCGACGAGCGCCTCGGGCACGTTGGGCAGGAAGGCGACGACCCGGTCCCCGCGCCCGACGCCGAGCCGCCGCAGCCCCGCCCGCGCCCGCCCGACCTGCTCGGCCAGCTCCGCGAAGGTCAGCTCATTCGGCCCGCGGGTCTGCGAGCGGGCGACGACGGCGACCCGGTCCGCGTCCTCCACCTGCCCGAACATGTGCTCGGCGTAGTTGAGCGACGCGTCGGGGAACCACTGCGTGCCCGGCATCTCGCGGGCGCCCAGCACGCGCTCGCCCCGGTCGCCCCGCACCCCGAAGTACTCCCACACCGCGCCCCAGAAGCCCTCCAGGTCCTCGATCGACCAGCGCCACAGGGCGTCGTAGCCGTCGAAGGGGTGCCCCTGCCCCGCGAGCCACCGGACGAAGCCGCCGAGGGCCGTGGTGTCCAGGACGTCGTCGTCGGGCACACGCAGGATCGTCACCCGCCCAGGCTGCCACCGCAGCCGCCGACGAGCCAGCACCGTCTCCCTTCGATGATCGATCCGAGCGGCACCTCCGCGCTGTCCGGAGCACCGCACCGTCTCCCTCGCGATGATCACCCTGAGAAGATCGTTCCGAGCGCGACGTCAGCGCTGCCGCCCCGGCGCCGCCGTCACCCTCGGAAGGATCGCAGGGTGATCGCGACGGCAGGCACCTCAGCGCCCCGTCTCCCTCGCTGACGTACCCGTCGCGCGGATCAGTGGTCACGTGATCCGCCCGCGGGGCACCTCACGGTTGTCGCTGGACGAGCTCAGTCCCCGATCCGGCAGAGGACGGTCCGGTCCGCGACCGCGTCCCCCACCGCGACGGAGACGTCGTGGACCGGGCCCTCGCGGTGGGCGAGCACCTTGTTCTCCATCTTCATCGCCTCCAGCACCGCGACGACGTCGCCCTTCGCCACGGTGTCGCCGTCGGACACCGCGAGGCGGACGATCGTTCCCGCCATCGGCGCGGTGACGGCGGCACCCGCGACCTCGGCCGTCTCGGCCCGGCGGAGCTCGGCGGACTCGCGGCGGATCGGCGCCGCGCGGTCGCCGAGGTCGGCCAGTCCGGGGGCCTCGACCGTCATCATCCGGCGACCGACCCGCACGGTGAGCACGTCGCCGACCGGCTCCCCGGGCTCGAACGACCGTTCCTCGATCCAGCGGTTGTGCACCGCGAACTGCTCGGTGAAGTCCGGATCGGACACCACGCGCCGGTAGAACGCCAGCGGCGTCGGGACGCCCTCGATCCGGGTCTCCGCCAGCGCACGGCGGGCCCGGGCCAGCGCCTGCGCCCGGTCCCGGCCGGACACGATCAGCTTGGCGAACATCGAGTCGAACCGGCCGTCGACGGCGTCGCCCTCGGCCACCCCCGAGTCGACGCGGACCCCCGGGCCGGACGGCATACGGAACACGGTCACCGTGCCGGGGGCAGGGCGGAACCCCGCCGCCGGGTCCTCGGCGGTGAGCCGGAACTCGATGCTGTGCCCCCGGGCCTCCGGCAGCCCCCCGGTCAGGCCCGCGCCGCCGGCGATCCGGAACTGCTCCGCGACGAGGTCGACGCCGAACGCCTCCTCGGTGACCGGGTGCTCCACCTGCAGACGGGTGTTGACCTCGAGGAACGACAGCGTCCCGTCCGCGCCCAGCAGGTACTCGACGGTGCCCGCCCCGACGTAGCCGGCCGCCTTGCAGATCCGCTCCGCCGAGCTGCGCAGCTCGTCCTCCTGCGCGGCCGTGAGGAACGGCGCCGGGGCCTCCTCGACGAGCTTCTGGTTGCGGCGCTGCAGCGAGCAGTCCCGCAGGCCCACCACCAGCACCGTGCCGTGCACGTCGGCCAGCACCTGGGCCTCGACGTGCCGGGCCCGGTCCAGGAAGCGCTCGACGAAGCACTCGCCGCGACCGAACGCCGCGGTGGACTCGCGGACCGCAGTCTCGTAGGCCTCGCCGATCTCCGCCTCGTCGCGGACGATCTCGAGCCCGCGCCCGCCACCGCCGAACGCCGCCTTGATCACGATCGGCAGGCCGTGCTCGCGCGCGAACTCCTCCACCTCGGCCACGTCGCGCACCGGTTCGGGGGTCCCGGCCGCGAGCGGGGCGCCGACGTCGCGGGCGATCCGGCGGGCCGCGACCTTGTCCCCCAGCTCGGCGATCGTCGCCGGGGGCGGGCCGATCCACGTCAACCCCGCATCGACGACGGCGGCGGCGAACGCCGAGTCCTCGGACAGGAACCCGTAGCCGGGGTGGACGGCGTCGGCGCCGGCCTCGATCGCGGCCGCGACGAGGGCGGAGGCGTTCAGATAGGTCGACGCGGCATCGTCTCCGTCGAGCGCCACGGCCGTGTCCGCCTCGCGGACGTGCAGGGCGTCGCGGTCCGGCCCGCCGTACACGGCGACGCTGCGCAGCCCGGCGTCACGGGCGGCGCGGATCACGCGGACGGCGATCTCCCCGCGGTTCGCGACCAGCACGGTGTGCAGGGGGTGCGTCGGTTCGTCGGTCAGCACCGGGTCTCCTCTCGGGGGGCGGCCGGCGAATCGCGCGGCGCGACGGGATCAGCGGACGCGGCGCCCGGCCCGGCAGGGCCGGCCGGTGAGGTGCCCGCCCCGGCGGACGCGGAGCCGGCGGGGCCGGGGCCCGCATGCGGAGTCGCCGCCGCACCGAACCGTTCGCGCAGCGCCGGCGCCACCTCCCGCGCGAACAGCTCCACGGCCCGGTCCAGCTCGTCGTCACCGCAGGCGGGGGCGAACAGGACGGTCCCGGCGCCGGCCTCGGCGTAGTCCGCCAGCCGTGCCGCGACCTGGTCCGGCGTGCCTGCGGGGACGTACCGGTCCGCGAGGCGGGTGAAGTCCTGGCGGTAGATGCGGCCCAGCTCGTCGAGCGCGGACCGGCGGGCGGCCGGACCGTCGGGGCCGACGCCCGCCCAGCAGAACAGCGCGCCCTGTAAGGGTTTCCTGCCGAGGGCGGCGGCCCGCTGCCCCACGTCGGTCAGCCCGTCGGCGAGCTGCTCGGGCGTGACCATGTACGGGAACCAGACATCGCCGAAGCGGGCCGCCCGGCGCAGCGACGCCGGCCTGCGGCCGCCGACCCACACCGGCGGCGGGGTCTGCGGCCGTGGATCCAGCCGGAGGCCCTCGAAGCGCGCGAAGCGGCCCTCGTGGGTGAGGGTCTCCCCCGCGAACAGCCGGCTCATGATCTCCAGCGACTCGTCCGTGCGCGGGCCGCGCTCCGCGGGGTCGATGCCGCAGGCGACCAGCTCGGGCGGGAACTCGCCACCCACCCCGACGCCGAGCTCGAACCGCCCGCCGCTGATCCCGTCGAGGGTCGCGACCTGCTTGGCCGCGATCGCCGCTGGGTAGACGGGCAGCAGCGTGACGGCGCTGAGCAGCCGGATCCGTTCCGTCGCACCGGCTGCCGCCGCGAGCGCGACGAACGCGTTGGTGGCCGGCACGTGGAAGAACACGTGCTCGCCGCAGGCCAGCAGGTCGTAGCCCAGCTCCTCCGCGCGCCGCGCCAGCGGCACGATCCCGCCGAGCGGGGTCTGCGGCGGGACCATCAGGCCGATCCTCACGTGGCCCCCGCCCGGGCCAGGACCCCGCGGGCCATGGCGAGGTGGGCGGCGTCGACCATCTGCCCGTCGACCACCCCGACGCCCTGCTCCGCGGCCGCGAGCACCTCACGCGCGTGCGCGAGCTCCTCGGCCGACGGCGTGAACACCGCGTGCGCCGCCTCGACCTGCAGCGGGTGCAGGCAGATCTTGCCGTGATAGCCCAGGTCCCGGGCCTGCGCCGCGTCAGAGCGGAAGAAGTCCGTGTCCCGCACCGCGACCACGGCCTGGTCGATCGACGGGACCGCGGCCACGTGCGCGGCGAGGCACACCCGGCTCCGGGCGTAGAGCACCTCGGTCCCGCCGGGCGTCCGCCGCCCGCCGAGGTCGGCGATCAGGTCCTCCGCCCCGAAGTAGGCGGCGTCCGGGCCCTCCTCCAACAGCATCCGCGCGTCCATGACCCCCCGCGCGCTCTCCAGCCCGACGACGACCCGGGCCCCGGTGGGCAGCGCGGCCCGGACCTCGGCCAGCTGCGAGCGCCGCTCGTACTTCGGCAGCACGATCCCGTCGAGCCGTTCCTGTGTCGCAGCCGTGGCGGCCGCCGCGAGATCATCGGCGTACCACGGGGTGCCGGGCGGGTTGATCCGCAGCAGGACCGCCCCGGCACCCGGCCGCTCGGCCAGCGCCTCGACGATCGCCGCCCGCGCCCGTTCCTTGTCCCCGGGCGCGACGGCGTCCTCCAGGTCCGCGACGACGACGTCCGGCCGGGAGCGGGAGACCTTGTCGAGCAGCTCGGGCCGCCCACCCGGCACGAACATCAGGCTGCGTACGGGGAAGGTCACGCCGCACCCTCCCGCACGACCAGGGCCTTCAGCGTGGCCACCACGACCTTCTCGCCCTTCTGGTTCAGCACCTCGAACCGTGAGGTGACGACGCCGTCGTCGGTCCCCTTCGGACGGACGTCGAGCACCTCGGTCTCGACGTGGAGGGTGTCGCCGATCCGGGTGGGCGCCACGAACCGCAGGTCGTCGATGCCGTAGAAGGCCTTCATGGCCTCCGGCCGGAACTCGACGAGCCCCAGCGCCACCGAGATCACCAGGGCACCGTGGGCGATCCGCCCACCGAAGCGCGGATCGGCCGCGGCGTACTCGACGTCCGTGTGGATGGGGTGCCAGTCGCCGGTGAACATCGCGAAGCTCACGATGTCCGTCTCGGTGATGGTGCGGGCGCGGCTGATGTGCGTGTCCCCCGCCGAGATGTCATCCAGGTACTCGGTGATCAACTCATGTCCTCACTGCCGCGCCTGATGTCCTTCTGCGACACCGCGAACACACACGCGAGCGACAGCAGCGACAGCGCCGCCACGTACCCCGCGACGCTCATCGACGTCCCCGTGCCCGCGACCAGCGCGGCCGCCACCAGCGGTGCGATCGCCCCACCCAGCAGCACCCCGAGCTGGAACGACACCGACGACGCGCTGAACCGCACACTCGCGTCGAACAGCTCGGTGATGAAGGTGGCCTGCGGTCCGTACGACACCGCGAACAGGACCGAGCCGACCACGTAGGCCAGGATCAGCCACACCACGCTGCCGCTGTCGATCGCCAGGAACGTCGGGAAGATCCACACCGCCATCGCCGCCAGCCCCACGATGATCATCGTGCGCCGGCCGCGGCGCTGCGCCAGCGCCCCGAAGACGGGCAGGGCCGCCACGGAGATCACCGCGCCGACCAGCACCGCGATCAGCATCGCGTTGCCGCTCTGGGTCTTCGCCGTCTTCGCGTACGACAGCGCGTAGGTGTTGACGACGTAGAAGTAGCCGCCCGTGGAGATCATCGAGCCGGTGGCCAGGACGATCTGCCTGGGGTAGCGGCGCACCGCGTCGAGCAGCGGCACCCGCGCGGTCCGCTTCGTGCGCTGCATCTCCTGGAACACCGGGGTGTCCTCGAGCGTGGCCCGCACGACCAGCCCGACCGCCACCAGCACGATGCTCACCAGGAACGGGATCCGCCAGCCCCAGGACAGGAAGGCCTGCTGCGGCATCTGCGAGACGCCGAACCACACCAGCGTCGCGAGGAACAGCCCGGCGGGCACGCCGACCTGCGGGAGGCTGCCGAAGAATCCGCGCTTGCCCGGGCCTGCCGACTCGACGGCCGTGAGCACGGCGCCACCCCACTCGCCGCCGACACCGAAGCCCTGGATCAGCCGCAGCAGCACCAGCAGGATCGGCGCCGCGACGCCGATCGTGGCGTAGGTGGGCAGCAGGCCCATGAGGAAGGTGGCGATGCCCATCATGGACAGCGACAGCACCAGCATCTTCTTGCGCCCGATGCGGTCCCCGAAGTGCCCCAGCACGATCCCGCCGAGCGGGCGGGCCGCGAACCCGACGGCGAACGTGCTGAACGCCAGCAGCGTCGAGGCGACGGGATCGTGGCCGGGGAAGAACAGCGGGCCCAGCACGAGCGCCGCGGCCGAGCCGTAGAGGATGAAGTCGTACCACTCGATCGTCGTGCCGATGAGTACGGAGGCCGCCACCCGCCGCATCGGCGGGGCCGGGACGTCGGTCCTGGTCACGGGTTCACTGGTCGCTGGGTCATTGGTCACTGTGCACTCCCTTGTGCGGCAGGCCTGCGGTACATCAGCCCGGTCCGCCGCGCGCGGCAGACCAGCTCGTCGCGCTGGTTGAAGGCGCGGTGCTCGAAGACCACGACGCCCGCCCCGGGCCGCGACCGCGAGGCCCGCGCCTCCACGACCTCGCTCTCCACGCGGATCGTGTCGCCGGCGAACACCGGCGCGGGGAAGGCCACGTCCGTCATACCGAGCTGCGCGACGATCGTGCCGTGGGTCAGCTCGGGCACGGACAGCCCGACGACCAGCGCGATCGTGAACATGCTGTTGACCAGCGGCTTCCCGAACTCCGTGCGGGAGGCGTAGTCCGCGTCGAGGTGCATCGGCGCGGGGTTCATCGTCATCGTCGTGAAGAGCACGTTGTCGGTCTCGGTGACGGTGCGCCGGATCGCGTGCGCCACCACCGTGCCGGCCTCGAGCTCCTCGAACCAGCGGCCCAGAACCGGTGTCGTCACTGCGTCTCCCTGTCGAAGGCGGGCCCGGTGAAGTCGGGCGCGCGGCGCTCGGCGAAGGCCGCCAGGCCCTCGGTGATCGTCGGGCTCTCCAGGTGGCGGAGCAGCACCTCGCGCTCGTCGACGTGGGCCTGCGCCACCGGGGCCCCCAGGCCGTGCCGGTACATGCCCTTCATGCCGGCGAGCGCCGCCGGGCTGTGCCGGGCCAGCCGGGCCACCAGCGCGTCGACGGTCGCGTCGAGCTCGTCGGCGGGGGCGTGGTGACTCACCAGACCCCACTGCGCCGCGGTGGCACCGTCGATCATCTCGCCGGTGTAGAGCAGCCGGCGGGCCAGGGCGGCGGGCAGCGCCCGGGGCAGCCGCACCGAGCTGCCGGCGCCGGGCAGCAGCCCGTACTCCAGGTGCCGGTCGCCGATCTGCGCGTCGTCGGAGGCGACGGCGAGATCGCAGGCCAGCAGGATCTCGAAGCCGCCGGCCAGCGCGTACTGGCTGATCACGGCGACGGACACGAACGGCGCGGCCTCGATCCGGTCCAGCAGTGCGCCGATGGAGGTGATGTAGGCGCGGGTGTCGTCGCCGGAGAGTGTCCGCAGGTGGGGCAGGTCGGCCCCGGCCGAGAGCGAGCCCCCGGCCCCGCGCAGCACGAACACCGCGCAGCGCGCCTCCAGCGCGGCGTCCACAGCGGACCCCAGACCGGCGAGCAGCGCCGGGCTCAAGGCGTTCCGGGCGGGGGCCCGGTCCAGCAGCACCCGGGCCACCCGGCCGTCGATGTCGCAGACGACGCTCATCCGCGCCTCACCGTGATCCCGGCCTTCTCGCGGTCCCAGAGATCATCGAGGCGCTCCCGCGCCGACATCATCAGCTTGTACTTCTCGATCTTGGCGCTGGGCGTCTTGGGCAGCTCGTCGATCACGTCGAGGTACCGCGGCACCATGTAGTAGGCCATGTTCTCCACGCAGTAGGCGATGAGCTCGGCGTGGTCCACCTCCGCGCCCGGGGCGGCCACGACGTAGGCCATGACCTCGTCCTCCCCCAGCTCGGAGGGGACCGGGACAGCGGCGGCCTCGACGACGGCCGGGTGGTTGCAGAGGACCGTCTCGACCTCGTAGGCGGAGATGTTCTCCCCGCGCCGGCGGATGGCCTCCTTCTTGCGGTCGGCGAAGTAGAGGAAGCCGTCGGCGTCGACCCACCCGCGGTCCCCGGTGTGGAACCAGAGGTCCGTGGTCGCGGCGACGGTGGCCTCGGCCATCTCGTAGTAGCCGAGCATGATCATGCCGCGCTCGTTGGGCCGGATGCAGATCTCGCCGACCTCGCCCGGCGCGACCGGCCGCCGGTCGTCGTCCACGATCTGCACGGACATGTAGTCCCGCACCCGCCCCGCGGACCCGGCCTTCTCCGGCGGGTCGTCCGGGCCGAACACGGTGACCGCGCAGTTCTCCGTCATCGCGAACACCGAGGTGGTGCCGATGCCGTAGCGGCGGGCGTAGCGCTCGGTCAGGTCCACGGAGTTGGGCACCATCATCGCGGTGCGGACCTTGTGCTCGCGGTCGCGTGGGGACTCCGGCTGCTGCCAGATGATGTTGGACATGGCGCCCAGCGCGTTGAACACGGTCGCGCCGGTCTCGCGGATCTCGTCCCAGAAGCGGCGGGCGGAGAAGCTGCGCGCCATCGCGACCGACGCGTCCGCCCAGAGCGCGGCGTAGACGGTGTACCAGAGTGCGTTGCCGTGGAAGACCGGCAGGCAGGTGTAGAGGACATCGTCCGGCCCGTACCCGGACAGCGACGCCATCTGCCGGCCGACGGCGTGCCCCTGCGAGTGCGGCGACACCACGCCCTTCGACGGCCCGGTGGTCCCGGAGGTGTACATGATCAGGTGCGGGTCGGAGTGGGTGACCTCGCGCATCTCCGGCGGATCGTCCGCGGGCAGATCGGCGAAGGCGGCCAACGACTCCGGGCCCAGGATCTCGCGGATCGCCGGGACGCGGGAGCGGTCGACCCGCTCCCGGTAGGCGTCCTCGGCGCAGAGCAGCACCGAGTCCGACTGGTCCAGCAGGTACACGAGGATGTCGCCCTTGGCCGCGGTGTTCAGCGGCACGGCGACGGCGCCGAGCTTGCCCAGCCCCCACATCGCCCAGATCAGCTCCGGGCGGTTGTCGAGCATCAGCGCGACGTGGTCGCCGCGGCCGATCCCGGTGCGCCGGAAGCCCTCCGCGTAGGAGTTGGTGACGGCGTGGACGTCGGCGTAGGTCCAGGTCCTCCCGTCGAAGTGCAGGAAGGGGCGATCGCCGACGCGGGCGGCCTTGTCCGCGAGGACGCGCCCGATCGTCCGCTCCTCGAGGGGCAGGTCATGCACCGGCCCGCACCACCCGGGCGACGGTGTCCAGAGCGGACCGGTCCTCCATCGCGCTCGTGTCGCCGGTCGGCTCCCCGTGCACCACGAGGTCGCGGAGCAGCCGACGCATGGTCTTCCCGGTGCGGGTCTTGGGCATCGCGCCGGTGACGTACACCTTCTCCAGCCGCGCGTAGCCGCCCAGCTCGGCGACCACGCGTCGCGAGATGTCCAGCTCGATCCCGTCGGTGGCGTCCCCGCCGAGGGTAACGAACGCGATCGGCACCGTCCCCTTGGTGGCGTCCGGGACCC
The DNA here is from genome assembly GCF_039531635.1 of Pseudonocardia ailaonensis. Taxonomy (NCBI): domain Bacteria; kingdom Bacillati; phylum Actinomycetota; class Actinomycetes; order Pseudonocardiales; family Pseudonocardiaceae; genus Pseudonocardia; species Pseudonocardia ailaonensis. The sequence continues at coordinate 47,627 of NZ_BAAAQK010000004.1, read as the reverse complement.
CGATCACGGCCGCCTCGACGACGGCCGGATGCGCGGTGACCACGGCCTCGATCTCCATGGTGGAGATGCGGTGCGCCGCCACGTTGATGACGTCGTCGGCGCGGCCGAGCACCCACAGGTGCCCGTCGTGGTCGAGGACGGCCTCGTCGTGGGTGGCGTAGCGGCCCGGGAACTGCGCGAAGTAGGTCGAGAGGTAGCGGTCGTGGTCGTCCCAGACCGTGCGCGCCAGGGTCGGGAACGGCGCCGTCAGCACGAGATTGCCCTTGACCCCGGCCGCGCAGGGCTCCCCTTCGTCGTCGAGGATCGCCCACTCGTGCCCGGGCACCGCGGTGCCGACCGAACCCGCCCTCAGGCCCTCCGCGCCGTACACCGGGTAGGTCCAGGTGGAGCCGGTCTCGGTCTGGCCGTAGGCGTTCACGACCGGGGCGTCGAAGGTGTCCGTGGTCCAGTCGAAGGTGTCGGCGTCGAGGGGCTCGCCCTGCATCGTGATGAGCTTGAGCCCCAACGGGTGCGCAGCGGCGAGGTCGTCGCCGAACTTGCGGAGCATCCGCGCGACGGTGGGCGCGGCGAGCACCTTGGTGACGTGGTGGCGCTCGCAGATCTCGTAGAACCGCGCGGGGGTCGGCGTGTCCAGCGCGCCTTCGAAGCAGGCGATGGTCATGCCGCAGGCCAGGCCGCCGACCACGGCCTGGATCGGGAAGGTCAGCCAGCCGACGTCCGCGGCGACCCAGTAGACGTCGCCGGGCTCGTACCCGGCCTGCCAGTACGCGTTGGCCCAGGTGCCGAGCAGGAAGCCGCCGACGCTGTGCACCACGCCCTTCGGCGTCGACTCGGTGCCGCTGGTGAAGATCAGGAAGGAGGGCTCGTTCGGGTCGAGCGGCACGGCCGGGGTGCCACCGGTGCCCTTCTCCAGCACATCGGCGTAGCCGAACTCGTTCTCCTGCAACGGGGGCGCGTCCCCGGTGCGGTCCACCACGATCGTCGCCCTGACCGACGGGGCCCGGTCGCGGGCCGCGCGCAGCGTCTGCAGGAGCTCGATCCGCTTGGTGCGCCGGTAGATCGCGTCCGCCACCACCACGACGGACGCCCGCGCCGCCTGCAGCCGCGAGGCCACGGCCTCCTCGCCGAACCCGGAGAACAGCACCGTGTAGATCGCGCCGATCCGGTTGCAGGCGTGGATGGTCGTGAACGCCTCGACGAGGTTGGGCATGTAGACGCCGACGACGTCGCCCTTGCGCACGCCCAGCTCCAGCAGGCCCTTGGCCAGCCGGGACACCTCGTCGGCGAGCTCGGTGTAGGTCAGCGTGCGGGTGTCCCCGGGCTCGCCCTCCCACACCACCGCCGCGCGGTACGCGGTGGCCGGGTCCTCGGCCCACCGGTCGACGCAGTTGTCCGCGACGTTGAGCAGCCCGCCCTCGAAGTAGCGGAAGTCCGGCAGCTCACCCGAGCGGACGGTCTCCCAGGGCTGCATCCATCGCTGCTGCTCCGCGACCCAGGCCCAGTAGTCGTCGGCCGTGGCGAAGGCGCGGGCGCGCTCCAGCTCGGCGACCCGGCCGGCCACGGTCCAGCGCTCCGGCAGGGGCCGCAGCGGGTTCGCGATGAGCTGGGCGAGCGGATCCGATTCGGACATCGTCGTCCTCCGGTTAGACGGGGCTGATCAGGTGGTGGCGGCGGCCGGGCTCGCGGGTCCAGCGGTCGGCGTCGACCATCCGGGCGGCGAGCTCGGCCCGCAGCGCGCCGGGCTCGACCACGGTGTCGACGACCAGGTCCCCGGCCATCCGGAGCAGGTTGATGTCGCGTTCCTGCTCGGCGGTGCGGGCGGCGACGTAGCGCGCCCGCTCGTCCGGATCCTCGATCGCGGCGATCTTGTTGGCGTACACGGCGTTCACCGACGCCTCGGCGGACATCGGGCCGATCGACGCGGTGGGGAGCCCGATCGTCGCCCGCGGCTCGAAGCCCGGCGCGCACATCGCGTAGTAGCCCGCGGCGTAGGCCTTGCGCAGCACCACCGTGTACTTCGGCACCTCGGCGCTCGACATCGCGGCGAGCATCTTCGCGCCGTGCCGGATGATGCCCTGACGCTCGACCTCGACGCCGACCATGAAGCCCGGCACGTCCTGCAGGAACACGAGCGGGATGCCGAAGGCGTCGCAGAGGGCGAGGAAGCGGGCGGCCTTGTCCGCGGAGTCCGGGAAGATCGCGCCACTGCGCACGCCGGGCTGGTTCGCGACGAGCCCGATCACCCGGCCGTCGAGGCGCGCGAGGCCGACCACGATCTCCTCGGCCCAGCGGGCCTTGATCTCGAAGAAGGAGCCGGCGTCGACGATCCCGTCGATCACGTCCCGGACCTCGTAGGCCTCGTTGGGGTCGAACGGCACGACGTCCCCGAGAACATGTTCGGGCGCTTCGGGTTCGCGGCGCGCCGGGGAGCTCCGGAAGTCGTCCGGCAGGTAGCCGAGCAGCAGCCGGGCAGCCGCAACGGCTTCCCAGTCGGAGTCGAAGACCTCGTCGCCGCAGCCGGAGACGGTGGCGTGCATCATCGCGCCGCCCATCTCCTCCAGCGTGGTGCGCTCGCCCGTCACCTTCTCCGCGACCCGCGGGCTGGCCAGGTACATGGACGCGTTGCCGCGCACCATCCCCACCCAGTCGCAGAAGGCCGGCATGTACGCCCCGCCCGCGGCCGACGGGCCGTGCAGGCAGCAGATCTGCGGTACCCGGCCGGAGAGCCTGATCTGCAGGTGGAAGATCGCCGAGGCGCCGCGCCGGCCCGGGAAGAAGCCCATCTGGTCGGTGAGCCGGCCCCCCGCGGAGTCCACGAGGTACACGACGGGGAGCAGGTCGCGATCGGCCCGCTCCAGGATCCGGATCTGCTTCTCGCAGGTCAGCTCGCCCCAGGACCCGGCCTTGACGGTGAAGTCATGGGCGATCACGGCGACCGGACGCCCCTCGACGCGGCCGACGCCGGTGATCACGCCGTCCGCGGGCAGGGCCTCCCCCGCCGCGCTCGCCAGCAGCCCGTCCTCCACGAAGGACCCGGGATCGAACAGCACGGCGAGCCTGTCGCGCACCGGCATCTTGCCGGGCCAGCGGGTGGGATCGCCGCCGGCGAGGGCGCTCTCCCGGGCCTTCACGACGTCGTCGTAGGTGGGGGCGGCCGGCGTCGACGGTTCGGCGGCGAGCTCGGTCACGAGGCCAGCCCCTTCGTCAGGATCTCGAGCTGGATCTCGTCCGTCCCCCCGCCGATCCGCAGGATCCGGGCGTCCCGGTAGTGGCGGGCCACCGGCGTCTCCTCGACGAAGCCGGCGCCGCCGAAGAGCTGCACGGCGTCGTCGACCACGCGGTTGGCGGTGACGGCGGCCAGGTACTTGGCCCGGGCCACCGAGGCCGACGCCTCGGGATGGCCGGCGTCGAGCCGCGCCGCCGCCTGGTGGGTCACGAGCCGGGCCGCGTCGAGCTCGATCTCCATGATCGCGATCCGGTGCCGGATCGTCTGCAGGTGCGCGAGCGGCGCGCCGAACGCCTCCCGGTCCCGGACGTAGCCGCGGGCCAGGTCGAGGCACTCGGCGGCGTGCCCGAGGCCCATCCCCGCCAGCGCGATCCGCTCGAGCTGGAAGCCCTCCATGATCTGGTGGAAGCCGCGGTTCTCGGTGCCCACCACCGCATCCGCCGACACCTCGACACCGTCGAGGACCACCTCGCGGGTGTCCGAGGAGTGCCAGCCCATCTTGCGCAGCGGGGCACCGAACGAGAGCCCGGGCGTGTCCTTGACGACCTCGAAGAGCGTGATGCCCGAGTGGCCGGGCCCCCCGGTGCGTGCCGCGACGACGAGCACGTCCGCCAGGCCCGCGTTGGTGATGAACATCTTGCGGCCGTCGAGCACCCAGCCCCCGTCCGTCCGCCGGGCCTTCGACGTGATGCCGGCGACGTCGGAACCGGTGCCCGGCTCGGTCACGGCGATGGCGGCCACGGCCTCGCCGCCCGCCAGCCGCCCGAGCCAGCGCGCCTGCTGGGCCTCGGTGCCGTGCCGGACGAGGTGCGGCCCCGCCATGTACGCGCTGACCAGCGCGGTCACCGCGATCCCGCCGCTGGCGCGGGCGAGCTCCTCGGCCAGCACCGCGACGGTGAGGGCGCCCCCGCCCGGTCCCCCGTGCTCCTCGGGCGTGACCAGGCCGAGCAGTCCCGCGGCACCCAGGGGCTTCCACAGCTCGGCGGGGAACGACCCGCCCTGCTCCGCGGCGTCGACCAGTGGCCGGACCTCGCGATCGGTGAAGTCGCGACAGGTGTCGCGGAAGGCCGTGTGCTCGTCGTCGAGCTCGAATAGCATGTGCACTGCCTCACAAAGTCGACCGACCGGGCGGTCGAACTTTCGCGCGGCAGGGGCACCCTGTCAAGTGGGGGCTACGGTTGAGGGCCGACACGAAGGGCCGGTGAAGAGGGCTGATGACGGAAGCGACGCTCAGCAGGGCGGACGCCCGGCGGCAGCGCGTGCTGTCGACCTCGGCGGAGATCTTCAGCCGGCGCGGCTTCCGCGCCACCTCGATGAACGAGATCGCCGCGGCGGTCGGGCTGTCGAAACCGACGCTCTACCACTACTTCCGCAGCAAGGAGGAGCTGCTCGTCCGGCTGTACTCCGACGTGCTGGACGAGAGCCTCGTGCTCGGCCGCGCGACCGTCGCGGCCGCCGACAGCCCCGTCGCCGCCATCCGGGACCTGATCGCCTCCCGGGTCGCCTACACCTGCCGGCACCAGGCGCTGCTCAAGGTGTGTTTCGAGGAGGAGCACGAGCTGCCCGCGGAGCTGGCGGCCGAGGTCCTGGCGCGGCGGCGGAACTTCGAGGACCTGTTCGCCACCGCGCTGCGCCAGCACCTCGACGCGTATCCCGCCGTGCAGCTCGGGATGTCGCCGAAGGTCTACGTGAACATGTGCCTCGGCGCCGTGAACTGGTCGTACAAGTGGTACCGGCCGGACGGGCCGCTGAGTCCGGAGGAGCTGGGCGGGCAGATCGCGGCCTCCCTGACGGCCTCGATCGAACCGCCCCGATAACCTGCCGTGATGCCGATGACCGCCAAGTACGCCACCACCTGCGGGGTCTGTGCCGCCCCCGTCCGCCCCGGCGAGGAGATCGCGCGGGCGGGCGAGCGCTGGGCGCACACCGCCTGCGCCGCCACCGCCCCCTCGGACAGCGCCGGCGCCACCGGCGGCACGGCGGCCCGGCCCGCGAAGAAGGTGGGCAAGGCCGTGAAGCCGGACATGCCCGCGGCCGAGGGTGCCCTCGAGGTGTGGACGGACGGCGCGTGCTCGGGCAACCCCGGGCCCGGCGGCTGGGCCTGGGCCACCAGGGACGGGCGGCAGGCCAGCGGCGGCGAGCCGGCGACCACCAACCAGCGCATGGAGATCAAGGCCGCGCTCGAGGCCGTCCGGGCTCTCGACGGCCCGCTCGTCGTGGTCAGCGACTCCACCTACGTCGTCAACTGCTTCCGCGACGCCTGGTGGAAGGGCTGGATCGCCCGCGGCTGGACCACCAGCCAGCGCAAGCCCGTCGTCAGCCGGGACCTCTGGGAACCCCTGATCGAGCTGGTCAACGACCGCGGCGACGTCTCCTTCCGCTGGACCAAGGGCCACTCGGGAGACGAGATGAACGACCTCGTCGACCGCCTCGCCGTCGAACGGTCGAAGTCCCTCACCGCCTAGAACCCGCGAGCCGGCCTCCGGGTCTCGGCGCGCCCGTCGATCCCGCGCACCTCCCCGGCCTCCTCTCTCGGGCACCGGACGGCCACACCGCGGCCGCGGGCGTCGAGCCGACCGGACCCCCGTCGGATACGGTGACCAGCCCTGAGCCCGCGACGCGACCAGGGAAGGAGACCGGATGGCGAGCGACGTCCCCGCGGTGATGAACGCCGTGCGGCTCCTGGAGCGGATCGCCCGCGCGTGGCCGGATCCCGTCGCCACCGGCGTCCTCATCGACGACCTCGGCCTGAACCGCAGCACCGCCTACAACATCCTCGGCACCCTCCGGCGGGCCGGCTGGGCCGCGACCCGCGACGACCGTGCGGGCTGGTGGCTCGGCCCGCGGCTGCTCACCCTGGCGGGCACGCGCGAGGACTGGCTCGGTGAGCTGGTCCAGTCCGAGATCGACGAGCTCGCGCGCCTGTTGGGTCACCTCGTGTTCGCGGTGCGGCAGACCGGGCCAGGCGAGTACTCGGTGCTGGCCAGGGCGGACCTGCGCCAGGGGGTGCGGATCACCGTGGGGCTCGGGGACACGTTCCCGTTCTCCGCGCCGGCCATCATGCGCGCCTTCCACGCCTGGCTGCCGGCGGACGAGGTCGAGCGCGCGGTGGCACGGCACGGGCTCACCGCCTTCACCGGGGAGACCGTCGTCGACCACGCCCGCCTCCACCAGGTGCTCGCCGAGGTCCGCGCCAACGGGTACGCCTCGAGCGTGCGCGAGTACGACCCGGGCCAGTCGGGCATCTCGGCGCCGGTGTTCGACGACCGCGGCGCCGTCACCCTCGCCCTCGTCTCGCTCGCCTTCTCGTCCGAGCTGGACAAGGACACCGTGCCGAAGGCCGGTGAGCTGATCCGCGAGTCGGGCCTGCGGCTCACCGAGCGGATCGGCGGCGTCGCGCCCGCGCACCGGGAGACCTGATCCGCCGCGGTGCGGGCGCCCAACGACCGCCACCGCAGGACCCCCTACGGCACCAGCACGATGCGGCGACCGCTGCGGGAGGTCCAGGCCTCGGCGACGTCGTCCAGCGCGACCGGCACCGCGTCGACGTCGAGACCCGGGATCTCGGGGACGAGCGCCGCCAGCTCGGCGACGATGTCCGCGGTGGGCACCGAACCCTGTCCGCTCCCGACGATCTGCAGCCGGGCGGCGCGCAGGGCGGCGGATGGGATCGCGGCCTCGGGCCCGGCGACGGACCCGATCTGCACCCAGGTCAGCGGGCGGGAACGGTCCGCGCGGGCGGTCACGACGGCGACGATCGCGGCCGCCGAGGGCGCACCCCAGACGTAGTCGAGGACCACGTCGACCTCCGCCGCCGCCCGGCCCACGGCGGCGGGATCGTCGAGGGACACCGTCTCGACCCCCGTCATCGCGGCGAGCTTCGCCCGGTCCCGCCCGGCGGCGACGACATGGGCGGCCCCGAGCCGGCGGGCGATCGGCACCGCCATCCGCCCGGCACTGCCGGTGGCACCGAGGACGAGCACGGAAGCGCCGTCCGGCACCGTGATCCGCCGCCGCAGCGCGACCCAGGACGACATCGCCGGGTTCATCGCGGCGGCCACCGCCACGGGATCCACATCGGACGGGAGCACGACCGAGCGCCGGGAGTCGATCACCGTGCGCTCGGCCAACGAGCCCTGCGGGGTGTCCGGGAGGACGAAGTACCGCAGCGTGCCGTCGGGGTCGCGGCCGACCCCGTCGACACCCGGGACGAGGGGTAGGACGCCGGTGCTCGTGTAGTGCGAGCCGTCGGCCTGCGACCGCACCCGGGGGTGCAGCCCGGCGGCCACGACCTCGACGACGAGCTCGTGCGGGCCCTGTGCGACGGGTTCCGGAACCTCGGCGTAGCGCGGCGGCCGGTCGAACGCGGAGACGAGGGCAGCGTGCATCACGATCTCCTCAACTAGTTGGTACTACGAACTAGATTAGTGCGTAGTACGAATCACTTCAAGTACGATCGGAGCCATGACCGAGGACGCCGTGGGCCGGGACGGGCTCGTCGACGCGCTGGTGCGCAGCGCGTTCACCACGATGGCCGTGCTCACGCGGATCGCCGCCGCGCACGACCTCTCCCTCACCCAGCTGCGGGTGCTGGCGATACTGCGGGACCGGCGGCTGCGGATGACCGCGCTCGCGGAGTTCCTGGGCCTGGAGAAGTCCACGATGACGGGCCTGGTCGCCCGCGCCGAGGAGCGCGGGCTGCTCCGCAGGCTGCCCGGCGAGGGAGACGGGCGGGCGGTCGACGTCGTCCTCGGCGCGGAGGGGGTCGCGCTGGGCCACCGGCTGCGGGCCGAGGTCGCCGCGGCCCTCGCGCCCTCGACGGGCGAGCTGTCCGGACCGGAGCGGCGCAGGCTGGAGGACCTGTTGGACCGTCTGGTCTCCCGTCCCTGACGGGCGTCGCAGCGGTGTGTTTCGGACGACCGAAAGTGCCGACTCGCGGGGTTGGTGCGGGTCAGGGGGTGGCGAGGAAGGCCGCGATGGCGCGGGAGCCGCGGCGGTCGAACAGGGTGGTGAGGTGACCGCGGCCCGGGAGCAGGACCAGGCGGGCGCCCGGGATGCCGCGGGCCGTCGCCTCGATCAGCTCCTTCGGGAACAGCGCGTCCCGGGTGCCGCCCACCACCAGCGTCGGCGCGGTGATCTCGCCGAGCCGGGCGGTGACGTCCCAGGTCTGGCCGCCCTCGACCATGGCGAGCTCCCCCGCCGCCCGCGGGCGGCTGCCGGCGAGCGCCATCGCGGTGAACGCGACAGCACGGACCGGGCCGCGCGTCATCGCCCCGCTGCCCGACCAGGCCGCCCGCCACCGTCGCCCGTCCAGCGCGACGCCCTCCCGCAGCAGCCGCCGCCCGTCGTCGCCGAGGCGTGCGGCGGCCACCGCGACGACCAGCTTCCGCACCACGTCCGGATGGTCGAGGGCGAGCTGCAGGCCCGTCACCCCGCCGGCGGACGCCCCGAACACGTCCACCGGGCCGCCGAACCGCTCCCGGATCGCGCCGGCGTAGGTGCCGGCGAGCTCCGAGATGCTCATGCCGGGCGGCGGATCGAGCGGACGCGCGATGACGTGCACCGTGCGGCCGGTGGACGTCGCGATCGCGCGGGCGGAGACGAGATCCGTCCGTGGCACCCGGACCGACAGGTCCGTGCCCTCGCCCAGCCCGGGGATCGACACCAGCGGCGGCCCGCTCCCGACGGTGAACACCGACAGCCCGTCGTTCAGCCGCTCCCCGGTCGTCACCGGGTCAGCGTAGGACGTTCACGAAACCTCCGGGCCACCTGCCTCCGGCGGGTCTAGCGTCGGGGCGGGGTCGTCGGCGGTGGCGACCCCGGACAAAGGGGGACAACAGGAATGACCCGGACAACAGGCGACCCGATGCTGCTGGGCGACGACTTCTTCGCCGATCCGGACGCCCTCTACCGGCGCCTGCGCGAGGAGGCTCCCGTGGCCCGCGTGGTGACCCCCATCGGCGTGCGGGCGTGGATCGTCACCCGCTACGAGGACGCGCGCCCGGCCCTGAACGACGCGCGGCTGTCGAAGGACGGGCGCACCGTCGCGGAGGTGGTGCAGCAGCACGCGGGCGCCCCGATCCGCCAGGAGGAGTTCGCGAACTCGCTGGTGGAGCACATGCTCAACACGGACCCGCCGGACCACACCCGGCTGCGCAGGCTCGTCAACCGCGCGTTCACCGTGCGGGCGGTCGCCCGGATGCGGCCGCGGATCGTCGAGATCGCCGAGCGGCTCGCCGACTCCATGGCCGCGCACGGCCCGGAGGTCGACCTCTTCGACGAGTTCGCCTTCCCGCTGCCGATGACCGTGATCTGCGAGCTCCTCGGGGTGGCGGAGGAGCACCGGGAGGACTTCCGGGCCTGGTCCACCACGCTGCTCTCCTCCGCAGGCCCGCAGGAGCGCTCCGCGGCCGCCCGGGCCATGGCGGCGTTCCTCGCCGCGCTCGTCGCGGAGAAGGGCGAGCACCCGGCCGACGACATGCTCTCCGCCATCGTGGCGGCGAGCGAGGACGGGGACTCGCTGTCCACCAACGAGGCCATCTCCATGGCGTTCCTGCTGCTCATCGCCGGGCACGAGACGACCGTCAACCTGATCGGCAACGGCACGCTCGCCCTGCTGCGCCATCCCGACCAGCGCGCGGCGCTGCTGGCGGCCCCCGACCTGGTGCCCAACGCCGTGGAGGAGTTCCTGCGGTACGACGGCCCCATCAACCTCGCGACGCTGCGGTTCACCACGGCCCCGGTCGAGATCGGCGGCACGGAGATCCCGGCGGGCGAGATCGTGCTCGTGTCCCTGATCGGGGCGAACCGGGACCCGCAGCGCTACGAGCGGGCCGCCGAGCTGGACGTCACCCGGGACGCCTCCGGGCACGTCGCGTTCGGGTACGGGGTGCACCACTGCCTCGGCGCGCCACTGGCCCGCCTGGAGGGCGAGATCGCCTTCCGGACCCTGCTCGCCCGCTTCCCCGACATGGAGCTGGCGGCCGAGCCGGAGACCCTGACCTGGCGGGACACCTCGCTGATCCGCGGGCTGCACCGGCTGCCGGTGCGGATCTGACCCGCGCGTGGCCCCGCCCGCGTGCGCATGCGTTCATCCGATCGACCGCGCACACGGGCCGGGACGCGTCCTAGGCTGGGGACATGAAGAAGAACCTCAGCTGCCCGTGCGGCGAGCACATCACCGCCGAGAACGAGGACGAGCTGGTCGTCAAGACCCAGGCACATCTCAAGGAGAACCACCCGGACCACGAGTACTCCCGCGACGAGATCCTCTTCATCGCGTACTGAGCCGCCGCGCACTCACGAGGAGTGTGCGATCACCGGGGCCCAGCGGGCGACGTCGTCCGGGCCGGTGAGCTCGGCCGGGGCGACGAAGGCAGTGCAGACGCCGGCCGCAGCGAGGCCGCGGTAGCGCTCGGTGTGCTCGGCGGCCGTGCCGGCGTGGTGGCGGGCGGCGTAGGTGGTCGCGGGGGTCCGGCCCCGGAGGCGTTCGACCAGCCGTGCGACGTGCTCGCGGTCGTCGCCGAGGACCGGGACGTCGAGCACGGTGGTCCGCTTCTGCGGTCCGACCTCGTCGAGGCGGGCCGCCGGCACGTTGCAGGCGTCGCCGAGGGTCGCGGCGATCCTCAGGACCCGCGGACCGGTGCCCCCGACGATGATCGGGAGCGCGCCGACCGGGCGGGGATAGCAGGTCGTCTCGGGCAGGCCGGCGAGCGGTCTCGTGCCCGGCGCCCACAGTGCCCGCAGGACCGGGATCGCCTGTTCCAGCAGGTCCACGCGCTCCCCCGCCGCGGGGAACGGCAGGCCGAACCCGGCGTGCTCGCGGGCCCACCAGCCCGCGCCGAGCCCGCAGAAGGCCCGGCCGCCGGAGAGCACGTCCAGGGTCGCCATCGCGTTGGCGAGGACGCCCGCGGGCCGGAAGGTCACCGGGGAGACCAGGGTGCCGAGATGCAGGGTGGTCGTGGCGCCAGCCAGCATCCCCAGGGTCACCAGCGGATCGGGGATGGCCTCGAAAGGCTGTCCGACCTGCGGGATCTGGATCAGGTGGTCCATCAGCGCGAGCCCGGCGAACCCGGCCTCCTCGGCGGCCCGCGCGACGTCCCGGAGCCACTCCGAGGGCTCCGTCCCCCAGGGGAAGCGGGACACCTGCAGGACGAAGGAGAGCCCGCTTGGCCCGGCGAACAGCGGAGCCCCGCCGGCCGGACGGCCCGTCGCGGGGGCCGGGCCGGCGGGGGGCCCGGCCGGGCCGCCGTCCTCCCGCACCACGAGATCCCAGCCCTCGCCGGCGACCTCGGCCGACACCGCCGGCATCCGCCGGACCTGCGCGGTCAGCACCCTGGCGGGCACGGGCCGGTCGCGGCTCCGGTTCCGGGCCCGGCAGAGGTCGGCGGGGGTGTCGAACACGACGGTCACGCACGGCATCCCCGCCGCCCGGCCGGCGGCGAGCCACCCGGCCCGCCGGCCGGCGTCGAGGCCCAGGGTGTCGACGACGGTCGTCAGCCCCCGCCGCAGCCGTGCCGCCACGACGGCCTCGAGCACCGCGAACGCGTCGTCCGAGGCGTCGAGGTCGGCCGTGCCGGAGCCGACGCGCGCGCGGAGCGCGTCGGAGGACACGATCTCGGCGTCCCGGTACCGGCCCGCGGCCCAGGTCGACTTGCCCGCACCGGCGGGCCCGACGAGCACCACGAGCGCGGGATCCGGCAGGTTCACGGGCGCAGTGTGGCAGCACTACGCTCCCGCGACGGCCGGTGTCACGCCGCCGGACGGAGCATCCCCACCGCCCTCGCCGGCCTCACCCGGTGACAGCGCTACATGTCGACCCGGTACGGGTCCGGTCGCTGCGGTCCCGGCGGCGTGGCGGCCGGGGGCGGTGGCTCGGTCGGTGGAGGGGTCTCGCGGCGGGCGAGCAGGCTGCGCAGCAGCTCGTTCGTCGCGAGCGACGCGTGGTAGGCGGCGAGGGCGGCGTGCCCCGCGGCGTCGTCGTCCGCCAGGTGGTCGGCCGCCTTCTCGGCGTGCCGGCGAGCCTCGGCCTCGTGGTCCATCGGCCGAGTCTCGCCAGCCCGTCGGGACCGCGCAACGCGGGGATCAGCAGCGCGGGGTGGTCGGCGGCACCATGATCGCGCTCTTCTCGACGAACGAGGAGCCGTTGGCGTCGGTGATCCGGAACCAGTAGGGGTTGTCGCTGCCCGGCGGCTTCTCGCCCTCGACGAAGCAACGCACCGCGACCGGCTGGTCCTTCTGCAGCGCCGAGACCGGCGGGCTGTACACGCTCGGGGCCGCGTGCGAGTGCACGGTCCGCGTGATCAGGCCCTTCGAGCTCGCCGCGTCCGTACCCTCCGAGGCGGAGGCGGTGCCCGCCAGCGCGAACGCACCCAGCACCGCGGCGGTCGCCGCCACACCCGCTGCGACCAGCGTCTTCTTCATCATCGGCTCTGTCCTTCCGGTCGTGTCCCGGTCCCTCCGGGCACGAGATGACGGTCTCGTGGATCACCTCCCGCCAGGATCGGTCGACCGGCCGAGCAGCGGGACGACGCCCGTGTCCCCCGATCGCCCGACACGAAATCAGGTGTGGTCCCCGGCGGGGGTGGCTACCGTCGCCGCGTGGTCGAGGTGCGGACGGAAGCGGGACGGGTGCGCGGCATCCTGGAATCGGGAGTGGCGGTCTTCCGCGGGATCCCCTATGCGGCAGCGCCGCTCGGTGCGCTGCGCTTCGCGGCGCCGGTCGCGGCCCGGCCCCGGGACGGGGACGCGCTCGCCTTCGGCCCGCGCCCCCCGCAGCCGGGAGTGTCGGCGAGCGACGGGAACTGGCTGACGCTCAACGTCTGGTCCCCCGACCCGGGCCCCGACGCGGGGCTCCCCGTTTTGGTGTGGATCCACGGCGGCGCCTACGTGATCGGCTCGTCGGACCTGCCCGAGTACGACGGGACCCGGCTCGCGCGCGACGGTGTGGTGCTGGTGACGCTGAACTACCGCGTCGGCTTCGAGGGCTTCGCGGAGATCGCGGGCGCGCCCGCCAACCGTGGCCTGCTCGACCAGGTCGCGGCGCTGGAATGGGTGCGGGACAACGTCCGCGCGTTCGGCGGCGATCCCGCGCAGGTCACGGTGTTCGGGCAGTCGGCGGGCGGCGGGTCCGTCGCCTGCCTGCTCGCGATGCCGCGCGCCGCCGGGCTGTTCCGGCGGGCCGTCGCCCAGAGCGTCCCCGGGACGGTCTTCGCCCCCGAGCTGGCCCGCGACGTCGCCGGCACGTTCGCCGCGGAGCTCGGCCTGCGTGCCTCGGTGGCCGATCTGTCCGATGTGGACCCCGACCTGCTCGTCGCCGCCACCGAGGAGGTCACGGCGAAGGCCGGTGCGCACGTCGCCCGCTGGGGACGCGCGGCCCACCGCTCCGTGCTGATCGCACCGGTCGTCGACGGGGACGTCCTGCCGACGACCCCGTGGGCGGCGGTGCACGACGTCCCCCTGCTCGCCGGCCACACCCGCGACGAGCACCGGCTCTTCTCCGCCTTCGGCGAGGTGACGGCGGAGCAGGTCGCGGCCGCGGTCGAGGTGTTCGCCCCGTCGCCCTACCCGCCGGCGGGGCCCACGGACCTGTACGAGTGGATCCTCGGCGACTGGCTCTTCCGGATGCCCTCGCTCCGCCTCGCCGAGCGGGCCACCACCGCCCACTTCTACGAGCTGACCTGGGAGGGGACGCTGGGTGCCTGCCACGGCCTCGACGTCCCGCTGGTCTTCGGCACCCTGACGCGCGGCGCGCCGGCCGGCCTGATCGCCGATCCGGAGGCCGCCGAGGCCGTGTCGGCGCAGATGCGCGCCGCCTGGATCTCCTTCGCCACCACGGGCGATCCCGGCTGGCCCTCCTTCGCGGACGGATCCACCCGCCTCTTCGACGTCGAACCCGCCGTGGTGCCCTATCCGGAGGTCGAGTCGCGCAGGATCTGGGCGGGTCACGACTTCCCGGCGCTGGAGCTGTCCTAGGAGGGTGCCTTCCCCGCCCGCCGGATGTGCTCGGTGCCTTCCCGGAAGGCCGGGGCGGCGCGCTCGAAGAAGTCCAGCAGCAGGGCACGTTCGGCCTCGGTGTAGCCGGCGATCACCGCGCCGACGGCCGCGCGCGCCGGGCCGACCAGGTCGTCGACCTCGGTGCGGGCCGCCTCGCCGGACACGCGCTCGACGAGCACCCGCCTGCGGTCGGCCTCGTCGGCGACCCGGCGGGCCCGGCCGCCCCGGACGAGACGGTCGATCATCCGGGTCGCCGCGCCGGTCGTGAGGCCCGTGCGCTCGGCCAGCTCCCCCGCCGTCAGCCGGCCCTCGAGATCGAGCACGCTCAGGGCGTACCAGTCGGTCGCGGGCAGTCCCGCCGCCGCCGCGACGGCCTGCCCGTGCAGCCCCACGGCGTCGACGAACGTCCGGAACACCGTGCTCGGGTCTGGCATCGCTCGATCCCCACTGCTATAAAGTCTGCACGGATGCAGATACTGTGTTGATGCAGTGAGACTAACAGGGGGATGCGATGACCGACACCGACGAGCAGCAGGTCCGCGCGGTACTCGCGGAGCTGGTCGCGGCCTGGGGCCGCCAGGACGCCGACGCCTACGGCGCACTGTTCCTCGAGGACGCCACCTACACGACCTTCGTCGGCAGCCTCTATCGCGGGCGGAGCGCGATCGTCGAGAGCCATCGCGCCCTGTTCCGCACCTTCCTGAAAGGAACCTCGCTCACCGACGACCGGATCGAGGTGCATTTCCCCGGACCGGATGTCGCCGTCGTCACCTCGCGCGGGGACGTCGTGAAAGGGCGCCGGCGCCGGCCGCCGGGAAAGGCGCAGACCTACACCCTCGTGCGCGACGGGAACCGCTGGTGGATCGCGGCCTTCCACAACACCAAGCGCCGCCCGCTGTTCGAGTCGATCTCCGCGCGGCTGCAGCCGGCGACCGCCCCGAGCAGGGTCTGAGTAGTTCTACTCGGTGCCGCCCGGCGCCCCGACCGAGCAGAATTCGTGCTCATCGGAATTCGGGGGGCGATGCACCGTGGTCGTGGCGGAAACCGGGATCGGCGCGGAAACCGGGACCGGCCCGGGCACCGGAGCCGATTGCGCGGAATCGGTGACGTGGTGGGACTGGCGTTCCTCGGCGCGATGCCGTGACACCGACAGCGATCCACTCGGCCCCGCGCCCGCCGACCAGCGCGCGCTGCGGACGTTCTGCGGTTTCTGCGTCGTGCGCACGGAATGCCTCGCCTTCGCCCTCGACCGGCGCATCGAGTCCGGCACCTGGGGCGGGGTGAGCGCCCGCGAGCGCCGCGCCGTCCTCCGCGCCTGGGACGGCGTCGGCTCGTGGGCGACCCTGCTGGGGGCGCGGCACACCTACCCGGAGCGCTGACGGGTCCCGGATGGTCGTGGTCGACCGCCCGGCCATGCTGACCGAAGGTTCGGTAATGTTCGCCGCATGGCACGCCCACCCTCGATCGACGAGGACACCCTCATCGACCTGATCGTGTCGGTGTTCCGCGAGAAGGGCTTCGACGGCACCGCCATCGGCGATCTCGCGGCGGTCTCCGGGCTGCAGCGCGCGAGCCTCTACCACCGCTACCCCGACGGCAAGGAGCAGATGGCGGAGGTGGCGCTGACGAAGGTCGGGCAGCGCTTCACCCGGATCCTCGCGCCGCTGCGGGAGGATCCGGAGGTCGCCCGCGGCATCGCCGAGACGGCCCGCCGGATCGGCGAGTTCTACGAGGCCGGCGCGCTGTCCTGTGTCCTGGACAGCATGACGTTGACGGGGGCCCCGGCGGCGGTCCGCGAGCACGCCCGGGCGCTCGCCACCGCCTGGATCGAGGCGATGGCGGCGGCCGCGCGCCGCGCCGGCCACCGGCCCGACGCGGCGCTGCGCGCGGCGAAGGACGCCTTCGTCCGCATGGAGGGGGCCCTCGTCCTGAGCCGGGTCACCGGGGACACGGGCGCCTTCGCGGAGGCCGTCGCGCTCCTCCCGGACCTCCTGATGCCGGAGGCGTGACCAGGACGCCTTGTTTTTTACCGTTCATTCGGTAATCTCGTCGGAGACGTCGACGAAGGAGGGCCCGATGGCCGACTTCCACCCCGGCGAGCTGGCCGCGCAGCGGGCGGCCGGGACCTCCGAGATGGCGGAGCGGGTCCGGCCGATCATCGCGGGCACCATCCCCCACGGGGCGGAGGGCTTCCTGATGCGGCAGCGCATGCTGGTGCTCGGCGCCCGGGACCGCGACGGGTGGATCTGGGCCACCAGCCTGAACGGGCCGGAGGGCTTCCTCTCCGCACCGGACCCGTCCACGCTCCGCGTGGCCGCCACCGTCGCGGTGACCGACCCGCTGGCCGACGCACTGCGGGACGAGGTGGACGTCGGGACCCTGGCGATCGAGCTCCGCTCGCGCAAGCGGTTCCGCGTCAACGGCCGCTGGCACCCCGTCCCCGGGGGCGGCGAGGTGGCCGTGCACCAGGCGTTCGGCAACTGCCCCAAGTACATCCAGGCCCGGGTGGCCCGAGGACCGGCTCCCTCGGACGTACCGCCCGAGGCGATCCGGACCGGGGAGCTCGACCGCCGGGAGGCGGCCCTGGTGGCGGCGGCCGACACCTTCTTCGTCGCGACGGCCGCGGAGAACGGCGCGGACGTCTCGCACCGGGGCGGCAGCCCGGGCTTCGTCACGGTCGTCTCGCCTACCGAGCTGACCTGGCCGGACTACGTCGGCAACGCGATGATGATGACGGCGGGGAACCTGCGGGTGAACCCGGCCGCCGGCCTGCTCTTCCCGGACTGGCGGACCGGGGCCACGCTGCAGCTGACCGGTACGGCGGAGGTGCGGACCTCGGCGGCGGGGCCGGGGCCGGGCCCCGCCACCGGGCGCGAGACGGTCTTCCGGATCGCCGGGGCCGTGTGGACCGAACACGGTTTCCCCTCGGGCTGGTCGGCGCCGGAGTACTCCCGCTTCAACCAGGCGTCGTAGCCCGTCTCGTTTTGAGCCATCGGTGGCGCATCGCGCGCGGACGGCGCAGGGTGCGGAAGCATGACGATGGAGATCCAGCATCTGATATGGAGGATCGAGGAGATCCGCGACTCCTTCCACACCGCTGTCTTCGTCGACCGCGACCTCGACGCCGCGATGGCGTCCGTCGACCCGGGGTGCGTGCTGCAGACCGCCTCCGGAGCCATCGGCGCGCAGGGGACGAGGGGATCCGCCGGTTCCTCGCCGAGGACGTGCTGCCCCACCTGCCGTCGAACCTGGAGTTCACCCGCGTGTCCACGATCTCGGACCAGCGCCGGGTCGCGCACGAGATGAAGGTCCGGTTCACCCACGACCGCGAGCTGCCGTGGCTGCTGCCGGGCGTCGGCCCGACCGGACGCGACGTCGAGACCGATGCGGTGTCGGTGGCCTCGTACCGGCACACCTCCAGGCTCGGTGTGGTCACCTCGCAGATCCGGGCCTACCGGATCACCTGGGACCGGCTCGACGTGCTGGAGCAGGTGACCTGCCGGCACCCGGCTTCGCCGACCGCTCGTCCTTCAGCCGCGCCTCCGCGCGCTGGGCCTCGGCCCGGGTGAGGCGCTCACGGCGCAGCCACTCCGGCTGCTCCTCCTTGATCGCCGCGATCTGCGCGGTCGTCAGCGGCTCGGTGATCTCGGCACGGGCCAGCCCGGAGATCGACACCCCGAGCCGGTCCGCGACGACCGGGCGCGGGTGGGGGCCGTTGCGCCGCAGCTCGCTCAGCCACTCGGGCGGGTCGGCCTGCAGGGCGTCGAGCTCGTCGCGCGTCACCACCCCCTCCCGGAACTCGGCGGGCGTCGCGTCGAGGTGCACGCCGAGCTTCTTCGCCGCCGTCGCGGGCTTCATCGTCTGGGTCGACCTCTGCCGCGTCATACGCGCAGGATATCGGGGCCGCACCGGCGGATAGCCTGGGCCGGTGACGACGGCGAGCGACCCCGCATCCTTCCGGCTCGGCTACGTCCCCGGCGTCACCCCCGGCAAGTGGGCGCGGCTCTGGGCCGAGCGCCGTCCCCGGGTCCCCCTGCAGCTGGTCGCGACGACCACGGACGAGGTGGTGGACCTGGTCCGCGGCGGCGGACTGGACGCCGGCCTGGTCCGGTTGCCCATCGACCGGGCCGGGCTGCACGCGATCCCGCTCTACACCGAGACCACCGTGGCCGTCGTGCCGAAGGAGCACCTGCTCACCGCGGCCGAGGAGGCCACGGTGGCGGACCTCGCCGACGAGATCGTCCTCCGGCCGCAGGACGACGCGCTCGCCTGGCCCGGGGACCGGCCGGGACGGGCGGCGGCGTTCGACCCCGCCACGACCGCCGAGGCGGTCGAGCTGGTCGCCGCGGGCGTCGGCGTGCTGGTGCTGCCCCAGTCCCTGGCCCGTCTCCACCACCGCCGGGACCTCACCTACCGGCCGCTGACCGACGCGCCCGGGTCGAGCGTCGTCCTCACCTGGCCGGACGCCGAGAACACCGAGCTGATGGAGGAGTTCATCGGGATCGTCCGGGGGCGCACGGTCAACAGCTCCCGCACCCCCGCGCCGAGGGAGAGCCCCCGCACCGGGGTGGCCCGCGCCCCGAGGAGAACCGCCGACCGCCGCCGTTCGAGACGCTGACCGGGCCGGCCACCGCCGGTGGGCGCGGACCGGCGCCCTGCTCCGCAGGAGGGCAGAGGCCTCAGCGTGCGTCGAGCAGCCGGAGCAACAGGTTCGGCGCGTAGTAGTCGAGCACCTCGCGCTGCAGCTCGTAGTGGAAGAACCGGCCCTCGCGGCGGACCTTGACCAGGCCGGCCTGGGTCAGCACCTTGACGTGGTAGGAGATCGTCGACTTGCTGATCGGCAGCTGCTGCTCCAGCGCCGTGCAGGGGTACTCGCCGCTCTGCCCGATGAGGACGAGCATGTCCAGCCGCATGGGATCGGCGATCGCCTTGGCGAAGGCGACATAGGAGTCCCGCAGCGTGGTCGTGACCGGCGGGCCGGTCGGGTCCGTGCTCATCGGCTCCCATGCTCGCACAGCGTCGGCCCCTCTCGTCGCGTCCTCGGGTGGGCACGGTCACGTCGCCGTTGCCACACCCGTTCGATGACTCTACGTTTCTAACATCATCGAATCCAAGGAGACGCCCATGTTCGCCGTCTACGCCGCCCGGCCCGAGCCCGCCGACCCGCTTGCCGGGCTGGTGGTCGGCGAGCGGCCCGAGCCCGAGGTCCCGGCCGGCTGGGTGGCCGTGCGCACCAGGGCGGCCAGCCTCAACATGCACGACCTCTGGACCCTGCGCGGCGTCGGTCTCAAGCCGGACCAGTACCCGATGATCCTGGGCGGGGACGCGGCCGGGACGCTGGCCGACGGCACCGACGTCGTGGTCTACCCGGTGATCGGCGACCCCGCCTGGTCCGGCGACGAGACCCTCGACCCGCGGCGCACCCTGCTCACCGAGAAGCACCAGGGCGCCTTCGCCGACGTCGTGATCGTGCCCGAGCGCAACGTCGTCCCGCTCCCCGCAGGGGTGTCGCTCGAGGCCGGGTCGGTGTTCGGCACCGCGTGGCTCACCGCCTACCGGATGCTCTTCACCAAGTCCGGCCTGCGCCCCGGCCAGACCATGCTCGTGCAGGGTGCCGCAGGCGGTGTGTCCACGGCGCTGGTGCAGCTGGGGGCCGCTGCCGGGATGCAGGTCTGGGTCACCGGGCGGACCGAGGAGAAGCGGGCGCTCGCCGAGCGGCTCGGCGCCCACGCCACGTTCGAGCCCGGCGCCCGGCTGCCGGGGAAGGTCGACGCCGTGTTCGAGTCCGTCGGCGAGGCCACCTGGGCCCACTCGATGCGCTCGGTCCGCCCCGGGGGCGCCGTGATCTGCTGCGGGGCGACCAGCGGTCCCGCCCCGTCCGCCGACCTGCAGCGGCTGTTCTTCCTGCAGATCCGCGTCGAGGGCTCGACGATGGGGACCCGCCAGGAGCTCGTCGACATGCTCGCGTTCGTGGCGCGCGCCGGGATCACCCCGGAGATCGGCCACGTGCTGCCCATGGACAAGGCCGCGGAGGGCTTCCGCGCGATGCTCGAGGGCGACACGGCCGGGAAGATCGTCTTCACCCGCTGAGCCGCAGGACGGGCTCCTCCGCGCGACCCCGGGGGTCGCGCGGAGGAGCGGTCGTCCCGGTCGCTCAGCCGAGCTCGGGGCCGACGTCCACGAGGACCTTGCCGACCGCGCCCTGCTCGACCGCCTCGAACGCCCGGCCGAGGTCGGCCAGCGGGTAGTGGTGGACCGGCAGGCCGGCCTCCGGGCCCACCCCCAGGACCCCCGCGGCCACGGCCTCGGTGACGGCGGCGATCGCCGCCTCCTTCGCCCGCGCGGCCATGGTGAAGATCGAGACGAACTGCCAGCGGGCGTTGGCCCCCAGGGACGAGCCGAGGTCCACCGGGAAGGCGGCCGCGCCGCCCGCGTACACGGCGATGGTGCCGCCGGGGGCGAGGACGCGCAGGTCCAGCTCGGTGTTCTGGTCCGGCGCCAGCTCGACGACGAGATCCACCCCGTCCGGGGCGAGCCCGCGGACGACCTCGCCCGCGTCCCCGTCCCGGTACCGGACGACGTGGTGGGCGCCGGCCGCCTCGGCCAGCGCGGCCTTGTCCGCGGTGCTGACGGTGGCGATCACGGTGGCACCGCTCCAGCGGGCGAGCTGGATCGCCGCGTGACCCACGGCACCGGCACCGCCGGCCACCAGCACCGTCCGGCCGTCGAGGGCCTTCGGGGCGAGCCGCTCCGGCCCCCCTTCGCCGACGGTGAGGCACCGGTGGGCCGTGACGGCGGGCACACCGAGGCCGGCGCCCACGTCCAGGCCGACGTCCGCGGGCAGCGGGACCGCCCGGTCGGCCGGCACGACCACGAGTTTCTGGGCGCAGCCGCCGGAGCGCTGGCGGGCCGTCTCCCACAGCCACACCCGCTCACCGACCCGGGTGGCGTCGACCCCGGGCCCGACGGCGTCGACCACGCCGGCGCCGTCCTGGAGCGGGACGACCGGCTCGTCGCCGGTGTACCGGCGCCGGTTGCGCCAGTCGGCGGGATTGATGCCGCCGACCCCGATCCGCACCCGGACCTCGCCGTCCGCGGGTTCCGGGACGGGGCGGCGGACCTCGCGGATGTCCGGGCCCGGCCCGTAGACCATGGCGCCCATGGTGCGCGGCTCGCTCACCTGGCGTTCTCCGCGCCCTCGGGGAGCTGCAGCTGCCGTGCCGCCTGCGCCACGTCGGCGACCTGGAGGTCGAGGTCCTCCGCGAGCTTGCGGGCCCGCGTGACCAGCGGGACGTTGCCCACCGCCTGCTCGCCCTTGCGCAGGTAGAGGGTGTCCTCGAGGCCGGCGCGGCAGTTGCCCCCGAGCGCCAGGCCGATCGCGGTCAGCTCGAGGTTGGCCCGCCCGATGGCGATCACCTGCCACACGGCGTCGGCCGGCAGCCGGCGGACCATCATCATCAGGTTGTCCGGGGTCGCGGCCATCCCGCCGCGCACCCCCAGCACGATGCTGAACTGCAGCGGCTCGGCGAGCAGGCCCTCGTCGCGCAGCCGCAGGCAGGCGTCGAGGTGGCCGGTGTCGTAGATCTCCAGCTCCGGCTTGACCCCGAGCTCCTGCATCCGGGCCGCCAGCCGGCGGACCCCGGCGGGCGGGTTGAGGAACTCACCGGCGCCGAAGCTCATGCTGCACGGGTTGAGGGTCGCCATCGCCGGGCGCAGCTCGACCATCTTCTCGCGCTCCTCGAAGGGCACGCTCAGGCCGACGCCCGTGGAGAGCTGCACCAGGATGGGGCAGCGCTCAGCGATCAGGTCGATCGTGCGGCGGGCGATGTCGAGGTCCGCCGTGGGCCGGTCCTGCTCGTCCCGCAGGTGGAGGTGGGCCACCGACGCGCCGGCCTGGTAGGCGGCCGCGACCTGGTCGGCGATCTCCTCGGGCTGGGTGGGCAGCGACGGGTTGTCCGCCTTGGAGGCGATGGGCCCGGTCGGTGCAACGGTGATGACCACACTCACGGGAAGGCTCCTTCGACGGCCGGGGCCGGCCACCACCTAGGCAGCCGAACGTATCTCGCGTACCATATATCGAACCGCCGTCTACCGCGAGAGACCATCCGGAGTGCGCCGG
This sequence comes from Pseudonocardia ailaonensis, assembly GCF_039531635.1. Classification (NCBI taxonomy): domain Bacteria; kingdom Bacillati; phylum Actinomycetota; class Actinomycetes; order Pseudonocardiales; family Pseudonocardiaceae; genus Pseudonocardia; species Pseudonocardia ailaonensis. The sequence continues at coordinate 25,287 of NZ_BAAAQK010000004.1, read as the reverse complement.
GTCCCGTCGTTGCCCCTCGAGCAGAGAGCTGCCTCAGTGGTCGATCCAGTTACCGTCTCCGTCGTCACCCACCGATTCGAGGCGATCGTCGAGGAGATGGGCGAGGCCATGCTGCGCACGGCCTACTCCCAGATCCTCAACTCCAGCCGGGACTTCTCCACCGCGATCCTGGACCGCGACGCCCGACTGATCGCCCAGGCCGAGCACGTCCCGATCCACGTCGGCTCCCTGCCGTGGGCGGTACGCGCCGTCATCGACCAGTTCGGTGACAACATCCGGCCGGGCGACGTCTTCCTGCTCAACGACCCGTACCACGGCGGGAACCACCTGCCCGACCTCACCGCCTTCGTGCCGATCTTCGACGGCGGGACGCTGCTGTTCTGGGCCATCAACCGCGCCCACCAGAGCGACATCGGCGGCTCGACGCACGGGGCCTACAACCCCGCGGCCACCGAGATCTGGCAGGAGGGCCTGCGGATCACCCCGCTCAAGCTGCACGACGCCGGCGAGATCCGGGACGACGTCATCACCATGATCGCCACCAACGTCCGCCACCAGGACGAGTTCCTCGGCGACCTGCGCGCGATGATCGGCTCGGCCCACGTCGGGGAGCGGCGCGTGCTGGCGATCCTCGAGGAGTACGGCGCGGACGTGGTCCGCGAGTCCGTCGACACGATCCTCGACAGCGCCGAGCGCGAGACCCGCGCCTGCATCGCCACCTGGCGCGACGGCGTCTACACCGGCGAGTCGGTGCTCGACGACGACGGCCAGGGCACCGAGGACATCCACGTCCGGGCCACGGTCACCGTCGCCGGCGACTCGCTCACGGTGGACCTCAGCGACTCGCACCCGCAGGTCAAGGGCTTCGTCAACTCGTCGTACCCGAACATGATGTCGGCGGTCTACATGGCGCTGACGTTCCTCGTGGACCCGCGCACGCCCAAGAACTCGGGCACCTTCCGCGCGGTGGACGTGATCGCCAAGGAGGGCACCGTGGTGTGGGCCAAGGCGCCCGCGCCCGTGACGCTCGCCACGAACCACTGCGCGCAGGAGATCGCGGAGTCCGTGATCAAGGCCATGGCGCAGGCCTGCCCGGACCGGGTCATCGCCGGCTGGGGCCGGCGCTTCCGGATCGCCATCAAGGGTGTCGACCCGCGCACCGACCGCCAGTTCATCTGGCACCTGTTCCACGCCCGGCCGGGTGCCGGCGCCTCCCCCGTCGGCGACGGCTGGGAGACCGCGGGCGAGGGCCAGGCGATGGGCAGCTCCAAGTTCGGCTCCGTCGAGGTCGCCGAGACCCGGTTCCCGCTGTTCTTCGAGACGCACGAGTTCCGGCCGGACTCCTTCGGCGACGGCCAGTTCCGTGGCGGCGCCGGCTCCGTCCTGCGCCTCCACATGGAGATCGCCGAGCCCGCCGTGGCCAACACCGCGGGTGAGGGCGTGCGCCACCCGTCCTTCGGGATGCTCGGCGGCCGCGACGGGCTGCCCCACCGCTACCGCCTGCTCTCCGGCGACTCGGAGCGGTTCCTGAAGACCAAGGAGATCGACGTGCCGGTGCTGCCGGGCGACGTCTTCCTCGTCGAGTCCGCGGGCGGCGGCGGGTTCGGGCCGCCCGAGGCGCGGTCCGCCGAGGCCCGCGCCGAGGACCTGCGCAACGGCTTCGTGTCCGGCCCTGAGTCCGGTCCCGTGTCCACCACCGACTCCACCCGGGAGAACTGAGCATGTACCGCATCGGTATCGACATCGGCGGCACCTTCACCGACATCGCCGCCGTCGACGAGAACGGCCGCGTGGTCATCGCGAAGTCCTCGTCCACCCCCGCCGACCCGTCCGAGGGCCTGCTCGAGGGTCTGCGCGTGCTCGCCGGGGAGCTGGGGCTCGACCGCGCCGAGCTGCTGGCGCGCACCGAGCGGATCGTGCACGGGACCACAGTGGCCACCAACGCGCTCCTGGAGAGCAAGGGCGCCAAGGTCGCGCTGCTCACCACCGAGGGGCACCGCGACGTCATCGAGATGCGCGAGGGCATGAAGGAGGACCGCTACAACGTGCGGATGGCCCCGCCGGTGCCGCTGGTCCCCCGGCACCGCCGGATCGGGGTGAAGGAGCGGCTGCGGTCCGACGGCAGCGTGGGCACCGCGCTGACCGCGGAGTCGCTGAAGGACGCGGTCGAGCAGGTCGCGGACCTCGGCGTCGACGCCGTCGCCGTCTGCTACCTGCACTCCTACCGCAACGCCGAGCACGAGGCGGTCACCGGGGACGCCCTGGCCGCCGCGCTCCCCGACACCTACGTCTCGCTGTCGTCGGAGGTGCTGCCCCAGATCAAGGAGTACGAGCGGGTCTGGACGACCGTCGTCAACGCGTACGTCGGGCCCGTCCTGTCCTCGTACCTGTCGCGTCTGAGCGCCAAGCTGCTCGACGCCGGGTACTCGGGCGAGGTCATGATCATGCACTCGCACGGTGGCGTGGCCACGATCGCCGAGTCCAGCCGGCTCGCCGCCGGTGCGGTCCTGTCCGGACCGGCGGGCGGCATCGCCGCGGCCACCCACATCGCCCGGCTGATCGGCGAGGGTGACCTGATCACCTTCGACATGGGCGGCACGAGCACGGACATCGCGCTGCTGCAGGGCGGCGAGGCGCAGCTCACCGGCGAGAAGCAGGTCGGCATCGCGAAGGTGTCGCTGCCCACACTGGACATCCACACCCTCGGCGCGGGCGGCGGGTCCATGGCCCGGGTCGCCGGCGCGATCCTCCACGTCGGACCGGAGAGCGCGGGCGCGGCGCCCGGCCCGGCCTGCTACGGCCGCGGCGGCACCGTCGCCACCGTCACCGACGCCAACGTCGTGCTCGGCTACCTGGGCGCGGAGCGCTTCCTCGGCGGCCGGATGGCACTCGACTCCGCGGCGGCCGAGGCCGCCCTGGAGCGGCTGGGCGCGGAGCTCGGCACGAGTGCCGTCACCGCCGCCGAGGGCGTCGCCAAGGTCGTGAACACGACGATGGCGGAGGGCATCCGGATCGTCTCGGTGCGCCGCGGGGTGGACCCGCGCCGCTTCGCGCTCGTCTCCTTCGGCGGCGCGGCCGGCCTGCACGTCACCGAGGTGGCCCGGCTGCTCGAGATCCGCCGGGTCGTCGTCCCCAACGTCGCGTCGGTCCTCTCGGCCTGGGGCATGCTCGCCTCCGACCTGCGCCACGAGCTCGTGCGGTCGCACGTCGGCGAGGCGTCCACCACGTCCGCCGCGGGCCTGCGCGAGGTCCTGCTGCGCATGGAGGAGGAGGGCCGGGCCCGGCTCGACGGCTTCCCGGGCACGGTCGAGGTGCGGCGCGCCCTCGACATGCGCTACGGCGAGCAGATCTTCGAGATCACCGTGCCCGTCGACGGCGTCGACCTCGACGCCGCGGACCTGGTCGAGCAGGTCGTGGCCCGCTTCCACAAGCGGCACGAGGACCTGTACTCCTACCACGCCGACGGCCAGGAGGTCGTCATCGTCAACGCGCGGACGACGGTGATCGGCAAGCTCCCCGAGCTGCAGGCGGCCCCGCTGCAGCCCTCCACCGCCGAGGTGGCCGAGCCCGGCAGCCGCCGGGTGCACCTCGACGGCTGGATCGACGTCCCCGTCCACGCGCTGGACGTGCTTCCGCCCGGCAGCAGCATCGCGGGCCCGGCGCTGTTCGAGTCGCCGACCACCACGGTGCTGATCCGGGCCGGCGAGACCGCGACGGTGACGCCGCACGGCTGGCTGGACATCGACGTGCCGCTGCGGGCCGGGGCCGAACGGTGAGCGAGCCCGCGAGCGAGTCACCGGCGCAGCGCGCCGGCATCGAGGGCGCGCTGCGCGCGGCCGAGGAGCGGTTCACCGCGGCCAACCCGCTCAGCCTGGAGCGGATCCGCGCCGCGGCCGGGTCCATGCCCGGCGGCAACACGCGGACGTCGCTGCACTACAGCCCGTTCCCCGTCACCTTCACCGGCGGACAGGACCAGCACCTGACCGACCTCGACGGGCACGTCTACACCGACCTGCTCGGGGAGTACTCCGCCGGCCTCTACGGGCACTCCCACCCGGTGATCATCGGGGCGGCCCGCAAGGCCCTCGACGGCGGGATCGCGTTCGGCGGCCCCAACACCTACGACGTCGAGTTCGCCGACCAGCTCAAGGCCCGGTTCCCGTCGGTGGACCTGCTCCGGTTCACCAACTCGGGCACCGAGGCGAACCTGATGGCCATCGCGACCGCGCGTGAGGTCACCGGTCGCGGCGGCGTGCTGGTGTTCCACGGCGGCTACCACGGCGGGGTGCTCAGCTACCGCGGGGCCGCTCCGCTGAACGTGCCGTACCCCACCGTCGTCGGGTCCTTCAACGACGTCGACGGCACGGTCGCGCTGCTGGAGAAGCACGCCGCGGATCTCGCGGTCGTGGTCGTCGAGCCGGTGATCGGCGGTGGCGGGGTCATCCCCGGCACGCCGGAGTTCCTGCACGCCCTGCGGGACACGACCAGCCGGCTGGGGATCCTGCTGCACTTCGACGAGGTGATGACCTCGCGCCTGGGCCCCTCCGGGATCCAGGGCCGGGTCGGCATCACGCCGGACCTGACGACCTTCGGGAAGTACCTCGGGGGCGGGTTCTCCTTCGGCGCCTTCGGCGGCGCCCGGGCGATCATGGAGCGGTACGACCCCGGCCACCCGGCGACGCTCGGCCACCCGGGGACGTTCAACAACAACACCCTCACCATGGCGGCCGGGGCCGCGGGCCTCCGCGAGGTCTTCACGCCCGAGGAGGCGGTCGCGCTCAACCAGCGCGGGGACGGGCTGCGCGACGCGCTCAACGGCGTCTTCGCCGACGTCGGGGTGGCGGTGCAGGCGACCGGGCTGGGTTCGCTGATCGGCATCCACTTCCAGCGCGGGCCGATCGAGCGCCCGGAGCAGATCCGGGCGGCCAACACCGAGCGGGCGCTGCTGCACCTGGAGCTGATGGCGCGCGGGTACTACACCGCGCGCCGCAGCTACCTGGCGCTGTCGGTCGCCCTCACCCAGGCCGATCTCGACGGCTTCGCCGCCGCGGTGCGGGAGATCGTCACGGAGCACGCGGCGCTGCTGGGCGCCTGACGCGCGGGGATCGACCACAGGGGGGATCGACCACAGGGGGATCGACGCCGGTGGCCCCTCCCGGGAATTCCGGGAGGGGCCACCGTGGCTCCGGCGCGGAGCGCCTGTCGCGCCCCCGCCCGCTCCTCCTCCGCCGTCGTCGCCGCCAGTACCTGCCCCGCCCGTTCCACCATGTCCGTCGCGAAGCGCTCGCTGAACCCGGCGGCGAACCCGACGAGCGCGAACACCCCGAACGTCGCCACCCGCCCCCGGCCCCGAGCAGGCCACTGACCAGCCCGAACTGCACGACGGTCCCGACGGTCGCGCCGATCAGCGAGCGCAGGCCGCCGAGCATCCGGAGCTGGGCGGCCGGGGCGGTGTGGTCCAGCCGCAGCGAGCCCTTCGAGATCCGCTGGAACACGCTGACCACGGCCCCGAGCGCCCCGAACCCCGCCGCCCACCAGGGCCGGGGTGCTGTCGATCTCCGGCCACCACCGGGCGTTCAGCCGGCCGACACCCGCGACCGCCACGAGGGTCACGACGGTCCCGAGCCCGCCGACCACCCCGGCGGTCGTCGCGGAACCGATGTCCGCGACGACCGGCCGAGCCGGGCACCCCTTACGCGGCGGAGTCCCAGTCGAACGTCAGGTCCTTGTCGAAGTCCAGCTGGAAGAGCTTGATGGCGTTGCCCCGGATGATCTTGTAGGTGGTCTCCGCGTCGACGCCCTCGAACTGCGAGGCGAGGTGCTCGTAGGTCTTCGGGAACGGCCCGTCCGCGTGCGGGAAGTCGACCTCGAAGGTGATGTTGTCGATGCCGATCTTGCGCGCGTTCTCGATGGCGTGCCGGTCGGCGAAGATGCAGCCGTAGACGTTGCGCCGGATGTAGGCCGACGGCAGCTCGGGCATCGGCTCCTCGCCGTGGCCCCAGGTGTGGTGCAGGTACGCGTGGTCCATCCGCTCCATCGCGTAGGGCAGCCAGCCCGCCTGGCCCTCGGAGTAGGCGAGCTTCAGGTTCGGGTACCGGACGAGCACCCCGGAGAACACGAAGTCAGCGATGGACGCGTAGGAGTTCGTGAACTGCAGCGTGGTGGTGACGACGTCCGGGGCGCCGGGCGGGAGCGGCATCATCTTCGACGACGAGCCGATGTGCATGCAGACGACGGTGCCCGTCTCCTCGCAGGCCGCGAAGAAGGGGTCCCAGTTCTTGTCGTGGATGGTCGGGTAGCCCAGGTGGCCGACGACCTCGCTGAACGCCACGGCGCGCGCGCCGCGGGCGGCGTTGCGGCGCACCTCGGCGGCCGCGAGCGTCGGGTCCCAGAGCGGGACGACGGGCAGCGGGATGAGCCGGCCCTCGGACTCGCCGGCCCACTCCTCGACCATGAAGTCGTTGTAGGCCCGCACGCAGGCGAGGCCGAAGTCACGGTCGGTCGTGGTCTGCTCGCTCAGCGCCTGCCCGCAGAAGCGCGGGAAGGTCGGGAACGCCAGGGACGCGTCGACGTGCTGGGTCTGCATCATCTTGACCCGGGCCTTGGGGTCGTAGCAGGCCGGGTCCATCTCGTCGTACGTGGCGGTCTCGTTGCCGCGCATCGCCGCCGTGGTCTCGACGTCCTTCAGGATCAGGATCGGCCGGCGCAGCACGTAGGCGGAGTCACCGAAGAACCAGACGTCACCCGGGGCCCCGTCGGGGTCCTCGACCAGACCGTCGAACAGCTGCGAGGCCCGGCTGATCAGGCGGCGCTCCACGCGCGGCGCGCGGTCCTGGTATTTCTGGGGCAGCCAGCGCTGGAAGAGGTCGGGGGGCTCGATGATGTGGTCGTCCACGCTGATGATGCGAGGCAGTAGGGAGTCCGTCATGGCTTCCTCTCACGATTGATATCTCGTATATGGTAACTCCCCCCACGACGTCCGGGAACCACCTCGGACGACCCACCTCAGGTCGGGATCCCTCGAACGAGACCTGATTACCAAGGCAGACAGGCCTTCCAGCACCGGAAAAATGGATGACATCCGATATACTGGACGTCGATCGTCGAGCCGCCGAGGTGCGCCAATGTCGTCTTCCGCCCAGCAGGTGCCTTCCGCACCCGCCGTCCTGGAGCCGCTGCCCGCCCGCTCCGACACCCTCACCGACCTGGTGTTCACCGCGATCCGCGACCGGATCGTCGACGCGTCCCTGCCGCCGGGCAGCCGCGTCGGGGAGGCGATGTTGGCAGCGCAGCTGCAGGTCAGCAAGACCCCGGTCCGCGAGGCGTTGCTCCGGCTGCGACACATCGGGCTCGTCGAACCCGGCCGGACCGGGCTCTGTGTGGTCGCCCCGTCGGCGGCCACCATCCAGAATGCCTTCGAGCTTCGCTCGGCCCTGGAGAGCGCGTCGGGCCGGCACGCCGCGGACCGCCGGACGATCGAGGACGCGGCCCGGATCCGCGGCCTCGCCACGGCGTCCCTCGCCGCCGCCCGCGCCGGCCGGGTCACCGAGTTCCTCGACCTCGACCTGGCCTTCCACCTGGCGATCGCCGAGGCCTCCGGCAATCCCACGCTCTGCCGGGCGGTCGAGGACTCGGTGGTCCTGACCATCGCCCTGCGCCAGCGGGACGTCCGGGTGGAGCGCGACCTCGTGCCGGACGGCCAGGAGCACGAGGAGATCGCCGCCGAGATCGCCCGGGGCGCCGCCGACGCCGCGGCCGAGCGGCTGACCGACCATCTCTGCCGGATCAGGACGCTGGTGCTGGCCGCCTTCCCGGGCGAGCCCGGTCCGTGCTCCTGAGCACGGTCAGGACGGCACCGGGCCGGGATCGATGTCGAGCATCTCCAGCATGATCCGGTGGATGTGATCGGCGAGCCGGCCCGCGGCCAGATCCGGGCTCCCCGCCCTGATCACCTCGGCGATGCCCACGTGCTCGCGGGCGTCCGGGAGGAAGTCCCGCAGGCCCGTCACGTCCCGGCGCCGCAGCGCCCGGGTCAGGATGATCGCGTTCTCGACCGCCTCGCGCAGCACGCCGTTGCGCGCGGCGTCGGCGATCGCGAGATGGAACTCCTGGTCGCAGCGCAGGAACGCCACGTCGTCGTGCCGCTCGGCGGCCTCCTGGGAGAGGGTGGCGAGCTCCAGGATCCGTTCCTGCTGATCCGGCGTGGAGCGGTTCGCCGCGTGCCGGCCGGACATCGCCTCGACCCCGGCCCGGAACTCGAACGCGTCCCGGATGCCCGTGATCGACGGCTGCACGACCCGCAGCCCGCGCCCGCCGGGCTCGACCAGGCCGATGTGCCGCAGCCGGAGCAGGGCCTCCCGGACCGGGGTCTTGCTGACCTGCAGCTGCGCCGCGAGGGACGCCTCGCTCACGGAGCTGCCGGGCGGGAGCGACGAGTCGACGATCTTGTCCCGGATGGCCGCGAAGACGAGTGCCGTCAGGTTGTCCGGCCGCGTCACAGGGGGCGCGACACGCGACCCCCCCGGGTCCACCTCGGCGTATGACATACCGGAAGAGTACGGGGTCGGTGTCGTCCGGGGGCCGACCTCCCGTCGCAACCCTCCTCACTCTCGCGTCATCTCCGTATCTGGCGTATCGTATAGCGATCAGCCAGCATCGCGAGGAGACCACGTGAGCACCACCGCGGAGAGCGGCGATCCGACGGCCCCGTCCGGCTTCCTCGACGGGGTACGGGTCCTCGAGATCGGCGACGAGCTGGGCGAGTACTGCGGCAAGGTGCTCGCCGGGCTCGGGGCGGACGTCGTCCGCGTCGAGCCCCCGGGTGGCGAGGTCACCCGGACCTACGGCCCGTTCCACCACGACGAGCCCCATCCCGACCGGAGCCTGTACTTCTGGCACCACAACCTCGGGAAGCGCTCGGTCGTCCTCGATCTCGACGACGCGGCCGGGCAGGAGCGGTTCCGCCGGCTCGCCTCCACGGCGGACGTCCTGCTCGACAGCCGGCCCCGGACCTACCTCGCCGACCGCGGTCTGGACCCGGCGGCGCTGCGCCTGGTGAACCCCGGCCTGCTGCACGCGCGGATCAGCCCGTTCGGCGACACCGGCCCCTGGGCGGACCGCACGGCCAACGACCTGGTCCATCTCGCGCTGGGCGGCGTGATGATGAACTGCGGCTACGACCCCGAGCCCTCCGGCTTCTACGAGACGCCGCCGATCGCCCCGCAGATGTGGCAGTCGTACTACATCGCCGGCGAGATGACCGCGATCTCGATCATCACCGCGCTGGTCTACCGCCTCGGGACGGGGCTGGGCCAGTCCCTCTCCACCAGCGTGCACCAGGCCGTGAGCCAGAACACCGAGACGGACCTGCCGGACTGGGTCTTCCTGGGGCAGACGCACCGCAGGCTGACGTGCCGGCACTCCACCACCTCGGCCCGCTCCCCCGCCCTCTCGATCACCAAGGACGGCCGCTACCTGCTCCCCTACCGCACCTACGTGCGCTCCCAGGGCGACGAGTGGGACGCCACCGTCGCGCTGCTGGAGCGCTACGGGTGCGCGGGCGACCTGCTCGACGAGCGCTACCAGGGGGCCGGCCGGGAGACCGCGGACGCCCGGATGAAGCTGGCGGCCCAGGTCGACACCATGGTGGGCAGCCTGCTCTACGAGCGCGACGTCTGGCGCGACGCCCAGGAGCTGGGCCTGCCGTGGACCCCGATCCGCAAGCCCGAGGAGAACGCGCTCGACGAGCACTGGCGGATCCGCGGCGCCTTCACCGAGGTGTTCCACCCCGAGCTCGGGGAGACCTTCCTCTACTCCGGTGGCAAGTGGGTCACCGAGGGGATGGCGTGGCGCGGCGGCCCGCGCCCGCCGCTCGTCGGCGAGCACACCGCCGAGGTGCTCGACGAGTGGTCGGCGTCGCCGCCGCGCCGCGGTCCGGTGCACATCTCCCCGCGGCGCCGCGAGGCGACCGAGACGGCCGGGCCGACCGGGAAGCCCTTCGCGCTGGCCGGGCTCCGGGTCGTCGACCTCAGCTGGATGCTCGCGAGCGCGGGCGCCGGCCGGTTCCTCGCGGCGATGGGCGCGGACGTCATCAAGGTCGAGCACATCAGCAGGCCGGACCGGATGCGCTTCAGCCCGCTCGGGGCCGTCCCGCCGGGTGGCCGCGCCGAGCGCGAGGCGGCCACCGGCCCCCTGCCGACCCCCGGGTTCGACGGGCTCGAGGCCAACCCGAACCGCGGCGGCTCCTTCATGGAGATCAACGCCGGCAAGCTCGGCATCTCCCTGAACCTCAAGCACACCCGTGGCCGCGAGCTGCTCGAGGACCTGATCCGCGAGGCGGACATGGTCGTCGAGGGCTTCTCCCCCGGCACGATGGTCCGCATGGGGCTGGGCTACGAGCGGCTCAAGGAGCTCAACCCGTCGATCATCTACGTGCAGCAGAGCGGGCTGGGTGAGCTCGGCACCTACGGCCGCGCGCGGACCTTCGGCCCGAGCGCGCAGGCGATCTCGGGGATCAGCGAGATGTCCGGGCTCCCCGAGCCCTACCCGCCCGCCGGGATCGGCTACTCCTACCTGGACTGGTTCGGCGCCTACAACATGGCCACGGCCATGCTGGCCGCGCTCCACCGGCGGGACGTGACGGGCGAGGGCTGCCACATCGACGCCTCGCAGGGCGAGACCGGGCTCTACCTGACCGGCACGGCCGTCCTCGACTGGTCGGTGAACGGGCGGCAGTGGTCGCGCTACGGCAACCGCTCGCCGTACAAGCCCGCGGCACCCCACGGCGCCTACCGGGTCACCGGGGACGACCGCTGGATCGCCGTCGGCGCGCAAACCGAGCAGCAGTGGGAGGCGCTGGTCGACGTGCTCGGCCACCCCTCCTGGGCGGCCGACAGCCGGTTCACGACCCTCGCGGACCGCATCGCCCACCAGGACGACCTCGACTCCGCACTGGGCGCCGAGACGTCCACATGGGACGGTGAGGCGCTGGCGGACGCGCTGCAGGCGCGCGGTGTGCCCGCCGGGGTCTGCCAGACCGCGCAGGACCGCGTCGAACGCGATCCGCAGCTGGCACACCTGGGCTGGCTGGTCGAGCTCGACCAGAGCGAGATCGGCCGGTGGCCGGTCAAGGAGCTCCCGACCACCTTCTCGGTGACCCCGCCCTACATCGGCGGTCGCTACGACCGGTCGGGCCCGAGCTACGGCGAGGACACCGAGCAGGTGCTCGGCTCGGTCCTCGGCCTCACCCCGTCCGAGGTGGACAAGCTCCGGGAGATCGGGGCCCTCTGACGTGAGCACCTCACAGTTCGTCGTCGTCGGGGCCAGCGCCGCCGGGGTCTCGGCCGCGTTCGCCCTCCGCCGGGCCGGCGCGACCGGCGCGGTGACGATCGTCGACGCCGACCCGAACCTGCCCTACGAACGCCCGCCGCTGTCCAAGTCCGAGCTCGGCGGGCCCGCCGCCCTGCGCCCGCTGCGCCCCGCCTCCGACTACGCCGACGCCGGGATCGAGCTCCTGCTCGGGAGCTCGGTCGCGGAGATCGAGCCCGGGCGCGCCGTACACCTGGCCGACGGGACCGCGCTGCAGGCCGACCACACGGTGCTGACCACGGGTGTGCGGGCCCGCCGGCTCACCGTGCCCGGCGCCGACCTGGACAACGTCCTCGTGCTCCGGGACGCGGCCGACTCCGCGGCCCTGGCCGCCCGGCTCACCGTGGGTGGCCCACTGGTCGTCGTGGGCGGCGGCTTCATCGGGCTCGAGCTCGCCGCGGTCGCCCTCGAACGCGGCATCCGCCCCACGGTCGTCGAGATGGCGCCGCTGCCCCTGCTCGGGGTCGTCGACCGGCCCGTCGCCGAGCTCGTCCACCGCCGCCATCACGAACGCGGCGTCGAGCTCGTCCTGGGCACGACGGTGGAACGCTTCGTCGGGCACGGCGCGGTCGAGGAGGTCGTCCTCGCCGACGGCAGGCGGCTCCCGGCCGCCACCGTCGTCGTCGGGGTCGGGGTCGAGCCGCGCGACGAGCTGGCCGTCAAGGCCGGGCTGGAGACCGACCGCGCCGGGATCGTCGTCGACTGCCACGGCGCCACCAGCGACCCGCGCGTCTGGGCGGCGGGCGACATCGCCAGCCAGCCCCATCCCGCGCTCGCCCAGCGCGGCCGCATCGAGCACTGGGACGCCGCGCTGCGCCACGGCGAGGCCGTCGGTGCCAGCGCCGCCGGGGTCCCCACCGCCTACACCGACCCGCCCTACGCCTGGTCCGACCAGTTCGGGACGACCTACCAGATGCTGGGCCGGCGCCACCCCGGCGACACCCTGGTCCTGCGGGAGGACTCCGGCCCGGAACGGCTCCTCGCCTTCTGGCTCCGCGACGGACGGCTCGTCGCCGCGCTCGGGCTCGACGCCGGCCGGGAGATCGGCGCCCTGCGCCGGATCGTCGGGGCCGCCCCCGCGGTACCGGCCCCCCTGCTGGCCGATCCGGCCACCGACCTGCGCCGGCTCGCCAAGGAGCTGCGGGCCGCCGGCTGAGCGCCCCCGGCCTCCGGCGCAGGACGACGGTCGGGCTGCCGCGGTCGGGTCGCAGCCCGGCCGCGCAGCCCGACCGTCCCTTCGAGCGGTCGGTCAGGACGTCGTCGACGGGCAGGCCGGCCTCTCCGTCCTTCCGCGGCGCGGGACGGCGGCCGCCGTTCAGCGCGCCTCGAGCAGCTCCCGCCGCATGGCACCGGCGAACCACACCCGGAAGCGGGCGGTGTCCCAGCCACGGGTCGCGACGAGCCTGCGGTAGGTCCCGGGATCGCCGAGGACCCAGAGGACGTCCGCGGCCTCGTCCGGGGCCAGCCCGGGCCGGAGCACGGTGTGCTCCTGCACCTTCGCGACGATGTTGCGCGCGCCCGCGAGCCGCGCCGCGTCGAGCTCGTCGAGCAGCCCGGTGAGCTCGACGTCCGTACCGCTCGCGACCCGCAGCGACTCGTAGACCGGCGCGACCCGGGCATGGACCTCGGCGAGGACCTCGGCGTAGGCGTCGAGGACGCCCGCCCCGGACCGCGCCGCGTCCATCCGGTCGAACCACGAGTCCGACGCGGACGAGGTCTGCTCGTCCCCACCCGCGACCGCGACCTCGTACGCCGCCCGCATCAGGGCCGGCTTCCCCCCGACGACGGCGAAGACGGTGGCCCGGCCGACGCCCGCCTCCGCCGCGACGGCCTCCACCGACGTGGCCCCGTAGCCGCGCTCCACGAAGAGCCGGGTGGCCGCGCCGATCACCGCCAGCCGCCGCTCCCGGGCAGCCCGCTCGCGGGTGTCCGAGCGGTAGGCGCGCTTGACCCGTCCCTCACCGCTCACTACATTCCCCCTCGGATATTCGCTGGACTCACAGTCTCATGAAATCGAGGGGCCATGACCACGCACCTTACGACCGTCGACCGCGACGCGTTCCTCCTCCGGTTGCGGGACCGCGTCGACCGGCCCGACTACATCGACCGGACCGCCGAGGCGGACCGGCTCGGCAGGCTCTCGATCGACAACGTCCGGGCCCTGCAGGACCTCGGGATCACCGGCATGGTCGTGGACCCGGCGCACGAGGGGGGCGGGGCCGACCTCGATCTCGCCGTGCGGGTGACCGAGACCCTCGGCTACCGCGACGCATCGACCGCGGTCGCGCTGAACATGCACTGGTCCGGCGCCCGGGCGCTGGCCCGCATCCCGTCCTTCCCGCGCCGCGACGAGGCGCTGGACGCGATCCGCCGGCACGAGGCCGTGATCTGCGGGGCGTTCTCGGTACCGTCCGGCTCGCTCGACGCGCGCACCGCCCGGCTGCAGTGCCGGGCCGACGGCGGCGACTTCGTCTTCTCCGGGCGCGCCGGCTTCGGCTCGATGAGCGACGCCGCCACGTACGCCATGCTCGGCGCGATCCTGACCGAGGACACCACGGGCGAACCGCGGTTCGTGATGACGATCGGGCGCTTCGGCGAGCCGGGTCTGGTCAACCACCACAACTGGAGCGCGATGGGCATGCGCGCCACCGGCAGCAACGACATCGAGTGCACGGACCTCCGGGTGCCGCGCTCCGACTGCCTGGTGATCCCGCTCGACTCGCTCCGGTCCCAGCGGCAGGGCGACTCGGCGTTCGTCGCCTTCGGGATCGCCGGCATCTGGCTGGGGCTGGCGCAGGCGGCCTTCGACTTCACCACCGACCACGTCCAGCACCGCTACGGCTACATGGCCGAGGGGACCTTCAACCCGACCCCGGGCCGGTTCCACGCCGACGAGGCCTGGGCGCACACCGCGATCGGCAACATGGACCACTGGCTCGGCACCGGGCGCGCCCTGCTGTACGACATGGTCCGGCGGATGGACCCGGACTCCACCGACGAGCACCGGCTGACCCGCGACCTGGTCCGCACCCTGTTCCACCTGCGCCGGATGGTCGAGGAGGTGGCCATGGGCGCCATGAAGACCTGCGGCGCGCACGGCTACGTCACCGACCGCCCGCTGGAACGCATCTTCCGGGACCTCGTGGGGGGAGTCGTGATGGCGTGGAAGACCGACCAGCTGCAGCAGACCCTCGGCATGGGGGCGCTCGGGCGGGCGATCCGATTCACCGGACCGGCCGGAAGCTGAGCCGCTTCCGCATTTTCCCGGGCCGACGATCGTCATTCTCCTGCTAGGTTTTCCGGGTGGACATCGGTCTGTACTTCCCGCTGCAGCTGCCCCGGCCCTGGGGTCCCGGGGCCGAGCACACACTGGTCCACGAGGCGCTCGCGCAGGTGGAGCTGGCCGACCGGCTCGGGTTCACCCACGCCTGGGTACCCGAGCAGCACTTCCTCGAGGAGTACTCCCACTCCTCGGCGCCGGAGGTGTTCCTCGCCGCCGCCGCCGCACGCACCCGCACCATCCGCCTCGGCCACGGGGTCGTGCTCCTGCCACCCGCCTACAACCCACCGACCCGGATCGCCGAACGCCTCGCCATGCTCGACCTGGTCTCCGACGGCCGGGTCGAGTTCGGGTTCGGCGACTCGAAGTCCCGGATCGAGCTGGAAGGCTTCGGCATCGAGGCCGACCAGCGCCAGGCCATGACCGCCGAGGCCATCGAACAGGTCGCCGCGATGCTCGCCCTCGACCCCTACCCCGGCCACCGCGGGCGCTGGTTCACCGCGCCGGCCCGCAACGTGGTACCCAAACCCGCCCAGCGCCCCCATCCTCCACTGTGGATGGCCTGCTCCTCCGACGAAGCGGTCCGCACCGCGGCCCGGTTCGGGGTCGGCGCCCTCGCACACGGCTTCCGCGACCCCGACGAAGCCCGCCGGGTCGTCGAAATCTACCGCCGCACCTTCACCGAGGAATGCCGACCCATCGGGTTCACCGTCAATCCCCGCGTCGCCACCCTCGAGCCGTTCTACTGCCACCCCGACCCCGACATCGCCCGCCGACGCGGGGGCCAGGCGATGGAGTACATGACCTTCGCCGTGCGCCACTACTACACCTTCGGCCGCCACCACCCCGGCCGCACCGACCTGTCCGCACGCTGGGACCGCACCCGCGCACAGCTCGACACCGACACCGACACCGGTACCGGGGCCGCGCCCGTCGTGCACGGCGGCCACAGCGTCGGCACCCCGGACCAGCTCGCCGCGCACCTGACGGAGCTGCGCGACGCCGGCGTCGACCAGGTCGTCCTGAGCCACCAGGCCGGACGGACACCCCACGCGGAGATCTGCGCGTCGCTGGAGCTGTTCGCCGACCAGGTGCTGCCCGCACTCGGAGACGGGCCGCAACCGATCGAGATCCCGGCACACGTCACCGAGGCACTGGCCCGACGAGCCACCACCACACCCGCAGCGGTGGAACCCGTCGACGCCTACGGCCGGGACCGACCCCCCATCGACCCCTCGACCTTCCCCCCGGACATCCGAGCACAGTTCGAGCAGCTCAACCGAGTGGCCGAACTGGGAAAGGCCTACGACAGCCCGGATCTCGCCGGGCCGAACTCCTAGGGAGTGTCTGACGGATCGCCGTCGAGTCCGCGGCGCTCCAGGTGGATGCCCCGCAAGGCGGCGACGGGCCCTCATACCGGGCGTATTCGGGCCTGTCGCCAACGCCGCGGGGCGTCCGCCTGGGGCGTCGCGGGCCGGCGGGGGTCCGTCAGACGCTCCCTAGCCCGCGAAGGTCGGCGCGGCCTCGCGGAGCCGACCGTCCGCGCCGTCGTAGACGAGGGCGTCGACCGGGTCGAAGCTCACCTCGACGGCGTCCCCGGGGCCCTGCGGCCACCGGCGCGCGGGCGCCGTCGCGGTCAGCACGGTGCCCTCCCCGATCTCGACGAGCCAGTCGCTGAGGTCCCCGGCGAACAGGACGTCCCGCACCACCCCCGGGATCGTGGCCCGGCCCGCCGGGGCGCCGCCCGGAGCCGTCAGCTCCAGGTCGGCCGCCCTCAGCATCACGTCGACCGGACCCTCGCCCAGGTGCGCCGCGCCGGGGAGCTCGATCTGCCGGTCGGCCTCACCGAACACCCACGTGTCGCCTGAGCGCCGCAGGTGGACCCGGTTCGCCACGCCGAGGAACTCCGCGACGTAGCGGCTCGCCGGCTTGCGGAACAGCTCGGCCGGAGGCATCAGCTGCTCGATCCGCCCGCTGCGCAGGACGGCCACCCGCGTGCCGAGCTGCATCGCCTCGGTCTGGTCGTGGGTCACGTACACGCCGGTGAACCCGAGCGTGCGGTGCAGGTCCCGGATCTCCTGGCGCAGCTGGCCGCGGAGCCGGTAGTCCAGGTTGGACAGCGGCTCGTCGAACAGGATGAGCCGGGGCCGGGCCACGACCGCGCGGGCGAGCGCGATGCGCTGCTGCTGACCACCGGAGAGGGCCGCCGGGATCCGGTCGGCGAGCATGTCGCACTCGACCAGCGCCAGTGCCTCCCGGGCAGCCTCGTACCGCTCCGCCTTCCCGACCCCGCGGGCCCGCAGGGGGTAGGCCACGTTCTGCAGGACCGTCAGGTGCGGCCACAGCGCGTAGTTCTGGAACACCATGCCGATGTCGCGGCGGTGCGTCGGCACCTCGCGCCGCCCGCCGGACACCTGTTCCCCGCCGATGTCGATCCGGCCGCCGTCGGGACTCTCCAGGCCCGCCAGGCAGCGCAGCAGGGTCGTCTTGCCGCAGCCGCTCGGGCCGAGCAGGACCACGAGCTCGCCCTCCCCGATGGTGAGCGACAGGTCGTCGACGGCGTGGACGTCGGCTCCGAAGGTCTTGGTCAGTCCCTCGATCTTGACCTCTGACACGAGAATCTCCCTCTCAGACCCGGTCCAGCGCGCGGGAGCCGCCGACGAGCAGCGCCGCGACGATGCCGACGGTCGTGATGGCCACCATCAGCAGGGCGATCACGGCCACCTGTGGGGCCGTGCCGAAGTTCGTGGCGTCGTACAGCAGCGAGCCGATCACCCGCCGGCCGGGCGAGGTCACCATCACCGAGACCGCGAACTCGTGGATCGCCAGGATCACCACGAGCGACACGGCCACCCCGATCCCGCTGCGGGCCATCGGGAGTCCCACCCGCCACGTCGTGGCCAGCGGGCCGGCTCCCGACGCCCGGGACGCCTCGCCGTACTCGGGCCCCGTCGCCATCAGCGACGTGAGCTGGGGCCGGATCGCGTGCGGGATCATCAGCGTCACGTAGGCGACGACCACCATCGCGGTGGTCCCGTAGAGCCGCAGCGGCGGGGTCGAGTACGTCAGCAGCAGGGCGAAGCCCATCAGGACCGCCGGCAGGGCCAGGGACAGGCCGCTGACGAAGTCGATCACCCGCCGGACCGCGGCCGGGACGCGGGTGCGGGTCAGCAGCGCGAGCGCGCAGAGATAGCCGAGCGGCACGGCGATGACCACCGTGATCCCGACGGCCTGCGCGGTGGTCCCGACGGCCTGGCCCGTCGCCGGGTCGGCCAGCGCGGCCGCCCACCCGTCGAGCGAGAACGTCGACGGCTCGATGCGGCCGGACCAGTAGGGCGACAACGAGACCGCGATGAGCGTGAACAGCGGCAGCACGACCGCCAGGAGGAGGTACACGCCCACCGGGACGACCGCCCACCAGCTGGTCCGCAGCCCGACGATCCGGGCCCGCCCGGACGTGGCCGCGTACCGCCGCTCGTCGCCGAGGACGCGCCGCTGTACCCCGATCACGAGCAGCCCGACGACCAGCAGCGGGAGGGCGAGCGCGGCGCCGAGTGAGTAGTCGACCGGGTACTCCGCCGACACCCGGTACATGATCGTGCTCAGCACGTCGATGTTCTTCGGCGCCCCCAACAGCAGCGGCGCCGTGAACTGGCCCAGCGCCAGCAGGAACGTGATGCCCGTCGCGTAGACGATGGGCGGGCGCAGCAGCGGCAGGGTGACCGTCCACAGGACCCTCCACGGGCCCGCGCCCGACGCGGCGGCCGCCGCCTCCAGCTCCGCCCCGCGCTGCTGGAGGCTCGCGTGGACGAACAGGAAGACGAACGAGGTCATGCTCAGCCCGGACACCAGGACGATGCCGGTCATGGTGAACACGTCGAGCGGTCCGGTCCCGCCCGATCCGATGCCGAGGCTCCGCAGCGTGGTGTTGACCAACCCGGTCCGCGGCGACACGAGATAGGACCAGGCGGCGACCTTCGCCACCGGGGGCAGCATCAGGGGCACGATCGGGAGCAGGCCCATGATCCCCCGCAGGGCGCGCGGGAGCCGGAGGGTGAGCAGCGCCAGGGCCGTGCCGGCCGGGACCGCGAAGGCCACCGAGCCGACCGCGACGATCAGCGTGTTGGCGAAGATGCTCCCGATGTTCGGCAGGGCGAACATGCGCCCGAAGGCCTCGGCGCCGCCCTCGAAGGCACGCCACTCCAGGCGGACGAGCGGGCCCACCACGAGCAGCGCGAGGAGCAGCGCCAGCACGACCCAGGGCCCGCTCCTGAGCAGGCGGGCGCCCGCGGGCGGACGTCGGGTGCCCGGGTCAGACCGCTCCCGGTGCCGCTCCGCCGGCCGTTCGGAGATCACGGCCACCGCCGGTCACCGCCCCGTGACCAGGGTCGGCAGCATCTGGGTGCGGTAGAAGCTGTCCTGCTCCGGGGTCAGGATGCCGTCCGTGACGTGCACGTCCGGGGTGATCTGCTTGGCGCCGCTCCCGGCGCTGCCGAGCACGTCCGGGCTCAGCGGGGTGAGGATCCCGCCCTTCGACAGGACCGCCTGACCGGCCGGGGACAGCATCCAGTTCGCGAGCACCTGGGCGGCGTTCGGGTGCGTCTTGCCCACGACGCCGATGTAGCCGCCGATGCCGATCGCCGGCTCGATCGGCAGGAACTCGACGGGAGCGCCCTTCGCCTTGAGCGCGTCGACCGACGCGCGGGTGGCGTAGAACCCGACCGCGATCTCACCGGAGGCGACGTCGGTGGCCAGCGGGGTGGTCCCGCTGCGGTAGAGCCGCGGGTTCAGCGCGGCGAGCTGCGTCAGGCCGGCCTGCCCACCCAGCTGCTGCGCCGCGTAGAACCACCACTGCTCGGCGGCGGGCGAGCCCTCGCCGGGGACGATGCCGAGGTTGTCCTTCAGTGCGGGCTGCAGGAGGTCCTTGTAGCTCGCGATGGGCTGCGCACCCAGCTCCTTGAGGCGGTTCGTGTTCACCGCGACACCGAGCGGGTTGGCCGCGATCAGGGCGTACTGCTTGTCCCCGTAGACGTCCGGGGATCCGCTCAGGTACTTCGGGATGGCGGGTCCCGCGATCGGGGCGAGCCGGGCGACGTTCGCCTGCCACCAGGCGCGCGACGAGTGCGTCGCGACGTCGGCACCGGTCCCGCCGCCCGCCTCGGCGTCGAGCTTCGCGGTGAGCGCGCCCGACGCGAAGTGGTCGACCTCGAGCTTGATCCCCGGGTACGAGGCGTTGAACGCCGCCGGGAGCGTGGCCGCGTCCTGGTCGTTCGCGGAGTAGAGGACGACCGTCCCCTCGGCGTTGGCCTTGGTGACGATCTCCTGCCAGGCGGCGTCACCGCCCAGGTTCGGATCGATGCCGGCGGATGTGGCGGGTGCCGTGGCCGGGCCGGAGCCGCAGGCCGTCAGCACGAGGGAGAGGGATACCGCGAGGAGCAGTGCTCCTCGAGTGCCGAACCGGGTCCTTGCCGAGCGCGCCTTGCTCACGGACACACCTCTTTCGAGTGGGGCACCGCGCCGGGGCCGGCGACGGTGGTCGAACCGGTAGTTCAGACCTGTCAGTCCCGACCCAGCAGGACGACGTCTCCCAGCACGGCGACGAGCGCGACCCGCGCGTCCGCCACCTGGTTGGCGGCACTGGTGCCGCGAAGCTGCCGGACGGCCTGCACGACGCGCTGGTGGCGCTGCGACTCGCCGGTGTGCGAGTGCGACATCGTGCCGCCGTCGGTCACGATCGGGTACCGGCCACCGACCTCGATCGCACCGCCCGCGACGAAGTCCGGACCCTCCCCGACCTCGCAGTAGCGGAACGCCTCGAAGTACCGCACGATCTCCCACGAGAAGTTGTCGTAGAGCTCGAAGACGTCCACATCGGACCGGTCGAGGCCGGCCCTGGCGAACGCGCGGTCCGCCGCCGCCCGCCCCAGCATCCCGGTCCGGTCGTAGGTCGGCGGGTGGGTGTAGGAGGGCCCCCAGCTCTCGGATCCTCCACCCAGCACCCGGATCGCCGGGACATCGAGGTCGCGGGCCCGTTCGGCCGTGGTCAGGACCAGGGCCGAACCCCCCTCGGCCGTGGTCGCGCAGTCCAGCAGGTGGTACGGCTCCGCGATCATGCGAGAGGCCAGCACGTCGTCGGCAGTGAAGGGGCCCTTGCCGTGGTACACGGCCTCCGGGTTGCGGGACCCGTTGTTGCGGATCACCGCGGCGATGTGGGCGATCTTGCGGGGATCGACCGAGAACCGCGCCATGTACTCCTGGGCGGCGAGCGCGAACTCGGCCGGGGTCATGAGCCCCCAGCACTCGATGAACTCGTTCGACGGCCGGGTCCAGGGCGCGACGGTCGACCGGTCGGTGTGCAGCCCGGCCTCCCCCGCGGCCAGCACGACGGTGTCGCAGACCCCGGCCTCGATCGCGGTCGCGGCCTCGAGCACCCCCGGCGGTCCGGGCGCGGCCCGACCCACCCAGAAGTACGGGATGTCGAGCAGGTAACCGTAGGTGCGGGTGCCGTTGGGGTCGAGGCCCGGCAGGATGTTCAGACCGTCGACCTCGGAGAGCGCCACGCCGGCGTCGGCCAGCGCGCCCTTGATCGCGGCCAGGGTGACGCTGTCCGAGGTCTCCCCCTCCAGCCGCCGGGCCTGCCGGGTGTTGAAGGCGCCGACGATCACGGCGTCCCGGGGCGACGGGGTGCGGGGGGCGACGGCGGTCGGCACGGTGGACCTCACGATGCGGTGGCGAAGCAGGGCAGCGTGACGGTCTCCGTCACCGGGACGAAGCGGACCTCCACCGGCATCCCGGGCCGGACCGCCGCGACGTCGACCTCCACGAGGTTGGTGAACATCTCGTGGCCCTCCTCCAGCCGGACGACGGCGACGACGTACGGCGTCTCGAAGGCCGGGGTCTGGGCGCGCCAGACGACCGTGTGCGTGACGACGACCCCGCGCCCGGTCGACTCGACCCACTCGAGGTCGGTCCCGAGGCAGGTCGAGCAGAACGGCCTGGGCAGGAAGAGGTGCGTGCCGCACGAGGTGCAGCGCTGCACGAGCAGGCGCCCCTCGCGGCAGGCCGTCCAGAACGGTTCGGTCAGTGCGGTGGGGTGAGGTACGGGACGAGCCACGTCCGTTGTCGGCACCGCCGTACCGTATCTCGGATACGAACTCTCAGCAAACTGTTAGCCAAGCTTGCTTGTTACGTTTCAGCTCCAGCGGTGACCGTCGGGCAGCGCGCACACGAGGATCCGGGTCTCCCCCTTGATCCGCGTCTTGTGCCCTTGCCCGTGGCCGTCCTCGACCAGGCACACGTCGCCGGGGCCGAAGACCCGGGACCCGCCGTTGCCCCCGACCTCCAGCTCGAAACCGCCCTCGAGCACGACGACCAGGTTCGGCCGGTCCTCGGTGTGCCAGTCCCCCGACAGGCCCGGGGAGAAGTGGGTGAAGGTGAACCGGTCGACCTCCTGCGACCCGGCCGGGAAGAAGGTGTCGAACGGATCGAAGTGCGCCACGTCGTCGCGGACCCGGATCCGGTCGACCCGGGGCGCGCCGGACGGACCCCGCCCGCCGTCCACGGCCGGCGGCACCGAACCCGACGGGGCCCAGGCGTCCTCGACGTCGATCTCCACCGCCCGGGCCTCGCCGCCCCAGGTGAGCTTGTGGTCGCGGCTCGCCTCGTCGTCGACGAGCAGCACGTCACCGGGGACCAGCAGCGCCTGCGACTCCCCCGCGGCGACCGCCAGCGACCCCGCGACGACGACCACCAGCCGGCGCCCTCCGCCGTCCCCGCCCAGCGTCGTCTCGCCGTCGCGACGCCGGATCGGCCGGACCGCGCGGACCAGGCCGGCGAGCGACGGGTCGGGGGTCCGGGCCAGGTCGGCCGCGGTCATCGTGGCGCCGACGTGCTGGAACGGCAGGGGAAGCGACTCGAGGCGCGAACCGCCCGCTCCGTCGGTGGCCATCCAGAACGATCGCATCTCGTCTCCTCTGCCGTGCGCGTGCGGGGAACCGGGCCCGGGTCCCGGTGCGTGTCGGCCCAGGTTGCCCGATCACCCGCGGCGCCCACGCCGCCGCCGTTCCGGCAGGCAGGACGCGCCCGCCGGACGGCAGGGACTCAGGGGGTCTCGTCGGCCCAGCGACCGCGGGCGAAGTCGACGGCACGGTCGCGGATTAGGTCCACGAGCTCCTCGAACAGCTGCCCCGCGGCCTGGCCCGCCCACTCGGCCCCGAGCAGGTGCGTCGGCAGCCCCGGGTCCCGCAGCGGCAACCGCCGCCACCGGTTGAAGGCCAGCACGTAGTCCCGGAACGCCTCGACGTCGTGACCGCGGTCGTCGGGGCCGCGCTCGGACCAGAGCGCCACCACCGGCCGGTAGACGTCGAGGAACTCGAGGTAGCCGGCGTTGAGCTCGGCGAGGTCCCAGCCCCGCTTGATGACCTCGGCGGCATCGCCCCCGGGGGCGAGCCGGGCGTGGAACACGTCGACGAACCGGCCGAGGTCGTGATCGCGCAGCACCGCGTTCATGGCCCCTTCCATGCGGGCCGGGGCGAGGAGGGTCCCGGGACCGATCGCCCCGAAGCCGAGGCTGCCCAGCCGGGACCGGAGGAGGTGCCGCCGGGTCCGCGCGGACTCCGGCACGGAGAACGTGACCAGCACCCAGCCGTCCTCGAGCCGGGCCTCCGCCCGCGGATGCCAGACGATCTTGTCGCTCTCGGTGAGGCCGGCGAGCGCCTGCTCGCCGAGCCGGTACCCGCGCATCCGGCCGCGCTTCTCGGGCTCCAGCCATCCCCGCTGCTTCTGGCGGGAGACCATCGCGCGGACGAGGGCCTCCTCGATCCCGAGCTCGCCCATCAGCTCCACCATCGCCGACACCGGGGCCCACCCGCCGGCGGGCCGCAGGACCAGCGAGAGGAACTCGGCGAACAGCGTGCTCGGGTGGGCGGCCGTCCATCGTGCGCCGGGCTCGGCGGTGTGCTGGGGGGTCATACGTTCATCCCGACGGTGGTGCGGCACGACGACATCCCCGGATGAGATCACGGCGTCGGCGGGCGTGACCAGCACCGGCGCAGCGCGCCGACGCCCAATCGACCGCGAAGCGACATATGGTATCTGATATAGACATCGGTCTGACGATCAGCTAACGTCCGCCGCCATGAAACTGGTGGCGGAGGCGGAACTTCGCGACATCATCGAGCAGGTCACGCCCTTGCTCAAGGGCAACGAGGCTCCTGCCGTCCGACAGCCCCCCGCCGATCCGCAGGAGCGGGAGGCCTGGTTCGCCGGCGTGGCGGAGCTGCGCGCGAGGCAGCAGGGCCGCACCATCGAGATGGTCACGGCCGCGACCGCCGGGATGCCGGCCGTCGACGGGGTCGAGGTGACCGAGGTCCGCATCCCGGTCGAGGGGACGTGCGGCTGGTCCGGCTGCCCCGAGTGCACCGCCGGGTCGATCGGCGCGATCGTGTACCGGCCGGTCGGGGTGAGCGACGCGCCGGTCTACCTGCACTTCCACGGCGGCGGATTCTGGATCGGCGGCGGCGGGATCCTGCGGGTCGCGGGCGCGGCGCACGCCGTCCGCGCCAAGGAGCTCGGCGTCGTGGTCATCGACGTCGACTACCGGATGGCGCCCGAGCACAAGTTCCCCCTCCCGGTCGAGGACTGCTACACGGCGACGACCTGGGCTGTATCCCACGCCGTGGAGCTCGGCGTCGACCCGGGCCGGATCGCGGTGGGCGGCGGCAGCGCCGGTGCCGCCCTGGCCGCGGGGGTCGCGCTGATGAGCCGGGACCGGGGTGGGCCCGCGATCTCCGCGCAGGTCCTCAACATCCCGGCCGTCGACAGCGGGTGCAGCTCGGAGTCGCTGCGCGTGTTCGCCGAGGGCTACGTCATGACCCGCCAGAACGCGCTCGAGATGTGGGACATGTACCTGGCCACGCCGGCCGACGCCCACGACCCGTACGCCTCGCCCATCCACGCGACCGACCTGAGCGGGCTCCCGCCGGCCCTGGTCGTCCTCGGCGACTACGACGTCCTGCGGGACGAGGGCATCGCGTACGCGCGGCGCCTGGTCGACGACGGGATCACGGTCACCCAG
Source organism: Pseudonocardia ailaonensis (assembly GCF_039531635.1). Taxonomy (NCBI): domain Bacteria; kingdom Bacillati; phylum Actinomycetota; class Actinomycetes; order Pseudonocardiales; family Pseudonocardiaceae; genus Pseudonocardia; species Pseudonocardia ailaonensis. The sequence goes on along the minus strand of NZ_BAAAQK010000004.1, from coordinate 565 downwards.
CGCCGCCTCCCCCAGGCGCACGGCGCGGCGCTGCCCGAGGTCGGCCCGGAGACCGAGCGTCTCACCGCCGAGTTCCTCCGCGCGAACCTGCTGCGCCCGTAGGCACTCCCGCACCCCGAACGACGACGAGGCCCGGCGCGGTGCGCCGGGCCTCGTCCGTTGCCGGGGAGCTACGGCTAGAGGGACGCGCCGCCGTCGGTCCCGATGACCTCGCCGACGATCGCGCTGGCCGCCGGCGAGGCCAGGAACGCCACCACGTTCGCCGTCTCCTCGTGGAGCAGGTAGCGACCCAGCTGGTTGCGGATCATCGAGTAGAACCACATGTCGTTGAAGGCCGGGATCTTCGCCTTCGTACGCACCATCGACCCCGGGTTGACCCCACACACGTTGACCCCGTGGTGGATCACCTCGCCGGCGAGGAACTTCGTGAACGACGCCAGCCAGCTCTTGCCGGTGCCGTAGAGCAGGTTCCGCGGCGCCGTCGGCATGTTCGCGGAGCCGCTGCCGATGTTGATGATGTGCCCGCCGCCCTGCGGGATCATGTAGTCCAGCACCGCCCGGCTCG
>NZ_BAAAQK010000003.1:621869-798200 GCF_039531635.1 Pseudonocardia ailaonensis | reverse complement strand
GGAAGATCACCAAGTCCACCCCCATGGGCTCGGTCGACCACCCCTTCAACCCCATCTCCCTCGCGCTGGGCGCCGAAGCCAGCTTCATCGGCCGCGCCCTCGACAGCGACCGAAAGGGCCTCACCGAGGTCCTCGGCGCCGCCGCCGCCCACCGCGGCTCCGCGCTGGTGGAGATCTTCCAGGACTGCCCCATCTTCAACGACGGCTCCTTCGACCTCCTGCGCAAACCCGAGACCAAGGACCAGCGCCTCGTCCCGATCCGCCACGGCGAACCCATCGTCTTCGGCCCGGAAGACAACCGCCAGGCCGTGATCCAGAACGGGTTCCGCCTCGAGGTCGTCCCCGCCGCCTCGGTCGACCAGTCACAGATCGTGGTCCACGACCAGACCAGCCACGAGCTCGCCTTCGCGCTCTCGCGACTGTCCGACCAGGACCTCACCCACACCGTCACCGGCATCTTCACGGGCGTCGACCGCACCACCTACGACGACGCCGCCCGCGCCCAGGTCCAGCAGGCCAAGGACAGGGTGGGCGGGGAAGGCGCGGCGAACCTCCAGGCCCTGCTCGACGGCCGCGACACCTGGACGATCGGGACCCCGGAGCCCGATGTGTCGCGCTAGTCGTCGCTGACGGGCATCGGGGTGCGGGCCGAATCCGAGTGGTGCACAGCTACTCCGCCGGAACCGGCTCGACGAAGGAACGCACGACGCCCGCGCCCAGCATGTCGTCGATCTCCTCGGCCGTGAAGCCGTGCTCGGCCAGGATGTCCTCGGTGTCCGCGCCTGCCAGCGGCGCCATCGAGCGGGGCGATCCCTCGCTGATGGGCAGGCCGGCGAGCCCGGGGATCGGCACGGGGATGTCGATCCCGGGCTGCCGCAGGTGCGCGAACAGTCCCTGCTCCGCGACGTGCGGCTCCCGGAGGAAGGTGAGCGAGTCGTTGATCGGCGCGCACATGATCCGGTGCCGGGTGAACCGTTCGGCCCACTCCGCGCTGGTTCGGGCCAGCAGCAGCTCGCCCACGAGTGCCCGCAGCTCCGCCGAGGCGCCGGTGTGCGGTTCGGGGGCCCGCAGGGCGTCGTAGGGGCGGAACCGGTCGGCGACCAGGCGTTCGTCCTCCCCGAGGGCGGCACGGAACCGCGTCCACTCGGCCTCGTTGAGGGCGGCGACGAAGATCTCGCCGTCCGAGGTGCCGTAGTTGCCGTAGATCGCGGGCTGCGGGGCGAGCCGGCCGTCGTGCAGTAGCCGCTCGTGGAGGGAGTGCAGGTCGAGCCAGGCCGCGGCCTGCAGCAGGGTGAGATCGAGATAGGTGCCGGTGCCGTGGACCCGCTTGTCGTACAACGCCGCCGAGAGAGCGGAGAAGGCGAACAGCGCCGCGGTGAGGTCCACCGGGATGGTGATCAGCCGGTGCGGTCCGTCGAGGAAGGTCCCGTGCTCGGCCATCAGGCCGCCGTACGCCTGCAGGACCGGATCCATCGCCGGGCGCTGTGCGTGCGGCCCGGACTGGCCGAAGCCGGAAACCGACGCGTAGACGATCTCGGGGTTGAGCGCGGTGACGGCCGCGTGGGAGAAGCCGAGCCGGTCGATCACGCCCGGCCGGTAGGATTCGACGAACACCGACGCGTCCGCGACCAGCCTCCGCAGGACCTCGGCGCCGCGCTCGGACTTGAGGTCCACGCAGATGCTGCGCTTGCCCATGTTCCCCGACACCGTGACCCCGGTGTTCCCGCCGGGGATCCGCGCCGTGGCCCGCAGCCAGTCGCCGCCCGGCGGCTCGACCTTGACCACGGTGGCGCCGTACTGCGCGAGCATCATCGTGGCCAGTGGACCGGCGATGCCCTGGCTCAGATCGACGACCACGACACCCTCGAACGGCAGGCCCTGAGTCATGTGACCCTCCGGATGACTGGGGAGTGGCCACCGTACGAGACAGGATCCGATAAGTCTACTATTGGATTCAAATGTGCTAGCGTCACCGCGTGCCTCACGGTCGGCCGGTGCGCGGACGAACGAGGTGTGCACGACGAGTCGTCCCGGACCGCGGACGCCGGCGCGTCCAGAGGCGCCGATGACAAGACAGGGACTCGCGATGGATGCTGCGATCGTCGGCCTCGGGATGACCGAGGTCGGCCGTGTGTACGGCCGCAGCGCGCCCGACTTCGCCGCGGACGCGGTGCGCCGGGCGGTGGCGGACGCCGGCCTCGTCCTCGCCGATGTGGACGGACTGCTGGTCAGCTCCGGCACCACCCGGGACGTCGACGTCTCGCTACAGCGCCGGCTCGGCCTGCGTGACCTGCGGCTGCTCAGCGAGATGCAGAGCTTCGGCGCCACCGCCGGGGCGATGCTCGGATATGCCGCAGCAGCCGTGACCAGCGGCCTCGCCGAGGTCGTGGCCTGCGTCTTCGCCGACTCCCCGCGACAGCCGGGCGAGTCGGCCGGGGCTGCGTACGCCGCCCGCCGCCGGTTCGCCCTCACCGGTGCCCCCGCGCTGCGGACCGTCGCGGGAGGGAATCCGACGGTCCAGTACGCCCTCGCCGCCCGCCGTCACATGGAGGCCTACGGGACCACGAGCGAGCAGTTCGGTGCGGTCGCGGTCGCGCAGCGGAGGTGGGCCGCGCTGAACCCGCTCGCGGAGATGCGGGAGCCGCTCACCCTGGGGCAGCACCAGGCCTCGCGGTGGATCGCCGAGCCGCTGCACCTCCTCGACTGCTGCCTGGTGTCCAACGGCGGCGCGGCCGTCGTCGTGACCAGGGCGGATCGTGCGGCCGACCTGGCACAGCCGCCGGTGCACGTCCTCGGGGTGGGGCAGGGACATCCGGGGCATCCCGCCGCCCGCGGATCCGGTTTCGGCCTCACGACAGGCGCTGCGACCTCCGGGCCGGACGCGCTGCGGATGGCCGGGATCCGGATCGAGGACGTCGACATCGCCGAGCTCTACGACTGCTACACCTACACGGTCGTCGTCACGCTGGAGGACTACGGGTTCTGCGGCAAGGGCGAGGGTGGCTCCTTCGTCGCCGAGGGTCGCACCGCACCCGGCGGCCCGCTGCCGGTGAACACCGGTGGCGGCCAGCTCTCGGGCTACTACATGTGGGGCATGACCCCGTTGACCGAGGCCGTGATCCAGGCCCGCGGCCGGGGCGGCACGCGCCAGGTCCCGAAGCACGACGTGGTCCTGGTCTCCGGCAACGGTGGCGTCCTCGACCACCACTCGACCGTGATCCTGTCCCCGCATCCGCGGGAGGGACGACGATGACCGCGTTCGGGCCACCGATCGAGTCCGACGCCGCGACCGCCCCCTTCTTCGCCGCCGCCGCGAGGGACGAGCTCGTGCTGCCGCGCTGCGCGTCCTGCGGCGGCTGGTACCCGCCGGAGGTCACGATCTGTTGCGGCGCACTGGAATGGGCCGCTGCGGCGGGGCACGGCATCCTCGTGACCTGGGCGGTCGTGCACACCGCCCCCCATCCGGCGTTCGCCTCCCTGCTGCCCTTCCGCACCGCGCTCGTGGAGCTGGCCGAAGGGCCCTGGCTGCAGGTCCGGCTCGTGGGCCCGGGTGAGCCGGCAGCCGGGTGCCCCGTCCGCATCACCTTCGCGCACCCGGCCGAGGGTGCGTCCTACCCCGTCGGCACCCTGGAGGGACCGTGATCGCAACCGTGACCGACCGTCGACCGATGGCCGGGATGCGTGTCCTCGACCTCACGTCCAACGTGGCCGGCCCGCTCGCCGGCCAGGTTCTCGTGGACCTCGGGGCCGAGGTGATCAAGATCGAGCCGCCTGCAGGCGAGGCGGGCCGCAACATCCGCTCGACGATCCCCGGCCAGGAGGACCTGCGGCCCTATTTCCTTCCTCATCACCGGGGGAAGAAGTCGGTGGTCCTGGATCTGCGGAACGCGGACGACGTCGACCGGCTCCTCGCCCTGGCCGACACCGCGGACGTCTTCGTGCAGGGCTTTCGGCCGGGCGTCCTGGACCGGCTGGGGCTGGGGCCCGACGCGCTGCGCCGGCGCAATCCCGGGCTCGTCTACGCCTCGCTGTCGGCCTTCTCCGGACACGGCGAGCAACACCGCCGGCCCGGGATCGACGCGCTGATCCAGGCGGAGTCCGGCCTGCTCACCGGCTTGACGAGGGCGGACGGGGCACCGTCGCTGCCCGCGCCGACCGTGGTCGACGCCAGCAGCGGGCACGTGCTCGCGCAGGCGATCCTCGCCGCGCTGCTGGGGCGGGAGCGGCACGGCGAGGGGGACGTCGTCGAGGTCGCGCTCTACGACGTGGCGGTGAGCCTGCAGGCCCCTCACGTCACCCGTCAGCTGCACACCGCGCCGGAGCACGCCCATCTGACCGAGACCGGGCGCGCCTCCCTCGCGGTCGCCCCGTCCGGTCCCTTCCGCGCTGCCGACGGCTGGCTGATGCTCTTCGCCTACGTACCGAAGCACTGGAACCTGTTGGTCGAGGCGCTCGACCGCCCCACGCTGCGGACCGATCCGCGGTTCGCCGAGCAGGTCGAGCGCGCCCGGCACCCCGTCGAGCTGGCCGCGGCACTGGAGGAGGCACTCGCAGGGCACACCGTGGCCGAGTGGGTGGAGATCCTCACGGCGGCGGGGGTGATGGCCTCGCCGGCGCGGAGCTGGAGCTCGGTGATCCGCTCGGCGGCCTTCGTCGAGGCCGGGCTGGCGGTCACCGTGGGGGAGGGGGAGCGCACCGAGCTCGCCGTCCGCACGCCCGCCCGGTACCGGGGTTTCACCCCGGCCGGTGTCACCCCGACGCCGCGGCTCGGCGAGCACACCGACGAGGTGCTGGGAGCGGTGCAGGCGTGAGTGGGTGCGACGCGGTCCTGGTCGAGGAGGCCGACGGCATCCTCGTGATCACGATCAACCGGCCGCGGGTCCGCAACGCCGTGAACAGCGCGGTGGCGCAGGGGCTGGCCGCGGCGATGGACCGGCTCGACTCCGCTCCCGGGCTGCGTGCCGGGATCATCACCGGCGCCGGCGGCTACTTCTGTGCCGGGATGGACCTCAGGGCCTTCGGGGCGGGCGAGCGGGCGAGCGTCGAGGGACGCGGATTCGCTGGCCTGGTGGAACGGCCGCCGGACACCCCGCTGATCGCGGCCGTCGAGGGCCCCGCGCTCGGTGGCGGCACGGAGATCGCGCTGGCCTGCGACCTCGTCGTGGCCGCGGAGTCCGCGACGTTCGGGCTGCCCGAGGTCAAGCGCGGTCTCATCGCCGCCGGCGGCGGCCTGCTCCGCCTCCCCGGGCGGGCGCCGCACCACCTGGCGATGGAGATCGCGCTGCTCGGCGACCGGTTGACCGCGACCGCGGCGCATCGCTTCGGCATGGTCAACCGCCTGGTGCCGGACGGCGCCGCGCTGGGCACCGCTCGTGAGCTCGCTGCCCGAATCGCCGCGAACGGCCCGCTCGCCGTCGCCGCGACCAAGCAGGTGCTCACGGCCGGATGGGCCGCCGACGCCACCGGCTTCGCCCGGCAGGCGGAGCTCGCACACCGGGTGCGGACGTCCGAGGACGCGGCCGAGGGTGCACGAGCCTTCGTGGAGAGGCGGGCACCCGTCTGGAAAGGTCGGTAAGAATAGGATCCAAGATTGACTAAGCAGTATCCCAAAGGTTAGCGTTCCCCTGAAGTGAGGCGGCCCGCCGCGCGCGCACCGATGCGCCGTCCGGCCGGTCGCAAAGGAGTCGGCGAGTGAACGAGACCGAACGCCGCGCCGCGATCATCGCCCGGCTGACCGGCGGGGACGGCGAGTTCGCGCTCCGGCACGCCCGGGTCGGCGGTGTCGGGCAACCCGTCTACGAGTACGCCCCCGCGAGCCTGCGTGAGGTCGTCGCCGGAGGCGGGCGCTGGGGTGAGCGGCGCGCCCTGACCTACGAGGACGACCACCGCACCTGGGTGGAGCACCAGGAACTCGTGGACCGGTTCGCGATGCTGCTGGTCGACCGGTACGGGATCGGCAAGGGCGACCGGGTCGCCGTGGCGATGCGGAACTACCCCGAATGGATCGTGGCCTTCGCGGCCACGGTGAGCGTCGGCGCGGTGTGTGTGCCGCTCAACGCGTGGTGGACCGGCGCCGAGCTGGCGGGCGCCCTCGCCGACTGCGGGGCCCGGCTGCTGGTCGCCGACCGCGAGCGCACCGAGGCGGTCCAGCTCCGGCGCCGCGAGCTGCCCGCGCTGCGGGCCGTGGTGGAGGTCCGTCCCGGCGACACCGTGCGAGGTGACGACGAGTGGGCCGCGGTGCTGGCGGGGGAGCACCGCCGGTTCGACCCGGCCACGGTCCCGCTCGAGCCGGACGACGACGCGACGATCCTCTACACCTCCGGCACGAGTGGCCGACCCAAGGGCGCGGTGGCCACCCATCGCGCACACCTCACGACCCTGATGAACATGCGGGTCCACGCCCAGGTCGAGGCGGAGCTCGCGCGCGCCCGCGGCGAGGATCCGCCGCCGCCCCCCGAACGGCCGACGATGCTGGTCACGGGCCCGTTGTTCCACGTGGCCTACCTGCCGCGTGTCATCGCCGCCGCGACCACCGGGCTGCACCTGGTCCTCATGTACCGCTGGGATGCCCGGCGGGCGGTCGAGCTGATCGGGAGGGAGCAGGTCGACTCGCTCACCGCCGTGCCGCCGGTGGCCCGGCAGCTGCTGGACGAGATCGAACGGTCCGGCGTCCGGCTGCCGTCGCTGCGGACGCTCGCCACCGGCGGGGCACAGTCGACCGCCGCGCTCATCGGCCGGATCGGGAGCCTGTTCGGGGGCCGGACGGGCACCGCCACCGGCTACGGCCTCACCGAGACCACCGGCGCGATGATGATGATCGGCTCGAGGGACTACTTCCGCCGCCCGCTCTCCGTCGGCCGGGCGTTCCCGACCTCGCAGGTCAGGGTCGTCGGGCCGGACGGCGCGGACGTGGGCACGGACGAGGTCGGTGAGGCCTGGTTCCGCGGCCCGAACGTCGCCCGCGGCTACTGGAACCAGGACCCTGCGACCAGCACCGCGTTCACCCCCGACGGCTGGTTCCGCTCCGGTGACCTGGTCCGCCGGGACGCCGAGGGCTTCGTCTTCATCGTCGACCGGATCAAGGACGTCGTGATCCGCGGCGGCGAGAACGTCTACTGCGCCGAGGTGGAGGAACGCCTCGGCGACCATCCCGGTGTCGAGGACGTCTCCGTCGTCGGTGTGCCCCATCCGCACCTCGGTGAGGAGGTCGCCGCGGTCGTGCAGGTGCGGCCCGGAGCGGTCGTGACCGCCGAGGACCTGCGCGCGCACGCCGGGCTCCACCTCGCACCGTTCAAGGTCCCCACCCGGTTCCTCATCGGGTCGGACCCGTTGCCGCGCAACGCCGCGGGCAAGGTGCTCAAACGGGAGCTCCGCACCCGCATGGACAACCTCGGCCCAGCCGGCCCGGCCGGGCCCCTGACCAGATCGGACCGCTCGTGAGTACCACAGACCCCGAGCCGGCGTACGAGGAGATCCTCTACGCGGTGGCGGACCGGGTGGCGACGGTCACCCTTAATGTCCCGGACAAGCGCAACCGGCTGAGCTACCTGATGCGCCGCGAGATCATCCACGCGTTGCGCACCGCCGAGGCGGACGACGACGTGGCGGTCGTGCTGATCCGGGCGAACGGGCCGTCGTTCAGCGCGGGGTACGACCTCTCGACGGGCCCGAAGACCAGCGGCCGGCAGGACGGCAGCTACTACCGCGACGACGGGATCCGGCCCGAGCGCTGGGTGGACGCGGCCGAGTTCGACGGGTGGACCGACCAGTGGGCGCGCAGCTGCGTGCGCGACTGGTACACGGTCTGGGACCTGCTCAAGCCCGTCGTCGCGATGGTGCACGGGCACTGCGTGGCGGGCGGCACCGAGCTGATGTCGATGTGCGACATCGCCTTCGTGGCCGACGACGCCCGGATCGGCTACCCGCCGATGCGCGGGATGACCAGCCCGGACGTGCCGTACTTCCCGTGGAAGATGACCATGGCGCACGCCAAGTACCTCCAGCTGACCGGCAACTCGGTCACCGGCGCCGAGGCCGCGCGGATGGGCTGGGTCGTGAAGTCCTTCCCCGCCGAGCGGCTGGAGGAGGAGACGCTCCGCGAGCTGCGCGCGATCTCGTCGATCGCCCCGGGGTTGCTGGCCGCCAACAAGCACTCGGTCAACCAGGCCTACGAGATCCAGGGCATGAAGACGCACTTCGACCAGTCCTGGTCCTGGCACTCCTTCAGCGGCAACTTCCGGCCGGGCGCGCGTGGCTTCCGCGAGCGGCTCGACGCCGGTGGGCTGCAGGCCGCTCTCGACTGGCGGGACGGCGCCTTCCGGGCCGAGGGATTCGTCTGATGGCCGACACCGACCTGGTGATCGGCAGGGTCGAGGAGCTCCTCCGCGACCACCCGCCCGCGACCACCGCACGTCGCGACTTCCTGGGGGCGCAGTTCGAGGCCGGGCTGGCCTGGGTGCACTTCCCGGAGGGCCTGGGCGGTCTGGGGGTGGCGCCACAGCTGCAGCGAGAGGTCGTGCTGCGGTTGGCCGAGGCGGGCGCTCCCGACGGTGCCGGGACCAACCGGCTCGGCTACGCGATGGGTGCCCCGACGGTCGTCGCCTGGGGGGACCGCGCGCAGCAGGAGCGCTACCTGCGGCCGCTGTTCGTCGGCGACGAGCGCTGGTGTCAGCTCTTCTCGGAGCCGGGTGCCGGCTCGGACCTCGCGGGCCTGACCACCCGCGCGGTGCGCGACGGCGACGACTGGATCGTCAACGGGCAGAAGGTCTGGAGCTCGATGGCGACGATCTCGGACATCGGGATGCTGATCGTCCGCACCGATCCGGACCTGCCCAAGCACCAGGGCCTCACCTACTTCCTGCTCGACATGCGCGCGCCCGGCGTCGAGGTCCGGCCGCTGAGGCAGATGACCGGTGAGGCCGAGTTCAACGAGGTCTACCTCACGGACGTCCGGGTCCCCGACCCGGCGCGGATCGGCGCACCCGGGGCGGGCTGGAAGGTCGCCATGACGACGCTCATGGAGGAGCGCGTCCTGTTCAACCGGGAGCGCGACGAGAAGGGCCCGACGGACATCGCGCTCGAGCTGTACCGGCGCCGGGAGCGGGACGCCGGGCAGCGCACCCGGATGATCGAGCTGTGGATCCGGGGCCGCGTCCAACGGCTCAACACCGTCCGTGCCGCCGCCAACCGGACGGACGGCATCCCCGGTCCGGAGGGTTCGATCGGCAAGCTGGTGTACGCCGAGCTGAACCAGGACGCCCTGGAGCTCTGCCTCGACCTGCTCGGCGACGAGAGCCTGCTCTACGACTCCTACGAGCCCGTCGCCTACACCGAGGAGTCGTTGCGGCGCAGCGGAGAGGCCGATCTGCGGCGCCGTTTCCTGCGCTCGCGGGCCCAGACGATCGAGGGCGGCACCTCGGAGATCATGCGCACGATCCTGGCCGACCGGGTGCTCGGCCTGCCGCCCGAACCCCGCGGCGACAAGCACCTCCCCTTCTCGCAGATACCTCGGGGCTGACACCGATGAGCAGCAGCGATGCCCGCGAGGACCTCCGTCGGGAGGTCCGCCGGTTCCTGGAGCGGCGGTCGACCGAGGCGGACGTCCGCCGGTTGATGGCGGATCCCGAGGGGTACGACCGCGAGGTCTGGACCGTGATGGCGGGCCAGCTCGGCCTGCAGGGGATGGCGCTCCCGGAGGCCCACGGCGGTGCCGGGTTCGGCTACGAGGAGCTGTGCGTGGTGTTCGAGGAGATGGGCCGGGCCCTGCTGCCGTCTCCCTTCCTCGCCACCATCGCCCTCGCCGCGAACGTGCTCCTCGAGAGCGGGGACCCCGCGGCGTGCGAGCGCTACCTGCCCGCCATCGCGAGTGGGGAGCTGGTCGCCACCCTCGCGCTCGGCGAGGAGGAGGGCGGCTGGGACGACACCGCCGTCCGGATGCGTGCCGAGCCGGACGGCACCGGATGGACGCTGACCGGGGTGAAGCGGTTCGTGCCCGCCGCGCACGTCGCGAACCTGCTGCTCGTCGTCGCGCACACGGCGGACGGGCTCTCGCTCTTCGCGGTCGAGCCACCGGCGGAGGGGTGCACGGTGGAGGTCGAGCTGACCCTGGACCTGACCCGGCCGCTCTCGCTCGTCACCCTCGACCGGGCGCCGGCGGTGCTCGTCGGGCGCAGCGGACAGGCGTGGGACGGTGTGCGGAGGGCGCTGCGGTTCGCCGCGGTCGCCCTGGCGGCGGAGCAGGTCGGTGGCGCGCAACGGGTGCTGGAGATGACCGTCGACTACGCGAAGGTCCGGCACCAGTTCGGCCGGCCGATCGGGTCCTTCCAGGCCGTCAAGCACAAGCTGGCGGACATGCTCGTCGCCATCGAGTCGGCCCGGTCGGCGGCGCAGGACGCCGCACGGGCCGTTGCCCAGGGCGATCCCGAGGTCGAGCTGGCCGCCTCCGTCGCGAAGGCGGTCTGCTCGGACACGTTCACCCGGGCGGCCGCGACGGCGATCCAGCTGCACGGCGGCATCGGCTTCACGTGGGAACATCCCGCACAGCTGTACTTCAAGCGGGCCAGGAGCAGCGAGTTCCTGCTGGGCACCCCGGGTCACCACCGTGACCTGGTCGGCCGGTCGATCGGAGTCTGAGCAGATGGAGCGTTTCCGCGAGGTCGGCCGCCGGCTGAGCAACTGGCACCGCTGGGGGCCGGACGACGAGCTGGGCACCCTCAACCTCATCACCCCCGAGACCGTGGTCGCGGCCGCCGGGCTGGTCCGGACCGGCCGGATCTTCGATCTCGGCATCCCCTTCGCCCCGGACGGGCCGCAGCCGGGCGGTGGCCGGATCAATCCCGTCCATCTCATGCGGGACACCGGAGCGGGCCAGGTCTACCCGGGCGGGATGCACTTCGCCGACGACTACATCTTCATGCCGCTGCAGGCCGCGTCGCAGTGGGACGGGCTGTCCCACGTCTTCTACGACGACCTGCTCTACAACGGCTATCCGGCGGCGGAGGTGGGCCCGCGCGGGGCCGGGAAGCTGGCGATCGACAAGTTCGGGAAGGGCATCGCCGGCCGTGGGGTGCTGCTGGACATCGCCCGGCTCAAGGGCGTCGACCGGCTCGAGCGCGGGTATGCCATCACGCCGGCGGATCTCGACGCGGCCGCCGACGCCCAGGGAGTGCGGGTGGGGCCGGGGGACATCCTGCTGATCCGCACCGGCTGGCGGAGCCTGTTCACCACGACCGGGGACGCGAAGGCCTTCATGGACGGCGAGCCGGGCATCGGGCTGGCCTGCGCCCAGTGGCTGTACGACCGGGACGTGGCGGCGCTGTGCTCGGACAACTGGGCGATCGAGGTGCTGCCCGGCGAGGGGGACGAGAAGTTCGCCGTGCACTGCGTGCTCATCCGGGACATGGGCATGCCGCTGGGCGAGATCCTCGACTTCGAGGAGCTCGCCGCGGACTGCGCGCTGGACGGGGTCTACGAGTTCCTGTTCTCCGGCCCGCCGATCAAGTTCGTGGGCGCGGTCGGGTCCCCGGTGAACCCGCTCGCCATCAAGTAGCCGCACGGGGTGGCGGCGGTCGCCCGGCGACCGCCGCCACCCCGCGATGCGGTCAGCCGACGCCGCGGGCCCACTCCTCCAACGAGGTCGGCCGCAGGCCGAAAGCCCGCAGGTACTCCGGGAACGCCGGCGCGGGGTGCGCGCTCAGGTAGCCCTGGGACTGCTGGAACACCTCCGGCAGCCCGTCTGCGATCGCGGCCGTCCGGCTCTGCGGCAGGGTCAGCGACCGGCCCCAGACCCGGGACAGGGTCGCGACGGCCTCCCGCAGAGCCAGCCGGTCGCCCGCCAGCTCCAGCTCGACGGCGTCGAATCGCCGCGGGTCGGCGAACGCGGCGGCCGCGGCGGCCGCAATGTCCGCGACCGCCACGAAGGCCTGCGGCACGTCGATGTCGTAGCCCACGAGGATCTTCTCGGTGGAGCCCGGTGCGTAGAAGTACGAGGGCGCCAGGAAGTTCTCCATGAAGGCGGACGGCCGCAGGATGGTGGTCGACGCGGCTCCGGCGTCCCGCAGCGCGTCCTCGGTCAGGGTCTTGACCCGGAAGGCGTGGCCGACGAATGGGCCCCAGCGGTCCTCGTCGATGATCCGGGTCGCACCCGACGCCGACGTGTGCACGATCTGCGGCACGCCGGCCGCCGTGGCCGCCGTGGCGAGGGTGCGGGCGCGCTCGATCTCGGTGTCCCCGCCCAGGTTCGTGAAGTCCGGCGTCTGGACCGAGAAGAGGCCGCGGGCCCCGTCGAGGGCGGGCTTGAGCGACTCCGGCTGGTCGAGGTCGCCACGGACCAGCCGCACGCCGAGATCGGCCAGTGCCCGCGCCTTCGCGCTCGTGGGTTCGCGGACCAGCGCGTGGACCGGTGTCCCGGCCGCGACGAGGGCTCGGGCCACGGCACCGCCCTGTTGCCCTGTCGCGCCCGTGACCAGGACGAAATCGCTCATGATCGTGCTCCTCACAATAAGTGGGGTGGTACCCCGGTTATACCTGGGCTACGATATCGAGGGCCACCCCACTTGTCGAGGAGAGGAGCGCCGTGCCTCCGGTGAAGACGTTGCGCGCGGACGGGCGCCGCAACCGGGAGCGGCTGCTCGTGGCCGCCGCGGAGCTCATCCGCCAGGAGGGTGCGCAGGCATCGCTCGAGGAGATCGCGCGCCGCGCGGGTCTCGGCTCGGCGACCCTGCACCGGCACTTCCCGTCCCGGCACGCGCTCCTGGAGGCGGTGTACCGCGAGGGCGTCGAGCAGCTGTGCGACCACGCCGCGGCGCAGCCCGGCACGGACCCGGCCGCCGAGCTGGACACCTGGGTCGAGCAGACGACGGCCTACATCGCCGACAACCGCGGGCTCGGGATCGCCCTGCTCGGCGGGTCGGACGGGGACGGCCTCTCCGCGGACGAGATCTGCGTGACGGACCGGCTGATCGACGAGCTGCAGATCCTGGTCGACCGGGCCGCGGCCGCGGGCGTGCTGCGCGCCGGCGTCACCGGTGCCGACCTGATGACCCTGATGAACGCCATCGGGGCGGCGACCGAGAAGGACTCCGTGACCGCCCGGCGCCTCGTGCGCCTGGCGCTCACGGGCGTCCACCCCTGCCCCTGACCGGCGCTCAGGGGTCGAGGCGGCGCGCCACGGCGGCCATCCTCGCCAGCTCGACCAGGACGTCCCGGATGTGCGGGGGATGGGCATCGGGATCCTCCAGCGGTGGCCGGCTCAGCCCGTAGGCGTCGACGAGCGGCGCCGGTCGGTCGACCGTCCGCTCCCTGCGGGCCAGCGCGGCCTCGACGTACGGGGCCAGTTCCGCGTCCCGCCGTGCCCGGATCGCGGCGTGCTCCGCGGCGAAGGCGGGCAGCACCTCGGCCGCGAACAGCTCCAGCGAGGCCCGGACCTGGTCGTACGGAAGCCGTCCGAACTGGTGGAGCAGGATCGTCTGGTCGAGCCCGGCCTCTTGGTACTCGCGCAGCCGCTCGGTGAGCTCGGACGGGGAGCCGATGGCGTGCCCGCCGCGGTGCGGGATCGTGCCGCCCAGCTCCTCACGCACGATCTCCGAGCGCTCCCACACCTCCGTCGCGCCGGGCCGGTGCCGACCGAACACGTGGTAGTGCCGCACGGCGTAGGTGAAGAAGCTGCCGGCGCGCTCGCCACGGTCGCGCGCCACGTCGGCGTCGGGGTGGCAGTGGAAGGGCACCATGGTCGCGACCCGTGGGTTCACGGTGTGCCCGATCGGCACGCACTCCCGCCGGAAGATCTCGTGGTACTCCTCGACGACGGCCCTGGCCTCGGCCGCGTCGAAGAAGGAGTGGGCCAGGGCGCCGAGACCGAGGCGTGCGGCGAGCCGGACCGTCTCGTCGTCCGAGCAGGCGATCCACAGTGGTGGATGGGGGCGCTGCGTCGGCTTGGGCACGACGTTGCGCGCCGGCATGGCGAAATGCGTGCCGGTGTACCCGGGATAGGGCTCCCGGGCCATCATCTCGGTGACCTGACCGAGTGCCTCCAGCGACATCGCCTGTCGCAGTACGGGATCGACGCCGAAGCCCTCCAGCTCCACGCGGGTCTTCGAGTGACCGACGCCGAACTCGACGCGGCCGCGCGAGAGCAGGTCCAGGGTGGCGATCCGCTCGGCGACCCGCGCCGGCTCGTTGTACCCGGGGGGCAGCAGGACGACGGCGTGCCCCAGCCGGATCGTGCGCGTCCGCTGGCTCGCGGCGGCGAGGAAGACCTCGGGGGCCGACGAGTGCGAGTACTCCTCCAGGAAGTGCTGCTCGGGAGCCCAGGCGTAGCCGAATCCGAGCCGGTCCGCGAGCTCGACCTGGTCGAGGCTCTCCTGGAACAGGTCCAGCTCGGCATCGGGTCCCCAGGGCCGGGGGAGCTGCTGGGCGAAGTAGAGCCCGAACTCCACCACGGCCTCCTAGCTCGCCGGGACGGCCACACGGACCGTCTCGACCACCGACTCGGTGGTGCCCGCCGCGATGGCCTCCACACCACCGAGCAGGCACAGGACGAACAGGGTGCGGCCGTCGTGCCCGCCGAGCGCGCACGCCAGCGGCATCTTCGCCGTGATGTCGTCCGAGATCGGGACGACGTCGGTGACCGTGCCGCCCTCCACGATCCGGCGGAGCACCCCCTGCAGCGGCGACGCCGTCCAGATCGCGCCCTCCCGGTCGGCGGCGATCCCGTCGGCGCTGCCCGGGGCCAGGTCGGCCCAGACGCGGCGGTTCGTCAGGCGGCCGTCCGGCTCGCGGTCGAAACCGATGAGCCGGGCCGAGGGGAACGAGGCGACGACGTAGGTGCCGTCGGGGAGCAGGACCGGGCCGTTGGGATCGTCGACCTCGGTGGCGACCACGCGCGCCGAGCCGTCGGGCTCGACCAGGATCACCCGGCCGTCCGCGGCGACCGGGCGCGGCGCGGCGGGATCGTGGGTGCCCATCGAGCCCACGTACGCGCGGCCCTGTGCGTCGACCACCATGTCGTTCAGCCCGCCGACGGCCAGCTCGGCGAGATCGGCGTGCACGGCGACCTCGCCCGGCGCGTCGAGGCGGAGGATCTGCGGGCGCGCCATGTTCGCGACCAGCAGCCGGCCGTCCGGGAGGAACCCGAGGCCGCAGGGGTGCTCCCCGTCCGCGAACTCGTGGACCGTCTCCAGGTTGCCGGCCTCGTCGACGCGCAGCACGCGATGGCCGAAGATGTCGGAGAACCAGAGCCGCCCCGCGTGCCAGCGAGGCGCCTCGGCGAACCGCAGGCCGCCGACGAGCGGGACGGCCGGGCTGGTCAGGGTCGGATCGGGCACCTGGGCTCCTTCGCGGACAGCGGCGTCGGGACGCGAGATTCGAACGTGAGTAGGTTCGAAGTCGAGTCGGAATGAGACACCTGCTCACGAGTGCGCGTCAAGTGGGGGACCCCTCCGTTCCGGTCTTGACGGGGGTGGGGCCGCCTGCGATCCTGGCTCGACCAGATTCGAATCGGATTCGAGTTGCTGTGCTCCCGCGCCTCGGCAACCGCTCCGCCCGCGGCTGCCGTCGTCGGACTCCCGAGGAAGTGACCATGAAGATCGGCGTCCATCTCTACTTCCAGAACTACACGGACTGGGACCGCTTCAAGTCGAAGCGGCCCGGCCCTCCGGCGATCACCGACCAGCAGATCTACGAGGAGGACCTCCACCTCGCCGGCCTGGTCGAGCCGCTCGGCTTCGACTCCTACTGGGCGGTCGACCACCACTTCACGCCCTACGCCATGACCGGTGGCGCACTCCAGCACCTCACCTACATGGCGGGGAGGACGACCACGCTCGACTTCGGCTCGATCGTGGTGGTCCTTCCCTGGTACGACCCGCTCGCCGTGGTCGACCAGATCAGTGTGCTGGACAACATGCTGCAGGGCCGGCAGCTCACCATCGGCCTCGGCCGGGGCGCCGCGAAGCAGGAGTTCGACCGGTTCCGCGTCCCGATGCCGCACGCCCGCGGCCGGTTCGCCGAGTCGGTCGAGATCCTCCGCCGGGCGCTGACGAACGAGTGGTTCTCGTTCTCCGGCGAGCACTTCGAG
Source organism: Pseudonocardia ailaonensis (assembly GCF_039531635.1). Taxonomy (NCBI): domain Bacteria; kingdom Bacillati; phylum Actinomycetota; class Actinomycetes; order Pseudonocardiales; family Pseudonocardiaceae; genus Pseudonocardia; species Pseudonocardia ailaonensis. Next base: position 782,125 of record NZ_BAAAQK010000003.1, on the reverse strand, counting down.
ATCCCGGAGACCTCGATCCGCCCCGGCTTCCGCAATCCCGAACGGTTGCTGGAACGGATGCGCATCGCCTGGCAGAGTCCCGACACCCTGCCCATCGTGGCCAACTCCGGCCACGGCGTGATCATGACCAACACGAAGAGCTGGGACGAGTACGCCGAGGACATCCAGCAGGTCAACAAGATCCGCCGGAGCATCGGTCTCGAGCCGACGCAGCCCACCGTCCAGGTCATGCTGTCGTGCTTCGACACCGAGGCCGAGGCCTGGGACGTCATGTCGACGCACATGCTGGAGAGCTACAACAGCAGTGCCAAGCAGTACGGTCTCGACGACCCGTCGCAGTTCATCGGGGTCAAGGGTTACGAGCACTACGCGAAGGTCCCGCCGTACCTGGGCCCGGGCACGGACCCGGAGAAGGACGCGCAGATGCTCGAGTACGCCGCGCGTCCACAGGCCTGGGGCACACCGGACCAGGTCTTCGAGAAGCTGCAGTTCATCCAGCAGAAGACGGGCGCCGTCGAGTTCATCGTCAACCCGCGGTTCGGCGGGATGTCCGCCGAGGCGGCGGAGCGCTCGATGCGGTTGTTCGCCGCCGAGGTACTGCCCCGGCTGCAGGCGATCGACGCCCCGTTGCCGGAGACCCTGCAGGGGGAGTGATTCCCCGGGCGCCGGTGCACGCCCGCACCGGCGCCCCGTCACGACCGAGGAGAGCAGTGACCAGCACGCCGACCAGCACGGCGACCGAGCTCGACCGCCCCCGCTTCTTCGTCGACGGCGAGTGGGTGACCCCGCGGGGGAGCGAGACGCACCGCGCGATCGAGGCCGCGACGGGTGAGCCGTTGGGCACCGCCGCACTCGGGACGGCGGCGGACGTCGACGACGCCGTGCGTGCCGCACGCCGGGCGCTCGACGCGGGCCCCTGGGGCCGCACCACCCCGGCCGAGCGGGCCGCGGTGCTCCGCCGGGTCGCCGACGCGCTCGCCGCGCGGGCCGCGGACACGTCACGGCTCGTCAGCCGCGAGAACGGGATGCCGATCCGGCTCTCGGAGGGCAGCAACGGCATCGTCCCGCCCGTATTGCTGCGCATGTACGCGGACCTGGTCGAACGCCTGCCGTTCGAGGAGGTACGGCGCAGCCCGACCGGCGCGACGATCGTGCGGCGTGAGCCGGTCGGCGTCGTGGGCGCGATCACGCCGTGGAACTACCCGCAGGCCCTGGCCATGTTCAAGATCGCCCCGGCCCTCGCGGCGGGCTGCACGGTCGTGCTCAAACCCTCGCCGGAGACCGCGCTGGACTCCTACGTCCTCGGCGACGCCGCGGTCGAGGCCGGTCTCCCGCCGGGTGTGCTGAACATCGTGCTGGCCGGACGCGAACCCGGGCGCTCGCTGGTGTCCCATCCGCTCGTCGACAAGATCGGGTTCACCGGCTCGACGGCCGCGGGCCGTGCCATCGGTGCCGAGTGCGGCCGGCTGATCCGCCGCTGCACCCTCGAGCTGGGCGGCAAGTCCGCGGCGATCGTGCTCGACGACGCCGACCTGGACCTGCTGCGCGCCGGGCTGTCGACCGCGGCCTTCCAGAACAACAGCCAGACCTGCACCACCCAGTCCCGCATCCTCGCCCCGCGCTCGCGCTACACCGAGGTCGTCGACGCCGTCGCCCAGTTCTGCCGCGAGCTGGTGGTCGGCGACCCGCTCGACCCGGCGACCACGCTCGGCCCGATGGTCAGCGAGGACCATCGTGACCGCGTGCTCGGCTACGTCGACATCGCGCGGGCCGCCGGGGCGCGGCTCGTCACCGGAGGTGGCCGGCCCCGAGGTCTGGACCGGGGGTGGTTCGTCGAACCCACCGTCTTCGCCGACGTCGACAACGCCGACCGGCTCGCCCGGGAGGAGGTCTTCGGCCCGGTCATCGCCGTGATCCCGTACGACGACGACGAGGACGCCGTCCGGATCGCCAACGACTCGGAGTACGGCCTGGCCGGGTCCGTCTGGACCGCGGACGAGGACCGCGGGCTCGCGCTGGCCGGCCGCGTGCGTACCGGCACGATCGGGCTCAACCGCTACAGCATCGACCTCGGCGCCCCGTTCGGCGGGATGAAGGCCTCCGGGCTGGGCCGCGAGCTGGGACCCGAGGCCCTCGACGCGTACCTCGAGTACAAGTCGCTCTACGTCGGTGCGGACCGTCTGGGCTGATCGCCCACGAGATCGGGGAGCCGGTGTTCCACCGCCGGCTCCCCGGCTCTGCTGTGACCGCGGTCTCGACAAGTGGGGGGCCACTCCCTATGCTGGCCGAACCAACCGGGGGGATACCCCGTTTTCGTGTCGGTCGGCGGTGGGCGGGCCGGCACGGAAGGGAGATCACCATGTCGCACCTGACCGTCACCCTGGCCGAGGGGATCGTGCAGGGAGGCCGGGATCGCCGGTTTCCGCAGGTCCGCACGTTCTTCGGGCTTCCGTACGCCGCTCCGCCCGTGGGCTTCCTGCGCTTCGCCCCGCCCGTGGCGTGCCCGAGCTCCGACTCCTGGTCGCCGCTCGGGAGTGCCGGCGCTCCCCGGGCCCTCGATGCGGCGTTCGCGGAGGCCTCCTGTCTCACGCTCGACGTCTGGGTTCCCGCCGAGGCGCAGGACCGCCCGGTGCTCGTGTGGCTCGACGACGAGCCGCAGCTTCCGGGGCGGACGCACCGGTTCTGCGCCGAACTCGCCGCCGAGCAGGGGATCGTCGTCGTCGCGCCCCGATACCGCCGGGGTGCGCTGGGCTATCTCGACCTGACCGCGCTGCATCCCGGTCTCGGCAACGGCAACTTCGGACTGCTGGACCAGATGGAGGCCCTGACCTGGGTCGCGACCCACGCTCGCGCCTTCGGTGGTGATCCGACCGCCATCACGGTCTCGGGACGGGGGGAGGGGGTGCACGCCGCAGCGCTGCTCGCCGGCCTGCCGCGGACGAGCCCGCTGGTCCGCCGGTTGCTGCTGCCGGCGGGCGCACCCTCGATCCGGGTGCAGACCCCGGTCGCGGCGGCCCGGGTGGCGGCCGCGTTCCTCGACGTCCTCGCCACCGATCCCGCCGCACGGGGCGACCTGCGGGAGATCGACGCGGGGGCGATCATCCGGGCCGAGGCCGCGCTCGGGTGCCCCGCGGGGAGCTCCCCGTTCGGCCTGGTGGCCCACGACGACCTGCCCTTCGGTGACCTGACCGCGCTGCTGCGCGGGGCGATCTCCCCGGTGGAGGTCCTGGCCGGGAGCTACTGCACCGAGTACCGCGGGAGATCGGCGATGTGGACGGTGTGGCGCTGCGGCGAGGACCGCGCCGCCGAGCGACTCCCGACGGCGGTCCTGCGTACCCCGGCCGATCGCGGCAGCGGGTTCGGCGCGGTGGTCGGGGCCTTCGTGCGGACGGGTGAGCCTGCGATCGGTCGATCCGCGCTGCCGCTCGTCCGCAGCGCGGTCGGAGTGGTGCCGCGGGATCGCGCCGTCCGGTAGGCCGGTCGGACCCCGGGTGTCACCGGCGTCCTTGTTCGGAGCGCGAGCGCCGTGTTAGTTTCAAAGTGCGTTCGAAAGCTGCGGCGGACCGATCCGGGGTCGGCAGCATGCTGCAGCCGGGCCCGGACGTCGAGGCCTTCCGTCGCAACGGTTCCTCCGCGCCCGGCGTGTGGCTGCGAACGGATCGTGGAGCCCTGGCGCCCCGCCGGGCGCCGCGGCGACCTGCTCGTCGACGGATCCCCGCCTCCCGGCCGCGCTGACCGACACCACCACTACCCGAGGGTGAGGAACCGATGACCGCACCAGAACTTCCCCAGATCATTTCCGTGGACGACCACCTGGTGGAGCCCGCGCACCTCTTCGAACAGTGGTTGCCGAAGAAGTTCCACTACGGAGCACCCCGCGTGGAACGCCGGACGGTCAGCATGGACACCGATCTGTTCGGCTTCGAGGAGGACCCCGACGGGATACCGAGCGACGTCTGGGTCTTCGGCAGGTCCGTCTACGTGCCGCGCCGTGCCGTGGTCGTGCTCGACGGCGTCCACACCTCCTCCGAGATGCGGGACAAGGAGCCCGTCACCTTCGACGAGATGGACCCGGCCTGCTACGACCCGCAGGCGCGGATGAAGGCGATGGACGAGCAGGGGGTCGAGGCGTCGCTCGGGTTCCCCTCGTTCCCGCGGTTCTGCGGGCAGGCCTTCAGCGAGGAGACCGAGAACGACCGCGACCTGGGCGTGGCGCTGATCCGCGCCTACAACGACTGGCAGGTCGAGGAGTGGGGTGGCGACTCGGGCGGACGGCTGGTCCCGGTCCCCGTCGTCCCGCTCTGGGACGCCGGGCTGGCCGCGGCCGAGGTGCGGCGCAACGCCGCCCGGGGGGTGCACGCGGTGGCCTTCAGCGAGGTCGTCGGGCACCTGGGCTACCCGAGCATCCACCACGGCAACTGGGATCCCTTCTTCGCCGCGTGCCAGGAGACCGAGACGGTGGTGTGCATGCACATCGGCTCGTCGTCGCTGCTGATGCCGCTGCCGCCGCAGGCACCCCTGCTCCTCCTGCCGGTCATGCAGTTCGCGAACTCGTACGCGTCCATGGCGGACTTCGTGTTCTCGGGCGTGCTCGACCGGTTCCCGAACCTCAAGCTCGCCTACTCCGAGGGCCAGGCCGGCTGGATCCCGTACGCCATGGAGCGGATGGACCACGCGTACGCGCACCACACCTGGGCGCTGGGCGACGAGAAGCTGAAGGAGAAGCCCTCCACCTACGTGCGGCGCAACATGTGGGGCTGCATCTTCGCGGACAAGCACGCGATCGCCAGCGCGGAGCACATCGGCGTGGGCAACCTGATGTTCGAGGTGGACTTCCCCCACAGCGACGGGCCGTTCCCGCACACGCGCAGCCACCTCGCGGACCAGTTCGCCGGTGTCGATCCGGTGACCACCTACCGCATCGTGCGGGGCAACGCCATCCGTCTCTACCAGCTGCCCTTCGACGAGCACCTCGACGCCGACGGCCGCCCGCTGGACACGGCGTGACCGTGCCGGACAGACCGGTCCCGCATCCGTCGCCGCTCACCGCGCCCTTCTGGGCCGGATGCCGGGAGAACCGCCTGCTGGTCCAGCGCTGCGACAAGTGCGGGACCCATGTCTTCACCCCGCAGGAGTTCTGCCGGGAGTGCCACGCCGATGCCCTGACCTGGGTGGAGTCCGCGGGTACCGGGAGTGTCCTGACCTTCACGGTCGTGTGGCGCCCCCAGACGCCGGCGTTCGAGGTGCCGTACGTCGTCGCCGTCGTCCGCCTCGACGAGGGCTACGAGATGCTCACGAACATCGTCGACGCGGCCCCCGACGCGGTCGCGATCGGCGCGCCCGTGCGGGTGCGGTTCACCCCGGTGACCGAGGCGATCACGTTGCCCTGCTTCGGGATCGCCGCGTGAAGCGCCGCGAGGTCGTCGTGGCCGGGGTGTACAACACACCTCAGGCACGGGTGCTCGAGGGTCAGACCTCGGAGTCGGTCACGCTGGCCGCGATCACCGGGGCGCTCGACGACGCGGGCCTGACCGTCGCCGAGATCGACGGGCTGACCGTGCTGTCGGGCCTGCAGTACCGCGGCGGCGCCGACGCGTTCGGGTACGCGCTCGGCATCGCGCGCTTCTGGACCGGTGCGCAGGTGCCCGGTCCGGCCGCGGTCGTCGAGGCGGCAGCCGCGATCGAGGCCGGGGCGTGCGACACCGTCGTGCTCGCGGGCGGACAGGCCGGGGTCTACACGGACCGGTCCGCGGTCGCCCCATGGGCGCGGCCGGCACACGAGTTCATCGAGTGCTGGGGCCTGATGACCCCGGCGGAGTGGGCGCTGGCGGCACAGCAGTACCTGCACCGCTTCGCGGTCCCGCGGGAGAAGATCGCGCACGTCGCCGCGGTCATCCGCAACAACGGCTCCCGCAACCCCGAAGCCGTGTACCACGGTCGCGGCCCCTACACGGCCGAGGACGTCCTGGCGTCGCGGATGATCGCCGATCCCTACCACCTGCTGGACTGCGCCACGACCAGCGAGGGCGGTTCGGCGCTGGTGCTGACGACCGCGGAGCGTGCCGCCGATCTCGACGTGCACGCCGTGCGCGTGCTCGGCGGGGCCTGGGACAGCTGGGGGCCGACCTACACCCACCCACCGACCTACGACCGGGTCGCGATGTGGGGCCGCAAGGCCGGGGACGCCGCGTTCGCGCAGGCCGGGATCGGCCGCGAGGACGTGGACGTCTTCGAGCTCTACGACAACTTCTCGTGGGAGATCGTCCGGTACTTCGAGGCCCTGCGGTACTGCGACGTCGGCGAGGGTCCCGATCTCGTCGCCGGGGACGCGATCGAGGCGACCGGCCGCTATCCGATCGTCACCGACGGCGGGACGATGTCGCACTCGCACACCGGCGAGTCCCAGCGACTGCAGCGGGTCGTCCAGGCCGTGCGCCAGCTCCGCGGGGAGAGCGCGGCGAACCAGGTCGCCGGGGCCGAGATCGCGCTGGTCGCCGTGATCGGCGAAGTCCTGCTGCTCGGGGCCTGAGATGACGGGTACCGATCTCTCACCGATCCGTCCGCCGTTCGATCCGGAGCTCGCCGCCGCGCTCGCCGCCGCCGAGGACGTCCCGACGACGGTCACCCCGGAGATGCTGGCCGGGTTGCGGGAGTCCGCATCGGCGTCCGCCCCGTCGCTCACCGCGATCGCCGCCACCCACGGGGTCGCGGTCCGGACCGTCACCGTCTCGCGGGCGGGGGCCCCGGACCTGCGACTCCTCGTGGCCGAGCCGCCGACCGTCCGCACCGCATCGCCTGCGGTCTACTGGATCCACGGCGGCGGGGTCGTGCTCGGCGACTTCCGCTTCGGTCTCGACCTGGTGCTGCCGTGGGCCGTCCGGTTCGGGGTGCCGGTCGTGTCCGTCGACTACCGGCTGGCGCCGGCCCACCCCGATCCCGCTGCCGTGGAGGACTGCTACGCGGGGCTGGCCTGGCTGGCCGTCCACGCCGACGAGCTCGGTGTGGACGGTTCCCGGCTGGTCCTCGCCGGGCACAGCGCCGGCGCGGGGCTCGCCGCCGGGACCGCCCTGCTGGCCCGGGACCGCGGTGGCCCCCGGGCCGCAGGGCAGCTCCTGCTGTGCCCCATGCTCGACGACCGCGAGCTCACCCCCGCGAGCCGCCAGCTCGACGGCGTGGGTGTCTGGGACCGGACCGCCAACCGCACAGCGTGGGAGGCCCGGCTCGGGGCGCGCCGGGGCGGCCCCACGGTCTCGCCGTACTCCGCCCCGTCGCGGGCCGGGGACCTGAGCGGGCTCCCGCCGGCCTTCGTCGACGTGGGCTCGGTCGACACGTTCCGGGACGAGGCCGTCGACTACGCCACCAGGATCTGGCAGGCGGGCGGCGCGGCCGAGCTGCATGTCTGGCCGGGCGCGTATCACTGCTTCGAGATCCTGGCCCCCGCCGCCGCCCTCTCGGTGGCCGCCACGGAACGGCGCACGGACTGGCTGCGGCGGATCCTCCGGCCGTCCTGACCGGCCGGAGGTGCGACGGTCAGCGCCGGCCGCGCGGAGCGGGACCGACCGCGACCGGGACGTTGCTCATCCGCGGCTGGCCCGAGAAGCGGTCGAACACGCCGTCGTCCGCGATGAGCCGGCCCGGGTTCGAGCCCAGTGCCCGGACGTCCTCGTCGTGGCCCGGCAGGTCGCCGAAGGAATGGCTGAGCGACACCGTCCCCGGCCGGACGGTGTCGTCCGCCTCCGCCACGGCGAGGATCGCGGCCCGGTCCGAGCGGATCTCGACGACGTCGCCCGCCTCGATGCCGAGCCCGGCGAGGTCACCGGAATGCAGGAACGCCGGATTGTGGCGGCTCCGCCCCGCGGGCACGGCGTAGGTCGGGGCGTTCATGACGTGCATCAGGCGGCGCGAGACCAGCCGGAACGGGTAGTCGCCGGGATCGTCCGCGGCGGTCAGCTCGGCCTGCAGATCGGCCATCATCACCGCGTTGCCGACCTCGAGCCGGCCCTCCCAGCCGGGATCGCGGGGCTTGACGTGCACGGGCGGGTCCGGGAACAGCGCGCCGCGCGGATGCCGTCGGATCTCCGCCAGCGGGATGCGCGAGCCCGTGTGGATGTGCTCCAGCAGCTCGTCGATGTCCGGGTCCCGTGACATGTCCGGCACGAGCGGGACGCTGCCCTCGATGTGGATCACCTCCCCGAGCGCGGGGTACAGCTCGAGCTGCAGGCCCATCCGGCCCGCGAGCCGGTGGAGCAGGCGCCACTGCTCGATGACGTCCGAGCCGGCCGGTGGGTCGACGATCGCCGGGGTGTAGTGCGCGTAGGACTCCGGCAGGCCGACGCCGTTGGCGTACAGGGGCAGGAAGTCCACCATCAGGTTCGTGCCCGGCATCTCGAAGGGCAGCGTGGTGGCGATGACGTAGTCGGCGAGCGCGGCGGTGGGCGACATCTGGATGTCCACCTGCACCAGCAGGTCCAGCGAGCGCAGCGCCTCGACCATCTTCAGCTGGTCCGGCACGCACGCCGCCGGGTTGCCACCGAGGCTGACCACGGCCCGCACCTGGCCGTCGCCGGGGAGCAGGATCTCGTCCGCCATCGCGGCGGTGGGCAGACCCGCCGCCGTCATGGTCAAGCCGCGCACCCGCAGCTGCTCGCCGTAGCCGTACGCGGGGAAGGGCGACAGCGCCTGCGCCTTGTCCGGCTGAATCACCGCCGGGACCAGCGACAGGGCGTTGCGCACCCGGTCACCGGCACGCATCCAGTGCCCGCAGAGGGTGTCCAGGCACAGCAGCAGGTACTCGACGAGGGTGCCCTTGGCGGACATGTTCGGCCCGGTCCCCGCCGCGGCGTAGCCCTTGCCGGCGCCGGCGAAGATCCGGGCGGCGGCCACGACGTCCTCGGCGGGGACGCCGGCGCGCTCGGCAACGAGATCGGGGGTGAAGGGCGCCACCGCCTCGCGCAGGGCGTCGACCCCGGTCACGTTCTCGGCCACGAACTCCGCGTCGCCGAGCTCCTCCGCGAGGACGACCCGCAGCATCCCGGCGAGGAGGGTGGCGTCCTCACCCGGGCGCGGCTGCAGGTGCAGGGTGGCTCGTTTCGCGGTCTCCGTCCGGCGCGGGTCGATCACGATCAACCGGCCCCCGCGTGCGGCGAGCCCGCGGAAGAAGTCGGCGGGGGCGCCGTTGCGGCCCTGGTGGCTCACGAACGGGTTGTTGCCCACGAGCAGGGCGACGTCCGGGTCGTCGAAGGCCTGGCTCGGGGCCATCCAGGCCCCGTGGAAGCCCTTGGCCAGCGGCTTGCCCGGCTGGTCGATCGTGCTCGTGGTGAAGGTGAGCGGCGAACCGACGGCCGTCATGAAGGCGTCGATCATCGACAGGTTCACGGGGCTGTCCATGGCCATGTAGGTGCCGCCGAACAGCGCGACGGCACGGGGCCCGAAGCGGTCGACGATGCCGGTCAGCTTCTCCGCGATCGCGCCGATCGCCTCTGCTGTCGGGATCGGGACGAACGTTCCGTCCGGACGGCGCTCCAGCGAGTGCAGCAGGCGTGCCGGGCTGGTGTAGCGAGCCGCCTGCGTGCGGCCCTTCACACACGTGTAGCCGCGGTAGATCGGGTTGGTGCGGTCTCCCGAGACGCTCTGCACGACGCCGTCCGCGATCTCGACGTCGACCGGGCAGAAGTTCATGCAGACCCGGCAGATCGACGGCACGGTGCGGCTCACCCGGAGACCTCCCGCCCGCGCACGAGCGGCCGGAACACACTGAACGCCAACGGGTACAGGTTCGCCGCGAACTCCGGCCGTCCGCGCCACCGGCAGATCCCGGGCGTCCGCTCGATGGGCTCGAACGCGACGCCGCCGCCGATCTCGCCGGCCGGGAAGACGAAGCCGACGAGATCGAAGAAGCGGGCAGTACGGTTCAGCTCGGGGTGGGCGTGCAGCACGGCACCGCCTTCCTGCAGGTTCGCGCCGACCTCGTCGGGTGCCAGCGCCGCCCGGGCGTCGTCCGGAGAGGTCGGCCCGGGGAAGCGCCGGCCCCACCTGGTGAACCAGGCCGCGTAGGGCGCCTCCCGGTGCGCCGAGTCCGGGTGCCAGGGCACGGGTTCGGGGAAGAACGCCATGAACGGCGAGACCCGGATCCCGGTGAGCTCGTACTGGCGTCTCCACGGGATCCGGGTCTCGACGACGACGGGAGCGTCGAACCGGCCGCGGTACGCGGCAGGCTGGGCCGCGAAGCGGGGGAGCGACGCGACGTAGTCCGGGCCGCTCATGCCCAGCTCGGCGGCGAAACCGGCGGCGACGAGCCCGTCGACCTGGCGCCGCCACTCCGCGTCGAGGTCGAGCTCGACCTCCTGCGAGGGATGGACCCCGCGCTGCGGTGCGGGGGGTTCCGGCGGGAACCCGACGTCGCGCTCGCGGCGGGCGACCCCGGCCGAACGACCGCCCGTGTAGGGCGCGCGGAAGTCTGGGTGCAGGTCGTACCCCGTCAGCAGCGAGCCGGGTACGGGTGGTTCGTCGCCCAGCCCCTCGGCCATCTCGTCGCCGTCGAATCGCGCGCAGACGATGCGCCCGCTGACCCGGATCCCGATCCGGGGCCACGTGCGCCGCTCGTCGAGGTAGTGGCCGGTGAACAGCCTGCTGTCCTGGGCGGCGACGATGTACTGGTTCATGCTGAGCAGCTCGCGGCCCTCGGCCCCCACCTGTTCGAGCAGCTCGGCCTCGTCGGTCCCCGGGTACGGGGCGTCGATCGCGGCCTCGTAGTCGAACCAGCCGGGCCGGCCACCGATGTTCTCCACCTCGGTGTCGGGATGGAGGCTGTAGCAGTCCATCGCCGGGAAGATCACCCCGAGCAGGTGGCGCGTGGCCCGGGTGGCGACCGCGGGCGGCAGGTACCCCACCCGGCGGCCCGCCCGGTCCAGCTGCGCCAGCTCGTCGGCCGTGTACGGGCACGGCGCGACCACGAGGCGCAGCCCCGCGATCTCGCCGCGCGCCGTCCAGATCCGCTGGTGGAGCGCAGTGAGGTGCGCCGGTGTCAGCTCCCCACCGCGTGGCTCGTCGAGGGCCTGGCCCGGAACCGTCACAGCGACATCCCGCCCCCGACGTCGACGGTCGTGCCCACGATCGAGCTCGCCGCGTCCGAGGCCAGGAAGGCGACCATGTTCGCCACCTCCTCGGGCAGCTGGTAGCGCTGGATCGCCGTGCGGCCGTGGTCGTAGAGGGTCTGCCAGGTGTCGGGCAGCAGCTCCCGGTCCGGGCCCCACATGCTGCCGGCGTTGACCCCGTTCACGAAGACGCCGTGCTTGGCCACCTCCTTGCCGAGGTGCCGGTTGAACGCGGCGACACCGGCCTTGAGCGTGCCGTAGAGGCCCAGGTCCGGGAGCACCGTCCGGGAGGCCTCCGATCCGATGTTGACGATGCGGCCGTAACCCTGCGGGATCATGTAGTCCAGCGCCGCCCGGCACGAGTGGATCGGCGCGGCGAGGGTCCCCGCGACCGCGGAGTCGATCTGCTCCGGGGTCACCGTGGCCAGCTCGCCCACGTAGGTCGTGACCGCGCTGTTGACCAGGATGTCGATCCGGCCCAGCCGCTCGTTCGCCTCGGCCAGGATCGCCCGGATGCCGGTGTGGTCGAGGGCGTCGCCGTAGATCCCGATCGCCTCGACGTCCCACCGGTCGGAGACCGTCTTGGCCAGCTCCTCGGCCGACGGTCCGGGCTTGCGGCCCCACGACTCCTGGAGCGCCGCCGCCGCGGCGGGCTCCATGTCGACGATCGCGACGTCCGCGCCCAGCCCGGCCAGCCGGTGGACGATGGCCTGGCCCAGGTTGATCCCCGCGCCGCCGGTCACGACCGCCTTGCGGCCCTTCAGGCTCATCACGTCCGTGACGCGCTGGTCGATGGTGTGGAGCGGGATGCGTGCCTCGTCCCACCAGACGGTGTTGTCGGAGCCCGCCGCGACGTGCTTCTCCAGCACGTCCTTGAGGAAGTCCTCGGGCATCGGTGTGGTCCTCTCCTCGTGCGGGTCAGAGACCGGCGCGCGTGCGGACCAGGTCCAGTGCGCGGAGGGTCTCGTCGGGGGTGGGTGCCGGGGAGGTCGCGGCGACCGCGCTGACCTCCAGCCACTCGTCGGGGGTCACGGCTCGGCCGGGATGGTTGTAGAGCATCACGACGAGCCGGTCGGCGCCGGCCTCGGCGTACGCCTCCTGCAGCGCGGGGTCCGCCTCGTGCGTGAGCACCGAGATCTCGATCTCCGCCGGGTCCCGCCCGATCGCCTCGCACTCCGCGGTGATCGCTTTGCGCCCCACGGCGATCTGCTCGGGCGTGGGGAGCGTGGCCAGCCAGCCGTCCCCCCAGCGTGCGACGCGCCGGTAGGTGTACTCGGTGTTCATCCCGCCGATGACGACCGGCGGGCCCGGCCGCTGCGCGGGCAGCGGATCGATGATCACCTCGGGATACCGGAGGATCTTGCCGTCGTAGTCGGCCTGACCGTCCTTCCAGAGTCTGCGGCAGAAGTCGATCGTCTCCCGGGTGTAGGACCACCGGGTGTCGAAGTCGACGCCGAAGAGCTCGATCTCCTCGCGCATGTAGCCCACGCCGATGCCCAGCAGCAGCCGGCCGCCGGAGAAGTTGTCCACCGTGCTCGCCGCCTTGGCGAGGTTGAGCGGATGGCGCCCCGGCACCACGCAGACGCCCGTCGCCACCTTGAGCGTGGTCGTGGCGGCGGCGAGGAATCCCATCGTCACGAACGGGTCGGCCATCTCGCCGTAGAGCCGCGGGAAGTCGCCCCCGGTCATCGGGAACGGCAGATCGGTCTTCACGGGCAGAGCGGGATGGTCGGGCAGCCAGACCGAGTCGAACCCGGCCGCCTCGACCGCCCGGCCTAGCGTCACCGGGTCGATCGTGTACCCGGTGACGTAGAACAGCACTCCAACCTGCACGGCAGGGTCCCTTCGGAAGAGGTCAGGCCTGGGCGGGCGTGAGCGTCGCGGCGGTGGTCCGCGCGGAGCGCCGCCCGGCGAGCAGGTAGCTCAGGCCCACGCTCGCGACGCCCAGCGCGACGAGGAACAGGATGTTGGCGAGGATCGCGCCCCAGGACGGCGCACCCTCCGGGGTCAGGCCGCCGGAGAAGATCGCCGCGGCGATCTGGCCGCCCAGTACGCCACCGACGGACCGGACCACGTACACCGCGCCGCTGGCGCTGGCGACGCGTTCGGCGGGCACCACCCGGACGATCGTGTTGAGCGACTGGGTGAACCCGATGCCCAGGCCGAGGCCCATCAGCGCCGAGCACAGGTACGGCGTCCACGGCGCGCTGCCGATCGGCAGCAGGACCAGACCGGCGGCGACGATGAAGACCGCGCCGAGGATCATGGTGCCGCGCCGGCCGAGGAGCGGCTCGAGGCGCTGCGCGGTCGGCCCGGCGACCACGACCAGCAGGGCGTACGGCAGCAGGACGAGGCCTGCGGTCGAGGCGTCCCCGCCCATTCCGTAGCCGATCGCGACGGGCAGCAGGGCGATGGTCGGCAGGATCACGTACATCACGAAGGTGGCGATCGCGTGGGCGAAGTTGATCGACATGACGCCACGGATCTCCCGCTCGGCCAGCCCGTGCAGATCGACCAGGGGCGAGGAGTGCCGGCGCTCGACCACCACGAACAGGGCGAGCAGCAGGATCGTCGCGACGAGCAGGCCCAGCACGAGCGGAGAACCCCACCCCAGCGTCGTGGGGAAGGTGAGGCCGAGCAGGAGCGCCACCAGGGCCGCACCGAGGATCAGCGCGCCGGTCCAGTCGACCTTGCCCCCGACGACCGGCGGGCAGGTGGGGAGGGCACGTAGACCGATCAGCACCACGGCGGCGATCACGATCGTCGGGAACCAGTAGATGTAGGAGTAGTGCAGGTGCGTGACGATCGGGCCGACCGCGACGTAGGCGACTGCCGCGCCGAGACCACCACTGACCACGAAGATCGTGTTGGCGGTCCGTGCCCGCTCCAGCGGCTGGCTGTCCCGCATGATGCCGATGGCGATCGGGACGACGGCGACGCCGACCCCCTGGAGCATCTGCCCGGCGATGAGCAGCGGTGCGGTGCCGGCGAGGGCGGCGATGACGGCACCGAGCCCGGAGAGCCCGAGGACGACGAGGAAGACCTTCTTCTTGTCCGCGATGTCGGCGTACCGGGTCGCGAGCGGGAGACAGACCGCGCCGACGACCAACAGCCCGGTCAGCATCCACGCGCTCTGGGACCCCGTGATCCCGAGCTCCTTCTGCACGAACGGAACGATCGGGGCGACCATCATCTCCATCGTGAGATAGGCGAAGACGCCGAGTACGAGCAGGACGAGGGTGGTCAGGGATCCCTGGGACCCGGCGCCGTCCGCCGTCCCGGCGGCGACGGCGGGTGGCGCGTCCTGGGGATCGTTCGAGGTGGGGAGGCCATGACTGGACATGCTGATCCTCTCGACGGGTGACGTCCGGCCCGCGTGCTGCGGGCCGGACCAGGGACGCGGCGCGCCCCGCCACGAGGGCACGGCGGCGCATCCGCTCGGGACCGTGCCGAACGGTGCGGAACGGGCCGGTGCGGCCCGTTCGCGGAGTGCAGGGGTCGAACGAAGCGGCTGCCGCGTGGGGCCGCCGGAACCAGCCGTCGACGGGGCGCGCTCCGGATCCGTGGGTGCGCCCTGTTCGCCGGCGTCGGACGGCAGGACCTACCGGCCAACAATTCGAATCGCCTTCGAAATATGGCACGCGACACGTTCGGGGTCAAGCGCCGCGCAGGTCACGCTCCGGGCACGGTCCCGCGGCCGTCCTCCCGACGGCGTGGCCTGGCCGGTCCCGGCTCCGTGGTCAGGCCGGACCGGCCTCGGCGTCGTCCGCAGCCGAACCGGCGGCGAGCCCCGACCAGGCGATGTGGAGCTGGAGGGCGGCCATGGTGGCGGGGGAGCGACCGGGACCGGGCGGGGGCCAGGCGGCGGGCGAGATGCACATGCCGAGCAGGGTCAGCACGGTGATCGTGGGGTCGATGCCGGGCGAGATGTCACCGGCGGCGATGCCGTCCTTCAGGATGGACTTCCAGGCCTCGCGGTAGCGGGCCAGCAGCCGGGTGTCCTCCTCGGCCTCGATCTCGGTGCGCCGCGGGTCGTGGGCCTCGGTGAACCAGCGCGGCGAGGCCGTCCGGTGCCGGTCGACGTAGCGGTGCTGCGCCAGGATCGCCTTCTTGAGCTTCTCGCGAGGCGGCTCCTGGCCGGTCACGAGCTTCTCCAGCTTCACCACGACCTCGGTGAACTGCTGGCGGGTCACGAGCCGCAGCAGTGCCGCCTTGCTGCTGACGTGGTAGTACAGGCTGCCCTGGAGGACGCCGAGCTCCTTGGCGATGTCCTCGATCCGGGCGTTGTCGTAGCCCTTCTCGGCGAACACCTTGGCGGCCGCGTCGACGACCTGCTGCCGGCTGCGGATCTTGGTCATTCGCCCCTGCCCCTGCCCCCGCCACGATGGCGACCGGGTCAGCATAGCGAGAAAACCGAACCCAGCTCGAGAACCTGCCGGGCGGTGCTCCGGTCGGTTCAGCCGGCGCGGGGGACGGCGATCCCGGACCAGACGAGCTCGTGCTGCAGCGCCGCGACCTCCTCGATGCGCTTGTCGCCGTCGCGCCGGAACCAGTAGGAGACGTAGTCGCACATGCTGATCAGGGAGATGGCGACCGCCGTCGCGTCCGTGCCGGCGACGATCTCGCCCCGGGTGATCGCCTCCTCGACGACCGCCGCCCATCCGGCCCGGTACCGCAGCACCAGCTCCCTGTGCTCGGCGGTCTCCTCGTCGGTGATGTCCGTCGAGCGGGTGGGGTTGCTGAACCAGTCCGGCGCCTCGAGCAGATGCTGCTCGACGTGGACGAGGTGGCCGAGGATCGCGAGCCGCAGCTTCTCCGCGGGCTCGGCGCGGGACTCGACGATCGCCTCGAGCCCCGAGGTCAGCTGCCGGAGGTGGTGCTGGACCACGAGGCGGTGCAACGCCGCCTTGCTGCCCACGTGGTAGTAGAGGCTCCCCTGCATGACGCCCAGCGCGGCCGCGATGTCCTCGATCCGGGTGGCCGCATAGCCCTTCTCCTCGAACACCTTGGCGGCGGCGTCGACGAGCTGCTGCTTGCTGCGGATCTTCGTCATCGGTCGTCCCTCGGCAGGTGTCGCGGAACGTCGAGTCTAGGCCGGGACGCCCCCGGGACTCAGTCCGACGCGGGGAGCGGTTTGGCGGCCTTGAGGCTCAGCGCGATGCCGCCGAGGCTCAGCGGTCCGGCGCCGGCCTTCGTGACGAGCACCTCCAGGGTGCGGGACTCGTCGGTGTAGCGCTTGCCGAGCAGGACGCCCGGGCCGGTCGCCGGGACGGTCGCAACGGCCGGGGCGTCGTCGGAGGTCATGGGCAGGCCTCCGCATTCCAGGGTTCCGGACGCCTCCCCGGGACGGACGACGACGACCTCGGTCGTGCAGGTGCGGCTGCGGAGCCGGACGCCGGGGCGCAAGGGGGGTGTGGTCATGACTCGCCTCTCCGAGGGGGAGTGCGGCGGTGACGACCAGCGGTCACCTCCGCCGCGGGGTGCTGTCCTGTGCGATCTCGTCCACCGTGCGGACGAGCAGGTCGCTGGCACGCCTGACGTGCTCGGTCAGTCGGTCGCGGGCCGCGGTCGCGTCTCCGCGGCTGATGGCGTCGAGGATGCCGGCGTGCTCCGCCGCGTCCTTCTCGAGCCGCCGGACGTCGTTGCCCAGCGCGATCCAGGTCAGGTTGCGGGGCACCTTGTGGTGCAGGTTCTCCAGCACCTCGGCGAGGTGCCTGTTGCCGCCCGCCTCGATGATCACCAGATGGAAGTCGGTGTTTGCCTCGTGCCATCGGTGCTGGGCCGTCGAGGTGTCGCCGTCGGCCGCGCGCAGGTCCTCGACGGCCACCCGGAACATCGCCTCGGCTGCCGCCAGCCGCTCGAGCTGGTCCGTGGTGATCAGCTCTGCGGCCGCTGCGCCGGCATGGCCCTGCAGGATCCCGTGCAGCTCGTAGACCTCGATGATGTCCCGGGTCGAGGGCAGCCTGACCCGGGCACCGCGGTTCGCGATCAGCTCGACCGTGCCCCGCACCTGGAGCTGGCGCAGCGCCTCCCGCACGGGCATGCGGCTGACACCGAGCTCCTTCGCCACGGCCTCCTGCCGCAGCCACGACCCGGCGGGGATCTCGCCGGAGTTGATCCGTTCCTGGAGTGCGGTGACCAGGGAGTCGACGAGGTCGTGCTCGTCCGCCCGGCGCGGGGTCCCGGGCTGGGCGGAGGCGCTGTCGGTGGCTGTCACCTCGGACGTCATGGATCCAGTCTACGGCCTGACGGATCTCGGACGTGTCCAGGACGCGCCCTCGGACCCGCATGGTCGTCCTCCGATCGACTCTCGACTATCGTCAAACTGGATCCTAAACTGCCAATCATGGATACAGCAAGCGTCTGCGATCGGCCATGAACATCACGATGCTCTCGGCGATGGCCGCCGACGGGATGGGGGGACGCGTCGCGGCGGGCCGCCTGACCGACGGGCTGACCTTCGCGGAACTGGACCTGCGCGCCCGACGGGTCGGCACCCTGCTCGCGGGGCGATCGGTCGAGCGGCTGGGCATGGTGGACCTCAACTCCGACGCCGTCCCGCTGGCGTTGCTCGGCGCGGCCTACGCGGGCGTCCCGTTCGCACCGCTCAACTACCGGTTGACGGACGAGCGGCTGCGCGCGGTCGTCCGTCGTCTCGCCCCGGCGACGATCGTGGTCGGGGACGACGCCGTCGCCGACCGGATCGGGGCGCCGCCGGGCATCACCGTGCTGTACCGCCAGGAGCTGCTGGAGGCCGCGGGCGATCCCGGGGTGCCGCCCGTCGCGGAGGCGCCGGCCGACCCGGACGCGATCGCCGTCCTGCTCTTCACCAGCGGAACCTCCGGCGAGCCGAAGGCCGCGATCCTGCGGCACCAGAACCTGGTGTCCTACATCCTGTCCACCGTCGAGTTCGCGGGCGCGGCGCCCGACGAGGCGGCGCTCGTCGGCGTCCCGCCGTACCACGTCGCGGGCGTCTCGGCGGTGCTGTCGAACCTCTTCGCCGGCCGGCGCGTCGTGCGGCTGGAGTCCTTCGACGCCCGGGTCTGGATCGACCTGGCGCGCCGCGAGCGGATCACGCACGCGATGGTCGTGCCCACCATGCTGGGCCGGATCCTCGACGAGCTCGACGGCGCGGGCCTGCCCGATCTGCGCGCCCTCTCCTACGGGGGCGGGCCGATGCCGCTGCCCGTCGTCCGGCGTGCGCTGGAGGCGCTCCCCGGCGTCGGGTTCGTCAATGCGTACGGGCTCACCGAGACCTCGAGCACCATCGCGGTGCTGGGGCCGGACGATCATCGGGTGGCCCTGGCGTCGCCGGATCCGGAGGTCCGGGCGCGGCTCGGTTCGGTGGGCCGGCCGGTGCCGGGGCTCGAGGTGACCGTCCGCGGTGCGGGCGGCGAGGAGCTGCCGGCAGGGGAACGCGGCGAGATCTGGGTGCGCGGGGAGCAGGTGTCGGGGGAGTACGTCGGCCATCGCGCCACCAGGGCCGACGGCTGGTTCCCCACCAAGGACGCCGGGATGCTCGACGCCGGCGGCTTCCTCCACGTCTTCGGCCGGCTCGACGACGTGATCGTCCGGGGCGGGGAGAACCTCTCGCCCGGCGAGATCGAAGCGGCCGTCCAGGAGCACTCCGCCGTCGCGGACGTGGCCGTCTTCGGGGTGCCCGACCCCGAGTGGGGCGAGGCCGTGGCGGCGGCGATCGTGCTGGAGCCCGGTGCCGAGCTGACGGTGGACGAGCTGCGCGCCCACGTCCGCGAACGGCTGCGCTCGACGTGCGCGCCGGCCGTCGTCGAGTTCCGTGAGCTGCTGCCCTACACCGACACCGGGAAGCTGTTGCGACGGGTCGTCCGGGACGAGATCCTGAATAGGATCCAATCTTGACTAGACTGAATCCTAAAGGGTAGCGTCGCTGCACTGTCCACAGATACGGGAGGCGCCCTCGTGGGAACGAAGAACGACGGGGTGTCCGGGGACGCGTCCGCAGACGTGATCGTCGTCGGTGCCGGCCCGGGCGGGATCTGCACCGCGATCCAGCTGCGCCAGGCCGGGATCGAGCACGTCCTCGTCCTGGAGCGGTCCGCGGGGATCGGCGGCACGTGGTTCAACAACCGCTACCCGGGCCTGGCCTGCGACGTCTCCACGGACCTGTACTCCTTCAGCTTCTTCCTCGACCACGAGTGGGTGCGGCCCTTCGCCACCCGGGCGGAGATCGTCGAGTACCTGGAGGCGGCGGTCGACCGCTTCGGCGTCCGGGACACCATCCGGCCGGACACCGAGGTCGTGTCCGCCCGGTGGGACGAGGAGGCCGGCCTCTGGAGGGTCCTCGACACCCGGGGCCACCGGTGGACCGCCCGGGTGCTGGTCGGGGCCGTGGGCATGTTCAACGAGTTCGTCCCTCCGGCCATCCCCGGCCTGGACACCTTCGCCGGCCCGGTCACGCACACCGCCGAGTGGCCCGACGGGGACCTCGCCTTCCTGGCGGGCCGGCGGGTGTCGGTGATCGGGACGGCGGCGAGCGCGACCCAGGTCGTGCCGACCATCGCCCCGCACACGGGTCACCTGACGGTCTTCCAGCGCACGTCGAACTGGGTGTTCCCGAAGGACCACGGGCTCTACAGCGAGGAGCAACGGCGCAGCCGCCGCGAGGACCGGTCCGTCGTCGAGGCCGGGCGTGCCAAGGCCGCCCGGGAGCTCGACGACCTCTTCGTCGACCTGAACAACGAGGCCAAGACCGCCGAGCAGGCGGCCTTCGCCCTCGCGAACCTGGAGGCCGTCCGCGATCCCGCCACCCGCGAGGCGCTGCGACCCACCGCCCAGCTCGGCGCGCAGCGGCCGCTGCTGTCCTCGGAGTTCTACGAGGCCTTCAACCGGGCGGACGTGACCCTCGTGACCAGCCCCATCGCCGAGATCACCGCCACCGGGGTCCGCACCGCCGACGGCGAGGAGCATCCGGCCGACCACATCGTGCTCGCCACCGGCTACCTGGCGCACAAGTTCCTGTCGGTCGTGGACGTGGTCGGGCGGGACGGTGCGGCGCTGCGCGAGCAGTGGGCCGACGGCGCCTACGCCTACCTGGGCATGACGGTGGAGAACTTCCCGAACCTCTTCATGCTGTACGGCCCCAACACGAACGGCGGGTCGATCATCGACAAGCTCGAGACCCAGACCCGCTACATCGTCGGCAAGACGGCGTACCTGCTGAAGAACGGGGTACGGACGCTGGAGGTCCGGCCCGAGGCCGTGACCGAGTACAACGAGCAGCTCCAGGCGGACATCGGGGCCGTCCGGGCGTGGCAGGTCGAGGGCAGCCGCTACTACCGGGCGCCCTCGGGCCGGGTCGTCACGCAGTGCCCGTACACGGTAGTCGAGTACGACCGGATGACCCGCGAGGACGATCTCGCCGCCTACTCCGTGACGCACGCCGAGCCCTCGTGATGTCCGGCGGAGGAGGACCGATGACCGACCGCGCGCAGATGATCCTGCAGGCGGGTACGCGCGGCTTCGTCGCGACCCGGACCTCGGCGGGGCTCGCCGTCGTCCACCCGATCTCGGTGTTCCACCGGGAGGACGGGCTCTGGATGAACACCTACCTGAAGTCCGCGAAGGCGCGCAACATGATCCGGCACCCGGCGGTGGCCGTCGTGGTCGTCGGGTCCGGGACGGGGCCACCGCGCCCGCCCGGGGTCGTGGTGCGCGGGCGGGCCGAGCTGATGCCGGAGGACGCCGGCCCGCCGCCCGCCACCGTGGAACCCACCTATCTGCTCCCCGGTGTGACGGCCCCGAACCCCGGCGATCCCGCCTGGTCCCTGGACGGGCGGCGGCGCTGGTTCCGGGTCCCGCTCACCGAGGTGAGGCTGCTGGAGGCCCCCGATGCCCAGGCATGACGTCCGGATGACGCCGGCGGAGGTCGAGGCCTTCCTGCACGCCGAGGAGGGCGGGGTGCTCGCCCATCTCGACGAGCTCGGCGACCCCACCGCGAGCCTGGTCACCAGCCGCGGGCTCGGGGGCGGTCTCGCGATCGGCCCGGCCACCACCGCGGACCCGCTCCCGCCGGACAACACGGAGGTCTGCGTGGCCTACGAACGGGAGCCCTCGTACTCGGGCCTGCAGGCGGCACTCGTGCTCGGCCGACTCGCCGGTGGCCGCCTCGTGCCGCACCGCACGATCAGCTTCGACTTCGGCAAGATCCCCGCCCCTGACAGCCCCGCCCCTGACAGCCCCGCCCTCGTTCGGGAGGACGACCACTGATGGCCGGGAACCGGTACACCATCGCCACCGACATGGGCGGCACCTTCACCGACCTCGTCCTCGAGGACCGGCACACCGACCAGGTCCACATCGTCAAGAGCCCGACGGTGCTCGACGACCCGATCCGCGGCATCCTCGACGCCGTCGACCTCGCCGCGGCCGAGACCGGTGTGGGCCGCCGCGAGCTGCTCGCGGACACCGACACCTTCGTGCACGGCACCACCCGCGCGCTCAACGCCATCCTCACCGGCACCACCGCCCGTACGGCCTTCCTGACCACCCGCGGCCATCCCGACGTCCTGCTGTTCCGGGAGGGCGGACGGGTCGATCCCTTCGACTTCACCCGCCCCTACCCGGCCCCGCTGGTCCCGCGGGCGCTGACCTGGGAGGTCGCCGAGCGCATCGGGGCGGACGGTGGGGTCGTCACCCCGCTCGACGAGGCGGCGCTGGTCGCCCAGCTTCGGGAGATCGTCGCGGCCGGGGTGGAGGCGGTCGCCGTCTGCCTGCTGTGGTCGATCGCCAACCCGGCCCACGAGCGGCGGATCGGCGAGCTCCTCGAGGACCATGCGCCCGGGATCCCGTACACGCTCTCGCACCGGCTCAACCCGATCGTCCGCGAGTACCGGCGGGCCTGCTCGACCGTGCTCGACGCCTCGCTCAAGCCGCTGATGACCGAGTACCTGGAGGCGATGAAGCGCCGGCTCACCGCCGAGGGGCTGGCCGGGCGGCTGCTCATCGTGACCTCGGGCGGCGGGGTGATGGACTCGGCCGCCGTGGCCGCGGCTCCCGTCCACGTCATCGGGTCGGGGCCGGCGATGGCGCCGATCGCCGGGCGCGACGTCGTCGACCGGACGACCGGGCACCAGACCGTGCTCGTCGCGGACACCGGCGGGACCAGCTACGACGTCGGTGTCGTCCGCGACGGCGACGTCTCGTCGACCCGCGAGGCCTGGCTCGGCGCGCCTCACCTGAGCCACATGACCGGGCTGCCGTCCGTCGACATCAAGAGCGTCGGCGCGGGCGGCGGGAGCATCGCCGCGGTCGTGTCCGGGCTGCTCACCGTCGGGCCGCGCAGCGCCGGGGCCCGCCCCGGTCCGGTTTGCTACGGCCAGGGCGGCACCGAGCCGACCGTCACCGACGCCGCGGTCGTCCTGGGCTACCTGGACCCCGACTACTTCCTCGGCGGCCGGGTCACCCTCGACATCGCCGCGGCGACGCGGGCGATCGAGGAGAAGATCGCCGGGCCGCTGGGATTCTCGACGTCGGATGCGGCCGCCGCGATCATGCGGCTGGCCACCGAGCACATGGTCCGCGCCATCGAGGACACCACGGTGCAGCAGGGCATCGACCCGGCCGCCGCCGTGCTCGTCGCGGGTGGTGGCGCGGGCGGGTTCAACGCGGTCGACATCGCCTCCCGGCTGCGCTGCGTCGCGGCCGTCATCCCGGACACCGGCAGCGTGCTCAGCGCGGCGGGAGCCGCGATCTCCGACCTCTCGTCGGACTTCGCCGCCGCCTGCCCGGCGACCACACAGGACTTCGACTTCGCCCGCGTCGGCGCCGTCACCGACGGGCTCGTGCAACGGGCCCGGGAGTTCGTCGCCTCCACCGGGGTCGCCGACGAGCTCGCCGACATCCGGCTCGTGGCCGAGGCCCGCTACCCGCACCAGGTCTGGGAGGTCGAGGTGCCGTTGCCCACGCTGCGGATCTCCTCGGCCGCCGACGTGGCGGCGCTCGCGGACGCCTTCCACAAGACGCACGAGAAGCTCTTCGCGATCAGCGATCCCGCATCGGTGGTCGAGGTCGTCGGCTGGCGGGTCCGGGCCTCCTGCCGGACGCGCACCACCCCGCTCGGCCAGGTCGACGCCGGCCCGGCGCGGCCCCGGGGCCAGCGTACCCGGCCGGTCTACTTCACCGGGCACGGCGAGGTCCAGGCCGTGGTGCGGGCGCACGACGACATCGCCCCGGGTGAGGTCGTCGAGGGCCCGGCGATCGTCGAGACACCGGTGACGGTCGTGGTCGTCAACCCGCACGCGACGGCCACCCGGGCCTCGACCGGGGCGCTCATCCTGCGACGGAACGGAGACGACCGATGACCCCCGGGACCCTCGACGGCCTGCAGCTCGCGGTCCTCACCAGCCGGACCGAGCAGGTGGTCCGAGCGATGGCCAACACGCTCGCACGCACCGCGCGGTCCGGCGTGATCAACACCGCGCGCGACTTCTCCTGCTGCGTCCTCACCGCGGACGCGCAGCTGGTCGCGACGGCGGAGTCGCTGCCGGTGCACGTCATGCGGGGGCCGGACATCATGGCAGCCTACACGGCCGAGATGCATCCCGACCTGCGCCGCGGGGACGCGTACCTGCACAACTCGCCCTACCACGGCAACTCGCACGCGGCCGACCACTGCATCCTCGTCCCGGTCGTCGATCCCGAGGGCCGGCACCGGTTCACGGTGCTGGTGAAGGCCCACCAGGCGGACTGCGGGAACGGGACGCCGACGACGTACTCGACCTCCGCCGCCGACGTCTACGAGGAGGGCGCGCTGATCTTCCCCGCGGTGCGGGTGCAGCGCGACTTCACCGACGTCGACGACGTGATCCGCATGTGCCGCATGCGGATCCGGGTTCCGGACCAGTGGTGGGGCGACTACCTGGCCATGGTCGGAGCGGCCCGGATCGGCGAGCGGGAGGTCGAGCGACTCGCCGCGGACGTCGGCTGGGACGCGCTCGAGCAGTACGCGGCGGAGTGGTTCGACTTCTCCGAGCAGCGGGTCGCCGCGGCGATCCGCGAGCTGCCCGGCGGGCGCGTCACCCTCGGCGGGGCGCACGATCCCTTCCCCGGGGTGCCGGACGGCGTGCCGGTGTCGGTGACCGTCGACGTCGATCCCGCCGCCGGCCGGGTCACGGTGGACCTGCGGGACAACCCGGACTGCCAGCCCTGCGGGCTCAACCTGACCGAGAGCACCTCCGCGAGCTCCGCGCTGGTCGGGGTGTTCAACTCGCTCCCGGCCTCGGTGCCGGCCAACGCGGGCAGCCTGCGCCGCGTCGAGGTGCTGCTCCGGGAGAACTGCGTCGTCGGGATCCCGCGGCACCCGGCCAGCTGCTCGGTGGCGACCACGAACGTCGCCGACCGGGTGACCAACCTCGTGCAACGGGCGATCGCGGAGCTCGGCCCGGGCGTCGGGATGGCCGAGGCGGGGCTCGTGCAGCCCCCGGCCTGGGCCGTGATCTCGGGTGCCGATCCGCGGACCGGCGCTCCCTTCGTCAACCAGATCCTGTTCCCGGGCGTGACCGGCGGCCCGGGCACCCCGTGGGCGGACGGCTGGCTGACCTTCGGCCACGCCGGCAACGCCGGGATGATGCTGCGGGACAGCGTGGAGATCGACGAGATCCACCATCCGATCCTCGTGACCGCGCAGCGCATCCTCCCCGACACCGAGGGCGCCGGTGAGTTCCGTGGTGCACCCGGCGCCCTCGTGGAGTACGGCCCGACGACCGCCCCGCTCACCCTGACCTACGGCAGCGACGGCGCGGTCCACCCGGCCCGCGGAGCGGGCGGAGGAAGGGCGGGCGCCCCCGCCCGTCAGCAGCTGCGGCGTGCGGACGGCACCGTCGAGGACCTGCCGGCGAGCGGGCTCGTGCAGCTGCGGCCCGGCGAGACCGTGGTCTCGGAGAGCTGCGGGGGTGGGGGCTACGGCGACCCCCACCGACGGGACCCCGCGACGGTCGCCCACGACGTCGCCGAGGGGTGGATCACCCCGGGCCGGGCACGGGAGGTCTACGCGGTCGCCGTCGTGGCCGGGCGCGTCGACGAGGCGGAGACCACCAGGCTCCGCGAGGACGTCCAGCGAGGAGAGAGATGAGCACGAGCGTGACCCCCGAGTCCATCCTGACGGCGCAGGGTCTGCCGACCGGCGACGACTACGAGCTGCCGACCTCGCCGCGGTCCTTCGCCGACGGCGGCCGGTTCCGGCTCGAGGTGTCCGGCGTGGAACGGCTGTCCAACCTGGAGAGGCTGCTCACCGAGGCCAAGGCGCACGACGTCTTCGTCCACCGGATCATCTCCTTCGGCGGCGGCGCGACGCTGCTCGACAAGGGGGAGCTGCGGGCGTTCGGGCAGCTCGCGGCCGAGAACGGCATCGAGGTCGTCGCCTGCCCCGGCCCGCGCGCGGGCTGGGACTCCGGCCGCCAGCTGACCAGCCGCGAGGGGATCACCTCGGGCAAGCGGATCCGGGGCGTGGACAACATCCGCTATCTGCTGCACGACGTCCTGCGGATCTTCGACGCGGGCCTGCGCGGCCTGCTGGTGATCGACGAGGGTGTCCTCGACGTGCTGAACGAGGCCCGCGCGCGCGGCGACATCCCCGAGGACGCCTTCTTCAAGGTCTCCGTCTACGCCGGCCACGCGAACCCGGCATCGGTGCGGGTGCTGGAACGGCTGGGTGCGGACAGCGTGAACCCGGTCGGCGACCTCAGCCGGCCGATGCTCGCCGCGATCCGGTCCGCGGTGTCCGTGCCGCTGGACATCTGGGCGATCACCTTCGACTCCTTCGGCGGCATGACCCGCCTGTGGGAGGCGGCCGACATCGCGCGGGTCGCCGCACCGGTCTACTTCAAGATCGAGCCGGGCGAGTCCGAGGAGGTCATGTACAACGGCTACACCGACGCCGAGTTCCACGACCGCCTGATCGTGCACAAGGTGCGGCAGGCCGCGATCCTGCGCGAGCTGGCGTCCACCGTGGACCCCGGCGTGCCGATCTCGCCGCGTCCCGCGGCCTGATGGCCGCGCTGCGCAGCAGCCGGTGGTTCTCGGGCGAGCACGTCCCCGGTTTCGTGCACCGCACCGCGATGCGGGCCTCCGGTTTCTCCCGCGCGAGCTTCGAGGGCCGGCCCGTCGTCGGGATCTGCAACTCCTGGTCGGAGCTGATCAGCTGCAACCTGCACCTGCGGGCGCTCGCCGACAGCGTGCGGCGCGGGATCCTGCAGGCGGGCGGGGTGCCGCTGGAGTTCCCGACGATCTCGCTGGGCGAGCAGCTCATGAAGCCCACCACCATGCTCTTCCGCAACCTCATGGCGATGGACGTCGAGGAGTCGTTGCGCGCCTACCCGTTCGACGCCGTCGTCATGCTGGGCGGGTGCGACAAGACCATGCCGGCACAGCTCATGGGGGCGGCGAGCGCGGACGTCCCGACGATCGTCGTCCCCGGAGGGCCGGCCGACCCGGCGACCTTCCGCGGGCGTCAGATCGGTGTCGGCACCGATCTGTGGGGCTACGTCGACGACGTCCGCGCGGGCCGGATGTCGCAGGCCGAGTACGAGGCGCTGGAGGCGTCCGCCGGGCCGTCGGTGGGGCACTGCCCGGAGATGGGGACGGCCTCGACGGTCGGGGCGGTCGTCGAGGCACTGGGTATGACCCTGCCGGGGGCCAGTGCGGTCCCGGCCACGGACGCCCGGCGGAGCCAGGTCGCGGAGGACTGCGGGCGTACCGCCGTGCGGCTGGCCGAGGAGGGGGTCCGCCCGTCGCGGATCCTGACGGCCGAGGCCTTCCACAACGCGATCGTCGTGCTGGTGGCGCTGGGCGGGTCGACGAACGTGATCCTGCACCTGCTCGCACTGGCCGGACGCGCCGAGATCCCGCTGCGGCTGCAGGACTTCCACGACATCGCCGCCCGGGTTCCGCTGATCGCGAACGTCCGGCCGGCGGGGGAGCACCTCGTCGAGCAGCTGTTCGAGGTCGGGGGGCTGCCGGTGGTGCTGCGGGAGCTCGCACCGCTGCTGCAGCCGGGCGCCCTGACCGTGAACGGCCGGACGATCGGCGAGAACCTGGCGGACGCCCCGGCGGTCGACGGCGAGGTGGTCCGGCCGCTCGCCGACCCGGTACAGCCGCCGGGAGGGCTGGCCGTGGTGCGGGGCAATCTGGCGCCGGGCGGGGCGGTGGTGAAGTGCAGCGCGGCCAGCGAGGCCCTGCTGGTCCACTCCGGGCCGGCTGTGGTCTTCGACGACATGGACGACCTGCGCGCGCGGATCGACGATCCCGACCTGCCGGTCACCGCGGACTCGGTGCTCGTGCTGCGCAACGCCGGGCCGGTGGGGGGCCCCGGGATGCCGGAGTGGGGTGCGCTGCCGATCCCGCAGAAGCTGCTGCGCGAGGGTGTCCGGGACATGGTCCGCGTCTCGGACGCCCGGATGAGCGGCACCGCGTACGGCACGACCGTCCTGCACGTGAGCCCCGAGTCGGCGGTCGGGGGTCCCCTCGCGCTCGTCGAGGACGGGGACGTGATCCGGCTCGACGCCCGCGCGGGAGTGCTGCATCTGGAGGTCGACGACACGACGCTCGCCGCCCGGCGCCGCCGCCGCGCGAGCGGTCTCGCCCGACCGGCGTACCGGCGCGGCTACGGCGCGCTCTACGCGGCGCGGGTCCTCCAGGCCGACTCGGGCTGCGACTTCGACTTCCTGCAGGGCCGGTCGGCCGACCCGCAGGCGGAACCGTACGGGATCTTCGACGGCTGGATCGGAGGGTGGTGACGCCGCACCCGACGCGGCCACGAGCAGCGGTCATCACGTGGCCGTACGGCGGATCCCGGGTCTCCACCCGATGAGGCGGTAGCGCCGGTGCCCCGCGTGCGGGCCGAGCTCGGGGCACCGCTCGTCGGCGTCGCTCCGTCCGGCGCCTGGCATCCTGGTCCCGTGAGCACGGCGAACGACACCAGCGCGACCGACGACCCGGCGGCCGTGCCGCGCCGCGGTGGCCCACCCCGCGGATTCCTGGTCCCCCTCGCGGTCGTCCCGGCACTGCTGTTCGGGGTACCACTGTGGACGGTGGTGCTCGGCGGGCAGGGCTGGCCGCTCGGGGTCCGGGTCGCCGGGATCGTCCTCGCGGTGCTCGCCTACGCGGGCCTGCCCCTGCTGATGGCCGCGGGCCACGGTCGGCGGCGGTCCGACGCCGCGGCGCGCGTCGGCGACACCCTGCTCGGTCTGGCCTGGCTGTTGTTCGCCTGCAGCGTCCTCGGGCTGGTCCTGGAGCTCGTCCTGCTGGTCGCCGGGACACCGGGGCGGGAGCGGATCGTCGCGTACGCCGTCGTCGCCGCGTGGGTGCTGCTCGTCGGGTACGGGCTCGTCGAGGCCCTGCGGGTGCCCCGGGTCCGTGAGCGCGAGGTGGTGCTCGACCGTCTCGGCCCCGGGCTCGACGGCGCCCGCGTCGTCGTCCTGACGGACACCCACTTCGGCCCGCTCGACCGGACCCGCTGGTCGGAGCGGGTCGCCGCCGTGGTCCGGGGGCTGGAGCCGGACCTGCTGGTGCACGCCGGGGACATCGCGGACGGCGACGTGGCCCGGCGCGGGGGCCAGGCGCGGCCGATGGTCGAGCTGACCGCCCCGCTGGGCAGGTTCTCCATCGTCGGCAACCACGAGCACTTCTCCGGTGCGGAGCAGTGGGTCGCGCACCTGCGCGACCTCGGCTGGCAGGTCCTGGTCAACGCCCATGCCGTCGTCGAACGCGGCGGAGACGAGCTGGTCGTGGCCGGCGTCGACGACCCCGCCGGGCGGGGCCGTCCCCTCTCGGGTGGCCCGGACCTCGACGCCGCCCTGACCGGCGCCGCCCCGGACCTGCCGGTCCTGCTGCTCGCGCACCAGCCGAGCCAGGTTGGTGCGGCCGTCGCCGCCGGCGTCGACCTGCAGGTGTCGGGCCACACCCATGGCGGCCAGATCTGGCCCTTCCACCTGATCGTCCGTCTCGAACAGCGCGCCCTGGCCGGCCTCAGCCGCCGCGGTGAGCGCACCCAGCTCTACACGAGCCGGGGTACCGGCTTCTGGGGCCCGCCCCTGCGGGTCTTCGCCCCGAGCGAGATCACGGTGCTGGTACTGCGCGCCGGTCGGTGAGCCGGGCGTGACCTCACGGTGCGGGGCGACCCGTGCTGGCTCCGCCTCCCCGTGCGCGAGCCCGGGACCCCCTGAGGCCCCGTCCGGCTCGCCCACTACCGTCGAGGGTTCGGTACCGGCGAGGGGGGCTCGTGGCTGAGTTCGGGGAGCGGGAGCCCGTGGGGCTCGTCATCGGCACGGAGGACTCGACGCCGCTGCTGTTCTCCGTCGGCCTCGCCCCCGGCCAGTACCTGCAGCTCGACGACGTGGTCACCGCGCGACGCGGGGTCCCCGGCGTCGGCGAGGTGACGACGTCCGGTGTGGTGACCGAGGTCCGGGCCCGCCACGAGGGCGCCACCTTCGGCTCGGACGTCTTCCTGATCGCGGACGGGGTGCTGCCCGCCCACGTCCAGGAGGTCGCCGAGGTGACCACCACCCGTGTCGATCCCGAGTGCTACGTCCCGCCACTGCCGGGCTCGCGCGCCTTCCGCGCGACCGGCGACGAGCGGGCGCGGGCGCTGTACTTCGACCAGATGGAGAAGACGGTCGCGGTCGGCCTCGGGCGCGACGGCGAGCCCGTCTACCTCAATCTCGAGTTCCTCGACGGCACCCGCGGCGGCCACGTCTCGATCAGCGGCATCTCCGGCGTCGCCACGAAGACGAGCTTCGCGTTGTTCCTGCTCTACTCGATCTTCCGCAGCGGTGTGCTCGGCACGCGGTCGCTCAACACGAAGGCGCTGATCTTCAGCGTCAAGGGCGAGGACCTGCTGTTCCTCGACCAGCGCAACACCAAGCTGGTCGACGTCGAACGCTACGCGCGGCTCGGGTTGCCGGCCGAGCCCTTCGCCTCGGTCGGCTTCTTCGCCCCGCCCGTCCCGGACGACCCGACCGGGCGCCCGTACGTCACCGGCCGGACCAGCGGGGTCACCCCGTTCTGGTGGACCCTCGCCGAATTCTGCCGCGGCGAGCTGTTGCCCTACGTCTTCGCCGACGCCGAGGACGAGCGCAACCAGTACACGATGGTCATCCACCAGGTCGCCTCGCAGCTCAAGCGGCAGGCGGTCGAGGTCGGCGAGGGCGCCGTCAGCCTCGGCGGCCACACCCTGCGCACCTACGAGCAGCTCGTCGAGTACGTCTCCGACCAGCTGACGGACGAGGAGCTGCGCCGGGACTGGGCCGGTCCCGTGACCGGCACCGGCACGATCAACGCCTTCCTGCGCCGCCTCCGGTCGAGCCTCAAGCCGATGCGCACGCTGGTCCGCGGCGACCTGCCGCTGCTCGCCGGCCGCGAGGTGACGACCGCGAACCACCAGGTCACGGTGGTCGACCTGCACAACCTGCCGGAGCGGGCACAGCGGTTCGTCGTGGGCGTCGTGCTGGCCTCGGAGACCGCCGCAAGGAGACGGCCGGCACCAAGGGCCTGCTGTTCACGATGCTCGACGAGCTGAACAAGTACGCCCCGCGCGAGGGCTCCAGCCCGATCAAGGAGGTGCTGCTGGACATCGCCGAGCGCGGCCGCTCGCTGGGCATCATCCTGATCGGCGCCCAGCAGACCGCGAGCGAGGTCGAGCGGCGGATCGTGTCGAACTCGTCGATCAAGGTCGTCGGGCGGCTGGACCCGGCGGAGGCCGGGAGGCCCGAGTACGGCTTCCTCCCGCCGTCGCAGCGCGCGCGGGCGGTGCTGGCCAAGCCGGGCGCGATGTTCGTGTCGCAGCCCGAGATCCCGGTGCCGCTGGCGATCGAGTTCCCGTTCCCGGCCTGGGCCACACGGGAGTCGGAGTCCGCGGGCGATCCGCTCCCCGCGCGCAACGGCGACCCGTTCGCCCGGCTCCCCGCGGTCGACGACGAGGCCCCCTTCTGATGCGGTTCCTGCACACCGCCGACTGGCACGTCGGGAAGACCCTCAAGGGCCACAACCGGATCGACGAGCAGGAGCAGGTCCTGCGCGAGATCGTCCGGATCGCGCGGGAGCGGGAGGTCGACGCGGTCCTCGTGGCCGGCGACCTCTACGACTCCGCCGCGCCCTCGGCCGCCGCGCAGAAGCTCGTCGTCCGCACGCTGCTGGGGTTGGCGCAGAGCGGGATCCGGGTCGTCGCGATCGCCGGCAACCACGACCA
Organism: Pseudonocardia ailaonensis; assembly: GCF_039531635.1. NCBI lineage: Bacteria > Bacillati > Actinomycetota > Actinomycetes > Pseudonocardiales > Pseudonocardiaceae > Pseudonocardia > Pseudonocardia ailaonensis. The sequence goes on along the minus strand of NZ_BAAAQK010000003.1, from coordinate 750,814 downwards.
CGCCGCCACGCTCGACGCCTACCGCCCCTTGGCCGACGCCTCGGGCATCACCCTGGTCGGCGCGCCCCGCAGCGCGGAGCAGGGCGGCACGATCCAGTTCACCGCACGGACCGGTGAGCCGGTGACGATCGCGTTGCTGCCCTTCGTGTCCCAGCGGTTCGCGGTGCGCGCCGCGGAGATCGTCGCGCGCACGCCGGGGGAGAACACCAGCGCCTACGACGGGGAGCTCCGCCGGATCCTCGCCGCGCTCACGCAGGGCTTCCGCACCGACGCCGTCAACCTCGTGATGGCCCACCTGACCGTCCTCAACGGCACCATGGGCGGCGGCGAGCGCATGGCCCAGTCGATCTTCGAGTACGCCGTCCCCTCGGCGATCTTCCCGGTCGACGCGCACTACGTCGCCCTCGGGCACCTGCACCGCCGCCAGCGCATGGAGGCCGCGAGCCCGGTGCACTACAGCGGCGCCCCGCTCGCCGTCGACTTCGGGGAGCAGGAGAACACCCCGGTCGTCTGCCTGGTCGAGGCCGCACCCGGTACCCCGGCGCAGGTCACGGACATCCCGATCACCGCCGGCCGGCGGCTCCGGACCGTGCGCGGGACGCTCGACGAGCTCGGTGCGTTCGCGGGCGACGACTTCCTCCGGGTCTTCGTGCGCGAGCAGGCCCGGGCGGGTCTGCGCGAGGACGTCCTGAACGTCCTGCCGAACGCGCTCGAGGTGCGGATCGATCCCGAGTTCGCCGCGCCCGTCACCCCGTCGCGGCCCGCGGGAACCGCTGCGCGCGAACGGCATCCGTCCGACCTCTTCCACGAGTTCCTCACCGCGAACGGCATCGCCGACGAGCGGGTCGAGGCACTCTTCGCCCGCCTCCACGACGAGACCACCCACGACCAGACGGGGAGCAGCGCGTGAGGCCGGTCCTGCTGCGGATGGACGGGTTCGGCTCCTTCCGCGAACCCACCACCGTGGACTTCGCGGACACCGACTACTTCGTCCTCGTCGGTGCCACCGGCTCCGGCAAGTCCACCGTGATCGACGCGATGACCTTCGCGCTCTACGGCTCGGTCCCGCGCTGGGACGACCAGCGCGCCGTCTCGTTGGCGTTGGCGCCCACCGCGAGCCGCGGCACCGTCAGCCTGGAGTTCGCGGTCGACGGGCGCCGCTACGTCGCGGCCCGCGAGCTGCGGCGCAACGCCTCCACCGGCAAGGTCACGGTCCGCGAGGCCCGTCTGGAAGAGATCGTCGGGGAGGACACGACCCCGCTGGCGGCGGGCCGGGAGGTGACGCCGCACGTCGAGAGGCTGCTGGGCCTGCCGTTCGCGGACTTCTGCACCTGCGTCGTCCTGCCGCAGGGCGACTTCGCGGACTTCCTGCACGCCCCGACCAACGAGCGCCAGCAGAAGCTCGAGCGGATCCTCGGCATGGGGATCTACGACCAGATCATGCGCAGGGCCAACGCCGAGGCGGCCACCCAGCGCAGCCGCGCCGAGCTCCTCACCGAGCAGCTCGGCCGCTACGCCGACGCTACGGAGGAGGCGGAGCAGCGGGCCGCGGCCCGGGTCGCGACCGTGCGGGAGCTCGCGGCCCGCGTCGACGCGCTGCTGCCCCGGATCGCCGCGGCGGACACCGATCGCGCCGCGGCACAGGCACTCCGCGACCAGCTGGTCGCCGAACACGGCCTGCTCGTCGCCGTGTCCACACCGGACGGCGTCGGCTCGCTCGACGAGCGGCGCAGCCGGGCCGCCGCCGCGGTCGACGGGGCCCGCACGGCCGCGGACGAGGCCGAGCAGCGCCGCATCGCGGCGACCGAGCGGGCGGCGGCCGGCCCCGACGCCGCTCGCCTGCAGCAGGTCCGCCGCGATCACGCCGACCACGGCGAGCTCACCGCCGCCCGCCCCGCACTCGAGGGGCGCCGGCAGGTCGCCGAGCGCGAGCACGCGGCGGCCTCCGCCGGGACCCGGGCGGCCGAGGAGGCGGGGGAGAGGGCCCGGATCCGTGCCGACGCCGCGGCGGACGCGCTCACGGTCGCGCGGGAGACCGTCGAGCGGGTGGTCGCCGAGCTGGCCGCCCTGCGCCGGCCCACGCTGCCGGCGGGGCTCTACGATCTCGCCGGGTCGCTCGCGGAGGCGACCGCGGCGCTCGGGACCGCCCGGACCGCCTCCGACGCGGCGGAGGTGGCCGAGAGCGCGGCCCGCTCGGCCGTCGGGACCGCCGCCGAGCGCGCCGACCTGGAGAGACTCCGCCGTGACCAGCAGGCCCTCGTCGCGGCCCGCGCCGCCGCCGACCGCGCCGCCGGGGAGTGGGAGGCGGCCCGCAAGAGCGCCGAGGCCGGGGCCGTCGCGGCCGCGGAGGCGGGGCACCTCCTGCACGAGCACCGCGCCCGGCTGACCACCGCCCAGCGGCTCGACGTCGCGGCGGCGCTGCGCCCGACCCTGACCGCCGGCGACGACTGCCCGGTCTGTGCGCAGACGGTCGCCACCCTGCCCCCGCCGCTCGCGGGCACGGACCTCGCCGGGCTGGAGAAGGCGGTCGCCGAGGCCGAGGCGGCGTCGCGGACCGCCATGCAGGAGAGCGGCGCCGCGGAGTCGGCCCAGGCCACGGCGCTTCGGGCGGCCGAGCGCGCCCGGGCCGCGGTCGCGGAGCTCGAGTCGGCGGTGGCGGGCCGCCCCACCGACGCCGAGGCGCAGCGGCTGCTCACCGGGCTCGACGACCGGTCCCGGGCCGCCGAGACCGCCGCGGACGCCGCCCGGAACGCCCGGCGCGACCGCGACCGCGCGGCCGCTCGGGTCGACGAGCTGCGCTCGGCGCTGTCCGGGGCCGAGGTCGCACTGCGCCGCAGCCGGGATCCGCTCGTCGGGCTCGGGGCCCCGGACCCCGGCGAGGACGTCGCGGCCGGTTGGCGGTCCCTGATCGCCTGGGCGGCAACGGAAGCGGCCGATCGCGAGAAGCGGATCGCGGACCTGCGCACGGTCGTGGCGGGCGCCGAGACGGAGGAGAAGGTCGCCCGCCGGGACCTGGGGGCCGCCCGCGCCACCTGGTCGACCGCGCGCTCGGCCGAGTCGGCAGCGCTCACGGCGGAGCAGCAGGTCCTCGGGGAGATCGAGGCGGCGGACAAGCGCTTGCAGGCGCTCGCCGCGGCCCTGGCCGGGCAGCCGGACGACGCCACCGCCGCCGCCGAGATCACCCGTGCCGCCGAGCTGGCCGCCGCCGCACAAGCCGCCGACCTCGCCGCCCGCGGTGCCCGGGACACCCTGCGGGACACCGAGTCCGCGGCCCGCGCGGTCGAGGCCGGGTTCACCGCGGCCTGGGACGTCGTGCGTCGCACCCGGGACCCGCTCGTCGGCCTCGGCGCCCCGGCCCTCGCCGGCGACGACCTCGCCGGCGCCTGGGCCGCCCTCACCACCTGGGCGGCCGAGTCCGCCGCACAGCGCGTCGCCCACCGCACCGAGGCGGCCGCCGCGGCCGCGAAGGCCGCCGAGCTCCGATCCGTTCTCGAAGCAGAGCTCGCCGAGGACCTGACGCAGGCAGGCCTGCTCGACGACCAGGCGGACAGCGACCCGCCCGCCGCCGAGTCCACCCCCACCCCCCGCGAGTCGGCACTTTCGGTAGCCCGAAACACACAGCCACGACGCGTCCCCGGGGGCCCCGAGAGCGCCGCGGCGCTCGTCGCCGCCGCGCTCCAGGAGGCCCGCGGCGCGCTGGCCCGGATCGTCGAACGCCGCGCCGAGGTGAGCGACCTGATCACCGAGCGGGACGGGGCCGCGACCGCCCACCAGGTGGCCAAGCTGCTCGGGGACCAGCTGCGCTCCAACCACTTCCCCCGCTGGCTGGTGGCCTCCGCCCTGGACGTCCTCGTCGCCGACGCCTCCGAGAGCCTGCGCGAGCTCTCCGGCGGACAGTTCGAGCTGACCCACGACAACGGCGACTTCCTGGTCGTCGACCACGCCGACGCGGATGCCCGCCGGCCGGTCAAGACGCTGTCCGGCGGTGAGACCTTCCAGGCCAGCCTCGCCCTGGCGCTGGCCCTGTCCTCGCAGCTCGCGGGCCTGGCGGCGGAGGGCGCACCCCGGCTGGAGTCGATCTTCCTCGACGAAGGCTTCGGGACCCTGGACGAGTCGAGCCTCGAGACCGTCGCCGGCACGCTGGAGAACCTGGCCACCCGCGGCGACCGGATGGTCGGCGTGATCACCCACGTCCCGGCCCTGGCCGAGCGGATCCCGGCCCGGTTCGCGGTGACCCGCGACCAGCGCACCTCGACGATCGTGCGGGAGGGCCCGTGAGGTTCAGCGTCGACCCGTGGGACCCGAGCTACGGCACGAGCGACGACGGTGAGCGTGGCGAGTCGACCTCGGAGGTCGACGCGGCCGTCGAGCTGGCCCCTGGGCAGTGGCGGCCGATCCCGGTCGATCCGGCGGTCGTCGCGCCGCAGGCGGTCCTGTTCGTCGACGGCGTCCGACGGGTCGACGCCCAGGTCTGGGTCGACGACGGCGATGGCGGTGCCGCGCCCGGCCTCTGCGCGTCCTACGCGGCCGGGGTGATCTGCAGCTGCGACGAGCAGGGCGCCCACCTCGTGGATGCCGTCGTCCGCCACGGGGTCTTCACCACCGCGACCGACGCCGAGGACATCGCCACCCCCGCGGGCCGGTACGCGGCCCACACCGCGTCGCCCCGCCGGGACATCCCACCGATGCAGGCGCTCTCCTTGGCCCTGCAGGTCGACCTCGCGGCGGCCGAGCTCTGGGCGGCCGGGACGGCGCGCGACCTCTCGGGATCCGCCGACGACCTGCTCGTCGTCGACGGGCCGCTGCACGGCCGCGAGAACCTGCCCCGCGCGATCGGTTTCATCAAGAGCCACCGCACCGAGTACCTGGAGAACGGGCTCCGCAAGGTCGTCGGGACCCTGGGGCCGCGGGAGCGCACCCCGGTGTTCCGCATCGACGGCTCCTGGGCCCGTTACAGCTGGTACCTCCGCCTGCCGTGCCCGCCGGGCACCCCGTGGGCCGGGATCGTGCGCATCGAGTGCAGCGCCACCCTGCCCGCCGCGGGCGCGGCGCTGCTGGCCTCGCTGAGCCAGACCACGTTGCCGCGCTTCGCCTCCACCGCCTACAAGGACTCCCGCGCCCCGCAGAACCTGTATCCGATCGGCGGGCTCGAACGGGCGCTGCGCCGCCGCCTCGGCGATCCGGCGTTGATGTACCGGGCCCTGCGCCGGGCGGCCGCGGCCTGACTCAGGAGGCGGTGAACGGTGCCGGCGCGAGCGTGGCGGCACAGGACGTGTCGACCCGGCCCGGATCGGCGAGGAAGCCCTGCATGATCTGCAGCGAGCACGTCGGGGACCAGAGCAGGACGTCGTGGGCCGCGTCCGGGAACAGCACCCGCGTGGCGTTCGGGAGGGTCCGGGCGACCTCGGCGCCGTTCGCGGGCGCGGTGATCGCGTCGAGGCCGCCGTCGAGGACGAGGACCGGCCGGTCGCTCGTGGTGGGAACCGATGCCGGCGCCGCCGGGACGTCCCACGCCGCGCAGTCGCCGGCGAGGTGCGGGGACTGCGGGGTCAGCGCGAGCAGGGCGTCCGGCAGCTCGGGCAGGGCCTTCCGCCCGGCGGCGAGGGTCGCCTGCTCGTCGAAGGGCGACTCGGAGCAGAACACCCCGAGGGCCAGGCCGTAGGCCGTGACGCCGGCCGGTGGGCGCCCGGCGAGCAGCGCGGCTGCGGTGACCTTCCCGTCGCCGCGGGCGAGGTCGTCGACGACGGCCGGGATGCCGGCGATGGTGCCCGGCACCAGGCTCGCCGTGATCGCGAGGTTGACCAGCTTGTACCCGTCGACGACCACGGCGGTCGGTGCCCCGGTGGCCGGATCGGGCACGGTGACCGTCCGCGGGGCGGTGGTGAGGTCCGAGGCCAGCTTGAAGAAGTCCGCCCGCAGGTCCGGATGGGCCGTGCGGCAGGCGGGTTGCGCGGTGCAGGCGTCGAACAGCGCGGACAGCCCGCTCGCGGCGGAGGGCCAGAAGCTCAGCGGCGTGTTCGTCTGCGGCGGCACCACCGAGTCGAGGACGACGCCGCGGATCCCCTCCGGATGGTCGCGCAGCGTCTGCAGCGCGAGATCGGTGCCGTAGGAGACCCCGTAGAGGTTCCAGCTCGCGATGCCGAGCGCGGTGCGCAGGTCGGCGACATCGGCGGCGTTCTCGCGGGTGTCGTACGCGGCGAGGTCCCGGCCGGCGCCGGCGAGCCGGGCGCGGCAGGCGGCGGTCGCGTCGGCGCTGCGGCGGGCGGTCTCCGGCGCCGCGGTGACCAGGCCGACCGAGTCGGCCAGGAACGCGTCGATCTCCGGGCAGGACAGCAGGGGATCGGACTTCCAGGTGCCCCGCTGGTCGAGGAAGATCACGTCCCGGTCGCGGTTCCAGCCGGCGGCGATCCGCGGTGCGGCGCTGAGCAGGCCGCTGCCGCCGGGCCCGCCCGCGAGGTAGACCAGCGGATCAGGTGCCGGGTGCGGCGAGGTCGCCCTGGCCCGCGCCACCGCGAGCCGGACGGTGCGCCCGTCCGGCCGGTCGCGGTTCTCCGGCACGGTGAGGTAGCCGCATTCCACGCCGGCGCCGAGGTCGAGCTGGGGCACCCCCGGGTAGATCGGGTTCGGGCAGGCCGCGGGTGCGTACGAGGCGGCGGGCCCGGAGGGGGCGGAGGTGGCAGCGGGGGCAGGGGGCGCTGCAGGGGTGGTCGGCGAGCCGGCCGGACCCGCGCATCCCGACAGCGCCCCCGCGACGACCACCGCGACCGCGAGAGCCGGCCCCCACCGATGGGTGCGGAATCGCGGGTGCACGCCCATTCGCCGTCTCCTCCTGGCCGTCCGGCTCGCCGACGGAGATCGTCGCTGCATCCCGTGGGGCGGACAACCGATCTGTGTCCGTACGGGAGGGGACCCAGGTCCTCCACCGTCCGGGCCACGGGGGTGCCGCGGATGCCGCAGCGCTAACGCCGTCGGACGGGGCCACGACGGTTCGACTGTGACGACTCCTGCGCGACTCGACGGCGAGACCCATCGGGCCGACGGGCTCGCCGGAACGGACCGGCCGGCGATCCCGTCGCAGCCGACGTCGCTCCTGATCGTCGCGTTCGCGGTCGTGCTGGGCGCGGTCGCCGCCGGCGGGGTCGCGGCGGCGAAGCCGGACGGCTGGTGGGACGCCACCGAGGCGCTCGTCGGGCTCCTCTACGTCGGCGTCGGCGTGGTCGCCCGCAACCGCCGCCCGGCGAACGGGATGGGCCTGCTGATCTGCGTGACCGGGCTGCTGTTCCTGCTCGCGACCCTGTTCAACGGCGAGCAGCCGGTGATGGTCCTCCTCGGCGTGTTCGGCGGGCAGGCGGTGCTGGCGGGGGTCCTGCACCTGCTGCTGGCCTTCCCGTCGGGCCGCCTCGCCGGCCGCGCCGACCGGGCGCTGGTGCTCGCCGGCTACCTGAGCACCGTCGTCCCGCTGTTCGTGCAGTACGCGGTCAGCGGGAACCCGGGCGTGCTGCTGCCGTGGCCGGCGCCCGGCGCGTACCCGGAGATCGCCGCCCTGGCCGACCTGGCCCACCGGGTGGTCGCGACCGCGGTACTGCTGACGGCCGCGGTGGTCCTCGCCCGGCGGTGGCGGGCGGCCCGGTCCCCCGCGCAGCGGCGCAGCCGTGCCCTGGTGTCGCTGTGGGGGATCGGGGTGCTGGTCGCGATCCCGGTGAGCGCCCTCGTGGTGGCGCCCGCGGCCGGCATGGGCGCGCAGGCCCTGTTCCTCGTCCAGCTCGGGTTGCTCTCGACACCGCCCCTCGTGATCGCCGCGGCGATCCTGCGCGGTGGTTTCGCGCGCACGCTGCGGATCGAGGAGCTGGGCCGGTGGCTCGGCGTGGGGGCCACCGAGCCGGTCCGCACCGCCCTGGCCGTCGCCCTGGGCGACGACTCGGTGCAGCTCCACTACCCCGGACCCGACGGCGCCCTGATGGATGCCGACGGCCGGACGGCCGATCCGCCCCCGGGCGCGCGGACGACGATCGCGTCCCGCGACGGCACCGGGGTGCTCGCCGTGATCACCTACGACGACGCCCTGATCGCCGATCCGTCCACGGTGGAGCAGGCCGGCCGCGTCGTCGCGCTGGCCCTGGAGGGGGAGCGCCTCACCGCCGAGCTGCTCGCCCGCGGCCGCGAGCTGCGGGAGTCCCGGGCCAGGCTCGTCGAGATCGCCGACGTCGAGCGGCGCACCGTCGCCCAGGACCTGCACGACACCCTCCAGGGTCGGCTGGTCCTCGCGACCCTGCGCGCCGGGACGCTCGCCGAGCGTCCCGGCCTGGACGAGCGCAGCCGCCGGGACGCCGAGGCCCTGCGCGCCGAGCTCACCGACGGCATCGCCGAGGTTCGCCGGCTCGTGCACGGCCTGATGCCCGCGCTGCTGCTCGAACGCGGCCTGCACACCGCGGCGGAGGACCTGCTGGACCGCTCGCCCATCCCCGTCGACGCCCGCTGGCACGGCCCGCTCGACGCGCTGCCGCCCGCGGTCTCGACCGGCGCCTACTTCATCCTCGCCGAGGCCCTCGCCAACGCCGTGAAGCACTCCGGGGCGTCGCGGATCCGGGTCCGGATGGCCCGGACGGCCGACGGGCTCGAGCTCGACTTCGCCGACGACGGCATCGGCGGGATCGGCGGTCTCGCCCCGACCGGCGCGGGCCTGCGCGGCCTGCGCGACCGCGTCGACGTCCTCGGCGGCCACCTGGCGCTGGCCGGCCCGGCCGGGGGCGGGACGACGATCGAGGTGAGGCTGCCGTGCGCGTCGTGATCGGGGAGGACGAGACCCTGCTGCGCGAAGGTCTCACCCTGGTGCTCAGCGGCGCCGGCATCGAGGTCGTCGGCTCGGCCGGGGACGCCGTCACGCTGCTCGACGTCGTCGACCGGACGCATCCGGACGTCGTGGTCACCGACATCCGGATGCCGCCCGGGCGCGCCGACGACGGCCTGGTCGCCGCCACCCGGATCCGGCGCACCCGGCCGGGCACCGGCGTGCTCGTGCTCTCGCAGTTCGTGCAGCGCCGCTACGCCCTCGAGCTGATCGGCACCGATCCCGCCGGGGTCGGGTACCTGCTCAAGGAACGGATCGGGGAGGTCTCGCGGTTCGTGGCCGACGTGCGCCAGGTCGGGTCGGGCGGCACGGTGCTGGACCCGGAGGTGGTGCAGGCGATGATCACCACGGCCTCCCGCACCCACCGCGACCTGGACCGGCTCACCCCGCGGCAGCGGGAGGTGCTCGAGCTTGTCGCGCAGGGCCGCAGCAACGCCGCGATCGCCTCCCGGCTGGCCATCGCCGAGAAGTCCGTGGTGCAGCACGTCTCCCGGATCTACGACGAGCTCGGCCTGGAGACGAACGCCGGCGACCACCGGCGGGTGCTCGCCGTCGTCCGCCACCTCAGCGGCTGACCGTCCCGATCACCCTCCCACCCCTCCGCACGAGATCGAGGCGGGCGATCTCGGGCAGCCCGCTGCGCAGTCGCTCCAGGAACCGGACGACGGTGGCGGCCGCGGTGCGGTGGCTCTGGTCGTTGAGCGCGTCGTGCCGCCCGCCGACGATCCCGACGAGCTCGACCTCGGCCAGCCGGCCGTACCAGTCGCGGGCAGCGGCGACCGGGGCGACGGTGTCCGCCAGCCCGTGCAGGCCGAGGACCGGCACCGTGATCCGCGCGGGATCGGCCGCGGTCGGCCATCCGGGCGGCACGGCCTCCGCGAGGGTGCCCCGCCGTACCGAGGGGTCGCCGTCGAGCAGGGCCTGGTGGACGGGGCAGGCGGTGCGCGCCTCGAGCTCGCTGCCCCAGTCGACCTCGACCGTGGGCGCGGCGATCGGGAGCGCGGCGAGGACGAGGGCGTCGACCTCCACGGCGCCGCTCGCCACGAGACCCGCCGCGAACAGGGCGCCCGTGTCCGACCCGACCAGGACCCGGGGATGCGGACCGGAGCCGGTGTCGCCGAGGAGCTCGCGGATCCGGCCGGTGGTGGCCCCGGGATCGGTCGTCGGGTCGTCGACGACCAGGACCCGGTAGCCGTCCGCGGAGATCCGGCGCCCGAACCGGGCATACACCGCGGGGTGCTCGCCGCGCCCCGGGACCACGAGCAGCGTGCCGCGGGGGACCACGCCCTCGGGCTCGGCCCAGGCGGCCACGAGCTCGGTCGTCGCGGTGGTCATCGGGTCGCCTCGCGACCACTGTGGAAGGTCGGGATCCGCTCGCCGGCCTCGACGGCGAACGGCAGGTGGTTGCTCGCCGGGGCGAGCGGGCACGGCGCGTGGTCGGTGTAGGCGCACTGCAGGTTCTGCGCGCGGTTGAGGTCGAGGACGAGCCGGCGCTCGCCCGCCGCCGGGAGGGTGACGAGCAGGCTGCGGCTCGCACCGTAGGTGGTGACCCCGCTCGTGGCGTCCCGGAACAGCACGATCCCCAGTTCGTCGGCACGGTCGTCGGCGCGGTCGTACGCCAGCACGACCAGCCGGTGCTCGGCGCCCTCGTGGCGGAAGACGATCTCGCCGAGGGCGTCGTGCACGTGCTCGATGCCCTCCACCGCCGCGCGGATCCGCTGCGGCCGCGCGGCCGGGTGCCGCTCGAGCTCCGCCTCGATCACCCAGGCGGGGTCCGGCGCGTAGGCCGGGGTCTCGATGTAGTCCGCGCGAAGCCCGTTCGCCGGGTCCAGCGGCCGCAGCAGGTCGCGTCCGCCCCGCTTCGACAGCTCCAGGACGACGTCGCCGTCCCGGAGCGTCGCGGCCCGGCGGAACTCGCGCTCGGCGACCGGTCCGAAGACGTGGCGCCCGCCGATCTCGTGGCCGTCGACGGTGAGCGTCTCGCCCGGTCCGAGCTCGACGGCGGGGCCCTCCTGCCCGGTCGTCCACCGGCCCGGTACGCCGGTGAAGGCCTGCGGTTCGGCGGTGAGGAAGTGCACGTCGCGGTAGGCGAGGAAGCCGTGCGGCTCGCGGCGCTGCCGTTCGCGCTCCGCCTGCCACGCGGTCCAGTCGCCGACGAAGGTGCCGGGCTCCAGGGTCTGGGTCATGGTCGCTCCAACGGGTCGGGGGTCAGGAGACGGGGCTGGTGGCGCGCACGCGCGGATGGATCTCCTGCGCGATCTGCCGCAGGCCCTCTGTGAAGGCCGGCGATCCGGCCGGGACGGGCAGCGAGAAGAGGTGGTCGGTGGACCGGACGAACGCGGCGTCCTGCCCGAGCTGCTCGACGATGTCGTCCGCGGTGCCGTACTTGACGTTCAGCGCGCGCAGGTAGTCCTCGGGGGTCTGCACGGCCGGCCCGGCGAAGGTGACGAACCGCTCCGGCGTGCGCTCCCTCTCGCGCGCGATCAGGGCGACGGCCGCCGCGCGCGACTCCGCCGGCAGCACCCCGCGCGAGATCCCGATCCGGGGCGTCGCGCCGAGCGGGAGGGCCTCCAGGTAGGCGTCGACGAGGCGGGCCTGGACCTCGCCGGGATCGCCCTGCGGGGTGGTGCGGAACAGGAGCAGGCCGTCGCCGGAGCGCCCGATCCCCGCCGCGGTCACGGGGTTCCCGGTGGCCTGCCACACCCGGCCGGCGAGCGCGCCGGTCGGGGGGTAGAGCTGCACGTGCCGGTCGCCGGCCGGAATCCCGTGGGAGACAGCCCCTTTCAGGCCACCGAGAGCGTCCGCGTACAGGGTCTCGCGGTCGTCCTCCGAGAGCCCGAAGGCGGTGAAGATCGCGGTCGAGGCGGCGCCGGGGTTGCTCTTGCCGACCCCCAGCTCCAGCCGGCCGCCGCTCAGCGCGTCGACCAGGGCCGCCGTCTCCGCCACCCGGACCGGGTTGTCGAAGGCGAGCGGCAGGACCGCTGTCCCGAGCCGGATCGTGGTGCTGACCTGGGCCGCGGCCGCGAGGAAGGTCAGCGCGGAGGGCACACCGAGGAACTGGAAGTGGCCCTCGGCGACCCAGGCCGTCTCGAATCCGAGCTCCTCGGCGAGCCGGAGCGAGGCGAGGGCGTCGGCGTAGACGCGGCCCGGATCGGGATCGACCGGGATCGTCAGGAAGAACGACAGACCCGGGACGGGCGGGTGGCCCCCGATCTCCTGTGCCGTGCGCAGGGCGGCGGCGGTCATGCCGGCACCGACCCGATCAGCGCCGGGACGTCCGCACGGCCGAGGGCGACATCGAGGACCCGGCCCGCGTCCACCGACGTCCCGTCCCCGCGCCACGCCACGTGGTGGTCCGGGCGGACAAGGGCGTAGGCCGCGCCGTAGCGCCGGTGCGCACCGGGATCGGGCAGGTGGATCACCTCGATCTCGGTCCCGCGGTCCGCGGCGGCGGCCTCGAACGCGGCCACGGCCGCGGTGTCCGTGGTGAGCACGAGCAGGGCGAGGTGCGAGCCCAGCCGGTCGTAGACGGTGTAGCCGAAGGGATCGAGGTTGCCGTTCGGGGCGCGGTGCCCGGGGCGGCCCTCGTCGGTGTAGGCGTGCGCGTCCCAGGGCTCGTCGCTCTCGAGCTGATCGTCCTCGTAGGACACGACCGAGGAGCTGTCGTACCGCTCGTCGAACACGACCCCGAGCGGGATCGCGTGCTCGGCGCCCAGGATGTCGCCCACGGCCGTCCGCCGCCGGGCGGCGTCCTCGCTGGTGTCGGCGTCGTCCGGCACCCCGATCCCGAGGATCCGCCGGTACGCGTCGGCGCCGCGGCGGTCCCGGTCCAGGGCGTGCGCCGCGATCCGCTCGTTGTGCGGCCGTCGTTCCTCGTCGTAGGAGCGCAGGAGTGCCTCGCCCGCCTCGCCGCGGAGCACGGCCGCGAGCTTCCAGCCGAGGTTGGCGATGTCGCCGATGCCCTCGCACAGGTTCCCGCCGGGCGTCCGGACGTGGGCGGCGTCCCCGACCAGCGCGATCCGGTCCCGGTAGAAGGTGTCCGCGATCCGGGTGCTCTTGTAGAACGGGGTGAGCGACACGACCTCCAGCTCGACCTCGAACCCGAAGGCCGCCTTCACGTGCTCGACCAGCTCCCGCTCGTCGGGTTCGTGGTCGAGGGGGTACGGCCCGGCGTAGGTGCGCCAGTCCGTCGCGTTCAGCGCGGCGAGGAAGCCGGTGTAGCGGTCGTTGTAGACGATCGACGTGCCGCGCGGGAACGGGCCCAGCACCGCGGAGGTGTCCGAGGTGGTCCGGACGACCACGCGGTAGTGGCGCTGCGAGGCGTACTCGCCGGAGCGGGTGATGCCGGCGAGCGTGCGGACGGTGCTGCGCGCCCCGTCCGCCCCGACGACGTAGCGGGAGCGCACGGTGCGCCGCCGCCCGCTGCCGACCTCGGTCACCGTCGTCGTCACCCCGTCGGCGTCCCGGGTCAGGTCCTCGACCCGCCAGCCGGCGGACACCACGGTGCCGAGCTCCGCGAGCCGGTCGAGGAAGGCCTTCTGCAGCACGGTCTGTGGGCGGCGCAGGGGGATGTGGGTGGAGTACCGGGGGCCGCCACCGAGCTCGAACGAGCGCGTGTGGCTACCGCCGAGCTGGTGCCCGGCCAGCGAGGTGAGCAGGAGGTTGCCGGTGTTCCACTCCGGCGGGAAGGTCCATCCGTCGCGGATCTGTTGCAGCACACCCCAGCCGTGGATGATCTCCAGGGCGCGCGGGGTGTACCCGGCCGCACCGGCGCGGACCAGCGTGGCCTCCGTCGCGGCGTCGACCACGGCGGCGCGCACCCCGTGCCGGGCGAGCTCCAGCGCGGTGCCCAGCCCGTTCGGGCCCGCCCCGACGACCAGCACGTCGACGTCGTCGACCGGCTCGGCCCGGGGATAGTGCAGGATGTCGACCTGCCGGCGTCCACGGGTGATGTCGTTGTGCGCCAACATCAGACGCGGTCCTTCCCGGTCGGGACCGCTCCTGCGACGAGCGGACGGGGGGACACGCCGAGGTTCTCCCGGAGCGTCTCGTGGGTGTACTCGCGGCGGAAGCGGCCGCGGTCCTGCAGCTCCGCCACGACGCCCGCGGCGAAGGCGGCGAACCCGGCGGGCTGGACGTCGATGTTGATCGTGAAGCCGTCCGCGGCGCCGGTGTCCACCCAGCCCACGATGTCGTCCGCCACCTGCTCCGGCGTCCCGACGATCATCCGTTGGCCTCCCGAGAGGTTGTTGAACAGAAGCTGGCGGACGGTGAGCCGGCGGCGCCGGGCGTCGGAGATCAGCTGGTCGCGGCGGGCGAGGCCGGCCGGGCTCACCGCGCGGTCCTCGAGCGCGGAGTACGGCAGCTCGGCGTCCAGGTCGAGGCCCGAGACGTCGAACTCCAGCTGCGCGGTCAGGGCGTCCTGCAGCGGCCCGAGGGCGAGGTGCTCGTCGAGCGCCTGCCGGCGGTCGCGGGCCTCGGCCTCGGCGGCGCCGAGGATCACGTAGAGGCCGGGCAGGACCAGCAGGTCGTCCGGATCGCGCCCCTGGCCGGCGGCCAGGGCCTTGACCTCGGCGGAGAACTCGCGGGCGAGCTGGGGTACCCGCTGGGAGGTGAAGAGCGCGTCCGCCCAGCGGGCCCCGAACTCCTTGCTGCGCTGCGACGACCCGGCCTGGAAGAGCACCGGCCGCTGCCCTCGGTACCCGCCGGTCAGCGGCAGCACCCCCGAGGCCCGGACGAACTCGCCGTCGATCTCGACGGGCCGGGTGCGGCCGGGGTCGATGTAGGTGTCCGCGGCCGGGTCCGCGACCACGGCCTCCTCGGGCAGCGAGCGCCAGAAGGCGTCGACGGCCGCGACGAACTCGCCGGCCTTGCGGTAGCGGGTCTCCGGGTCGAGCACCTCGCCGCCGCCCAGCGCCCGCCGGGTGACCTCCTCCTGGCTGGTCACGATGTTCCAGGCCGCGCGGCCCTTGCTGACGTGGTCGAGCGTCGCGATCGCCCGGGCGCGGGTGAACGGATCGCCCCACAGCGAGGGCTGCGTCGCGACGAGTCCGATGTGGTCGGTCTCGCGGGCGAGTGCGGCGAGCAGGACGACCGGATCGGCACCCCGCCACGGCCGGCGGTGCGAGGCCTCGTCCAGCGACCCGAGCCGGTCGGCGATGAAGATCGCGTCGAAGCGGGCGCGCTCGGCCAGCCGGGCGATCTCGATGTAGTAGTCGATGCCGGCGAGCCAGTCGCTCGTCGGGTCCAGGGTCTTCCAGGCGGCGTCGTGCCGGCCGGTGGCCTGCAGGTTGAGGCAGAGCCTGATCTGCCTCGGGGGAGGGGTGGCCATGACGGGGTCCTTCCTCGGATCAGGGGACGAGCAGCTCGGCGCGCAGCCTCGCGCGCTCGGTGCCGTCGACGGGGCCGGAGCGCAGCGTCGGGGCCGACCCGACGAGCAACCGCGTGTACGGGTGCTCCGGGGCGGTGACGACCTGCGCGGTCGGCCCGTCCTCGACGATGCGGCCGCGGTAGAGCACGATCGTGCGGTCGGTGATCCCGGCGACGGACCCGAGATCGTGCGAGATGAACAGCAGCGTGACGTCCGTGGTGGCGCGGAGCCGTTGCAGGAGGCGGAGGATCCGCACCCGGTTCGCGGAGTCCAGCGCGCTCACCGGCTCGTCGAGGATCAGTAACCGGGGGCCCGCGACCAGCGCCCGGGCGATCGCCACCCGTTGTCGCTGCCCGCCCGAGAGCTGCGCTGAGAAGCGGCCGAGCAGCGACTCGTCGAGCTCCACCGCGAGGAACTGCCGGCGGACGGCCTCGGCGATCTCCGCCCGCGACAGCTCACCCTGCAGCTGCAGCGGCTCCGCCACCGCGGCCTCGACCGTGCGATCGGGATCGAGGCTGCGCAGTGGGTCCTGGAACACGTACTGGACCAGCCCGCTGCGGCCGAACTCGCGTCGTTCGCGACGGGAGAGCCGGGCCACGTCGCGGCCGAGCACGCGCACCGTGCCGGCGGAGACCGGGGCCAGCCCGAGCACCGCCCGGGCGAGCGTCGACTTGCCGGCGCCGGACTCGCCGATGATCCCGACGGCCTCGCCGGGCGCGACCCGCAGCGTGGCCCCGGACAGGGCTTGCCTGCGGGCTCGCCGTCCGAAGTGGACGCCGAGGCCGTCGATGTCGAGGACCGGCTCAGACATAGTCGAACTCCTGGGCGTCGGACCTCGCGGGAGCGGTCGGGCCGAGGTAGCGCTCCAGCCCGAACTCCTCGTGCTCGGCGACCAACAGGCGCGTGTACTCCTCCTGCGGGTCGTGCAGGATCCGCGAGGTGGGGCCCTGTTCCACGACGCTCCCGTCCCGCATGACCAGAACCTCGTCGCACAGCTGGGCCACGACGGCGAGATCGTGCGACACCACCACGAGCGCCAGCCCGAGCCGCTCGCGCAGCTCCACCAGAAGGTCGAGGATCTCGGCCTGCACCGTGGCGTCGAGGGCCGTGGTGGCCTCGTCCGCGATCAGGACGTCCGGCTCGAGCGAGATGGCGATCGCGATCAGCACCCGCTGGAGCATCCCGCCGGACAGCTCGTGCGCGTACTGCTCGTACACCCGCTCCGGCTCCCGCAGGTGCACGGCGTCGAACAGGTCGATCGCCCGTCGCCGGGCGTCGGCCCGGTTCAGGGCCCCGCGCACCCGCAGCACCTGCTGGAGCTGCTTGCCCACCTTCACCGACGGGGTGAGGTAGGAGGCCGGGTCCTGGAACACCGCGGCGATCGAGGCACCGCGCAGCGCCGTCCACTCCTTCGGGGTGAAGCCGGCGGTGTCGCGCCCGAGCAGCGAGACGGACCCGCCGGAGACCTCCAGCAGCGGGGGCAGGAGCCCGAGCACGGCGCGGCAGGTCAGCGACTTGCCGCTGCCGGACTCCCCGACGATGCCCACGACGCCGCCGCGGGGCAGCCGGAACCCCACCCCGTGAACGAGCTCGGTGTCGTCGAGATCGTTGTGGATGCGGAGATTCTCGACGACGAGGACGGGCTCGGCGGGGGCGACGGCGGGGGCGACGGAGCCGGCGGAAGCGGTGGCGCTCATGCGGTTTCCTCTCGGACGCCGGCGGCCAGGCGCCGGGCGCGGTTGGCCCGGGCGTTGCGGGTACCGGCGAGCGTGCGGCCCGCCGCCCCGGTCGCGTCCCGGATGGCGTCGGCGAGCATGTTGAAGGCGAGCACGGTGACGAGGATCAGGACGGTCGGGAAGATCG
Organism: Pseudonocardia ailaonensis; assembly: GCF_039531635.1. Classification (NCBI taxonomy): domain Bacteria; kingdom Bacillati; phylum Actinomycetota; class Actinomycetes; order Pseudonocardiales; family Pseudonocardiaceae; genus Pseudonocardia; species Pseudonocardia ailaonensis. Next base: position 733,733 of record NZ_BAAAQK010000003.1, on the reverse strand, counting down.
GCGCGTACGCCTTCTGCGCCAGGTACTCCAGGTCCGAGGCGAGGATGCCGCCCCACGTCGGGACCGGCGGCTGCACCCCGATCCCGAGGAAGGTGAGGCTGGAGATCACCACGAGGCCCACGCCGAGGGTGCTCGCGAGGGTGATCGCGATGGGCGGCAGCACCTTCCCCCACACGTGCTTGCGTACGACCCAGGCCGTCGACGCCCCGGCGAGGAGCGCGGCCTCCACGTACTGGGAGCGGGCGACGGTGAGCGTCGCGGCCCGCGCGACCCGGTAGAACAGCGGCGCGACGAGCAGGCCGACGGCGATCATCGCCTGGGTCACGCCGTTGCCGAGCAGCGCGGTCATGGACACGGCGAACACCAGGAACGGCAGGGCGACGAGGGTGTCGATGACGCGCAGCGACACCCACTCGAACACCGAGCCGACGTAGACGGACAGGATGCCCGGGACCGTGCCGAGGACCAGCGCGATGCCGGCCACCTCCAGCGTGCTGAGGATGCTCAGGGGTGCCCCGGCCAGGATCCGGCTGAGCACGTCACGGCCCAGGTAGTCGGTCCCGAGCCAGTGCGCGGCGGACGGCGGGGCGAGCGTGAGGTCCGTGCCCTGGATCGGGTCGTACGGCGCCAGGGCGGGGCCGAACACCGTGAGCACCACGACGACGCCGAGCAGCGCCAGCGCGATCCGCGCGCTGCGGAGCTTCAGGAGTGTCTTCAGCACCGGTCACACCCCCCGCGCCGCGGCCGGCGAGAGCCGGTTGAGGGCGACGTTGACGATCAGGTTGAACACGACGACGAGCACCACGGACGTGACCAGCACGCCCTGGACGGACGGGACGTCGCCCCGGACCGCCGCCTGGCTGGCGAACACCCCGAAGCCGGAGAGCCCGAAGATCGCCTCGGTGACCACCGCGCCGCCCAGCAGGTTCGGGAACTTCAGCCCGAGCACCGCCAGCGAGGGCCCGACCGCGTTGCGGAGCACGTGCCCGAAGAAGACCTGCCGGCCGTCGAGCCCCCGCACGAGCGCGCCCGTCACGTAGTTCTCGCGCTTGGCGGACACGAGCCCGTCGCGCAGCTGGCGGGCGACGTCGGCCACGGTGTCGAAGCTCAGGGCCAGCGCCGGCAGGATCAGGTGGCTCAGCCACGGGCCGAAGCCTCGCCCAAGCGGGATGTAGCCCGCCGCGGGCAGCAGGTGCAGGCTCACCGCGAAGATCGCGACGAGCGCGATGCCGACGATGAACGGCGGCAGCACGGAGATCGCCGTGGTGAACCCGGTGACGGCGCGGTCGACCCAGCGTGTGTGGAAGGTCGCGGCGAGCGCCCCGAGGGCGGAGCCGACGACCACCCCGATCACGAGGGCGAGCCCGGCCGCGGACAGCGTGATCGCGGCCCGGTCGAGGAGGACCTGCGCCACGCTGTGGCCGTTGAACCAGCTCTCGCCCAGGTCGCCGTGCAGGATCCGGCCGAGCCAGTCGACGTACTGCACCAGGAACGGCCGGTCGAGCCCGTACTGGTGCTCGACCTCGGCGACGGCCTCCGGGGTGGCCGCGTCGCCGAGCTGGATGTAGGCGGGGTTGCGCCCGGACAGGTGCCCGAGCAGGAAGGTGAAGAAGGTGCCGAGCAGGAAGACCGGCACGAAGATCGTCAGGGGGCGCAGGACGGAGGTCAGGACCCGCCGGACGCGGTAGCCCAGCAGGTTCGGGGTGGTCGGGGGTCGGGTGGCGGGGATCGGGGGTGCGGGCGGGGCGAGGGTCACGGCTCTCGGGCTCCGGGGATCGGGGGAGGGACACCGGTCGCGGGGCGGGAGGCCCGCCCCGCGACCGCGGCGGTCAGCTGCTGGACGAGATCCGGACGCCCTTCCAGCTCTGGAAGCCGTCGATGGCGGGCGGGTCCGAGATGGACTTGTCCTTCGCCACGACGCTCGGATAGGTGTAGAGCGAGACGGTGCTGCCGTTCTCGTACCCGGCTTTGGCCGCCGCCTGGAGCTTGGCCTTGTAGTCGGGCGCGTCGATCGGCGTCGCGCGCACCGCCTTCAGCGCCTCCTGGAACTGCGGCGAGGTGGTCGGCGAGCTGAGGTTCAGCACGCCGCCCGTGTCGTAGTGCTCGGTGAGGGCCTGGACGTTCGAGTCGCGGCCGACGTAGCCGTAGAGCGAGGCCGCGATGGTCTTGCCGAAGTAGCCCTTGCCCCAGTTGGCCTGGTCCTGCAGGCGGATGTTCGCCGTGATGCCCACCGCCTTGAGCTGCTGCTGCAGCACCTCGGCCGCCTGGTCGAAGTTGTTGGCGATGCCGCCGAGGTCGAACGAGATCGCCCCGTCGGCGTAGCCGGCCTTGGCCAGGATGTCCTTCGCCTTCGCCGGGTCGTACCTGTGCTCCGAGTCGAGGTCGGTCACGTAGGCGGGGTGCCCGGTCGGGAAGGGCTGGTGCGCGGGCTGACCCAGCCCGAAGCTCAGCTTGCTCGCGAACTCGTCGGGGTTCACCGCGTAGCGGACGGCCTCGACGACGGCGGGATCGGTGAACGGCGCCTTGTTGATGTTGAGGCTGAGGAACGTCGAGCCCCAGTTGCGGTCGACGCCCGCCAGCACGTCGAGTCCGGCCCGCTTCGCCTCGGCGGTCTGCTGCGGGTCGAGCTGCGCCCAGTTGTAGACGCCCGACTGCAGGCCGGCGACCAGAGTGGACGGGTCGATGCCGAAGTTGATCTCGATGCGGTCGACCTTGATGTTCGCGGCGTCCCAGTAGCCCGCCCACTTCTCGAGGACGATCTTCGACTCCGGCTGGAGCTCGACGACCTTGAACGGCCCCGCGCCGACGGGCGTCGCGGAGTTCAGCTTCGTCGGGTCCTGGGCCGCGGCCTTGCTGGGCAGCATCCCGCCGCGCACCGCGAGCAGGTACGGGATCTGGTAGTCCTGCTGGGCCAGGTCGAGGCGCACCGTCAGCGGGTCGACGACGGTGGCGGCCTTGACGTTGTTGTACGAGCCCTTCAGCGCCGAGTTGGCCTGGGACTTGATCCGGTCGATGTTGAACTTGACGGCGTCCGCGTCGACGGGCGAGCCGTCCTGGAAGGTCAGGTTCGGCTTGAGGCGGACCGTGATCTGGTCGCCCGCGGCGTTGTACTCGTAGCCCGAGGCGAGTGCCGGCTTGACCGCGCGCCTCTCGTCGAGGGTGAACAGCGACTCGTAGATCGGCGTGAGCAGGATCGTCGCGCCGGTCGAGCCGGTCACCACCGGATCCCAGTTGGCCTGGATCTGCTTGGTGCCCCAGCGGATGGTGGCGTCCCCCGATCCGTCGCCACCGGCCGCGGAGCTCCCGCATCCCGCCACGACCGTCGCGATCACGGCGGCCAGCGCGGCCACCGTCACGGCGAACGATCGCCTTCTCCTGAGGGTTGTCATGTCTCTCCGAATCGGTTGTCTCACGGGGATGGGGAACTCAGGCGGTGAGCGTCGCGGTGCGCTCGCGGGCCGCCGTATGGACGTTGCGGGGGATGGGCAGGCCGAGGTTGCCGCGCAGCGTGTCCGACTCGTAGGCCGAGCGGACCAGGCCTCGTGCCCGCAGGATCGGCAGCACCTCGTCGGTGAAGCGGGCGAACGCGCTCGGCACCGTGACCTGCACGTTCAGCCCGTCGAGCGCGCCGGCCTCGAACCATTCCTGGATGCGGTCGGCCACGGTGGCGGGCGAGCCCACGAAGGGCGCCGGCAGCGGCCCGGAGAACCGGCGCACGGTCTCGCGCAGGGTCAGGCCCTCGGCGGTCGCGACCTCCACGATCCGGGTGGTCTGGCTGCCGAAGTTCCCGTGCCCGATGTGCGAGACGTCCGGGAAGGGGGCGTCGAGGTCGTACTGCGAGAAGTCGTGCCAGCCGAAGGGGCGGCCGAACTGGGCGAGGTCCTTGGCGAAGTCGCGGTCGGTGCGGCGCCGTTCCTCGATCTCCCGCGCCTGTGCATCGGTGTCGGCAACGATCACGTCGACCCCCGGGAGGATCACGATGCCCTCCGGATCCCGGCCGTTCGCGGCCGCCCGGTCCCGGATGTCCTTGGCGAACGCGACGCCCTCGTCGATCGTCGGATGGTGCGTGAAGATCCCCTCGCCGATCGCGCCGCCCAGCTCGCGACCCTCCTCGGAGTTCCCCGCCTGGAAGATCACCGGATGGCCCTGCTCCGACCGGACGAGGTTGAGCGGGCCACGGACGTGGAAGTGTTCGCCGCGGTGGTCGAGCCGGTGCTGGCGGTCGGGATCGACGAAGACACCGGTCGCGGTGTCGCGCGGGAAGGCGTCGTCCTCGTAGGAGTCCCAGAGGCCCTGCGCGATCCGCACGGACTCGAGGGCCCTCGAGTAGCGGGTCGGGTGGTCGAAGTGCTCGTCGCGGCTGTAGTTCGCGGCGGTGCCGCCGTCGCCGGTGGCCACGACGTTCCAGCCCGCCCGGCCGCGGCTGATCACGTCGAGCGAGGCGAACCGGCGGGCGAGGTTGAACGGGCTGTTGTAGCTGGTGCTGACCGTGGCGACCAGGCCGATGTTCCGGGTCGACACCGCCACCGCCGACAGCAGCGTCAGCGGCTCCAGCCGGGCGAGGTAGTGGGGCGGCGAGTCCGGCGTGATGAACGCACTGTCCACGATGAACACGAGGTCGAACAGGGCCGCCTCGGCCTGCCGGGCGCGGGCGATGTACCAGTCGATGTCCACACTGGCGTCGCCGGGGATCTCGTCGTCCTTCCAGACGTCGTGCTGGCCGGGGCCGCCGACGCCCATCAGGACCGCACCGAGCTTGAGTTGACGGGCCATGCCACGTCCTTCCTGGAGATCGTCGAGAGCGCAGGACGATGCCGCCCGGGCGCGACGGAGCGCACGGGCGGAACGGGAGGGGAACCGGGGGAGATCAGGAGATCGCCGGTCGGGCCGCGCGCGGACGCCGGACCGCGTCCGGCACGGCGGAGCCCGAGCGGCCGATGCCGTGACGGCGACGACGGCGGCGTGTCAGCGACGAGAGCGCGGCGGGATCAGCGACAGGGGCGCGGACACGCGGCGGCCGTGGTGCGACCGAGGTCGATCGCGAGGCGCCGGGTCAGGCCGGCCGAGAGCACACGCAGGCGCAGGTCACCCGACAAGGTGACGAGCGCGAAGGGGTGCACGGCAGGCATGCACAGATAGTGACATCCCGGACATGGTCCGTCCAACTCACGGAACTGATCGCTACCGATAGAGGAACCTGATCGGCCGGCGCGGGGCGGAAGCGGCTGTGCCGCAGGGGAAGGTGTCCGGACCTTTGCCCGTTCCGACCTCGTCCTCCCGCCCCTCGGAACCTGAGCGTTCATGTTCTTGACAGGGTCGTTCCGCTCGGGGTTCAGTGCAGGGGACTCCATCCGGAGCGGCCGAGAGACCCGGCTCTGTGACGCCGCAGCAACCCGCAGACCACTGCAGGGTGCTTCCGCCGGGATTCGATGGGAGAACATCGTGCTCGCCTCACCGCGCGTGCCGGGCTTCGGTGCCTGGTCGAAGAGGCGCCATGTGGACTTCTGCCGGACCGGGGCCGCGCTCTGTCGGTGACGGCCGCCCCCGCCTGCCGTCCACCTCGCGCCCCGCCCGGAGACGATCATGTCCGCATCCCTGTCCTCGCCCTTCTCCTCGCCGTCGTCCGCGTCCTTCCCCACCCGCGACGACCGCCTCACCGACATCGGCGACCAGCTGCTGGAGTCGCTCGAGGCCCTCGTCGACCGGCACCGCTCGCTGCGGGCCGCCGCCGGGGAGGCCTCACCCAGCGAGCTGATCGCCGCCGAGGTCGCCCAGCACCTGGCGACCGCCCGCTCGGCGCTGCGGCGCACCCCGCGCCTCCACTGACCGGGCCGGTCAGCGGAGCGGGTGGATCGCCCAGCCGGCGAGGTCGGTGCCACCCCGCCACGCGTGCAGCACGGCGGCGCTGGGGGAGAAGAGCGGCTCCGGGAGGTCGTCGGGCCGGCACCACCGCCACTCGTCCATCGCGTGGGGTTCGAGCACCTCGGGCCGGGCATCGGCACCGACCTCGGCGTGGACCGCGAAGGTCACGTTGCTGCCCGCGGTGCGGACGCAGACGGCCAGGACCCGCGTCCCGGCCACCCGCAGCCCGGCTTCCTCCGCAGTCTCCCGGACGGCGGCGGCCACCGGCGTCTCCCCACCCTCGAGATGTCCGCCGGGCAGACACCAGCTCGGCGACTCGCCCGCGGTCACGCGATGCCCGACCAGGACGGTGCCGTCGGGCCGGGTGAGGACGACGCCGACCCCGACGGCCGGGCGGGGGAGGGGCGCGTCCACGGAGCGAGGGTCTCACCTCGCCGGCCCACCCGGCAGCCGGGCGTCACCGACAGCACCGGCTCCGCGACCGCCGCACCGAGTCAGTGGATCTGGCGCTCCCGACCCGCCCAGTGGACGGCCCGGAGCTCCCGCTTGAGGATCTTGCCCGCCGCCGAGACCGGCAGGGCGTCGACGAACTCCGCGCTGCGCGGTGCCTTGTACCCCGCGATCAGGGTCTTGGCGTGCTCGCGCAGCTCCTCGGCCGTCAGGGTCTGCCCCGGCCGGAGGACGACGACCGCGTGCACCCGCTCGCCCCACTCGTCGTCGGGCACCCCGATCACGGCGCAGGAGGCCACGGCGGGGTGGGCGGCGAGGGCGTTCTCGACCTCCGCCAAGTAGACGTTCTCCCCGCCGCTGACGATCATGTCCTTGATCCGGTCGACGACGTGGACGTAGCCCTCGTCGTCCATGAAACCGCCGTCGCCGGTGTGCATCCACCCGTCCCGCACCGCGGCCGCGGTGGCCTCGGGCTGCTCCCAGTAGCCGAGCATCACGTGCCCGCCGCGCGCGACGATCTCGCCGACCGTGCCCCGCGCCACCTCCCGGTCCTCGGCGTCGACGATCCGGACCTCGGAGTGCGGCGCCGCCCGGCCCGCGGCGCGCAGCCGCTCGGTGCGGCGGTGGTCGTCCGGGCTCAGCAGGGTGGCGACGGGGGACAGCTCGGTCATCCCGTACGCCTGGGTGAACGCCGCGTTGGGGAAGGCCTTCATCGCACGCTCCAGCACGGCCTGGGCGATCGGGGAGGCGCCGTAGAGCACGGTGCGCAGGCTGGTGAGGTCGTGCTCGGTGATCTGCGGGTGGTCGATCAGGATCTGGATCATCACCGGGACCAGCAGCGCGTCGGTGGCGCCGTGCGTCGCGATCGCCTGCATCACCGCGACGGGATCGAACGCCGGGACGATCACGTGCGTGCCGCCGGCCGTGGTCGTCGCGTTCCAGGCCGCCAGGTCGGCGAGGTGGAACATCGGTGCGGCGTGCAGGCACCGGGTCCCGGGGCCGAAGAGGTAGCCGGTCGAGAGGAGGCCCATGGCGGACACCATCAGGTTGGCGTGCGAGAGCATCACGCCCTTCGGGTGCCCGGTCGTGCCGCCGGTGTAGAAGAGGCCGGCGAGCGCGTCCCCGCCGCGGCGGGCGTCGGGAACCGGATCGTGGCCCGCGACGAGGTCCTCGTAGGAGACGGCGTCCCCGGGTGTCGGGCCGTCGCCGGTGTGGATCACGGTGCCCAGGTCCGGGGCCGCCTCGCGCAGCGCCGGGATCATCGGGGCGAACGCGTCGTCGACCAGCAGCACGCGGGTGCCGGAGTCGCGCAGCGAGTAGGCGATCTCGACCGGGCTCCACCGGATGTTGACCGGGTTGAGCACGGCGTCCGCCCACGGCACCGCGAGCAGGTACTCGTGGTAGCGGTCGGAGTTGAGGGCGAGCATCGCGACCCGGTCCCCGGGGGCCACGCCGTGAGCCCGAAGGGCCGCGGCGAACCGTGCCACCCGGTCGGCGACCTCGGCGAAGGTGCGCGTCCGGTTCCCGAAGACCGTCATGACGGCGTCGGGATGCTGCTGGACCGCGCGGTGCAGACCCTGCGTGAGGTACACGAGACCACTCCTTCGTGAATCGCCGTGAGTGTGTGGAGCCCCACACTACGACGAATCGGCCAGAAAGTGAACCGGTGCTAGTCCAGATCCAGCGTGGCGACGGCGAGGGCGGCGGTGTGGGCGACGTGGCCCGGCCGGGCACGCAGGTGGGGGATCCGGCACAGGCTGTTGACCACCGAGAGCGCGGCGTGGGCGCGCAGCCGGCACTCGGCCTCGTCCCGGTCGGGGCGGTCCCGGCGCAGCAGGGCGACCCACTCGGAGACGTAGTCCCGCTGCGCGCGGCGGAAGGTGCTCCGCAGGTCCGCCGGCACGTGGACCACCTCGCTGAGCAGCACGCCCACGATCGCCGGATCGTCGGCGACGAAGGCGCTGTAGCGGGCCGCGAGCCGGCGCAGGGCGTCGGCGGGGTCGGTCGCCCTGGCGAGGTCGTGGTGCAGGGTCAGCCAGAGTGCCTCGTTGCCGCGCTGCAGCACCGAGGCGAGCACGTCCGCCTTGCTGGCGAAGTGGTTGTAGACACTCGGGCCGGCGATCCCGGCGGCCGCGCCGATGTCGTCGAGGCCGACCGACGGGTAGCCCCGCTCCGCGAACAGCCGGGCCGCGACACCGAGCAGTGCCTCCCGGCGCGAGGCCGGCCGCAGGCCGCCGTCCATGGGGGCGACGACCCCGTCGGCCTCGGGCAGCGGCGCCGAGCACACGGCGCGGGCGGCGCCGAGCAGCACGGCGGAGAGCCGGTCCGGGTCGACGTCCATCCCGTGGTGGGCGGGGCTGTCCAGCACCGAGAGCGCGGCCCAGGAGCGGAGGTCGCGCTGGTCCGCGGGGGCGGCGGGGATCCCGGCCGCCACGGTCGCGGCGATCCCGCGCAGCCGGTGGCGCACCGCCCGGCGCGCCTCCGGGCGGAGGTGGCCGGCCTCCCGGCCCCACAGCGCCCCGAACTCGCGCAGGTCCGCGGTGTGCGCGGCGAGGGCGGCCACCGGATCCGCGGAGGCGGAGGCCACCTCCTCCATGCGTGCGAGCTGCCCCTCGAGCACGGTGAGCAGCAGCTCCTCCTTGCTCCGCACGTGCCGGTAGAGCGCTCCCGCCCGGATCCCGACGTCCTCGGCGATGTCGGCCATCGCGACCTGGTGGTAGCCGTCGCGGCGGAACCGGCGGGCGGCCGCGGCGAGGATCTGTGCGCGCCGGTCCGCCGGTCGCCGCCGCGGGACCTCGCGGGCCTGCACGGTCATCGAGTGCCTCCTGCTGGTGTCGGCCCGAACTCTAGCGGTTGTTCTCTTCCGTCGGACGGGATCGGTGTTACCGTGCTGCTGCTACTAACCATAATTCACATAGGAGGACCGACATGGGCCAGCGGGTGACGGTCGCGGGAGTGGGCATGGTGCCCTTCGCGACACCCAGCCGGAGCGAGCCCTACGACGTGCTGGCCGAGGGGGCGGTCCGCGCCGCGCTGGCCGACGCGGGGGTGGAGCTGGACGCGGTGCAGCAGGCCTACGCCGGCTACGTGTACGGCGACTCCACCAGCGGTCAGAACGCCCTCTACCGGGTCGGGATGACCGGCGTCCCGGTCGTCAACGTCAACAACAACTGCTCGACGGGCTCGTCGGCGCTGTTCCTCGCCCGGCAGGCGATCGCGTCGGGTGCGGCGGACTGCGTGCTGGCCTTCGGGTTCGAGCAGATGCAGCGCGGTGCGCTCACGGAGCACTGGGACGACCGGCCGAGCGCGTTCGGGCGGTTCGAGGTCGCCCTCGGGGACGCCGGCAACCCGGACGTCCCGCTGGCGCCGCGGTACTTCGGTGCCGCGGGACAGACCTATGCGGACCGCTACGGCACGGCCCCCGCCGTGTTCGCGCAGATCTCGGTGAAGGCCCGTCAGCACGCGGCGAACAACCCCTACGCGGTGTTCACCGGCCAGCTCACCGTCGAGGAGGTCCTCGCCTCCCCGCACATCACCGGCCCGCTGACCCGGCTCCAGTGCTGCCCGCCCACCTGTGGTGCGGCCGCGGCGGTCCTCGTCAGCGAGGAGTACGCCCGGCGGCACGGCCTGCGCACGGACGTCGCGATCAAGGCCCAGGCGATGACGACCGACACCCCGTCGAGCTTCGCGGGCGACCCGATCCGGCTGGTCGGGTACGACATGTCGAAGGCCGCGGCCACGCAGGTCTACGAGGCGGCCGGGGTCGCTCCCGAGGACGTCCGGGTCGTCGAGCTGCACGACTGCTTCACCACCAACGAGCTGCTCTCCTACGAGGCGCTCGGGCTGACGCCGGAGGGCACGGCGGAGAAGTTCATCGCCGACGGCGACAACACCTACGGCGGCCGGGTCGTCACGAACCCGTCGGGCGGGCTCCTCTCCAAGGGCCACCCGCTCGGCGCCACGGGGCTCGCGCAGTGCGCCGAGCTCACCTGGCAGCTGCGCGGGGCGGCCGGCGATCGCCAGGTCGACGACCTGTCGATCGCCCTGCAGCACAACATCGGTCTCGGCGGCGCGGCCGTGGTGACCCTGTACGAGAAGGTGTCCCGATGATCGATCCCGACCGGGCCAGGGCGGTGGTGTTCGAGCCGGTGACGGTCACGCTCGACCGCGGCCGGCTGGCGTTCTTCGCCGCCGCCACCGGACAGGAGGACCCGGTCTACTCCGACCTCGACGCCGCGAAGGCCGCCGGTCACCCGGACGTCCCGGTGCCGCCGACGTTCCTCTTCGGACTGGAGACCGAGCGGCCCGGCGCCTTCGCCTACCTGGTCGAGCTGGGCGTCGACCTGCGCCGGGTGCTGCACGGCGAGCAGTCCTTCACCTACCACTCGCTCGTGCACGCCGGGGACACCGTGACGCTGCGGCCGAGGATCACGGAGGCGTACCCGAAGAAGAACCTGGACTTCCTGGTGAAACACACCGAGATCACCCGGGACGGCGAGCCCGTCCTGGACGCCGTCACGACGATCGTGGTGCGGTGATGGACGTCGGCGACACCCTGGAGCTGGGGGTCCCGGCGATCAGCCGGACCACGCTCGCCCTGTTCGCCGGCGCCTCCGGCGACCACAACCCCATCCACATCGACCTCGACGTCGCCCGCGGCGCCGGCCTGGACGACGTCTTCGCCCACGGCATGCTGTCGATGGCGTACCTGGGCCGGCTGCTCACGGACCGGTTCCCGCAGGAGCGGATCCGCTCGTACCGGGTGCGCTTCACCGCGATCACCCCCGTGCACGCGCAGCCGACCTGCACCGGACGCGTCACCGCCGTGGCCGACGGGCTGGCGACGATCGAGCTCGCCGTCACCCTCGCGGACGGCACCACCACCCTCACCGGCGACGCCGTCGTCGCCCTCGACCACTAGGGACTCCTCATGGGAAAGCTGGACGGCAAGGTCGCACTGGTCACCGGCTCGGGCCGGGGGATCGGTGCGGAGATCGCCCGGAAGCTGGCGGGCGACGGGGCCGCCGTGGTGGTCAACGACCTCGACGACGCCCCGGCCAAGGAGACCGTCGCCGCGATCGAGGCGGCGGGTGGGCGGGCGGTGGCCTGCGTGGGCAGCGTGACCGAGGACGGCTTCGCCGAGCGCTTCGTGCAGACCGGCGTGGACGCGTTCGGCGGGCTGGACATCCTCGTCAACAACGCCGGCTACACCTGGGACTCCGTGGTCCAGAAGATGTCCGACGAGCAGTGGGACGCCATCCTCGACGTGCACCTCAAGGCGCCCTTCCGGATCCTGCGCGCCGCGCAGCCGGTGATCTCCGGCCTCGTCAAGCAGGCTCGGGCGGCCGGGGAGCCGGTGCCCTGCCGCAAGGTCGTGAACATCTCCTCCATCGCGGGCCTGGGCGGCAACGCCGGGCAGGCCAACTACGCCGCCGCCAAGGCCGGCGTCACCGGGCTGACCAAGGCCCTGGCCAAGGAGTGGGGCCGCTACAACGTCACCGTGAACACGGTGGCGTTCGGGCTGATCGCCACCCGGCTCACCGAGACCCCGGCGGGCGGCGACGGCACGATCGACATCGAGGGCCACGAGATCAAGGTCGGGGTGAACCCGGACCTACTGGTCGCGATGGAGCAGCTGATCCCGCTGGGCCGCAGGGGAACCGCGGCCGAGGCGGCGGGTTCGGTGTACCTGTTCTGCATCCCGGAGTCGGACTACGTCAGCGCCCAGACCGTGATCTGCGGCGGCGGTCTGCTGCTGTGAAGCGGCTCCTGTTCGGCGCCGACCACGAGGACTTCCGCGCCGCCGTGCGGACCTTCCTGGCGAAGGAGGTGGTCCCGCACGCCGCGGAGTGGGCCGAGGCGAAGATCGTCCCGCGCTCGTTGTTCGCCCGGGCCGGGGAGCTGGGACTGTTCGCGGCGGTTCCCGAGGAGCACGGGGGAGCGGGCGTCGCGGACTTCCGGTTCAACGTCGTCGTCGCGGAGGAGGCGGCCGCCGCCGGGGTGGTCGCGCCGATGCTCGGCCCGCAGCTGCAGGCCGACATCTGCATGCCCTACTTCCTCGGGCTCGCCGATGTGGCACAACGGGAGCGCTGGTTCCCGGGCATCGCCGCGGGCGGGCTGATCACCGCGGTGGCGATGACCGAGCCGGGTACCGGATCGGACCTCGCCGGGATCCGCACGACGGCGGTCCGGGAGGGCGACCACTACGTCGTCGACGGGGCGAAGACGTTCATCACCAACGGCATCAACGCCGATCTGGTGATCACCGCCGTGCGAACCGGCGACCATCCGCACCGCGGGCTGTCGCTGCTGGTGGTCGAGCGGGACACGCCGGGGTTCGCGCGCGGCCGCACGCTCGACAAGATCGGGCTGGCCGCGCAGGACACGGCGGAGCTCTCGTTCACCGGCGCCCGGGTTCCCGTGGCGAACCTGTTGGGGGAGGAGGGGACCGGGTTCGCCGGGCTCACCCGCAACCTGGCCCAGGAGCGGCTGTCCTGTGCGGTGTCCGCCGTGGCCCAGTCGGCCGCGGCACTCGGCTGGACGGTCGAGCACGTGCGCTCCCGGCAGGCGTTCGGCTCACCGATCGGCGCGCTGCAGAACACCCGTTTCCGGCTCGCCGAGCTGGCGACCGAGATCGACATCGCGCAGCAGTGGGTGGACCGGTGCGTCGCCGAGCACCTCACGGGGGAGCTGACGGAGGTCGACGCGGCGAAGGCCAAGTGGTGGACCACCGAGCTGCAGGGCCGCGTGATGGACACCTGCCTGCAGCTGCACGGCGGCTACGGCTACATGCGCGAGTACCCGATCGCGCACGCCTGGATGGACTCCCGGGTCTCCCGGATCTACGCCGGGACCACCGAGATCATGAAGGAGATCATCGGGCGGTCGCTCGCCCTCACGTGAGCCCGTCCCCGACGACCGTGTCCGAGGGGGGCTCGACCGTGAGGCCGTGCGCAGCCGCGGCTGCGGCGAGCCGGTCGTCGCAGGTCACGAAGGACCCGAGATCGTCGCGCACCAGGAGCGCCGTCGCGAGGTGGATGGCGGAGAGCGAACGGAGCCGAACGGCGGCAACGGCTGACCCCCGCCGCCGCCGTTGCCTCCACCATCGCCTCTACTGCGCTCACAACCCGTGGACCGGGCGCCCGTCCCAGGCGGTGCGTTCGGGGCCGGCGGCGTCGGACACGGCGGCGGACACCGCGTCGAACACCATGGTGGTGCGCGCCGAGGGCTCGTAGCGGGCCCAGCCCGGGTCTCCGGTGCTCGCGAACCTCACCCAGGTGGAGTGCATCTCCCCGGCCAGCTCCTTCGGGGGTTCCGGGCCGAACAGCTCCCGGGCCGCGGCACCGCCCGTCGTCAGGAGGTCGAGGTCGTCCCGGACGAAGGGCAGCTCGAGGCCGTGTGCCGCGTGCCGCAGCGGCGGCAGTGTGTCCGGCTGCCAGCGGAACTCGTAGATCCACGTCGGTGCCGGGCGAGACTCCGCGAAGCGCAGCGTCGGGATGCGGAAGCCCCAGTCCGTCCAGGCGGCCTCGACCAGCGAGGCGTGGTCCGTGATGCCGCGCGTGCCCCGGTAGACCGCGCGCAGGGCGCCGTCGACGCGCACGGCCCGCCCGATCCCGCGGCGCAGCATCGGGGCCAGCGGCCCCGCCACGTCCGCGATCGCGGCGGTGAGCCCGATCATCTCGTTGCGCGTGGTGCCGGCCAGGACGGGCACGTCGGCGGTCCCGGGGACCGACGGCAGTGTCTCGGTGTCGTGCACGCCACGGAACGGGCTGATCAGCAGGGGTGCGCGGCGCCCGACGAGCAGGCCGAGGGCGAAGCGTTCGAGGGCCTTGCGCGTCGCCTCCGCCGTGCGCGGGAGCGACACCCCGGACAGCCCCTCCACCGTGGGCGCCACCCGCAGCATCCGCGCGACCTGCCGGGTGACCTTCCGGGCCTCGTCCGCGTCGACCGTGGCCGCGGGATGCCCGCTCTGCGCGATCGCCCGCGCGAACAGGCCGCGCGAGGCCGGCATCGCGAGCTGGTCGAACGTCGCCACCGCCCCGCCGGACTGCCCGAAGACCGTGACGTTGCTGGGGTCCCCGCCGAACGCGGAGATGTTGCGCTGCACCCACTCCAGCGCCGCGGTCTGGTCGCGCAGCCCTCGGTTGTCGGCCGCGCCGTCGACGTGGAGGAAACCGTCGATGCCCAGCCGGTAGTTGACGCCGACGTGCACCACCCCGGAACGCGCGAACGAGTGCCCGCGGTAGCCCGGGAGCGAGCCGGCGCCGAACACGAAGCCGCCGCCGTGGAAGTGCACGAGGACCGGGAGCCCGCGGGCGCCGGGGTCCGGCGTGGTCACCTCGAGGGTGAGGCAGTCCTCGCCGGTCTCCGGCGCCGCGTACAGCGCGGTCATCGGGTTCGGGTCGGACGGCTGCGGCGGGGCGACCCCGGGCCGGGTGGCGTCCCGCACGCCGTCCCACGGTTCGGGCGGTTGCGGCGCCCGGAACCTGTTGCGGCCGAACGGCGGCGCGGCGTAGGGAAGCGCGCGGAAGAGGTGGACGCCGTCGTCGAGCAGGCCCTCGACGGTGCCGTACTCCGTGCGGACGCGGGTCATGGGTGCTCCCGTCGTGCGTTCGCGGTCAGCTCGGCCACGATCTCGGGCCAGAGCGGGCGGGGCAACTCGTGGCCCATCCCCGGGAGGATCGTCAGCCGTGAGCCGGGGACGGCCTCGTGCAGCGCCTTCGACGCGACGGCGCTGATCAGCCGGTCCCCGTCGCCGTGCAGGATGGTCGTGGGCACCGTGACCCCGCGCAGGGCGTCGGTCCGGTCCCCGGAGGTCAGCACCGCCGCCATCTGGCGTTCGACGCCGTCCGGGTCATGGCCGCGGTCGTCCATGAGTCCGCCCAGCTCGCGCAGCCAGTCCAGGTCGGCCGGGTAGCCGGGGGACAGGCACGGCTGCTCGTTGCGCAGGTACAGCTCCACCGCCTCGGCCCGGTCGCGGGCGCGGGGCGCCGCCATCCGCTCGTCGACCAGGTCTCGGCCGGTGAAGTACGCCGAGCCGGGCGCCGTGTAGACCAGGCCGAGCGAGCGCACGTCCTCCGGATGGTCGAGCACGAGCTGCTGCGCGATCAGCCCACCCATCGACTGGCCCACGACGTGCGCCGGCGCGAGCTCCAGGGCGGCGAGCAGGCCGTGGGCGTCCCCGGCCATGTCGGCCACGCCGTACCCGCCGGCGGGGAACTTCTGCGACAGCCCGACGTCCCGGTTGTCGAAACGGACCACCCGGAACCCGGCGTCGGCGATCTCCCGGCACAGCTCCGCCCGCCAGCCCAGCAGGTGTGCCCCCAGGCCCTGGATCAGCAGCATCGGCTCCGCGCCGGCGTCCCCGATCGCGTCCCAGCAGATCCGAACGCCCGACGGGGTGGTCGCGATCGGCATCAGCGGACCCCTCGCACACCCATGATCACCGCACCGGCGACGATGGCGCACACCGCCCCGAACACGTACAGCGCCACGTACCCGCCGAGCCAGGTGATCAGGGCGCCGGCCAGCGCGGCGGACAGGATCTGCGGCAGCCCGGTGGCCACGGCGAGGATCCCGAAGTCGCGACCCTCGTTCTGCTTGTCCGGCAGGACCAGCGACATCACCGCGAGGTCGACGGCGAAGTAGGTGCCGATGAACGCCCCGGACAGCACGGCGTAGACCAGCATGCCCGTCCAGGTGGGGCTCAGGACCGGGATCAACAGGCTCAGGCACAGCCCGACCGAGCTGATGCCGCAGAACAGCTTGCGCCGGTCGAGCTTGTCGGCCAGCCACCCCAGGCCCGTGGCGACCAGGACCCAGGCCAGGACCGTGATCGTCGTCAGGGTGCTGACGGCCACCGCGACGTCGCCGCCCGGGAGGTTCTCGACGCCGATGTAGTCCTGCAGTGTGTAGTAGAGGTAGCCGCTCACGGTGAAGTAGGCGAGGAAGAAGCCGAACCGGCTGACGAAGGCCAGCGAGAAGTCGCGGCTGCGGAACGCCGCGAGGAAGGCGCCGGGGGAGCGGGTGGCCCGTTCGGGCCGCGGCATCCCCACCGAGGACGGCTCGCGGGCGCCGCCCAGCAGCAGCCCGGTGCCGACCAGCACCATCACCGCGACCACGGAGTATCCCCAGACCTGGCTGACCCGGCTCGCGATGTTGACCCCGACCAGCACCCCGATCGGCGTGGCGAGGCCGATCAGGGCCGAGGCCAGGCCGCGCCGCCGCACGGGAACCCGGTCGGGCAGGATCGCCGCGGCCGCGCCCTGGTAGAAGTTCGCGACGAACCACAGCAGCGCGTACACGACGGCGAGCAGCGGAAGTGTGCTGGTCAGGCCCATCAGGACGGCCAGGACGGCGGAGAGCACCGCGGTCACGGCGATCCAGGGCGCGCGGCGCCCGAACCGGGACCGCGTGCGGTCCGAGACCGCCCCGCCGATCGGCAGCGCCAGCATCGACGCGACCGCGGCGAGCGTGGTGAGCACCGCGAGGCTGCCCACCTTGCCGGCCGGGTCGATCGCGGCGACCTGGGCCGGCAGCAGGATCTGCTGGATGCCCTGGAACAGCGCGAACATCGCGGACAGGGCCGTCACGAAGAAGGTCAGCAGCCGGCCGAGGCCGACCCGGTCGGCGTCCGTCGGTCTGGTGGTGGTCTCGACTTCGCTGTCGATCATGGCTGCTCCGGCGCTGGTCGGCGGTACTAATTCGTATTAGTGATGCGGTACGGTAGACCGGGTCCCGCGAGGGCGCAAGAGAGGTGGGCAGGTCGTTGGCACGGGTGACTGCGCGAGACGTCGCGCGGGCGGCGGGGGTCTCGCAGGCCACGGTGAGCTTCGTGCTCAACGAGCGCGCCGACCAGTCGATCTCCGAGGGCACCCGCCGGGCCGTGCTCGAGGCGGTGCACCGGCTGGGGTACGTCCCCTCGGGTGCCGCCCGCAGCCTCCGCCGGGGCCGGAGCAACGTGGTGCTCTGCCTGATCCCGGACATCCCGGTCTCGCAGGCGATGGAGGAGTTCCGGCGCACGCTGAGCCAGGTGCTGGGGGAGTCCGGACTGACCTGCGTGTTCCTGCACACCGAGGGCGGGATGCGGCTGGCCGAGCTGTGGCCGCACGTCCATCCCGCGGTGGTCCTGTCCTTCGGCCGGCTCGACGACGCGGACGCCGAGCAGATCCGGCGCACCGGCGTGGCCCTGGTCGACGACGTCCTGGGGCCCAACGGCGTGGCGGCGCACGGCCTCGACCAGGCGCAGGTCGGCGACCTGCAGGTGCGACACCTCGCCGCGCGCGGGCACACCCGCCTCGGGTACGGCGCCGTCGTCGACCCGCGGGAGGACGCCATCGCCGGCCAGCGCCTGTGCGGCGCCGAGGAGGCGTGCCGCGCTCTCGGGCTGCCCGCGCCGGTGGTGGTGCCGGTCGACTACACCCCCGAGAGCGGGCTCGAGGCCGTGGGCCGCTGGACCGCGGCCGGGGTCACCGCGGTGGCGGCGTTCAACGACATCGTGGCCCTCGCCCTGCTGTCGGGCGCCCGCGCGCTCGGGCTCGACGTGCCGGGCCGGCTCGCCGTCGTCGGGGTCGACGACCTGCCGGTCGCAGCCCTGGCCCGCCCCGCCCTGACGTCGGTGGCCATCCACGCCACGGTGCCCGCCACCGCGCTGGCCACCCTGATCCTGGCCGAGGCCGGGAAGCCGGCACCCGCCGGCTCACCGCCGGGGCCGGCACTCCGGCTGGTCGTGCGCGGGTCGTCGTGAGCGTCGGCTCGGCCCGTCACTCCGCCCAGCGGGTGATCCGGGCCGAGATCGCCTGCACCGCACGGAGCATGACGAAGGTCAGCAGCACGAAGACCACGGCGATCACGGTGATCCGGTCGACCAGGGTGAACTGCACGGCCTTGCCCATCATCCAGCCGAGGCCCTCCTGGATCCCGTAGATCTCCGACGCCAGCAGCACGCTCCACGCCAGCGGGACGGCGACGAGTGCGGCGCCGCCGAGCTCGGGCAGGATCGCGGGCAGCACCACGCGGCGCTGGACCGCGAACGCGCCCAGGCCGAGGCTCCGCGAGTAGCGGACGACGTCGAGATCGAGGTTGGCGACCGCCGTCATCGTGGCGACCAGCATCACCAGGCCCACCGCGAAGGCCACGAAGGACACCGACATCGCCGAGGTGGCGCCGAACCACAGGGTGAACAGCGGGCCGAGCGCGAGCACCGGGAGCGTGCGCAGCAGGGTGGCGATCCCGAAGCCCGCGTTGCGGACGGCCCGCGACGCGGACATGAGCAACCCGAGCAGGACGCCGGCGGCGAGGCCGAGGACGAAGCCCACGAGGATGCGGCCGACCGAGATCGCCCCGTGCTCGACGAGCGCGGCCAGCCCCATCGGCCAGGTCCGCTCGCCGCCCGCGGACGGCGGGGTGCCGCCGAGCCAGCCGGTGTAGTAGTCCGCGAGGCCGGGCAGGCCGTAGCGGGCCACGTGCACCAGGTCCGGCATGACGAACTCCGGATGCTCCACACCCCGGGTGACCAGCAGCGACACCGCCTCCCAGAGCAGGGCCAGCACCACCACCCCGACGGCCACCCGCCGGGGCCGGAACAGGGTCCGCGACCGCGTCCCGAAGGAGCCGGGCGCCGCGCGATCCGGCCGCCGTGCTCGCCGGTCCAGGACGGGAGCAGCCATCGCTCAGCCCTCCCCGAGGATGTCGAGCAGCTCCCGCCGCAGGTCCTGCGCCTCGGGCAGGGCCCGGAGCTCCTCGCCCCGCGGGCGCGGGAACGCCACCGGGACGTCCATCGCGATGCCGCCGTCCTTCACCACGACGATGCGGTCCGCCAGCACGAGGGCCTCGTCGATGTCGTGGGTGACGAAGCAGATGGTCTTGCCCGTCTCGGCCCACAGCTGCAGCAGCAGGTTCTGCAGGCGGCTGCGGGTGAAGAAGTCGAGCGCGCTGAACGGCTCGTCCATGAGCAGCACGTCCGGGTCGTTGGCGAACACCGCGGCGATCGCCACCCGCTTGCGCATGCCGCCCGAGAGCTGGCGCGGCCAGGCCCGGCGCCGGTCGTCCAGGCCGACCTCGGTGATCAGCCGGTCGACCCGCTCGCGGTACTCCCGCGGCGGCACCCCCCGCATCCTCGGCCCGAACGCGACGTTGTCCTCGACGCGCAGCCACATCGGGATGGCGTCCTGCTGGAAGACCATCCCGCGGTCCGCGCCGGGGCCGCTCACCTGCTCGCCCGCGGCCTCGACGGTGCCGCCGGCCGGCGCGATCAACCCCGCCAGGCAGCGCAGGAGGGTGGACTTGCCGTGGCCCGAGGGCCCGAGGATGCAGGTGAACTCGCCCTGCGGCACCTCCAGGTCCACCCCGTCGATCGGGCGCACGACCTGCGTGCCCTCGCGGTACTCCAGCACCAGGTCCCGGAGGCGGAACGCGGGGGCCGCGGTGTGACCGGTCGCCTCCGCCCGTGGTGCCGCGGCGAGGTCGACCGCTCCTGCGGACTTCACTGCCATGGACTTCACTGCCATGCTCCGCTCCGTTTCGCGAGTCTGGCCACGGCCAGGTCGCACACCAGTGCGACCAGGCCGAGCACGATGATCACCGCCATGACCGACGGGACGTCGCCGGTCTTGGCGCGGACGGCGATGACCCGTCCGACACCGGTCTCCGAGCCGAACAGCTCGGCGACGACCTGCAGGCTCCACGCCGCGCCGAGCGCGACCCGCACCGCGGACGAGGTCGCCGGTGCGACGGCGGGGAGGACGACGGTCCGCAGCCGGGCCGCCATGGCCACGCCCAGCGTCGCCGCGTACTCCTCGTAGCGCGGTGCCAGCCGCAGGGCCGCCGCGAGGGAGGCGACGGCCACCGTCACGTAGCTGAAGAACGCCACCAGGATCCACTGGCCGACCGGCCCGAAGCCGAACCAGATCAGCGCGAACGGTGCGGCGACGACGACCGGCACCACCCCGAACACGTAGAGCACCGGATCCGTCAGGTCCCGGACCCACTGCAGCCGTGCGGCGACGACCCCGGAGAGCCCGAGCGCGCTCCCGACCAGCCAGGCCGTCAGCACGATGCCCGCGGTGTAGCGCAGGTTCCCCAGGTAGCTCGTCTCGGACAGGCCCAGGTAGGCCAGGCCGGCGCTGCCGCCGAAGTTCCGGACGAGGTTCTCCACGACGTCGATCGGCGCGGGCAGGACGGCCAGGTTGTAGACGGCCAGCGCGATCAGCTGCCACACCGTGAGCAGGACGGCCACGCCGACGGCCCGCCAGAACCAGGCGGACCACCGGGCGCGTGCCGGGACGGCTGCGGTCACGAGGCCGCCTTGGCGGCGAGGGCGACACGGTAGGCGTCGAGGTAGTCGAACTGCGCGTACAGCTCCTGGGCACGCGCCTTCTGCGTGCCGTCGGGCAGCTGCGCGAGCAGGCCGTCGGTGGCGGTCCGGTAGGCGCGCAGGTCCTCGTACACCTGGGTCGCGATGCTGACCTCGGACGGGCTGTGGTCGCGGACGAGCGCGCCGCCGGCCTTGAGGTTGGCGATCCGGGCGGCCACGGTGCGGTCCAGGTTGGACGGGTCGTTCGTGTCCGTGAGGAACTGACCGGCCTGGTCGAAGCCCCGCAGGGAGTACAGGCCGTTGGAGAACATGCTCGCCGTCTGCGCCACCGTCAGGTTGCTGCCGGTGTAGCTGTTGACGTAGTCGGTGTACTGCGCCGCCGCCTTCTGCGGGTCCTTCTCGAGCTGGTCGATGATCCGGTACAGGACCCCGGAGAACCGCAGCAGGGTGTTGTAGTTCGCCTCGGCGAACTGGGTGGTCGTGACGTAGACCGAGTGGGCGTTGCGCAGCTCCAGGGTCTGGTCCGGCGGGAGCGCCTTGATGATCTGACCGACGGTGATCAGCGGTTCCCAGCCCGCTTCCTGCAGCTGGGTCTGCCCGACGGCACCCTCGGGTGCGGCGAACACGTCCTGACCGGCCTGGGCCGAGCGGATGATGTCGGGCTCGGAGAGCCGGACGGCCTTGACGTCGTCGAGCGTCAGCCCCGCCTGCTTCAGGGACAGGGTGTAGAAGGTGGGGGCGGTGCCGTCCGGCAGTAGCAGGGTCTTGCCCTTGAGCTGTGCCATGACGGTGCTCGCGGCCTGCTGGAACGTCTGGCCCTGGGCCATCAGGGCGTCGACGGTCTGGTAGCGGCCCTTGGGCGCCAGGATCCGGTTGCCCATGAAGACGTTCGACACCATGAAGGCGCGGACGTTGCTGACCGTGTCGAGCTGGGGAACGATCGCCGGCATGTAGCTGGACCCGACCTGGACCTGGCCCTCCAGCACGGGGGTCAGCGACTTGGCGAGGTCGGTCTGCAGGCCGTCGGGCTGGGTGAAGGTGATCCCGGCGTTCTCGAACCAGCCCTGGCGGGCGCCGATCACGCCGATGAGCTCGTCGCCGTACGGGGTGAACCCGACCTTGAGCTCCTTGCGGGGGATGTCGGTCCCGGGTTCGGGGTTCAACCCGCGCGGCAGGGCCGGTGCCGTCGACTGGTCCTGCTGCGGGGCGGCGACGCTGCAGGCGGTCACCGCGAACAGCAGTGCCGCGGCCGTGACCAGGGCCCGGACGTGTCGTCTGGACATAGTGGACAGAGCTCCTCGGGATAGGGGTGCCGCGGTGTCGTGCCCGCAGGGGCGGCGTCGGGCCGTGGCAGGGGGAACGGGTGTTCGTGCCGGTCGGCCGGCGGCGCTGCCGGGTGGTGGGGTGGACGGGCGGGCACGGCCGGTGCCCCTAGTGCACCGGCGTGTCCTCGGCGCGGCGGAGGTACCTTTCGTAGGCGGCGATCCCCTCGGCGAGCGACCATCGGGGCCGGTAGCCGATCTCGGCCGCCGCCAGGTCCCCGACGAGCGGGCCCTGCCGTTCGGGCTCCTCCGCACCGGGGTCCGGATCGAAGCGGACCTCGGTCCCGGGGACGACGGCGGCCGCGGCCTCGGCGACCTCGGCCGCCGTGGTGGCCCGGGGCCCGGTCACGTTCATGACCCGCCGGGTGACGGCGGGTGCGGCCCAGGCCAGGACGACGGCCTCCACGGCGTCGTCGACGTACACGTACTGGGCCGGGACGTCGCCCGCGTACGGGACGACGGTGGGGACCCCCGCGCGGGCACTGTCGAGCAGGTCCCGGATGAAGCAGGACGTGCGTCGGCCGGGCCCGTAGACCGCCGCGATGCGCAGGGCGACGCCGTCGACCCCGTGCTGGGCGGCGTAGGCGAGCACGAGGGACTCGCCCGCGGCCTTGCTGGCGGCGTACACGCTCGTCGGGTGGGTCCGGGTCTCCTCGGTGACGGGGACCGGGTCGGTCGGGCCGTAGACCGACAGCGACGAGCAGTACACGACCCGGCCCAGCCCGTGGGTCCGGGCGGCTTCCAGCAGCGTGGCCGTGCCGCCGATGTTGACGTCGACGACGGCGCGCGGGCGGTCGACCGCCACCATCGGACCGGAGAACGCGCCGCAGTGGATCACCGAGCCGACGGACTCGCGCTCGACGATCCCGCCGACCGCCGCCACGTCCGTCACGTCGCAGGCGACGACGCCCTCGCCGGGCACGATGTCGATCGCGACCACCGGCACCCCGTCCGCGCGCAGCCGGGCGGCGACTCCGCTGCCGATCAGGCCGGACGCGCCGGTGACCAGGACCTTGCCGGTTCCGCTGCTCATCGGCGGACCTCCCTTCCGGACGAGGAGCACATCAGGTGAGCAGGGCGTCGTCGAGGGGGTGGGTCTCGAGGAACCGGCCGACCGGGCCGGGATCGTGGAAGCCCGCCTCGTCGAGGACGACCCGGCCGCCCGAGACGACGTGCTCCGGCCATCCGTAGAGGGTGAGCCCCTGGTAGGGGGTGTAGTCCGTGGCCATGTGCAGGTCCGCGGCCTCGGTGGTGCGGCAGGCCGCGGGATCCACCGTGTAGAGGTCGGCATCGGCGCCGGGGCCGATCCAGCCCTTGCCGTGCAGGCCGTTCAGCCGCGCCGCGTTGGTCGAGGTCAGCGCGACGAAGCGCTCCAGCGAGACACCGGCCTGCTCCACGAGCGCGGTGTACGCGGCCGGGATCCGGGTCTCGACGCCGGGCAGGCCGTTGGGCATGTGCCGCACGTCGTGCTTGGTCGCGGTCTTCTGCCCCAGGGTGAAGCAGCAGTGGTCGGAGCCGATCGTGTCGACGTCCCCGACCAGGGCGGCCGTGACCAGGCCCGCGCGGGCCCGCTCGTTGCGCAGCGGGGGACAGCACACGAACCCCTCGGCGCCGGGCTTGTCGTAGACGGACTCGTCGAGCAGCAGGTAGTGGGGGCAGGTCTCGGTGTAGGCCCGCAGCCCCTGGCGCCGGGCCGCCCGCACCTGGGCCACGGCCTCGGGGGTCGACTGGTGCACGAAGTAGACCGGGGCGCGCAGGTGCTGCGCGGTGGCGAGGACCTGGGCCACCGCGGCGTTCTCGGCGAGCTCCGGGCGGGTGGCGGGCAGGTGCCCGGCGGAGATCCGGCCGTCGTCGACGGCCAGGGCGAGGGCGTCGGAGATGACATGGTCGGCCTCGGCGTGGACGTAGCCCATGCCGCCGAGCCGGTGCAGCGCGCGCAGGACCGCCAGCACGGTCTCGGGTTCGATCATCCGCTCGCCGCGGTAGGTCGTGAACATCTTGATCGTCCGGATCCCGAGCGTCGCCAGCTCGGTGATCTGCCCGGCGAGCTCGGGCTCCCAGCGGACGAGGCCGCCGTGCAGGGCGTGGTCGGTCCGCGCGATCGATCCCTCGCCGAGCCGGCGCCGGGCGCAGTCGACCGGGCTCTCGGTGGCCGACTCGGGGATGGCGAAGTTGACCACCGTCGTCGTGCCGCCGTGCAGGGCCGCGATGGTGGCGCTCTCGTAGTCGTCCTGGCCGGCGTGGTCGCCGACGATCTCCCCGATGTGGCAGTGCGGGTCCACCCCGCCGGGGAGCAGGTACCTGCCCGTGGCGTCGATGTGCCGCGCGGCCGGCGGGACGGGGGCGTCGGGCGCCAGCAGCGCGCGCACCGAACCGCCGGAGACGACGACGGTCGCGGGCTGCCGGTGCGAGGCGTTGACCACCGTGCCACCGGTGATGACGAGATCCGCCGGGGCGGGGCCGTCGGGGTTCATGTCGGGCAGGTCCTCTCGTGGATCGGGTGGGGCACAGCTGGGCCCGGTGGGCTCGGTGGCTCAGCCCAGGATCGTCTCCAGGTCCACCTCGGGGGTCTCCCGGTGCGGATCGATGCCGGCCTCGATGGCGTCGAGGTGGTCGATGACGGCCCGGCGAGCGCCGTCGGCGTTCCCGTCGGCGATTTGCCCGACGATCGCGTCGTGCTCGCCGAGCCGGCAGCTGTCGGGGGTGGCGCCGCCGTAGAGCAGGATGGTCAGGCAGGTCAGTGTGGCCAGCTCGCGCATCGGCCGGGCGAGGAAGGCGTTGCCCGCGAGCTCGGACGCCACGATGTGGAACTCGCCGGAGAGCCGGATCACCGCGCGGTCGTCGTTGGCCGCCCGGGCGTCGGTCTCGAGCAGGACGTGCTTGCGCAGCAGGTCCACCCGGTTCTGGTCGCGGGCGGTGGCCAGCGCCGCGACCACGCTGGGCTCGATCACCCGGCGGGCCTCGAACACCTGCCTGGCCTGCTCGAGGGTCGGCTTCGCGACGTGCGCGCCGCGGTGCGGCACGATCTCGACGATCTGCTCGTGGCTCAGGCGGCTGAGCACCTCGCGGATCCGGGCCCGGCTCACCTTGAACACCGCCCCGAGGCGCTCCTCGGCGAGCTTGGTGCCCGGCGGGAGCCGGTGCTCGAAGATCGACGTGAAGATCTTCTCGTAGATCTCCTCGTTCGTCCGCTCACCGGTGCCGCGCCGGGTGGCGTCCGGCGGCTGCGCGTTCTTCACAGGGTCCGTCCTCGTCCTCGTGCCCGCGGATCCGTTGCGGCTCCGCGCATCTCGTTCAGGCCACGCTCATGGCGTGGTACTCGCGGCCGAAGTAGACCAGCCCGGACGGGGTGTCCCCGACCTGTACCGCGAGCACCTTGCCGACGATCACCGAATGTGTCGCCACCTCCGTCACCGAGAGCACCTCGCAGTCGAAGGACGCCGAGGCGCCGTCGAGCACGGGGGACCCGGTCGCCAGCGCGGCCCAGGAGGCGGCGGCGAACCGCTCCGGCATCGCGAGCCCGGCCAGACCGGCGAACACCTCGGAGAGCGGGCGCTGGTCCGCGGCCAGGCTGTTGACGCAGAACACGCCGTTCTCGCGCAGCGGCCCGTTCTGCGTGCTCCGCCGGTTCATGCAGAGCAGCAGCGTCGGCGGCTGGTCGCTCACCGAGCACACGGCCGACGCGGTGAAGCCGAGCCGCCCGGCCGGCCCGTCTGAGGTGACGACGTTGACGGCGGCGCCGAGGCGCGCCATCCCGTCCCGGAAGCGGCCGCCGCTCGCCTCGGCGGGGTCGGGGGAGTGCGGGGTCATGCCGGCACCGGCTCGGCGACCCGCGCGGGGTAGGTCCGGGCGAACTCCTCGGCCACGCGCCGGTCCTTCAGGGCCGGGAGCATCCGGTCCGGGCGCACGAAGCCGTTGAACAGGGTGTCACCCGCGTCGGGGTTCTGCGCGGCCGTCCGCATCACGAGCCGGGTGGTGTCGTCGGCGACGCCGAGGAAGTGGTTGTTGAAGGTCCACGAGTTGCGGCCGAAGTGCGTCCACAGGTCGGTGCTGATCCGGGTCAGGAACTCCTCGTCGTAGTGCTCGCCGCCGTGCTCGTTGATCACCGACGCGAGGAAGTCCGCCGACCGGTTGGCGAAGTTGCCGCCCTGCCCGGCGATCGGGTCGAACGTGATCGCGGTGTCGCCCACCGGGATCACGAGTCCGCCGGAGGGCAGCCGGCCGAACGCCTCGCGCACGACCGGGGTGAACCGGCCGGCGAGCCAGCCGTGCGGGTCGTCCTCGATCAGCTCCATGTCGTCGGCGATGTGTGCCTCGTAGGGCATCGTCGCCCTGACGATCTCGCGGGCGGCGTCCAGGACGTCCCCGGCGCTGCGGGCGGTGCCGAACCGGTCCATCAGGCTGCCGGGCCGGGCCTCCAGCAGGAGCGACATCGTCGCGCCCGCGGTCTTGTGGTGGTAGGGGACCCAGAAGTACTCGCCGGTGTCGTCGATGCGGTTGAACTTGATCGGCGCGTAGGGGACGCGGTCGGCGAACCAGTCCCGGACGTGGCCCGTCCGGCTCCGCACGATGACCATCGCGAGGTTGCGCTGCGGCTCGGTGAAGCTCCGCGCCGGATCGACCGCGATCGCCGACGCCAGGTCGGCCTTGCCCGCGGCGAGCACGGTCAGGTCGGAGGCCGCGGCGATGGCGTCGAGCCGGGCCGGGGTCACGCTCTCGATGACCAGCCGGCCGCCGCGGGGCTCGAGGTCCTCCAGCCAGCGGCTGACCCGAAGGCGCTGGTCGATGGCGCTGCCCGGGCGGCCGTACTCGTTGCGGCCGGCGATCGACAGCGGCGCCGCCCCCGGGGTCGGGATCCCGTCGTAGAGGAAGCCGTGGCCCTGGAAGGCATCGCGGGACCAGAAGTCCATCCCGAGCTTGCGCTCGATGTCCACGACCTCGTCGTAGATGTAGGCCGAGCCGGTCGGCTTCGACTCGTTCAGCCACTGGTCCGGAGTGCGGTCCGAGTAGAGCGTGACGTCGTGGCCGCCGGCGAGCAGGCCGTAGGCGAGCACACATCCTGCCGGGCCCGAGCCGATCACTGCGATACGTGACATGAGTCCTCGGTTCGTCGTCTCGGGAAGCGCCGGACGCGCGCCCCCGTCGGCTGCCGACAGTATGGTCGACACCGTTGTCAACAAAGAGGTCGGCAAGAACGTAGCGCGGTGTTCACAATCCGACACGTCGCTGTTGCACGAGGTCGGAGGCTCAGCCGGCCGCCGGCCGGGGCGGCCCGCCGAGCGGCGGGAGGTCGACGTCCAGGCGGCTCGCGACGGCCAGCGGATCGGCGACACCGAGGGCGGCGAGCGCCGGGTCCGCGGTGAACTGGGCGAACTGGGTCCGCAGGTAGAGCTGCATGGCGGTGGTGGCGCCCTCGCCGTCGTGCGCGGTGACGAAGGCCAGCAGCCGCCGGCGGTCGGTCCGGAAGGCGGACACCCGCTCGAGCCAGAAGTCGCGGCCACGCCCGTCGAAGGCGGTCAGCTGGAGCTGGACGGTCACCTTGACCAGGACGCTCTCGATCGCGAGCAGCAGCGGATCGTGCGCCGCCGCGGACACGGCGATCTGGAAGGCCGCCGGTGCGGTCGCGATCTCGCGCACCGTGGCGCCGTGCGGCGGCGCGTCGGACCGGTCGAGGAGCGCGGTCATCCGTGCGATCTCCTCCTCGGTCGCGTGCTCGGCGGCCCGCCGGGCCGAGTAGCCGCCCAACAGGGTCCGCAGATCGAGGACCTCGACGATCCCGACCCGTTCGACCTGCATGAGGGTGCGCAGCGAGGTGTCCAGGAAGGCGCCGACGTCCGCCGTCACGTAGACGCCGCTGCCGTGCCGGACGTCGACCAGCCCCATCAGGTCCAGCGCCCGGACGGCCTCGCGCACGGTCGGCTGGCTGACCCCGAAGTGCCGGGCGAGATCGCGCTCGCCGGGCAGCCGGGCGCCGCGGGGGAGCCGGCCCGCGGCGATGTCCCCGCGCAGCGACGCGACGATCTCCCGGGCGGCGCGGTCCTTGCCCGGGATCGGGGACAGGCCGACGGTCGGGGCGGGCCGGCGGGTCCCCGGAGCGGCGCTGTCCGTCACACCGGAAGCCTACTCGGCGACCCGCCGAGACACCTGGACACTCACGGCCAGCGCAGCCACTCCAGCAGGCTCCGGCCCAGGACCGCGTCCGCGTCGCCCGGCGAGAGCCCGAGCTCGTCCCGGACCAGGCTCAGGCAGTCCGAGTAGGGGCCGCGCAGGCGGGAGAGATCGGATCCCCAGAACACCCGCTCCGGCCCGAACGCCTCCAGCACGCTGCGCGCCGGAGCGTGCAGCGCGGGGTGCGGATAGGGCTCGGTGCTCGCCACCGGCAGGGCCGTCATCTTGACCGACACACCGGGCTCGGCCGAGAGGGCGAGGAGGGGAGCCAGCTCGTCGGCGATCGCGCCGTCCGTGACCGTCCCGCTCAGTGCGAGGTGGTCCACCGCGATCCGCAGCCCGGGATGGGCGCGGGCGATCCCGCCGAGCTCCGGGAGCTGGCCCGGGCAGAAGACCATGACGGGCAGGTCCCGTTCGCGCGCAGCGGCCCACACCGGCGAGTCGGCCGCGTCGGCGAGCGGGCCGGCGTCCAGCAGCATGAAGGCGACCCGGATGCCCGCGAGACGGGGATCGGCCACGACGGCGTCGAGGCGGGCCCCGAGGTCCGGCGCGTCGATGTCGAACTGGGGCACCACGCGGAAGCGGTCCGGGTGCGCGGCCGCCGCGGCCAGCGCGTAGTCGTCCCGGCGGCCCTCGAACAGCGGCGGGACGATCACGGCGCGGTCCACCCCGGCCGCGTCCATCTCGGTGAGCAGGTCCGCCAGGTCGAGTGACGGCCGGTGGGTGCGCTCCCGCCACTGCTGCCCGTTGGGTGGCCACGGCCGGTCCGGTCCCTCGGGCAACCAGATGTGGACCTGCGCGTCCACCACGGGTGACGCGGACCGCTCCGGCATCGCCGCCTCCAAGAGTCCAGGTATCTTTTTCGACCGTAGGCACGGCGCGCCGCGGAGGCAAGCGACGCCGGGCATACGGTTCCTGCCATGCTGGTCCACGGGATCGGGCGGACTCCGATCCCGATTCCCGGCGAATCGCGTGGCGAATAGCGCGACCACGGTCACCTCCTCTCCGCATCGGGCGTGATCTAGGGATATCTTCGGCGAACACGAAAGGGGTTCGATGGCAGACGAGAAGGACTCGACGGCCGCGCTGTCGATCCAGGGCGAGCAGCAGCAGGACGCGGGTTGGATCAAGGCGTCCGAAGAGGACGTCGACCTGTATGTCGACCGGGTGTCGGACGAGGTGCTGGCCTGCCGCGAACGCGGCCGCCACCTGTTCCCGACGATCCGCCAGGCGGGGATCCATTTCGCCCAGGTCGACGACGAGGGATTGTTCATCCGGCGGCTCTCCTGCACCTGCTGCCTGCTGGCGGTACGGGTGGAGAAGTGGGAAGGGGTCCGCCGGGGCGGTCGCACGCGGTTCGCCCGGGTCGCGTCGACCCTGGAGTACCGCACCGGTCTCAACGGCGAGGAGTACCTGGCGCCGTCGGGCCGCGGGCACATGACGCCGCGCCAGATCGGCGACTCGGTGGCCTCGAAGGCGCTGGCCGGTCAGACGCTCACGTCGCTGCGCAAGGCCGCCCGGGACGCGGCCAAGGCGGCGAAGGTCGCGGAGAAGGAGTAACAGGCAATGGGCGTCCGGCAGATCCGGTACTGCGACATCAGCGGTGTCGAGAACGACGTCTCCTCCCACGAACTGCACATCGACCAGATGCGGGTGGAGCTCGACCTCGCGGGCAAGGAGTACGAGAAGCTGCTCGTGCTGCTGCGGCCGTACCTCGACGCGGGCCGCATCGAGGCGGCGCTCCCCGAGGGATCCGGATCGCGGGCCTCGCGGGCCCCGAAGCTCTCGCTCCAGGAGCGCCAGCAGGTGCGCCAGTGGGCCGAGCAGCGGGGAATCGAGGTGCCCTCGAACAACCGGTTCAAGACCGCGTTGATCGAGCAGTGGCGCGAGGAGACGCAGGCGGGCTGAGCGGTCGGTAGGCTCCGCTCATGCCGCGTCCCAGCCGGTGGTCGGAGATCCTCGCCGCCGCGAGTGAGGAGTTCCGCGAGCGCGGGTACGACAACGCCACGCTCGAGGGCATCGGTGCGCGGGTCGGCATTCTCAAGGGCAGCATCTACAACTACGTCGGCAGCAAGGAGGAACTGCTGCTGGCGGTCGTGGAGCAGCCCGCGAAACAGCTGCTCGCCGAGCTGGAGCGGCTGCAGGCCGACACGGGGACGAGCGTCGCGGTGCGGTTGCGCGAGTTCGTCCGCATGCAGGTGCGCATCTTCTCCGAGCATCATCCGGCCGCGTTCGTCTATGTGGCGCACATCGGCCGGATGACCGCTCCCCGGTTCGCCGAGTTCCGGGAGATGGACGCGCAGTACATGCGACTCGTCGAGTCCCTGGTGGCGGAGGGCGCGCGGACCGGCGAGTTCTCGCTGGCCGCGAGCCCGAGCACGGTCGCCCGCGCGCTCGTCGGGATGATCGACTGGATGCACCACTGGTTCACCCCGCGGGGCGAGCAGGCCGATCGGGAGCTGGCGGACCAGCTGTTCGCCCTCGCCCTGGGCGGGCTGGTCGCGGGCGGGGGGATCCGGGAGATCGCCCGGTCGTTCCCCGAGCCCCCGGTTCCGGACGT
The DNA here is from genome assembly GCF_039531635.1 of Pseudonocardia ailaonensis. Lineage (NCBI taxonomy): Bacteria > Bacillati > Actinomycetota > Actinomycetes > Pseudonocardiales > Pseudonocardiaceae > Pseudonocardia > Pseudonocardia ailaonensis. Next base: position 703,057 of record NZ_BAAAQK010000003.1, on the reverse strand, counting down.
GCGCTAGAACTCGACCGGGAAGGCGGTCATCCCGCGGGACAGCAGGACCGGATGCCACTCGGGCGTCCCGGTCGGCCGCAGGGCGGGGAGCCGGCGGAACACCGCCGGGATCGCGATCGAGGCCTCGAGCCGGGCCAGCGGCGCGCCGAGGCAGTAGTGCAGGCCCACGCCGAAACCGAGCTGGCGGCCGGGCTTGCGGCCGACGTCGAACCGGTCCGGGTCGGCGAACACGTCGGGATCGCGGTTGGCCGCGGCGGGGCAGAGGAACACGCGCTCGCCGGCGCGCAGTGTGCGCCCGCCGAGCTCGACGTCGGTGGCCATCAGCCGGGCGATGGTCTTCGCCGGCCCGTCGAAGCGCAGCGTCTCCTCGACCGTGCCCGGCGCGTCCGGGGCCTGGCCGGGGTGCTCGAGCAGGGCGCGGATGCCGTTGCCGATGACGTTGGTGGTGGTCTCGTGGCCGGCAAAGAGCAGCAGCACACCCGTCGCCACGACCTCCTCGTGGCTCAGCGCGTCGCCGGAGTCCCGGGCCCGGACCAGGGCGCTCAGCAGGTCGTCGGCCGGTTCGCGCTCGTGGTGCGCCACCAGCTCGCCCAGGTAGGCGGTCAGCTCCGCCATGCCCCCGGCGCCGTCGGTGTGGCGGTCCGCGTCCCCCATCCCGCCGAACACGAGCCCGGTGATCCGGTCCGACCAGTCCTTGAACCGGTCCCGGTCCACGCGCGGGACACCGAGCATCTCCGCGACCACCGACGCCGTCAGGGGATAGGCGAACTCGCCGATCAGGTCGGCCTCGGAGCGGTCCGCCAGCGCGTCGAGCAGCTCGTCGGCGATCTCGGCCACCCGCGTGCGCACCCGTTCGACCGCGCGCGGGGTGAACGCGCGGCCGAGGAGCTTGCGCAGCCGCGTGTGGTCCGGCGGGTCCTTGAAGACCATCCAGTTCTCGAGCACCCCGAACGCCGCGCGCACGGCCGGATCGGTGTCCGGCCCGGAGAGCCGGGCGCGACGGTAGGGGGCGATGCGGTCGGAGGAGAAGCGGGGATCGCGCAGGGCGGCGTCGACGTCCGCGTAGCGGGTGACGAACCAGGAGCGGTACCGCTCGCTCCAGTGCACCGGATCGCGCTCACGGAGGTCCGCGAGCATCGGGTACGGATCGGCGACGGCCTCGGGGGAGAGGAGATCGGGCTGGGCCAGGGTCACGGCGCCTCCAGCACGGTGACCACGCACGCGTTGCCGTCGAGCACGGACACCCCGCCGCCCATCGTCTCGACGAGGCCGATCCGGGCCCCCGGTACCTGGCGGCCGCCGGCCTCGCCACGCAGCTGCCACACGATCTCGGCGACCTGGGCGAGCCCGGTCGCGCCGAGCGGATGTCCTCGGGAGAGCAGCCCGCCAGAGGGGTTGACGGGCTGCTCCCCACCGAGGGCGGTCCGGCCGCTCTCGGCGGCCTTCCCGCTCTCACCGGGGCCCGTGAGCCCCAGGGCTTCGGTGGTGACGAGCTCACCGATGGTGAACGCGTCGTGCATCTCGGCGACGTCGACGTCCGCGGGGCCGAGACCGGCGGCCTCGAAGGCCTCCGCCCCGGTCGCCCGGACGACGTCGTGGCCCCAGACGTTCTCCGACCGGTGGTTCCACGGCCTGCCGGAGCGCAGTGCCACCGACCTGACCCGGACCGCGCCCGGCCGCAGCGGCCCGAGGACCGCGGCGGCGGCACCGTCCGACGTCGGGCAGCACTGCAGCAGGGTGAGCGGGTCGGAGATCATCCGTGAGCCGAGGACCTCCTCGGCCGTGAAGGAGCCGGAGTACTGCGCGCGCGGGTTGTGCAGGGCGTGCGCGTGGTTCTTCACCGAGACGGCGGCGAGCTGGGCCGGCGTGACCCGGCCCTCGTGCAGCCACCGGGTCGCGGCCATCGCGTACAGGGCGGGCAGCGCGAGCCCGCTGCGGCCCTCGGGATCGGTGGGCTCGGGGGTGATGGCCCCCTCGAAGGCGGTGCTCATCTGCTCGATGCCCAGGGCGAGCACGCGCCCGTACCGGCCGGTGCGGACGGCCTCGTGGGCCTCGGCGAACGCGGTGGTGCCACTCGCACAGGCGTTCTCGACGGTCAGGACCGGCATCCCGGTGAGCCCCATGGCGCGCAGCACCCGCTGGGCGACACCCGCCGGGGCGAAGACGGTGCCGACCCACACCGCGTCGACGGTCCGGGGTCCGCCCGCGTTGCGCAGCGCCTCGTCGACCGCCGCGAACGCGAGATCGACGAGGTCGAGTCCGGGTTGGCGGCCGAAGTGGGAGGTGCCGACCCCGTGCACGGCGACGGTCACGGGACCACCTCGACTTCCACGTCCCCGTCGCCGGGGACCAGCCGGACCCGGGCGCCCACGGGGACGGGCCCGCCGGTGTGCGCGAGGACCCGCGGACCGTCGTCGAGGTCGACGTAGGCGAGGCCGTACGGCGGGGTGCGGCCGGGCACCGGGATGCGGACGACGGTGGCGCTCCAGACCGTGCCGAGCGGCCCGAACTCGGCGGGCTCGACGGCCCCGCCGCACTCCGGGCAGGCCGGCCAGGCGAACGCGCAGACCTCGCCGCAGGCGGTGCAGCGGCGGCCGGCCACCCGGCCGCCGCCCTCCCCGGCCACGACGCGGGGGCGTGGATCGGCGCTCGTCACGCCGCTCATGAAACCAAACAACAGGTCGGGTATCAACGCCACCGGGCGACCCGGGCGGCTCCTCTTGACAGCGTTCGTGAGCCGGGACACAGTGAGATCGCTGAGGACAGCAAACCGTCGTTTGTCCATTTCGGCGGCTCGCCGGAGCAGGACAAGAGCCCTCGTCGACTGAGAGAGCGAGAGGACCCCGACCGATGAAGTTCGGCTTCTTCACCATGCCCGAGCACCCGCCCCGTGAGAACTGGACGCTGTCCTACGACCGCGACATCGCGAACATCGTGGATGCCGAGCGGCTGGGCTTCCACGAGTTCTGGGTGGGCGAGCACCACACCGGCGGCTACGAGAACGTCCCGGTGCCGGAGTACATGATCGCCAAGGCGTCCGCCGTGACGCACCGGATCCGGCTCGGCACGGGCGTGATCAACCTTCCGTACCAGGACCCGTTCATGGTCGCGGAGCGGATGGCGTTCCTCGACCACCTGACGCACGGGCGCCTGGAGTACGGCTTCGGCGGCGGCGGCCTGCCGACGGACAAGGAGCTGTTCGGCCTCGAGCCCTCGGAGGCCTCGCCGCGGACCAACGAGGCGCTGGAGATCATCTGGCAGCTGCTCACCTCGGACGATCCGGTCAGCTACGAGGGCCAGTACTGGAAGTACGAGAACCGCCAGCTGCAGGTCGGGCCCTACCAGGACGTCCCGCCGTTCGCGATCGCCGGTCTCACCGGCGTGCACAACTACGCCAAGTGCGGCGAGCGGGGCTGGAAGCCGCTGTCGGTGCACTTCGCGCCCACGGACAACGGCACGTACACCGACGCCCCGGACCTCAAGGCGATGGGCGCCGCGATGCTGCAGGCCGGTGCGTCGGCCGGCATCGACCCGGCGGTGACCAGGGAGAACTGGCGGATCGTCCGCGAGGTCTACGTCACCGACGACAAGGACCAGGCGCTGCGCGACATCCGGGAGGGCGTGAAGCTCTCCTACGACTACCTGCTCGGCCTGGGCCTCGGCGCGCTGATGAAGATCGGCGACGGGATGGTCGACGCCGACCTCACCCTCGAGTGGATGGCCGACAACATCCCCTGGATCATCGGCAGCCCCGAGGACTGCACCCGCCAGCTCAAGGAGCTGGAGGAGGAGACCGGCGGCTTCGGCACCCTGCTGATCAACGTGCGGGACTGGGTGACCTCGGACAAGTGGAACCGGTCGAACGAGATGTTCGCCCGGTACGTCATGCCGCACTTCACCAAGCGCGAGCGCCTCGACCGGCGGCAGCGGCTGGCGAACCGCGCCCTCGGCATCGACTGACGCCCACAGGGCCCTCCCCGGCCTCGCCGGTCGTACCGCGCCCCTGATCCCTGGAGCAGCTCCGCGGCCCCGGGGATCAGGGGCGACCGGTCGTTGTCGACGGCCCCGGGGTCGTCCCCGGAGCGGTGCCTGTCCCCGAGGCCGTGGTCGTCGGTGAGGCCGTGGTCGCGTCCGGGGGAGGGCTCGGCGTGGTGGGCGGTGAGCTGGGCGGGACGGTCGGTGACGTCGGGGTGCTCGGCGATGTCGGGGTGCTCGGCGACGTCGCCGGGGGTGTCCGTGTCGTCGTCGGCGGCGGGCTCGGTGTGGTCGGCGTGCTCGGCGGGGGAGCGGCCGGTGTGGTCGACGGCCGGCCTGATCCCGGGCCACTGCGGACCGGGATCCCGGTGCTTCCGGCGGCGGCACCCTCCGCCGCGGCCGACGGTGTCTCCGCGGCGGGCGGTATCGCCGGGGCCGGCGTCGAGACCGTCGGCGCAGGCGGGACCGTCGGCGCGGGAGCGGGAACGGCCGACCTGATCGGGGCGGGCCGCGCGGAGGCCGCCTGCGCGGTGCGGACCGGGATCCTCGCGGCCGGTACCCGTCCGATCGGCAGCGGCGCCGCGGTCGGCGCCGCGGGCGGGTCCGCGACCGGCGCCGCGCCGGCCACCGGCCCCGGTGTCGTCCCGATGTCCGCTGTCGGCCCCGGTGTCGTCCCCGTCCCCGAGGTCAGCCCCACACCCGGCGCCGGCGCGGCGGCCGCGATCCGCGGGCTCTCGGTAGCCGACGACGTCAGGAACCACGCCGAGGCCACGGCGCCGACTCCGAGCACCGCCGCCACGCCGACCACCGTCATCCGCGCCGCCCGCTGCAGGCCGCCGTGCCGCAGCAGCATCGTGACCACGACGCCCGCCCACGCGGCGAACAGCAGCGCCGCGGCGACGACTCCCCACTGCTGCGTCATACCCCCATCCTGCCCCTCCGGGGCGATCGTTGCGTCATGAAGCGATCGTTGTGCCCGTCACCCGGCGACTTGCCGGGCCGGTCCCGCACGCCGGCGCGGCGCTGTTCCGGTCCCGCCCGATCCACGCCAGACTGGTCGGATGCTGACCTTCGCGTCGATGCGCTCCGCGGTCACCGCACCGGGTTTCGACGGCATCGCGCGCGTCATGTACTGGCTGATGACGCGCAACGTGGCGAGCCGGGTGATCAGCTACACCGACCCGCTGACCGGGGCGCGCTCCCTGCCTGGCGCGATCGTCGCCTCACCCTCCTTCGCCACGGACGGCACCGGCGACACCACCCAGAACTACGTCTTCCACTGGGTCCGGGACGCCGCGATCGCCGCGGCCGAGATCGCCGCGAGCGGGTCGCGGGCCGGGGACCCGCTCGTCGACCTGCGGATGGCGCAGTACGCCGAGTTCGCCGCGACCTGCCAGGCTGCCACGGACGATCTCGCGACCGCGGTCTTCACGATCGACGGCAGGCCCCGTCAGGGCTGGTCGCTGCAGCACGACGGGCCGGCCCTGCAGGCCCTGATGCTGCTCGGTGCCGCCGAGCGCCTGGACGGCCCGGCGCGGGACGCGGCCCGCGGTGTGGTCGAGCGGGATCTCGCCTTCGTCGTGGAGCGTGCCCACGATCCCGCGACGAACCTGTGGGAGGAGGTCAGCGGCCAGTCCCTGTTCACCCGCGCCGTCCAGCTGCGCGCCCTGCGTGCCGCGCCGGACAACGCGCTCGGCGCCGCGATCCCGGCCGGGGCCCCGGACGTCGAGGCCTGGCTCGCGGCCCGGATCCCGGACCACGTCGACGGGAACGGCCGCTACCTCTCGGTCCTCGACGCGCAGCTGCGACCGGACTACGACCCCAACATCGACGTCGTGCTCGCGTGCCTGCACGGCGCGATCCCGGCGACGGACCCGCACCTGCTGGCCACGGTCGCCGAGCTGCGCCGGATCTGGACGGACCCCGCGTCGCCCTTCCGGTACCCGATCAACGACATCGACGCCGCCGAGGACCTCGGCCCGCTCGTGGGCCGGTACCCGGGTGACGTCTACGACGGCGACAACGACCCCACCGACACCACCCGGGACGTCGTGGGGCACCCCTGGCCGGTCTGCAGCGCCGCGCTCGCCGAGCTCCACTACCGGGTCGCCGCCGCGATCGCGAACGATGCCGCGCCCCCGGCCGACGACCTGTCCCGGCCCTTCTTCGCGCAGGTCGGGGCCTCGGGGGTGGCCACCTCGGAGGCCGTCGCCGCCCTGTGCCGTGCCGGGGACCGGATCCTGCGCGCGATCGTGTCGCACTCGGACCACCTCTCGCTGTCGGAGCAGTTCGACAAGGAGTCGGGCTTCGAGAAGAGCGTCCGCGAGCTCACCTGGAGCTACGCGGCGTTCCTCTCCGCCGTGCGGGCGCGGCGCCGGGTCCGTCCGGGTGGCGGCGGCTGACCCGACCCGACCCGACCCAACGCGGCCCGGCCCGGCGCTGACCGCTCGCACACGCCGTCGGGCCCCGGCACACCGGTGACGACCGTTGTGCGACGGATCGGAGGTGTGTGCGAACCGCGCGTATCAGGGGCGCGTGCGGGCCGCTCTGCTCACCGGGGGCCTGCGGGCCCGTGGGCGTGGGCGTGAGAGGGGCCGGACGATGGGGCGAGCAGCCGAGATGGACGTCGCCGACGAGTCCGACGACCGGGCCGGGCCGCCGGCCGTCGTCGTCGGCGGCGCGTCGGTCCTTCCCGTCCTCCCGGTCGTCCCCGACGTGACCGGGATCGAACCCGAGCGGTTGGTCGAGGCGTTGGCCGCCGCGCCGGGAGGGGCCGAGCGGGCCGCGGCGCTGGCGGCCGAGGACCTGCCCGCGCCAGGCGGACGGACCGCGCTGGAAGCTGCACGGCTGCGCGGGTACGTCCTGGCGGCGTTCTGCCGAGCCGGGCTGCCGGCGGAGGTGGAACCCCACGTCGTCGCCTCGCTGGAGTCCGGGCTGCCCTACGAGGTGGCCGGTGCGGCGCACGCCCTGCAGGGGCTCGAGCGGGCCGCCCCGGACTTCGCGGGGCCCCTGGCCCGCGCCCTGCGGTCCCTCGCGGGCGCGGACGCCCGGATCAGCTTCGAGGCCTACCGGCCCTCCTGGCCCTACGCCGAGCCGACGACCGCGCTGACCGAGGTGGTCCGCGCGATCGGCCGGCTCGGCCCGGACGCCGGTGAGGCCGCCGCGGCACTGGCCGCCCTCGACGTCGGCACCCTCCCCGAGCACCTCCGCCCCGAGGTCGCGAAGGCGCTCGCCGATCTCTGACCTGCCTCGTGCGGGACCGGCTCAGCCGATGACCGTGCCCAAGGTCGTGGCCGGCGTCGTGGGCGCCTCCGACAACCCCAGGTGGGAGCGCAGGGTGTCGCCCTCGTACTCGGTGCGGAAGACCCCGCGCTCCTGCAGCAGGGGCACGACCTTGTCGGCGAACTCGTCGAGGCCGCCGGGGGTGATGTGCGGGACGAGGACGAAGCCGTCGCTCGCGTCCGCCTGCACGAACTCGTCCATCGTGGCCGCGACCCGCTCCGGGGTGCCGATGAAGCTCTGCCGCCCGGTCATCTCGATGACGACCTCGCGGCTGGTGAGGTTCTTGGCCGCGGCCAGCTCCCGCCACTCGTTCGCGGTGGCGACCGGGTCCCGGTACATCCGCACGCTCGCCCGGCCACGGGAGATCGTGTTCTCGCCGACGACCGGGTCGACGCCGGGCAGCGGGCCGTTCGCGTCGTGGTCCGACAGGTCCCGGTTCCACAGCTGCTCGAGGAACTTGATCGCCGTGGCGGAGCTGACCTGCTGCAGGCGGACCTCGTGCGCGCGCTCGGCGGCCTCGGACTCGGTGTCGCCCAGCACGAACGTGGTCGCGGGCATGATCTTGAGGTCCTCGGGGGCCCGGCCGTACTTCGCCAGCCGGCCCTTCACGTCGGCGTAGAACTCCTTGCCGGCGTCGAGCGTGCCGTGCCGGGTGAAGATCGCGTCCGCGCCCTGGGCGGCGAACTCGCGGCCCTCGTCGGAGTCCCCGGCCTGCAGGATGACCGGGCGGCCCTGGGGGCTGCGCGGCACCGGGAAGCGGCCGGAGATGTCGAACTGGTCGGAGTGGATCGCGAACTCCCCGGCGTGGGGATCGGCGAGGAACCGGCCGGACTCCTTGTCCGCCACGATCTCGTCGCCCCGCCAGGAGTCGAACAGCTCCCAGGTGGCGGCCAGCAGCTCCTTGGCGCGCAGGTAGCGCTTCTCCTGGGGCAGGAAGCCACCGCGGCGGAAGTTCTCGCCGGTGAACTCGTCCCACGACGTCACCACGTTCCACGCGGCCCGGCCGGCCGAGAGGTGGTCCAGGGTGGCGAACTGACGGGCCACCTCGTAGGGCTCGTTGAAGGTGGAGTTGATCGTGCCGGCGAGGCCGAGCTTGTCGGTGACGGCGGCCAGCGCGGACAGGATGGCGAAGGTGTCCGGGCGGCCGACGACGTCGAGGTCGTAGATCTCCCCGCCCTGCTCGCGCAGGCGCAGGCCCTCGGCGAGGAAGAGGAAGTCGAACTTGGCCCGCTCGGCGGTGCGGGCGAAGTGGACGAACGAGCGGAAGTCGATGTGGCTGCCCGCCTCCGGGTCGCTCCACACCGTGGTGTTGTTGACGCCGGGGAAGTGGGCGGCGAGGTGGATCTGTTTGGGCACCGGTGTCCTCCTCAGGCGGCGTAGCGGTTGGCGGGGCGCTCGAGCCCGAAGTGCCCGCGCAGGGTGTCGGCCGTGTAGGCCGTGCGGAAGGCGTTGCGGCGCTGCAGCTCCGGCACCAGGGCGCGGGTGATCTGCGGGAGGTCGTGGTCCACCGCGCCCGGGCGCAGCCGCGCGCCGGAGAGCCCGGCCTCCTGCCATTCCAGGATCAGGTCAGCCAGCTCGGCGGGGGTGCCGGTGAGGATCCGCGCGTCGCTGATGAGCTCCCGGCCCGCGCCGTTCGTGCTCAGGCGGGAGTCCATGCGGCCCTCGCGGTCCCGGGCGGCCTCGGCGCTCTCGTCGAGGAACACCACGACGTCCCCCAGGACGTGCAGCGGCTCCTCGCCGCGCCCGGCCTCCTCCTGCGCGCCCCGGATCTCGCCGAGGATCCCGGCGATGTCGGCGGTCTCGTGCGGCGTGACGAACCCGATGTCCGCCGAGCGCCCGACGAGCCGGTAGGCGTAGTCCCGGTGGGCGAGCGCGGTGACGAGCGGCTGGCCCTGCGGCGGGCGCGGGGTGATCGACGGGCCCCGCACCGAGAAGGTCGCGCCCTCGAAGTCGATGTAGTGCAGCTTGTGCCGGTCGACGAAGCGGCCGGTCGCGGCGTCGCGGATCTCGGCGTCGTCCTCCCAGCTGTCCCAGAGCCGGCGGACGACCTCGACCCAGTCCGCTGCCTCGTCGAACATCGCGACGGAGTCGTCCCGGGTCAGCGCGCGGCGCCCGACCAGCGCCGCCTCGTCCGGCCGCGACGACACACGGACCCGGACGCCGGCGCGGCCGGTGCTCACGTAGTCCAGCGTGGCGACGGCCTTGGAGAGGTGGAAGGGCTCGGTGTGCGTGGTGACCGCCGTGGGCACGATCCCGATGTGCTCGGTCAGCGGCGCCACGCGGGCCGCGAGCAGGACCGCCTCGAGCCGGCCGCGGACCTGGTCCGTGCGGTCGTCCGGCTCGAAGGGGCGGGAGGACTGCAGGCCGAAGGTGTCCTCGAGGGTCACGAGATCGAGCAGCCCGCGCTCGGCCTCCTGGACCTGGGCGGTCCAGTACCGGGCGTCGAACAGCTCGGTGGGGCGCGCGTCCGGCTCGCGCCAGGACGCGGGGTGCCAGCCGGTGCCGTCGAGGGCGACGGCGAGGTGCAGGGTGCTCACGGGGTTCTCCGGGTCGGGACGGGTGAGGGACCGGTCAGCGGACCGGACACGCACAGGTCGTGACGCGGCAGGCGTCGATCCACCGCCGCTTCGTCAGGACCCCCGGGAGCACGTGCTCGACAGTAACCCCGTCGTGCGCCCGGTGTGAGGGCCTTCGCGCGGCTACCCTGCCGATGTGCCGAGGACCTCACCGGACGCCGACGGGTGCGCGCTCGCCTACGACCGGGGTGGCTCCGGCGCCCCCGTGCTCCTGCTCCACGGATGGCCGGGGGACCGCTCGGACTGGGCGGACGTCGCGGTCCTGCTGCCGGACCGGGATGTGGTCGTCCCGGACCTGCGTGGCTTCGGGGAGTCGGACCGGGCCGAGGACGTGACCGCGGCCGGGCAGGCGCGCAGCCTGCTGGCGCTGCTCGACGAGCTGGGGATCGCCCGGGCGGTCGTGGCCGGGTACGACGTCGGCAGCCGGGTCGGGCAGACCCTCGCCGCCGCGCACCCGGACCGCGTGGCGGCCCTGGTCGTGGCGCCGCCGCTGCCCGGGGCGGGGCGCCGTGTCCTGGAACCGCAGGCCGTGCCCGAGTTCTGGTACCAGCACTTCCACCAGCTCGCGCTCGTCGAGGAGCTCGTCGACGGTCGGCCGGACGCCGTACGGGCCTACCTGCGGCACTTCTGGGAGCACTGGTCGGGGCCCGCGTTCACCGTGTCCGAGGAACGGCTGGACCGGCTGACGTCGCGCTACTCGCCGCCGGGAGCGTTCGCCTCGTCCGTCGGCTGGTACCGGAGCGGGAACGCGATGATCGCGCGGTCGCTCGCCGAACGGCCTCCCGAGAACCGGATCACGGTGCCCACCACCGTGCTCTGGCCGGAGCACGATCCGCTGTTCCCGCGGGCCTGGTCGGACCGGCTCGACGAGTTCTTCGCGGACGTCACGCTGTACCCGCTCGACGGCGTCGGGCACTTCTCGCCCGTCGAAGCGCCCTCCGCCTGGGCCACGCACCTGCGGAGCGTCTCGTGAACCGTCCCCCGCTGTCCGTCCTCGATCTCTCCCCGGTCCCGGCGGGCGGCACGGCCGGGGACGCCCTGCGCGGGTCGATCGCGCTGGCCCGGGCCGCGGAACGCGCCGGCTACCACCGGTACTGGGTGGCCGAGCACCATCTCGTCACCGGGGTCGCGTCGTCGTCGACCCCCGTGCTGGTGGCGATGATCGCGGACGCCACCAGCACGATCCGGGTCGGTTCCGGGGCGGTGCAGCTGCCGATCACCCGGCCCGTGCAGGCGGCCGAGCAGTTCGGGACGGTCGCGCAGGTGCACCCGGGGCGGATCGACCTGGGGCTCGGGCGGTTCGACCTGCACCGCATCCTGCGGCCGCGCAAGCGCAGCGGGCCGCCGCGGGTCCACGAGTCCCGGGTGGTGGACGGGCTGCTGCTCGCCGCGCCCGCCCGGGTCTTCCAGGGCGATCCGTGGATCTACGGCTGCCTCGCCGAGATGATCGACGTCGACCTCGACGCCCCGGCGCCCGACTACGGCACGCAGGTCGACCAGATCCTGTCCTACCTCGCCGGCACCGCGACCTCGCCGGACGGGCGGCCCCTGCACGTCACTCCCGCCGAGGGTGCGGAGCTGGACGTGGCGGTGCTCGGGTCGACGCCCGGGGTGAGCGCGGAGGTGGCCGGCAGCCGCGGGCTGACGTTCGCCGTGGCGCACCATCTGCTGCCGTTCACGGTGCTGAGCACCGTCGAGGCCTACCGGAAGGCCTTCCGGCCGGGGCGGATCGCGGAGCCGCACGTGATCGTGTCGGCAGACGTGGTCGTCGCGGAGACCGACGAGCGGGCGCGCGAGCTCGCCGCCCCCTACGCCGAGTGGGTGCTCGGGATCCGGACGGGCAAGGGCGCCCAGCCGTACGTCACGCCGGCCGAGGCCCGCTCCCGGGAATGGACGGACGAGGAGCGGGCCGGGGTCCGGGACCGGACGGAGACGCAGTTCGTGGGCTCGCCCGCGACCGTCGCCGAACGGCTCGACACGCTCGCCCGGGTCACCGGCGCGGACGAGCTGATGGTCACGACGATCACCACCGACCCGGCCGATCGGGTGCGCAGCCACGAGCTGCTGGCGGCGGAGTGGGGGCTGACCCCGAGACCGGACTCGTACGGCTAGCTAGGCCGGTGCGAGCCGGGCCATCAGCGGGGCGAGGTCCACGGCGACCCGCATGGCGGTGATGCGGCCGTCCGGGCCCCGGTCCAGGGCGTCCATCGCGGGCACGGTGACCTGCGCGCCGTCGTGCAGGGTGAAGGTCACGGTCAGCTCGCAGACCGCGCCGCCGGGGACCTCGTGGACCGCCCGGTACTCGTGGTGCAGGCCGGAGAGGGCCGCGAACATGCCGCCGAGCACCCCGGTGATCTGGTCCTTCCCGACGGCGGGGGGCTGGTTGCCCAGCACGAGGACGGCGTCGTCGGTGAAGCGGGCGAGGAAGGCGGCGAGGTCGAGGGCGTCGAGCGTGGCGTAGAAGTCGCGTACCCAGTCGGACATGGTGGCTCCTGGCGGATCGTCGCGGTGACGGGGTGGGCACGTGGCCCCGCCGGGGGTGCGTCAGAGTGTCGGGGTCGAGTGTGACCGGGAACACTGAATCGGCGGGCCGAGACCCGATCGTGACCTGTCCGGGCAATCCGGGGAGGCGTGGCGGGCCGTAGGAGGGGACATGGGAGTGCGTGGGGGGCCGATCGGCGGCTCCTTCTTCCCCGCGGGAGCCGCGCTCGCGGACGACCTCCTGCTCGCCGGGCTCGCCGAGGGGGACGCGCAGCTGTCCGTGGCGTTCGTCCGGCGCTTCCAGCGGAAGGTCTTCGGGGTGGCGGTCGCGGTGCTCGGGGACGCGAGCCTGGCGGAGGACGTCGCGCAGCAGGCGTTCGAGCGGGCCTGGCGGCACGCCGCGCTGTTCGACCCGCGCCGGGGGACCGTCGGTGGCTGGCTGGCCGGGATCACGCACAACCTGGCCGTCGACGTGGTGCGGTCGCGCCGGCCCGCGCCGATCGATCCGGGGGACATCGAGGCGCTGCTGGGGGCGGTCACGCGCACGCCGGAAGGGGTGGCGCTGGCCTCGGAGTCGGCCGCCGAGGTGCGGGCGGCGATCCGGGAGCTGCCGGTGGAGCAGGCCCGGGCGCTGGTGCTGTCGGCCTACCGCGGGTTGACCGCGCGGGAGGTCGCGGAGGTCGAGGGGATCCCGCTGGGGACGGCGAAGACCCGGATCCGCACGGCGATGCTGCGGCTGCACGCGGCGCTCGAGCCGGGGAGGAACGGATCATGACCGTGCTCGTTCCGGCGCTGGTTCCCGTGCTCGTTCCGGCGCCGGCTTCCGGGGAGGTGGCGTCGTGACCGACTGCGAGGGCTGCCGGGAGCTCGCCCCCGAGCTGGCGTTGGGGCTGGTCACCGGGTCGGAGCGGGCCGCGGCGCACGCCCACCTGCAGCAGTGCGCGGAGTGCCGGGAGCACGTGGCGGAGCTCGCCGGGATACACGACCGGCTGCGCGACCTGATCCCGCCTGCCGAGCCCCCGGTGGGGTTCGAGCAGCGCGTGCTGAACCGGATCGGGACCCCGCGCGCACCGGCTCCCCGGGGGAGCTGGTGGGGGCGCTTGGCGATCGCGGCCGCGGCGGTGGCGGTCGTGTTCGGCGGCGGCTGGGCGGCCGGGAGCGCGACCTCCGGCCGCCCGGTCCCCGCGGCGGTCGCGGCGCCGCTGGTGGCCGGGGACCGGCACGTCGGCGATGTCGTGGTGGCGCGGGACAGGCCCGCCTTCGTCTCGCTGTACCTGGATGTGCCTTCCGCGGGCCGGTTGAGCTGCACGTTCCTGCGCAAGGACGGTTCGGTGGCCGGGGAGACCTGGTACGACGCGGACCGCGGTACCTCGTGGTGGGGTGTGGCGCTCCCCGCGGGCGGGGCCACCGTCCGGATCGCCGACTCCGCCGGCGCGGTCGTCGGCGCCGGCTCGATCCCGTCCCCTTAGGGAGTGTCTGACGGATCGCCGGCGGGGGTCCGTCAGACGCTCCCTAGCCCCCGCGAGTCGGCACCTCCAGTAGGTCGAAAAGCACGCTCACGACGTCGTCAGCGTGTGTTTCGGCCTACGAAATGTGCCGACTCGCGGGTTTCTCACGGGGTGTGGGCGCTGCCGAAGGCCTGGAAGAACCTGTCGCGGAAGGCCTCCATGGGCCAGACGGGGGCGTCGTGGGCGGGCCGGAGGCCGTCGTCCCAGTGCCAGTCGGCGATCTTGTCGAGGACCGCGGGGTCCTTGGCGACGATCGTGATCGGCACGTCCCGGCTCGCGCCGTCGCCGGTCACGGCGGGGATGGGCTGGTGGTCGCCGAGGAAGACCAGGACGGTGTTCTCGTCGCCGTAGGTCCGCACCCAGGAGATCAGGCTCTGCAGCGAGTAGGCGATCGAGCGCGCGTACTGGACCTTGTCGCGCTGCGGGTCCGGGAGGTCGGAGGTGATCGGGGGCTGCGTCGCGAAGACCGAGCCGTCGCCCAGCTGGTCCCAGCCGACCATCGATGGGACCGCCGTCCACGGCTGGTGGCTGGAGGTCAGCACGACCTCGGAGAACAGCGGGCCCCGGCCGGGGCGGGCGTTCTCGCGGTCCTGGAACTGGTGCAGCGCGTACTGGTCGGGCATCGACGACCAGCCGTAGGCCGGGCCGCGGTAGCCCAGGGTGTCGACCGGGTACGGGCGGTCGAAGCCGTAGAACTTCCCCTCCGGCCAGGCCTCGCTGGTGCCCGGCATGATCGCCGTGGTCTCCCAGCCGGCGTCCCTGAACGCCGCCGAGAGGGTGAGCCGGTCACTGGTCACCAGGCCGCGGTAGCGCTCCTGGTTGTCGATGTGCAGGCCGGACAGGAAGGTGGCGTGGGCCATCCAGCTGCCGCCGCCGGCGATCGGGCTGGTGAGGAACCCGCTGCGGGCGGCGAACCCGGCCGCCTTCAGCTCGGCCGAGCCGGCGTCGAGGACCTGGTCGACCTGGGCGTCGAGCGCCGGGTCCTCGATCGCGGAGCGGCCGTAGCTCTCCACGAAGGTGAGGACGACGTCCTTGCCCTGCAGGCCCGAGAGCCGTTGCGCGGCAGGGACACCGCGGTAGGCGTCGGACGCCGCCTGCTGCGCGAACACGGCGCGGTCCCGGATGCTGGTGGGGATCTGCTCGGCCTCGAACTTCGCCAGGGACGCGGTGCTGCGCGAGGCCACCGGCACGGTCGGGACGATCTGCGCGCCGACCAGCGCGCACGCCGTCCACACCACGGCGAGCCCGGCGACCGCGCCGGCCGAGCCGCGGCGGTGGGCCGTGACGAGCCGCCCGATCCGGGCGCCCGCGAGCGCGAGCAGCGTCACGAGCGCGATCGCGAGCAGCGCCGCGGCCGCGGCGATCGCGATCGCACCCGCCTGGCCGGCCGTGCCCACGAGGAAGGCGTAGGCGTCGCCGAGCAGGGGCCAGTCCGTGACCGGGTCGAAGGGGCGCACGAGGGTCTCGAGGAACCCCATGTCGAGGGCCCGCACGATCAGCAGCACGCCGAGCAGGCCACCGAGCACCGGGGCGATCCAGCGGCGGGCGCGGGGGAGCAGGAGCAGCAGCAGCGCCGCGGCCGCCAGGCCCTCGACCGGGATGCGCAGGAACGCGAGCGGGGTGAGCTGCTCGAGACGGGTGGGGACGACGAGCGCGGCCCACACGGCGACGACGGCCAGGGCGGACAGGGTGCCGGAGAGCCAGGGCCGGCGGGGCCGGGTCGCGGCCACTGCCGGCCGGTCGGGATCGGCCCCGGTCCCCGGGGGATCGCTCGCCTCGCGGGGAGTCGGCGCGTCCGGGTCGGCCGGGTCGGGATCCGCGCTCGGTGAGCCGCTCGGGTCGGCCGCGGGAGAGTCGCTCACGGCGCCACCCGGGGTGCCGGCACGACCGGTCCCGCGTCACCCCGCCCTGAGGGAACGGGCCGGTGGCGCCACAGCCAGCCGACGCTCTGCCCGAACGACCAGGTCAGCAGTGCCAGCGCCACCGCGACGATCGCGATCGAGGCCGCCACCGGCAGCACCCCCGAGATCGCGACGACGAGGGCGATCCCCTGCACGGCCGCGACCACCTTGGCCGACCAGCGGGTCGGCAGGCTGCCGCGCAGCCACGGGAGCAGCCAGGAGGCGCCGACGTAGGCGTAGCGCATCGCTCCGATCGCGAGCGTCCACGGCCCCAGCAGGGTCGCGGCGTACACGCTCAGGACCAGCACCGCGACGGCGTCGACCTCCATGTCGAAGCGGGCACCCAGGGCGGAGACCGTGCCCGTGTGGCGGGCCACCTTGCCGTCGACGAAGTCCAGCGCCAGGGCCACGGACGCCACGGGGACGAGCAGCCAGACCGGCGCCGCACCCGTCGCGAGATGGTCGGCGACCAGGGCAGCCACGCCGCCGATCAGCACCGCGCGGCTCAGGGTCACGAGGTCCGCCGGGCCGAGCGCCACCGCTCCCGCCCGGCGGGCGGCGCCGGCGAGCAGCACGATCAGGGCGGCCCCGTACCCCGCCCCGGCGGCCCAGCCCACCGGGCCCGGGCCGAGGGCGGACAGCAGCGCCACGAGCCCGACGGCCGCCGCGACCAGCGGGCGGGTCGTACCATCGACCACAGTGGACGACGGCCGGAGCGGATCCAGGGCGGCGGTCATCGAGACTCCTTGCGCATGTCCCACAGCACGGATACGGAGTGGGAATGGTTCACGATCTCGGACAAGGTAGTGATGTGAGTCACACTGTTGGTCGGGCGGAGGCGTTCTGGATCGAGGAGCCCGGCCGCGGGGCGATCCGGCCGGTGGAGCTGCGCGCGCCGGGGCCGGACGAGGTGCTGGTGCGCGCGGTCGCCTCGGGCATCAGCCGGGGCACGGAGGCCCTGGTGTTCCGCGGCGGCGTGCCGGCCGCGCACGCCGCGGAGATGCGCGCGCCGTTCCAGGAGGGCGAGTTCCCGGGGCCGGTCAAGTACGGGTACCTCGGCGTCGGCGTCGTCGAGGAGGGGGCGCTGCGGGGGCGGACGGTGTTCTGCCTGCACCCGCACCAGACCCGGTACGTCGTGCCGGCCGCGATGGTCGCGCCGGTGCCGGAGGACGTGCCGGCGGGCCGGGCGATCCTCGCGGGGACCGTGGAGACCGCCGTCAACGCCCTGTGGGACGCCGCGCCGCTGGTCGGGGACCGGATCGCCGTCGTCGGGGCGGGGATGGTGGGGTGCGCGGTCGCGGCCGTGCTCACCGGGTTCCCGGGGGTGCGCCTCGAGCTGGTCGACGTCGATCCCGCGCGGGCCGCGGTGGCGGCGGCGCTGGGGGTCCCGTTCCGGCTGCCGCAGGAGGCGACCGGAGGCTGCGATCTGGTGGTGCACGCGAGCGCGTCGGAGGCGGGGCTCGCGCGGAGCCTGGAGCTGCTGGGGCAGGAGGGCGAGGTGATCGAGCTCAGCTGGTACGGCGACCGGGAGATCCGGGTGCCGCTCGGCGCGGCCTTCCACCCGCGGCGGCTGGCGATCCGCTCGAGCCAGGTCGGCGCCGTCGCCCCGGCCCGACGGGTGCGGCGGAGCTTCGCCGACCGGCTCGGCCTGGCGCTCTCGCTCCTCGCCGACGACCGTTTCGACGCCCTGATCGGCGGCGAGGTGGCCTTCGCGGACCTCCCGCGCGAGATGCCGCGGATCACCGGTGAACCGTCCGCGCTCTGTGTCCGTGTCACCTACTGACAGGCCCCACCGACAGACAGGAGGAGGAACCCCGGTGTTCGGCATCACCGTGCGCGATCACGTCATGATCGCCCACAGCTTCCGCGGCGAGGTCTTCGGACCGGCCCAGCGGCTGCACGGCGCGACCTACGTGGTCGACGCGACCTTCCGCCGCGCGGAGCTCGACGGCGACGGGCTCGTCGTCGACATCGGGCTCGCCACCGCGCGGCTCGGCGCCGTGCTCGCGGAGATCAACTACCGCAACCTCGACGAGCTGTTCCCGGGGATCAACACGTCCACGGAGTACCTGGCGAAGTGGGTCGCGGACAAGCTGGTCGCCGAGGTGGAGGCCGGCGCCCTCGGCGAGGGGGCGCGGGGGCTGGCGGGGGTGTCGGTCGTGCTGCACGAGTCGCACGTCGCCTCCGCGAGCTACGAGCGATCCCTGTGACCCTCGGGACGCTCGCCGTCGTCGTCCCCGCCGGCCTCGACGACCCGGCGCTGACCAGCGGCGGGAACGCCTACGACCGGCGGGTGATCGCGGGGCTCGGCGCGCGTGGGCTCGAGGCGGGGGACCCGGCGGCGCTGGACCGGGTGCTCGCCGGGCTCCCGGACGGCGCGGTGGTGCTGCTCGACGGTCTCGTCGCCTGCCCGGCCCCGGAGGTCGTGGTGCCGCAGGCGGAGCGGCTGCGGATCGTGGTGCTCGTCCACCTGCCGCTCGGGGCGGAGATCGGCGCGGACTCGTCGCTCGACGCGCGGGAGGGCACCGTCCTGCGCGCGGCCGCCGCCGTGGTCGCGACGAGCCGGTGGACGGCGGAGCGGGTGATCTCCTGGCACGGCGTCGACCGGGAGCGGGTGCACGTCGTCCCGCCCGGGGTGGATCCGGCGCCGCGGGCGACCGGCACGGACGGGCGGGGGCGGCTGCTCTGCGTCGGCTCCCTGACCCCGACCAAGGGGCAGGACCTGCTGGTCGCGGCACTGGCCGAGGTGGCGGAGCTGGCCGAGGTGGCGGAGCTGCCGTGGACGTGCGACCTGGTGGGGCCGGTCGTCCGGGACCCGGAGTTCGCGGCGGCTCTGCGGCTCGGTCGGGCCCCGGGAGCCGGTCCCGCCCAGCCGGACCTCGCCGGGCGGGTGCAGGTCACGGGGCCGCGCACGGGGGCCGCGCTGGAGGCGACGTACGCGGCGGCGGACGTGCTCGTGGTGCCGTCGCGGGTGGAGTCGTACGGGATGGTGGTCACCGAGGCCCTCGCGCGGGGGATCCCGGTGATCGCCTCGCGGGTGGGTGGGGTGCCGGAGGCGCTCGGGGTCGCCCCGGGTGGTCGCGTGCCGGGACTGCTCGTGGAGCCCGGGGGGTTGGCGGAGGCTCTGCGGCGGTGGCTGACCGAGCCGTCGCTGCGGGCGGAGCTGCGGCGGGTGGCGGACGGGCGGCGGTCCACCCTGGAGGGGTGGGAGGTCACGGCGGCGCGGGTGGGGGAGGTGCTCCGGATCGTCGGGGCGGCGCCTCCGACCGGGAGGTCGGTCGCTGCGGGGAGCGCTGTGTCCGCGCAGGTCGTGCCGGAGCAGGGGGCGCCGTGGTCGGCGCGGCTGAGCGCCACGGGATCACCCGTGTGCACGCCGGACTGGCTGGCGTTGCGCGAGCCCGCGGACGCCGAGGCCCGCGACCGCTCGCTCGTCGATCGTCTGTCGGGCATCCGGACGGTCACCGATCTCGGGTGCGGCAGCGGGTCGATGGGCCGCTGGCTCGCGCCGCTGCTGCCCGGGCCGCAGGTCTGGCGCCTGCACGACCGCGATCCGGTGCTGCTGGACCGGGCGCTCGCCGGAATGCCGCGGTGCGGTGCGAACGGGGGACCGGTGCGGGCCGACGCGGTCCTCGGCGACCTCACCGGGCTCACCGCCGCGGACCTCGGGGGCACGGACCTGGTCACGGCCTCGGCGCTGCTCGACCTGCTGACCTCGGACGAGGTCGTCGACCTGGTGGAGGCCTGCGCCGGGCGGACCGCGCTGTTCGCCCTGAGCGTCAGCGGGCGGGTGCGGTTCGGTCCGGCCTCGCCGCTCGACGCGGAGTTCGCGGCGGCCTTCGACGCGCACCAGCGCCGCCGGGTGGGCGGGCGACGGCTGCTCGGGCCGGACGCCGGACCCGCCGCGACCGCCGCGTTCGAGCGGGCGGGGTACACCGTGACCGTCCGGGAGACGCCGTGGCGGCTCGGTCCTGCGCGGGCCGCGCTGACGGAGGAGTGGTTGCGGGGCTGGATCTCCGCGGCCTGCGAGCAGGAGCCGCGGCTGGCCGCGGCGGCGCCGGGATATCTGGGTCGCCGGCTCGCGGAGCTCGCGGCGGGGGAGCTGACCGTGGAGGTCGGGCACGTGGACCTGCTCGCGGTGCCGGGAGGTGGGTCGTGACGATCGTCGGAGCGCCCGGGGCCGAGGCCGCCGGTCCGGCAGGCCCGGGGTCCTGGTTCACGCGGACCCGGGCCGCCGGTCCCACGGACCCGGGGCACGGCCCGCGGGGGACGACCGGCCTGCCGAGCACGCGACCGGGTACTCCCCCCGAGGACGGACCGGTCCGCAACACCGACGGACCACGTCGCAGATGTGTGTTTCGGCCTACGAGAAGTGCCGACTCGCGGGGTCGGGGGTGGTCCGGGCTGCGGGTGCTGGCCGGGGTGGTCGTGCTCGGGGTCGTGGCGTGGCGGGTCGATCTCTCCGCCGTGCTCGCCGCGGTCCGGGGGATCTCGGTCCCGGCGTTGCTGACGGCGCTGGGGCTCGGGATGGGCACGACGCTGGCGGCGGCGGGGCGGTGGTGGGTCGTGGCGCGGGGGCTGGGGCTGCCGCTGCGGATGACGACGGCGGTCGCCGCGACCTATCGCGCCACGCTGCTGAACTCGGTGCTGCCCGCGGGGGTGCTCGGGGACGTGCACCGGGCCGTCCGCTACGGGCGGGAGGTCGGGGACGTCGGGCGGGGGGCGCGGGCAGTCGCGATCGAGCGGGTGGCGGGTCAGGCGGCGATCGTGGTCGTCGGGCTCGGGGTCGTGCTCGCCTCGCCGGGCGTGCGGGAACAGCTGCGCGCCTTCGCCCTGCCCGCCTCCGTCCTCCTGCTGGCGGTCGGGCTCGTCGCCGTGCTGGCGCGGGGGCGCCTGGCCCGGCACGCGACCGCGCTTCGGGCGGACCTGCGCACCGGGGTGCTCGCGCACTGGCCGGCGGTCCTCGGGCTGTCGGTGCTCGCGCTGGCCGGGTACCTGGCGCTGTTCGTGGTGGCCGCGCGCTCCGCGGGCGTCGCCGCGCCGCTCGGCACCCTGCTGCCGCTGCTCGTGCTCGGGCTGCTGGCCATGGCCCTGCCCGTCACCATCGGCGGCTGGGGTCCGCGCGAGGGCGTGCTGTCCCTGGCGTTCGGGGCGGTCGGTCTCGGTGCGGCGCAGGGGCTCGCGACCGCGGTCGTCTACGGCGTCCTGGCGCTCGTCGCCTGCCTTCCCGGCGTCGCCGCCCCCCTGTTCCTGCGGGCACCCGCCCGCGAACCCGAGAGGAGCGCCTCGTGACCGGCGTGTACGAGGACCTGCGGATCGCCGTGGAGGTGCCGCTGCCGACCCGGTTCGGCGAGTTCCGGGCGGCCGCCGTGGAGATCCGGCCGCTGACCTATCTGGCGCTGTGCCGCGGCGACGTGACGACCGGCGGCCCGGTGCTGACCCGGCTGCACTCCGAGTGCCTGACCGGTGACGTCCTGGGCTCGCTGCGCTGCGACTGCGGCGTGCAGCTCGCGGCGGCCCTGCGCCGGATCGCCGTCGAGGGCCGCGGTGTGGTGCTCTACGCGACCGGGCAGGAGGGCCGCGGGATCGGGCTGATCGGGAAGCTGCGCGCGTACGTCGAGCAGGACGCCGGCGCCGACACCGTCGACGCCAACCTGCGGCTGGGCCTGCCGGTCGACGCCCGCACCTACGACGACGCCGCCCGGGTGCTCGCCGCCCTCGGCGTGGACGAGGTACGGCTGCTCACCAACAACCCCGACAAGGCCCGGGGGCTGCGGGCCGCCGGCATCGCCGTCGGGACCACGGAGGCCCTGCGGACGGCCGCGCACGCCCGCAGTGCCGCCTACCTGCACACCAAGGAGCAGCGGCTCGGCCACGGGGACCCCACCGGCATCCCGCTGCCCCGGCCGCGGCTGGCCCCGCCGGACGCGCTCGCGCTGCTCGGCGCGGTCGAGCCGCCGCCGGACCGGCCGTACGTGCTGGTCAAGTACGCCCAGACGCTCGACGGCCGGATCGCGACCGCGTCGGGGGACTCGAAGTGGATCAGCGGGGAGGGCGAGCGCACCGTGTCGCACGCCCTGCGCGCGGCCTGCGACGCGATCATGGTCGGCGTCGGCACGGTGCTCTCGGACGATCCGCGCCTCGACGTCCGGCTGGTCCCGGGCGCCTCCCCGGTGCGGATCGTGCTCGACTCCACCCTCCGGATCCCGGCGGGCGCGAACCTGCTGGCCGGCGAGCCCCCGACGATCGTCCTGACCACCTCGCGCTCGAGCGAGCGCGACCGGGAGCGGGTGCGCGCGACGGGGGCCGGCGTGCGCGTCCTGCCGGACGGGCCCGGCGGTGTGGACCTCGCCGCGGCGTTGGCGGCGTTGCGGGCCGAGGGCGTGCGCAGCCTGATGGTCGAGGGCGGCGGCCGGGTGATCACGTCGCTGCTCGCGGCGCGGCTGGTCGACCGGCTCGTCGTCGGGACCGCACCGAAGATCATCGGGGCGGGCCGGGAGGGCGTCGGGGACCTGGGGACGGCCCGCGTCGCCGAGGGCATCGTGCTCACGAACCGCGCGGTCCACGTCGTGGACGACGACGTGCTGATCGCGGGGGACGTGGTGTACGGCGGGTGATCGTCAGGTGCGGTGCGCGGCGGCCACCGACGGCCGCCGGGCAGCGCTCACGATGATCACGGGACGAGGAGGCGGGCGTAGACGTCGCCGGAGCGGCCGAGGGGGCGGCGGCGGGTCAGGATCGCGTCGAGCCCCGCGCGGTCGGTCCAGCCGTCCTCGGTGAACCGCATGGTCTCCACGGGGGAGTAGGCCCACTCGTAGGAGCCGAGCTCCTCGATGCGGTCGAGGACGGCGAGGGTGGCGTCGTGCGCGGGCGGCAGGTACTCCACCGACAGGGCCGGCAGCGCCCGCGTGAGCCCGGCCAGCACCTCGCCCTCGAAGCCCTCGACGTCGATCTTGCAGAAGGCCGGGACGCCGTGCGTGGCCACCAGCGCGTCGAGCGTGGTCACCTCGACCTCGACCGTCGAGTCCCAGCGCACGGCCGCGAAGCTGCGGTCCGTGCTCACCGAGTCGATCCAGTCCGGGGCCATCGACGAGACGGTCGGGGTGGCCGTCGAGATGCCGAGCCGGGCGGTCCCGGGTTCCGCACCCAGGGCCACCGGCAGGATCGTGACGCCACGGTCCCGGCCGAACAGCAGCCGCAGCACGCGCAGGCAGTCCGGCTGCGGCTCGACGGCGACCACCCGGGCCCCGAGCGTCCGCCAGGCCCGGACCCGGCTGCCGACGTGCGCCCCGACGTCGATCGCGACGTCTCCCGGGGCCAGGAACTGCCCGTAGAAGGCGACGAGCCGGCGGTGCCGGCCCGGGATGCCGTGGTACATCGCGAGCGAGCGGGCGATCCCACGGACCCGGCGCAGCCGCGAGCGCAGCGGGGGAAGCATCGGGCGACCGTACCGGGGGCGCCGGGTGGCGGCCCGGACTCGCCCGCCCGCCCGAGCGGGCTGGGCCGCCCGGGTCAGCTCCTGCCCGTCCCGGCACCGTGCGCCCACTCGCGCAGACGCACCTTGTCGGGCTTGCCGAGCGCGGTGCGCGGCAGCTCGTCGAACACGTCGAGGCGCTGGGGGATCTTCTGCACCATCAGCCCCGCCGCGACGCAGAAGTCGTACACGTCGGACAGCGTGGGGACCGCGGCCGCCGCCGGCACGACCGCGGCGCACACCCGCTCGCCGAGCTCGGGATCGGGGATGCCGTAGACGACGACGTCGCGGATCCCGGGCATGCCGTACAGCACCTCCTCGACCTCGCGCGGGCTCACGTTCTCGCCCTTGCGGATGATCACGTCCTTCAGCCGGCCGGTCACCTGGAGGCACCCGTCGGCGCGCCGGCGCCCCAGATCGCCGGTGCGCAGGTAGCCGGCGGCGTCGACGACCTCCGGGCCGGCCGCCACCTCGCCGGTCGGCGGGTCGAGGTAGCCGCGGAACACGCCAGGGCCGGCCACGCGGATCTCGCCGACCTCCCCCGTCGCGACCACCTGCTCGTCGGAGCCGACGATGCGCACGTCGAGCCCGGGCATCACCCGGCCCACGGTGGCGGTGAGCTGCTCGTCGGTCGAGTCCGGCACCGGCGCGGCGATCGTCCCGGCCTCCGACATGCCGTAGCCGGTGAGCAGCCCGCGGCCTCCGAGGACCGCACGCACCTCGGTCCACAGGCCCGGGGTCTGCGGTGCCGTGCCGCTCGCGCCGTAGCGCAGGTGCGGGAACAGGGTGCGGTCGGGCGTGCGGCGCTGTGCCTCGACCAGCCCGGTGTAGACCGCCGGCACCGTGGAGAACACCGTGACGTCGTGCTCGGCGAGGGCGAACGGCGTGCGCTGCGGGTCGAAGCCCTCGGTGACGACGGCCGTGCAGCCGCTCACGAGCGTCGAACCGACGATGTACGCGCCACCGACGTGCGCGACCGGGATGACGAAGGCGACGATGTCGGCCGGGCCCAGCTCCTGGAGCAGCGGCTGGCCGACCGACCACGAGAGCAGCGAGCGATCGCAGTGGGCGACGAGCTTGGGGGTTCCCGTGGAGCCGGACGTGGCGTAGAGGTAGCGGACGAGCTCGGGATCGTCGACCCGGCCACCGAGCGGTTCGCCGGGCTCGAGGCCGGCGAGCGTGGCGAGCCGCGGCGTGACGCCGGCCGCGGTGGCGGCATCGGAGGCGACGGCGACCCCGTCCGGCGCGACGAGCACCACCTCCGGCCCCGTCGCCGTGAACACGGAGGTGAGCTCCCGGAGGCGATGGCTCACGAGCAGTGGCGCCTGGCGTGCGCCGAGCACCGACAGGGCCGTGAAGGTGACGACGGTCTGCACCTCACCCGGCAGCTGCCAGCACACCGTGGTGCCCCGGCCGACGCCGAGTCGCGCGAGCTCGCCCGCGCGCAGGCGGACCCGCTCGCCGAACTCGGCGAAGGTGGCCGCGTCACCTCCGGTGTCGGTGATCATCGGGGAGTCGGGCGTCGCCGCGACACGGCGGTCGAGCAGCTCGCCGAAGCTCGTCGCGTCGACGATCGCCTCCTCGCACTGCTGCGCGTCCGACTGCGGCACGACCATCGCGACACTCCTGTCCCCGGCGGGTCCGGCCACGTCCGGACCGGGCTCCACATGATCCCGGGTGCCACACTCGCGCATCGGCGCCGGCCGGCGCCAGACACCCCGCCCAGGTCGGCCCAGGTCGGACGGGGCCCGCGGGGCTGCGCCGTTCACGTCCCGGTCATGCGCCGGAAAGGAATGCGACGAGCGCCTCCTCCCGATCATCGCGGCCGGCGCCGCGGGCGGGGCCGGGCGGGCCCGGAAGGGCTAGGGTCAGCGGCTGACGAGCAAGTCTGCCCGCCCGCCCGCAAGGAGCTCCCGTGACCGACCCGCGGTCCCACCGGCCCCAGACGATCGCCTACCCCGGCCCGGGCTCGCGCCCCTTCCGGCGCGATCCGGAAACCCTTGCGCCGCACGTGATCGTGCTCTTCGGCGCGACGGGCGACCTGGCCAAGCGCAAGCTGCTGCCGGGTCTGGCGTATCTGTCCGAATCGGAGCTGACGCCGTCGGTGCGGATCGTCGGCACCGCGATGGAGGACCTCTCCACGGACGAGTTCCGCCAGCTCGCGCACAACAGCGTGCAGAACTTCGGCACCCACCGGCTGCCGGAGGAGGAGTGGGCGGACTTCGCCGAGAAGCTCACGTACGTGCCGCAGAGCGCCGGGCCCGAGGGGCTGACCGCCGCGGTCAAGGAGGCGGAGGCCAAGCTCGGCGCGGACGCCAGGCGGCTGCACTACCTGTCCGTGCCGCCGAAGGCCGCCCAGGCCGTGATCGCGATGCTGCGGGACGCCGACCTCGTCGGGAACTCGCGCGTGGTCATGGAGAAGCCCTTCGGGCACGACCTCGAGAGCGCCATCGAGCTCAACGACTACGTGCACCACGTCTTCGACGAGTCGCAGATCTTCCGGATCGACCACTTCCTGGGCAAGGAGGCGGCGCAGAACATCCTCGCCTTCCGCTTCGCCAACGGACTGTTCGAGCCCATCTGGAACCGCAACTTCATCGACCACATCCAGATCGACATCCCCGAGACGCTCGGGTTGGACCAGCGGGCCAACTTCTACGAGTCCACCGGCGCGTACAAGGACATGGTCGTCACGCACCTGATGCAGGTCATGGCGTTCGTCGCGATGGAGCCGCCGACGGCGCTCGAGCCCCGCGCGATCAGCGAGGAGAAGAACAAGGTCTTCCGCTCGCTGCTGCCGGTGCACCCGTGGGACGTGGTGCGCGGGCAGTACTCCGGCTACCGCGAGGAGGAGGGCGTGGCGAAGGACTCGGACACCGAGACCTTCATCGCGCTCAAGGTCGGCCTGGACAACTGGCGCTGGGCGGGCGTGCCGTTCTACCTGCGCACCGGCAAGAAGATGGCCGAGGGCCAGCGGATCATCTCGATCGCGTTCAAGGAGGCGCCGCGCTCGATGTTCCCCGCGGGCTCCGGGGTGGGCACCGGGGGGCCGGACCACCTGACGTTCGATCTCGCCGACTCGTCGAAGGTGTCGCTGTCGTTCTACGGCAAGCGGCCCGGCCCGGGTTTCCGGCTGGAGAAGCTGTCCATGCAGTTCTCCACCCAGGAGACGGACTCCGCGGGGGACGTCCTGGAGGCCTACGAGCGGCTGATCCTCGACGCCATGCGGGGTGACCACACGCTGTTCACCACCGCCGACGGCATCGAGTCGCTGTGGGACCGCTCGGCGCCGCTGCTCGAGGACCCGCCGCCCGTCAAGACCTACCCGGTGGGTTCGTGGGGGCCGAACGCGATCCACCAGCTCATCGCGCCGAACGCGTGGCGGCTGCCGTTCGAGCGCGCCTGGCGCGAGAAGCGGTAGCTCAGCGGTCCCACAGGGGGTGCGGGTCGTGGCCGGCCACCATCACGAACCGGTCCCGCCACGAGACGTCCGCCGGGACGGGTTCGACCGGCTGACCGAAGACCCCGGTCTCCTGCCAGCGTGCGAGGTCCGGCGTGACGTGGTCGTACAGCGCCCGCGCCAGCCCCTCCGTCAACGGGTTCACCGAGCCCCGGTGGATCGAGACCTCGTGGGCGAGCAGGGCCCGGCCCACGGCCTCCCGCCACAGGAAGGCGCCCGCGGGGATCCGGTCCGGGCCGACCGGGGCGTCCTCGTCCTCCACCCCGGCGACCGCCGCGCACGCCTTCTCCGAGACCTGGCGCGCCAGCGCGGGGAGCTCCTCCCGGTGCGGCGGCAGCACGTCCCCGGCCAGGTGCTCGCGCCCGGCCAGCAGGTCGACGAGCGCGGCGGTGCGGGCGATGTGGTGGCGGACCAGGGCGTCCAACGCGGTGGGTCGGGTCGGGTCGGGGGAGTCGGGGAGCGGGGGGATCCTCGTCCGCCACTGGTCCGGACGGACTCCGTCCAGGACGGTCCCCATCACCCGCTCGGCCTCCACCAGGCACTCCGCACCGGGCAGCATCGATCCTCCGTCCGTCCCCGGTCTCCGTCGACCGGTGCATCCGGTGCGCATGACAGCACGCTCCGGCGCCGAAGCGGCCCGGATGGAGCAAAGTGAGGCACTCGTTCGCCGCGCCCCGCGTTCCCGGGCACGGTACGGTCGAGCTCCCCGCACAGGTCGGAGTCGAGCAGCGCGCTCCCCCTCGCGAAAGGACTCCCGCTCGTGTGCAGCCCTGCCGACGGTTCCGTCCGTCCGGATGCCGCCGTGACCTGGGAACGTCGTGACGCCCCGGGGGACGCGGTCGAGCTGCACGTGCTCGCGCCCGCGCCCGGTGAGCGGCTGCTCGTGGTCCGCGGCGAGATCGACGCCGCCGAGGCGGACGCCGTGCAGGAGGTGGCCACCCGGCTGCTCGCCGAGGCGTCCTCGCTGGTCGTGGACCTGTCCGAGCTCGGGTTCCTCGCGTCCCGCGGGCTCGCCGCGCTGGTCCACGTACAGCGGGCCGCCGAGCGCGCGGGGGTGTCCCTGCAGGTGGTGACGGGCGGGAACCGGGCCGTGCTGCGCCCGCTGCAGGTCACCGGGGTGGACACCCAGCTGCACCTGGTGGCCCACCGGGACGGGCCGGCCCCCGGGTAGGAGCCGGCCCGCTCGTCGTCGGATCCGGTCAGCGGGTGTGGTGGACCTCCTGCAGCCCGTAGACCGGCGTCGGGATGCCCTCCTGTCGCGCCTTGAGCTGCAGCGCCAGGTAGAGCGAGTAGTGGCGGCTCTGGTGCAGGTTGCCGCCGTGGAACCAGAGCGCCTCCTGCTGGGTGGGCTTCCACATGTTGCGCTGCTCGCCCTCCCACGGGCCGGGGTCCTTCGTGGTGTCC
Organism: Pseudonocardia ailaonensis; assembly: GCF_039531635.1. Lineage (NCBI taxonomy): Bacteria > Bacillati > Actinomycetota > Actinomycetes > Pseudonocardiales > Pseudonocardiaceae > Pseudonocardia > Pseudonocardia ailaonensis. The sequence continues at coordinate 674,999 of NZ_BAAAQK010000003.1, read as the reverse complement.
GAGCCCAGGCCCCACACCTTCCCGACCCTGTCCGCGACCTCCTGGCTGATGAGGTCCGCGGCCCAGCCGTTCATCGAGCCGTAGCCGGTCGCGTAGACGACCAGGTCGGCCTCCAGCTCGGTGCCGTCCGCGAGCACCACCGCGTTCTCCGTGAGGCGCACCACCTGGCCCTGGACGAGCCTCACGTCGCCGTTCGCGATCAGGTCCGCGGCCCCGACGTCGATGTAGTAGCCCGAGCCCCGCCGCAGGTACTTCATGAACAGGCCGGAGTCGTCGTCGCCCCAGTCGTGGCGGAAGCCGGCGCCCTCGAGGCGGTCGTAGAACTCCTGGTCCCGCTCCTTGATCGCCGCGTAGACCGGCTGCTGGAAGGTGTGCATGATCCGGTACGGCAGCGACGCGAAGATCATGTCGGCCTTCTGCGTGGTGACGCCGGCCGCCACCGCCCGCTCGGAGTACAGGTCACCGAGGCCGAGGTCCATCAGGGAGTCCGACTTGACGATGTGCGTGCTCGAGCGCTGCACCATCGTGACGTCCGCGCCGACCTCCCACAGCGCCCCGCAGATGTCGAACGCGGAGTTGTTCGACCCGATGACCACGACCTTCTTGTCCTTGTAGGCGTCGGGCCCCGGGTGCTTCGAGGAGTGGTGCTGCTCGCCCCGGAACACGTCCTGCCCGGGCAGCTCCGGCACGGTGGCCTTGCCGGACATGCCCGTCGCGAGGACGAGCTGCTTCGGGTGGAGGGTGATCTCCTCCCCGTCTCGGTCCAGGACGACGGTCCACTCACTCCCGTCGTAGGACGCGCTCTTGCAGGTCGTCCGCGACCAGTAGTTGACCTCCATGACCTTCGTGTAGAACTCGAGCCAGTCCGCGATCTTGTCCTTGGGCGCGAACACCGGCCAGTTCTTCGGGAAGTCCAGGTACGGCAGGTGGTCGTACCAGACCGGGTCGTGCAGGCAGAGGGACTTGTAGCGGCTGCGCCACTGGTCGCCGGGCCGCGCGTACCGGTCGACGACGACGTGCGGCACGCCGAGCTGCTTCAGCCGCGCCCCCAGCGCGATCCCGCCCTGCCCGCCGCCCACGACCACGACGTACGGCTCGCGGGTGCGGCCCATCTCCTCCGACTCCGCGCGGCGGGCCTCCGACCAGGTCACGCGGTCGCGGTTCGCGCCGTGCTCCGCGCCCATCGGCCGGTTCTCGCCCTGGGGCTCCTCGTGGCCGGTGAGCTCGTAGAGGGTCGTGAGCAGGGTGAAGGCGCCCTCGTCGGTCAGCCGCAGGTGGCCGCGGGCCCTGCCGACGGCGGTGTCGAAGCCGATCCAGGCGTCGACCACGCCGTCCGCCTCGGTGGGCTCCTCGGTCGCCGCGAAGTTCCGGGCGTCCGTGGACTCCATGGTGGCGCGCAACAGGTCCGCCACGCCGTCGCGGTTCTCGACGGTCTTGAGGTTCCAGGTGAACGCGATCAGGTCCCGCCAGAACGACGTCGTCGCGAAGAGGCCGGCCGCCCGCTCGGCGTCCCGGGCCACGAGCGCCGCCTCGAAGTCGGCGAGCCAGGCCTCGACGCGTTCGCGGGGGCTGGTTCCGGTCTCCGGCTCGAGGGTCTGGGTCATGCGGACCTCCCTGTTCGTGCTGCTCGCTGTGGTGCTGGTCACAGGACAGGGGACTCCTCCCGCTGCGGCGTCGCAAGGGTTGCAGCACGGTTGCAGCGTCCGTGTGGCAGCGTGGAGGGGTGACCTCCGTGCGACGTCTCGGGATCGGGCTGGCCGCCGTCGGGCGCCCCGCCTACATCAACGCCGGACGCGAGCACGATCTCGGCGCCCACCGCACGGTCGACGACCTGCGGGAACGCACCTGGTCGGTCCTCGACGCGGCCTACGCGGCGGGGATCCGGTACGTCGACGTGGCCCGCTCCTACGGCCGGGCCGAGGAGTTCCTGGCCGGCTGGCTCGCCGCCCGGCCCGGCACCGACGACGTCGAGGTCGGGTCCAAGTGGGGGTACCGGTACGTCGGCGGCTGGCAGCTCGACGTGCCCCGGCACGAGGTCAAGGACCACTCACCCGAGGCCTTCGCGGCCCAGTCCGCCGAGTCGCTGACCCTGCTCGGCAGCCGGCTGTCGATCTACCACGTGCACTCGGCGACGCTGGACACCGGCGCGCTGGACGACGCGGAGCTGCACCGCGCCCTCGCGGACCTGCGCGAGCACGGGATCCGCGTGGGCATCTCGACGTCGGGCCCCCGCCAGGCCGAGGCGGTGCGCCGCGCGCTCGAGGTGACGGTCGACCGCGATCCGCTCTTCACCTCGTTCGAGAGCACCTGGAACGTCCTCGAACCCTCGGTGGGCCCGGCGCTCGCCGAGGCCGCGGACGCGGGCGCGCGGGTGATCGTCAAGGAGGTCGTGGCGAACGGGCGGCTCGCCCCGGGCGGCGCCGCGGGCGCGGCGGACGACCGGGCCGCCGCCCTCGCCGGGGAGCTCGGGACCACGGTGGACCGCCTCGCGATCGCGGCCGCCCTGGCCCAGCCCTGGGCCGCCACCGTCCTGTCCGGGGCGGCGGACGCGGCCCAGCTGCGCAGCAACGCCGAGGCCACCCACCTCAAGCTCGACCCCGACACCGAGGAGCAGCTCCTCGACCTCGCCGAACCCCCGCAGCTCTACTGGAGCGAGCGCTCCCGACGCCCCTGGTCCTGAGGCTCCTCGGGTGGCGTCATGGAACCATAACGCTGCTCAGGACGCCCGAAACCGACGTTATGGTTCCATAACGCGCCTCAGCGGACGCGGAGGACGGGCTTGCCGGGGGCGCGGTCGGGGGAGTCGATGTACTCGTGGGCCTCGCGGACCTCGTCGAAGGCGAAGATGCGGTCGATCAGCGGGACCAGGGCGCCCGTGGTGAGGCCGGCTCGCACGAAGGCCTCGGCGCGGCGCAGCGCGGCGGGATCGCGGGTGATCTCCGAGACCAGGTAGCGGCGCAGCCACACCGGGGCGTAGGCGCCGCCCGGCAGGGGCGTGGGCAGGCCGGACAGGCCACCGTGGACGAGCACGGTGCCGCCCGGGACCGTGGCCCGGACGAGCTGGGCCACCTGCGGACCGCCGACCGCGTCGAGGACCAGGTCGGCCTTCCCCAGCGCATCGCCGAGGGAGTCGGGTGCGCTGTCGTAGGGGCCGGTGACCACGACCTCGGCGGCGCCCGCGGCCCGCAGGGCGTCGCCGTGCGCGTCGGTGGGGGTGGTCGCCACGGGCGTCGCCCCGAGGGACCGGAGGACCTGCAGGGCCGCGACGCCGATGCTGTTCGCGGCCGCGGTGACGACCACCCGGTCCCCGGGCCGCACGCGGGCGACCTCGGCGACCATCCCGTAGACCGTCACGTACGGCATCCAGACACCCGCGCCCGTGACCGCGTCCATGCCCTCGGGGCGGCGCACCAGGGACCGGGCGGGGACGACCGCCTCCTCCGCATAGACGGGATAGTCGTTCTGGGAGAAGGACGGCACGACGCTGACGGCGTCGCCGGGGGCCCAGCCGTCGACCTCCGGCCCGAGCTCGAGGATCTCCCCGGCCGCCTCGGTGCCGAGCCCGGCGGGCAGCCGCGGCGCCTCGACGTAGGTCCCGCGGCGGAAGTTGACCTCGGCCCGGTTGAGCCCCACGGCGTCGACCCGGATCCGGACCTCGCCGGGGCCGGGGGAGCGGACCGGCAGCTCCTCGACCGTGAGGACCTCGGGGCCGCCGAGGGTGTGGAAGCGGATCGCGCGGGGCATGCGCCGAAACTACTGCCGTCGCCGCCGCCACCAGCGGGCCACCGCACCCAGCCGGCCCGCGACGGCGAGCAGCACGAGCGTGAACGGCGCCCACGAGGGGACGAGGTACGCCACCGGGATGCACAGGGCGAAGACCGCGAGGTTCCCGCGCACCTCCAGTCCGGACTCGAACCAGCTGCTCCGGTCGGTGGGTCCCGAACGCAGCTCGTAGGCCCTCAGGTCGCGGCGCAGGGAGAGGATCACGAGGCTCGCGACGATGTTGACCCCGGCGTAGATCACCAGCGCGATCGGCCTGCTCCCGTACTCCGCGAGCAGCGAGCTGGGGAACGGCAGGGCCGCGACCAGCAGCAGCAGGGCCAGCGTGTGGACGATCAGCCGCGGATGGGTGCGGGTGACCGAGCGCATCAGCCGGTGGTGGCCCAGCCAGTAGTTGGCCACGACGTAGAAGCTCAGCAGGTAGGTGCCCACGCTCGGCAGCTCGTCCCGCAGCGCGGCGAGCAGCTGTGCCTCGGTGGCACCGTCGGGCAGCTGCGGCACCCGCAGGTCCAGGGCGAGCAGGGTCATCGCGATCGCGAACACCCCGTCGGCCAGTGCGAGCAGCCGGCCGAGCGAGTTGTCGGCGACGGGAGCCCCGTCCGCCCTGCTCTCGTCGTCCTCGGTGCTGTCCATCCGGCCTCCCCGGTGATCGTCCCGGGGGGAGGGTAGGCCCGCCCGCGCGATGCGCGGATGACGCTGTCCCACACCTCGGTGGAGCAGGACCGGGAAGGCCCGCCCGCGCTGTGCGCGGACGGGCCTCCACCCCTCCGGTCAGGCCTGGGCCGGCAGCACGTGGTCGCCGACCTTGTCCGTCGACAGGCACAGCGAGCAGACGACGGCGTCGTGCGTCTCGCACCGCGCGACGTCCGGGCGCTCGAAGTCCTGGCGGCACACGTGGCAGTGCAGCGTCTCGGCCGACGGGTTGCCGTGCTCGTCGAGCATCGGCAGGTCGATGCCGTCGTCGGTGCGGCGCAGGTAGTACTTGCCCTTGGTGGCGATCGCCAGCAGCGGCGGGAGCACGATGGCCAGGCCGATCGCGACGAGCGGGCTGAACGGCTGGACCGCCGCGCCGAAGGCACCGAAGAAGACCAGGATGGACACCCCGGCCGAGACGATCATCGAGCCGAAGCCGACGGGGTTGACGTTGTAGAGCATGCCGCGGCGGAACTCCGGCTGCAGCGGCGAGAGCTTGAGCAGGTACTTGTTGATCGCGATGTCCGTGGCGACCACGACCACCCAGGACATGCCGCAGTTGGCGTAGAAGCCGAGGATCGTGTTCAGGAAGCTGAACATGTTGGCTTCCATCAGGACCAGCGCGATGAGCAGGTTGACGCCGAGGAACACCAGCCGGCCCGGGTACGTCTTGGTGATCCGGGTGAAGGAGTTGGTCCAGGCCAGCGAGCCCGAGTAGGCGTTCGTCACGTTGATCTTGATCTGGGAGATGACGACGAGGATGACGGCCACCGTCATGGCGGCCCACGGCGGCATGATGTCCTTGTAGATCTCCAGGAACTGGTGGACGGGCTCGTTGGCGACCGTGGCGCCGTCGGCCACGTTGGCGATGATGTAGACGGCGAGGAAGAGCCCGACGATCTGCTTGATCGCGCCGAAGAACACCCAGCCCGGGCCGGCGAGGATCAGCGAGGTCCACCAGCGCCGCGAGTTCTCCGGCGTCTTCGGCGGCATGAAGCGCAGGTAGTCGATCTGCTCGGCGATCTGCGCGATGAGCGAGAGGCACACGCCGGCGGCGAGCATGACGGCGCCGATGCTGGGCGCGCCCTGGCCGTTCTCGCCCTGGTAGGCGAAGAAGGAGCTCACCGAGTCCGGGTGGCTCACCAGCAGGTACACGAAGGGCGCGACCATCAGCACCAGCCAGAGCGGCGTGGTCCACAGCTGTAGCTTGGACAGCAGCGACATCCCGTAGATCACCAGCGGGAAGATGATCAACGTGGAGACGGCGTAGCCCACCCAGAGCGGGATGTTGAGGCCCAGTTTCAGGCCCTGGGCCATGATCGAGCCCTCGAGGGCGAAGAAGATGAAGGTGAACGTCGCGAAGATGACGTTGGTGACCACCGAGCCGTAGTAGCCGAAGCCCGAGCCACGGGTGATCAGGTCGAGGTCGAGGTTGTAGCGGGCGGCGTAGTAGGCCAGCGGGAAGCCGGTCGCGAAGATCACCACGGCGAACACGAGGATGCCCCACAGGGCGTTCGTGGTGCCGTACGAGATCCCGATGTTGGCGCCGATGGCGAAGTCGGCGAGATAGGCGATGCCGCCCAGCGCGGTCACCCCGACGACGCCGGTCGACCACTTGCGGTAGCTCCGCGGCGCGAACCGGAGCGTGTAGTCCTCGAGGGTCTCCTTGGCGGCGGACTCGCGGGGCAGTTCGCCGGGTTCCGGCGCGGGATCGCGCCGGGCGTTCTCGATGCTCATCGCAGCCCTTCGGAGCAGGGACGGGGGATCACGGCCCGGGGACGGCGGCGGCCCCGTTCCGCGAGCGAACCCGTCCGCGCTAAACGACCGACAAATGCGCAGGTCAGACGCGGTGGCGCAGGGCGCCGGCCACCCGTCCGAGCTCCTCGCCGATCTGTCCGGCGAGCGCGGGAGCCGGCCGGGGGACCTCCGCCCGCCGGCACAGCTCCGCGAGCGCGGTGGCCCCGAAGCTGTCGCCGAGGCCCTTGAGGGTGTGGGCGGCGTGCTGCGCGGCCGCGGTGTCGCCCCCGTCGAGGGCGGTGCGCAGGCTGTCGAGCAGCTCCGCCGCCTCGTCGAGGAACCCGTCGACCAGGCCGCCGATCTCCGCGTCCCCGACCAGCTCGCGCAGCCGCACCAGGGCGACCGGGTCCAGGGTGGGCCGGACGCCGGCGAGCGCGCGGTCCAGCGCACGCGGCTCGAGCGGTTTGGTGAGGACCTCGTCCATGCCGGCGGCCAGGCACTCCTCCCGGCCGCCCGGCCGGACGTCCGCGGTCACGGCCACGATCCGCGGCCCGGGGCCGGGATGCTCGGCGCGGATCCTGCGGGTGGCCGCGGGGCCGTCGAGCCCCGGCATCCGGACGTCCATCAGGACCACGTCGTAGGGCCGCTCGCGCAGGGCGACGAGCACCTCCTCGCCGTCGGCCACGATGTCCGCGCGGTGCCCGAGCCGCTCCAGCAGCAGCGCGGTCAGGCGCTGGTTGACGGGATGGTCCTCGGCCACCAGGACCCGCAGCGGCGGTCCGGTGGGGGCGGGCGGCTCGACCGGCGCGGGCGGTGGCAGGGGCGTCGTGGCGGCCGGGGCGCGGACGGTGGCGGTGACGGTGGTGCCGGCCCCGAGGACGCTCCGCGCGGTGATCGTGCCGCCCATCAGCGCGCAGAGCCGTCGGCAGATCGCGAGGCCGAGGCCGGTGCCGCCGTAGCGCCGCGAGGTCGACGCGTCCGCCTGGGTGAAGGCCTCGAACACGGCGTCGAGCCGGTCCGGGGGGATGCCGACGCCGGTGTCGCGGACGGCGAAACTCCACTCGAGGACCGCACCGGGGGACGCGGACACGGCCACGGACACGGCCACGGTGATCCCGCCGCGCTCGGTGAACTTCACGGCGTTGCCCAGCAGGTTCACCAGCACCTGCCGCAGCCGCGTGCCGTCCCCGACCAGCCCGGTCGGGGTGCCCGGCGCGATCTCCAGCCGCAGGGCCAGGCCCTTCGCCGCGGCATCGGCGGACACCAGGTCGAGCGCGCCGCGCACGCAGTCGGCGACGGCGACGGGCGCGTGGTCGAGGTCCAGGCGGCCCGCCTCGATCTTCGCGAAGTCCAGCAGGTCCGTGAGCAGGAACAGCAGCGATCCCGCGCTGTCGCGGACGATCTCGGCGTACTCCCGCTGGTCGGGTGCGAGCTCGCCGTCGAGCAGCAGCCCGGACATGCCGATCACGGCGTTCATCGGCGTGCGGATCTCGTGGCTGACGGTGGCGAGGAAGGTGCTCTTGGCCGAGTTGGCGGCCTCCGCGGCGGCGACCGCGGCGTGCAGCTCGGCGGTGCGTTCGCGGACCCGCCCGGCCATCCCGTTGAAGCGCTCGGCCAGGGCCCGGACCTCGCTCACCCCGCTCACCGGTGCCCGCGCGTCCGGTTCACCGGCGGCGATCCGGGCGGTGGCGGCGTCGAGCTCGGCGACGGGACGGAGGACGGCCCGCCGGGTGAGGCCCACGAAGACCGCCATGCCGGCGAGGAGCAGGAGCGCCACGGTGATGGCCGTGGCCGTCCAGGCCCGCGCGCGGTCCGCCGCCTGCGCGGTCTCGCCGGCCGTGCGGGTGTCGACGAGCGAGAGCACCTGGCCGATGGGTTCCATGATCTCGGCCTTGGCGTGGAGGTAGTCGGCGTCGTACAGAAGCCCGCTGGCCTCCGGCCTGCCGACCAGGGTGAACGCCCGTTCCTCGATCTGCGCCAGCGCGTCGGACCGGCTCTGCGCGGTGCGCAGCAGGTCCAGCTCCCGCGGGCTGAAGCCGGCCTGCGCGGCGAGGGTGGCGAAGGCGACGGGTGGTCCGGCGGCGGTGGGGCGACGGCTGCCGTCCGGGTTGTCGACGGGGTCGCTGACGACGTCCCAGTAGATCCCGTCGTAGCCGAGCGGGCGCGGGGCGGTGCCCGCGCGGATCGCGAGGATCTCGCGGAACCAGCCGAGGTAGCGGGGATCGGCCGTGGCGACGTAGCTGCGCGCCATCCGGGTGAGGTCGTCGGAGGTCTGGCGCAGCTCGTAGGCGAGCCGCAGCGACTCCGAGCGGCGGGCCTCGGCGGATGTCGCGTCCTGCATGCTTCGCTCGGCGGCCAGGCTGACCAGCAGCAGGACGGCGAGCAGCACGACCCCGGCGCCGAGCCCCCCGGTGACGAGGGTCCGCAGCGAGCGTCTCACCGCACGGCGGCCCGGGCGTGGTCGACCTGGCGGCGCAGCTGCGCGATCTCGGCCCGCTCGGCCGCCCGGCTCCGCTTGAGCGCCAGCGAGGTCCGCAGCCGGGCCCGCAGCATCTCCGCGCCGAACGGTTTCGGGAGGTGGTCCGTGGCGCCGAGCTCGATGCAGCGCACGACGCTCGCGGTGTCCCCGACCGCCGACACGATGATCACCGGGAGGTGCTCGAGGCCCGGATCGGCCTTGATCGCGGCGAGGGTGGAGTAGCCGTCGAGGACGGGCATCATCAGGTCCAGCAGGACGACGTCGAACTCGTCGGCCCGCAGCAGGTCGAGGGCCTGCGTGCCGTTCTCGGCGGTGTGCACCTCGTGGCCCTGGGCGGCGACGGCGGTGGCGAGGAGCCGCCGGTTGAGGCCGCTGTCGTCGACCACGAGGACCCGCCCGGGGGCGTCGGGCCGGGGCGCCGGCCGCGGGGCCGCGCTCCCGTCGAGGCGGGGGTCCTGGCGGAGGACGGCGGCCTCCAGCGCGCGCAGCCGCGGGCTGGGCTCGAGGCCGAGCTCCTCGCCCAGCACGGCCCGTCCGGCCCGGTAGGCGCCGAGCGCGTCGGCCTGCCGGCCGCAGCGGTACAGCGCGAGCATGAGGTGGCCGCGCGACCGCTCGCGCAGTGGATGGCGCTGGACGTGCCGTTCCAGGTCCGGGACGAGCGCGAGGTGGCGGCCGAGGCCGAGCTCGGCCTCCGCGCGGTCCTCGGCGGCGGTGAGCCGCAGCTCCTCCAGGCGGGCGGCCTCGGCCTGCACGAACGGCGACGCCGGGACGCCGGCCAGTGCGGGCCCGGCCCACAGCTCGGCGGCCCGGTCCAGCAGGTCGGAGGCCTCGCGGTGGTCGTCCGCGGCGAGGGCACGGCGGCCGCGGCCTGCGAGGTCGGCGAAGGCGTGGGCGTCGACGGTCAGCGGGTCCACGGCGAGCCGGTAGCCGCGCCCGGCCGTGACCAGCACCCGGGCCGGGGTGCCGCGGGTGCGGCCGGGCTCCAGCGCGCGGCGCAGGTTGGACACGAAGACCTGGACCGTGGCGGCGGCGCGGGGCGGCGGCTCGTCGGGCCACAGGTCGTCGACCAGCTGCTCGAGGGACACGGTGCGCCCGGCGCGGACCAGCAGCGACACCAGCAGCGCCCGCTGCTTGGGCCCGCCGAGCTCCACCCGGCCGCGGCCGTCCCACGCCTCGACCTCGCCGAGCACCCGGAACCGCAGCGGCGCACACTCCGCCGTCATGCGTCGAGGATCGGTACCGCGTGTGCCGGGGACGTCAGGGCTGGGTGACGATCACGTTGCCGGGCCGCGGGACTGCTGCTCCCGCTCGGCGCGGCGCAGCACGGCCGCGGAGATCCGCACGGCCGACGAGTCGACGATCACGGCGGCGATGCCCCAGGGGCCCACCCAGCCCGCGACCGGGGACCCGCCCGCCGCGAGCGCCGCACCGAGCACGGCGAGGAAGCTGGCGACGCCGACCATCCCGTAGAGCGCGGTCGCGAGCACCGTGTGCGGCACCGGCCGCTGCAGCAGCAGGGCGACGATCGCGAGGGCGGCCAGCGCCAGCACCGCGGACATGACCTGGGCCCAGAGCGCCCCGCCCACGACGGCCAGCCCCGCGTGGGCCACCACGGAGGCGCACACGAGCCCGAGCAGCAGCTTGGGCGGGGACAGCAGACCGGTGGGGGGTGTGGTCACGGGAACGAGCGTAGGCCCACCCGTCCGTGCCCGGGGTGCCGACTTCCCCCGGCCGCCGGTGCCCTCCACACTGTGCTCCACCACTGCACGAGGGGGATGGATGTCCAGCGGCTACGGATCCGGCGGCGGCTACGGCACCTGGGACGACCGGGAGGAGGAGCCGACCCGGCAGTTCGCGGGTTACGAGTCGAGCTGGGAGCGGCAGGGGCAGAACCCGCAGTCCTCCCCGCCGCCCCGCGAGCCGGCCCGCCCGACCGTCGACGCGGCCCGGCTCTGGGCCGCCGGGCTGGCGACGGCGATCGTGGCCGCCCTGGTCGCGATGGTCGGCACCCTGATCGTGCGGGCGGTGCTGCGGATCGCCTTCAACGGCCCGGCCAGCTCCGGGGCGCTCGGCGACTCCCGGACCGTCCTGCTCTGTGTGCTGTCGGCCGTCGCGGCGCTGGCGGCGACCGGGCTCGCGCACCTGCTGCTGCTCTCGACGCCGCGGCCCATGACCTACCTGTCCTGGATCGTCGGGCTGGTGACGGTGGTGGCCGCGCTGCTGCCGCTGCTCGGCAGCGCGCCGATCGGGGAGCGGGTGGCCACCGCGGTGATCCACCTGGTCGTCGGTCTGGTGATCAGCAGCCTGGTGGCCGGCGCCGGCGCGTCGGCCCGCAAGGTCCGGCGGTAGGGGTCAGCTCCGTGCGGTCACATTTCGGGCGGGGGATCCGACACCGTGGTGAACCGACCCCACGGAGGATCCCATGCTCGGCCGCAACAGCTACACCCGTGACGAGCTCGACGTCGCCCGCGCGCACGTCGACGCCCTGCTCACCGCCGTCCGCGCCACCCCCGAGCCGGCGCTGCTCGCCGGCACCGTGCTCGTCCTCGACCGGTTGTTCGTGCACCGGGTGCGGGCCGTGTCCGGCAAGGACACCAACCCGGTCACCGAGGTCGAGCTGTTGGCGACGTCCCTGCTGGCCGGCGGCACGATGGTCGACCAGAAGGCCGTGAAGTGGGTGCCGGCGAGCTCGGTCACCGGGATCGCGGCGGGTGCGCCGGTGGTGCTCGACCTCGCGACCGTCGAGAACCTCGCCGAGGCGTACCTCACCGAGATCGAGAAGCGCTTCGTCAGCTAGGGAGCGCGGCGCGGATCGCCGTGGCCAGGACCGTCCGGCCCCGGACGGTGGGATGCACGCCGTCCGGCCCGAGGACCGACCTGTCCCGGGCGACGAGCGCGGCCCAGTCCACGAACGCGACCTGCGGTGCGTGTCGCTCGGCGGCGGCCCGCAGGACGCGGTTGTTCGGGTCCTGCCAGCGGCGCGGCACGGAGACCCCGACCAGGACGACGGGCCGGTCTCCCGCGGCGGTGATGACGCCCTCGACGTCCGCCGCGTCGACGGTGCCGTTGGCCCCGAGATCGACGACCACGGGCCCGCGGTGCGCGGCGGCCCACGCCCGGACCGCGGCCGGGGCGCCGGCGTACTGGCGGCCGACCTTGGCGTCGACGGTGGTGCCCGGGCCCAGCGCCTGGGTGAGGGCGTCGGCGCTGCCGAGTGCGATGGAGTCGCCGAGGACGTAGGCGGGGCCGGTCGCGGCCGGCTGGGTCGGCGCGGGCTGGGTCGGCGTGGGCTGTGTGGGCGCGGGCTGGGTCGCGGCCGGAGCCGGGGTCGTGGCAGGGGGCGTGGTCGGTGCCGGGGCGGGGGCTTCGCTCGTGGTCGCGGGCGGTGCGGCGAGCGGCAGGGTGGGCTCGGCGGGACGGGTCAGCGCGACCACGGCGGACACCACGAGAGCCGCGACGACGGCCGCGACGGCGCCCGACGCGAGGCGCGTGAGCCGTGCCCGTTGTGCCATCCGCCGGATCGCTCCTCGCCTGATCGGGGTCTCCAGCCACCGATACGATGCCTCGGCGACCAGCAAGGTCGCCAGTACCCGCCCGCAGTCGACCAGCCACACGGGACCGGGCAGGTCCGCTCCGGGCCTGGTCAGCACCAGGATCGGCCAGTGGTAGAGGTAGATCCCGTAGGAGCGGCGGCCGATCGCGGTGAGCAGCCTCACGGAGAGCAGCCCGCGCACGGCGGGACCGGCGCCCGTGGCGGCCACCAGCACCGCCGCCGTCAGCAGGGCGGTGCGCAGGAAGCCGCCGTGCTCGTAGAGGTCCGCGGAGAACTCCGAGGCGACCGTGAAACCGACCAGTAGGGCGACGAGCGCGGCGACGCCGACGAGGTCGTACACCGCGCGGGTGCCGGCGGAGCGCGGCCGGTCCCAGCGTTCCGGCGTCCAGAGCAGCGCGGTCGCGGCGCCCACGAGGAAGCCGGAGGCCCGGGAGTCCGTGGCGTAGTAGGCGAGCCCGCTGGCGTCCGGGTCGAACTGCCAGGCCGTCGCGACCGCCGACACCCCGGCCAGCACCAGGGCCGCGAAGGCCGCCCGGCGGCGGCCGAGCACCGCCAGGACCCCGGCGAACAGCAGCGGCCACAGCACGTACAGCTGGCCCTCGACGGCCAGCGACCAGATGTGCAGGAAGGGCCCGGGCCGCTCGAAGGACTCCGCGTACGGCACCCCGCCCAGGACCAGGTGCCAGTTCTGGACGTAGAACAGTGAGGACAGCGCGTCCCCGCGAAGCCCCGACGCGGTGGCCGGGAGCAGCAGCCGGAACAGCAGCAGGGTGCCCAGGACGCAGGCCACGAGCGCCGGGACCAGCCGCCGGGCCCGGGCGAGGGCGAACGCCCGCACGCCGATCCGCCCGTGCCGGCGCAGCTCGGCCGACAGCAGCTGGGTGATCAGGAACCCGCTGAGGGTGAAGAACACCTCGACCCCGAGGAAACCGCCGCCCGCCCAGGTCAGGTCCAGGTGGTAGGCGAGGACGGCCAGCACCGCGAGCGCCCGCAGCCCGTCGAGACCCGGGGCGTGGGGCACGGCGAAGGGGTTCGGGACGGGCCGGACGCGAACCGGTGACGCGCGGGGGAGATCGCCGGCGCGGGGCCGGGGGAGCTCGCTGCGGTGCTCCTCGAGCAGAGACACGCGCACCCCCTTCTCCCGATCGGGTGAGGGTGGCACGAAAGATCGAATCTGCCCAGCCCGTCGACCGCGTGTCGCGCGCAGCCCGCCCGGAATTCGTGTCCGGAATTAGATCATGAATGGCGGGAACGGGACATCGCACGGTCGGGTGCAATCGCCGGGAGGGCCGAGTCGGGGACCGGGAAGCGCTGCGCCGCATGCTTTCGTGCACGGGCCGCGGCGGTGCGGCATTCACATTCGGACGTCGGGTGATCGCCCGTGCACATGCGCACGGGCGAAGGTCCGTTATGGAGGAACGATGGCGGGGAACGGGGAACCGGGCGGGGTCGCCGGGCGTCCGGCGACCGCGACGGCGGCCAGGGTCGCGGCGCGGTGGGGCGGCACCCGGCTCGACCCGCACGGCCAGGCCCGCCGGGCCCGCGCCGAGCCGCTGCAGGCCGAGGCGCGCACCGGCCTGCGGGAGGTCCTCGAGGCCGTGATGCTCACCCGCGAGGTCCGCGGCGTGGTGGAGGTCGGCGGCACGGAGGTCGGCGGCACGGAGGCCGGGGTCGTGGGCGGGCGGGATCTCGCGGGCGCGGCCGTGCGGGTGGGTCAGGGGGGAGCGGCCGGGGGCTACCGCGAGCTCGGTGCGACGACCGTCCACCGGGTCGGGTCCGGTCCGGATGCCGCGCCCGGGGTCGTGCCGGTGGAGTCCCTGGTGGAGGCGCCCGTCGCGGATCTCTACGTGCTCGACGGGCCCACCGACCACACCTCGGTGCTCGACGCCCTCACCGTGGTGCTCGCCGCGGCACCGGACGCCGTGGTGCTGGTGCACGACGTCCTGTGGCCCACGGGCCGGCGGGACCGGTACCCGGCCGGGGCCGCCGCGGCCCGGTCCACCGGGCACGAGGGCGCCCTCGTGCGGCACGACGGGGTGAGCCCCGCCGGGATCGTCGGCGCCTTCGCCACCGCGGTCGAGGCCGGCGGGCAGCGCAACGGCGTGCTGACGGCGGTGGAGGACGCGATCGCCGGCGCCCCCGAGCCGTGGAGCCTCGCGATCGTCCCCGCGCTCTCCGGGCTCGCCGTGCTGGCCCGGGACGGGGCGCCGTTCGCCGAGGAGCTGTGGGAGGCACTGCTGCCCTGGACGAACTCCGAGCTGCTCGCACTCCTGGAGCGGAACCGGATCGCGCTGTACTCGCAGGTCCAGGAGCTGCGCCACGGGGCGGCCCTCGCGGCGGCGGAGACCGAGGACCTCCGGTCGCGGCTGCGCTCCTGCTCGCGGCGGCTCGACGCGGCCTGGGACGAGGTCGCCGAGCAGCGCGCCACGATCGCCCGCTACGAGACCACGATCGAGCAGCAGCAGGCCCGCCTCGACGAGCCGGCGAACCCGCTGGCCGCGGTCCTGGCCCGGGCACTCCACCGCCACACCCCCCGACCTTGACCCTCATGATCGCCGAGCCGGACCCATGGGCGCCGCTATCGGCGCTCATCGGTCCGAGGTGCTGATCACCGGTCTCGGGGAGCGGGGTGGCCGTGGTCGGGGAGGGTCCCGGGGGGCTCGTCAGGCGAGCAGGCTGCGGAGGTGCTCCACGCTGGTGTGGACGTCCGCCGCAGGGCCCACGCCCGTCGGGGCCTCGGTGAGGATCGTGTCCTGCTCCAGTACGTACCAGCCCTGGTAGTCGCGGGCGCGCAGGGAGCCGACGATCGACCCGAAGTCCACGTCCCCGCTGCCCAGCGGCCGGTACATGCCGGCGCGGACGGCGTCGGTGTAGCTGCGCCGCCCGTCCTGCACCTGCCGGGCCAGCCCGAGGTCGACGTCCTTGAAGTGCGTGTGCGCCACCCGTTCCGGCGCCTGCCGCGCCAGCTCGGCGGGGTCCGTGCCGCCGATCAGCAGGTGGCCGGTGTCCAGGCACAGCGCGACGGACGAGCCCTCCAGGACCCGCCGGACGTCGTCGCCCGTCTCGACCATGGTGCCGACGTGCGGGTGCAGCACGGTCTCGACGCCCGCCGCGGCGGCCGCGGCCGAGATCCGGTCGAGGTTCTCCAGCAGGGTCTTCCAGCCGGCGTCGTCGAGCTGCGGGCGGGAGTCGTAGCCGGTGAGGCCGGTGTCGGCGGAGAGCACGAGGGTGCCCGCGCCGGCGGCCCCGTACGCCGGCAGCAGCGCCTCGACGCCCGGGACGGGATCGTGGTCCGCCAGGTGCAGCAGGGTCGGGGTGAAGCCGCCGACCGCGGTCAGGTGATGGGCGGCCAGGGTGGCGGCCTTCGCGGCCGGGGCGTCGGGCAGGAAGCCGTCCGGCCCGAACTCGGTGGCGGCGAGGCCGACCTCGGCCATCTCGGCGAGGACGCGCTCGGGGGTGAGCTGGTAGCCCCAGCCGGGCACCTCGCACACGCCCCAGGAGATCGGGGCTCCGGCGATCTTGTTCTGTCCCATGGGAAACACTCCTAGTCGTGGGCGCCGATCACGGCCTGGTCCCACTCGACGACCGAGCCGGTGACCACGCCGCTGCGGTCGGAGAGCAGGAAGACGACCATCTCGGCGATCTCCGCCGGGTCGCCGAGCCGGCCGGCGGGCAGGCCCGCCGCCGCGCGCTCGCGCCAGTCGTCGCCGGCGGCGTGGAACGCGCGCTGGGTCGCGTCCTCGCCCTCGGTGTCCGTCCAGCCGATGTTGAGCTGGTTGACCCGGACGCGGTCGAAGCGGTGGGCATGGGCGACGTTCTTGGTCAGCGCCGCGAGCCCGCCCTTCGCCGCGGCGTAGGGGGCGAGCACCGGCGCGCCGCCGTAGCCCTGCTCGGACCCGATGTTCACGATCGTGCCGGGCGCCTTGCGCCGCAGCATGTCCCGCACCACGGCCTGCATCGCGAAGAACGGCCCGCGCAGCCCGACCGCGACGTGCCGGTCGAACAGCTCCGGTGTGGTGTCCAGCAGCGTCCCGCGGTCCGTCAGCCCGGCCGCGTTGACCAGCGAGTCGACCCGCCCGAACTCGGCGACGACGGCGTCGACCGCCGCCCGCACCTGCTCCGGATCGGCGACGTCGCAGGGCACGAACACCACTCGGGCGTCGAGGGGAACGTGGGCCACGTCCCGGGGACCCGGGACGTGGCTCGCGTTCATCTCGGCGGCGAGCTTCTCGCCGTGCTCGCGGCGGCGGCCCGTGATGGCGACGCGGGCACCGGCTGTGAGGGCGGCCCTCGCCACGGCGGCGCCGACCCCGGAGGTGCCGCCGCTGACCAGGACGACCTTGCCGTCGAGCAGCGGGGGCATCAGGTGGTCCGCTTCGCGGAGTGGGCGGTGAGGGCGGCGTCGAAGGTCGCGTCGTCCTGCCCGAGCAGCACCGCCTCGGTGAGCAGGTCGGCCTGCGAGGGCGGGGCCAGGCCGTCGACCGGGGGATCCCGGTCGAGGTTCGTGGGGAAGGCGTAGCCCTCGGCGGCCGAGGCGATCACCGCGCGCAGCGACTGCTCCGAGGCGCCCGCCGCCCGCATCCGGCGCAGCGCCGGCAGCACCGCGCGGCTGACCCGGGCCCGGTCGACGTGCTCCATCGCGCGCCCGAAGGCCGAGCTGACCTGCAGGAGGTTCGCGATCCGCTTGACGTCCGACGTCCGGTTGGTGCCGGCGCCGTGGATCACCGCGGGATTGAAGAACACCGCGTCGCCGGCCTGCAGCGGCAGCTGGACGTGGTGCTCGGCGAAGTAGGCGCGGAAGTCCTCGCGCTCGGCGACGAGGTAGCCGTGCGCGTACTTCTGCGAGTGCGGCAGGTAGAGCGTCGGTCCGGTCTCGAGCGGCATGTCGCAGTGGGCCACCGCGCCCTGCAGCGTCAGCGCCGGGGTGAGCGCGTGCTGGTGGGCGGGCCAGCGGGCCGCACCCGCCGGCGTCATGAAACCGAGGTGGTAGTCGCGGTGCGGGCTCTGCGCCGTGCCGCCGGGGTTCACGACGTTGACCTGGCTCGTGACCTGGTAGGCCGGGCCGAGCCAGGCCTCGCAGACCAGGGCCAGGACGTCGTTGGCGTAGTAGGCGGCGAAGGTGTCCGCGTCCGCGAGCGCGAGCTTCTCCAACGCGTTCCAGACCCGGTCGTTGCTGCCGGGCCTCGCGAAGTGGTCGCCGATCGTGATGCCGGCGTCGTGCTGCGCCCGGATCAGCGCGAAGAACGCCTCGGTGGCCCGGTCCAGCACGCTGCGGTCGCCGAAGGCGCCGCGGATCGCGACGATCCCGGGGCCGTCGAGCAGGGCGCGGGCGAGCTCGTCGCGGACCTCGGCGGGATCGCCGAGCCGCAGGCCGGCGGCCTGGTACACGGTGACACCGGAGACGATCTCGGCGCGGGGGAAGTCGGCCGGATCGGTCTCCCGCTCGACCACGGCGCGCAGGTCGTCGACCCGGGCGCTCGCCGGATCGAGCCGGGCCGGGGTGCGGACGGAGCTCGTCATCGGGTTCCTCTCCGAGGGATTTGAAGCGCTTTAAACACGAGTATGGTGCGGGGTGCGGGAAGATCGTGTCAAGGGTGGGGGAAGGATCGGGCGGTCGGTTCCGCGTGGACCGGTCGTCGTCGCCTCGCTCCGCCGCAGCGGGATCGGCGGGGGAGGACCGGCCGGGCGGGCGAGGTGCGGCGGGGCCGGCGCGGCGGAGTCGGTGCGGGGCGGTTCGGCAGGGCGGGAAGGGTGAGGGTGTGGCGGGGAAGCGGGTCCGGCTCGGTGACGTGGCCGCGGCCGTGGGCGCGTCGCCGGCATCCGTGTCGCTCGTGCTCCGCGGGGCGCCCGGGCCGAGCGCGGAGATGCGCGAACGGGTCCTCGAGGCGGCGCAGCGGCTCGGCTACCGGCCCGACCGCGCCGCGAGCTCCCTGGCGAGTCGCCGGTCCCGGCTGATCGGCCTGCTGGTCGACGTCCGCAGCCCCTTCCACGCCGACGTCGCCGCCCACCTCCAGGATGCCGCCGAGGCCCGCGGCTACGATCTCGTCCTCTCCACCGTCACGCCCAGCCGCGGGGAGGACCGCGCGGTCGAGACGCTCCTCGACTCCCGCTGCGAGGCGCTCGTCCTCATCGGACCGGACGCGCCGGCGGACCGGCTCGGCGAGCTCGCCGCGACCGTCCCGCTGGTGGTGCTGTGCCGGCGGCTCGAACCGGTGTCGGTCGCCCCGGACGTCGTGCGGACCGCCGACGAGGTGGGCACCGCCCTGGCCGTCGAACACCTGCACCTGCTGGGGCACAGCATGATCGCGTACGTCGACGGCGGGCCGGGCACGGTCGCCCGCGACCGCCGGGACGGCTACCTGCACGCCATGGCCGCCCGCGGTCTCGCGCCGCGGGTGCTGCCCGGCGCCGGTACCCCGCCCGGCACCGAGATCATCGGCATCCGGGCGGCCGAGGCCCTGCTCGACGGGGGCGAGCTGCCCACCGCGGTGGTCGCCTTCAACGACCGCACCGCCGTCGGCCTGCTCGACACGCTGTCCCGCAACGGGATCGACGTGCCGGGGGAGGTCTCCCTCGTGGGCTACGACGACGACCCCTTCTCCCGCATGGCCCACGTCGACCTCACCACCGTCGGCCAGGACACCGAGGCCCTCGCCGGGCGGGCCGTCGAGGCGGTCGTGGCGCGCCTCGACGGTGGTCGGGAGGAGGCGGCCCCGGAGCAGGTCCTGGACCCCTACCTCGCGGTCCGCCGCACCACCGGCCCCCGCCGGGCGTGAGATCGGCACCAGCGCTGTTCCCGGCTCGCTTCACGACGCAGGTGCTGATCTCACGACCGCCTACGGCCGACCCGATCGCCGCTCGGGGCGTGTCCGGTGAGCGCTCTGGGCCTGATGATCACGCCCGCGGGTGATCACCAGGACCTCAGCGTCGGATGATCATGGAAAATCCGCGCTGGTGTCCTGATGATCACTCAGGCGGACCTGCCCGCAGGCCGTCGCAGGTGTGTGTTTCGGCCTACCGAAAGTGCCGACTCGCGGGGTGGGGGTGGTGCCGTCGGGGCGGCCCGGCGGCTGCTCCACTCCCGCGTCAGCGTTCGAGCTCGTGGGCGAGCTCGGCGAGCTCCTGGCCGCCGGCCATCTCGCCGGTGAGCTCCTCGAGGGAGACCTCGGAGCGGGTGCGGTCGAGGACCCGGCGGCCCAGTTTCAGGATGATGAAGTGGTCGCCGACCATGTAGGCGTGGTGCGGGTTGTGCGTGATGAACACGACGCCCAGGCCCGCGTCGCGGGCGGCGGCGGTGTACTTGAGGACCACGCCGGACTGCTTGACGCCCAGCGCGGCGGTGGGCTCGTCGAGGATCAGCACGCGGGCGCCGAAGTACACCGCCCGCGCGATCGCCACGCACTGGCGCTGGCCGCCGGAGAGTGTGCCGATGGGCTGGTTGATGTCCTTGACGTGGATGCCCATCTTCTTGAGCTCGGCGTCGGCGATCTCGCGCATGCCGGTGATGTCCAGCGGTGCGCCGGGCCAGCGGCCCTTGCGGATCTCGGAGCCGAGGAAGAAGTTGCGCCAGACCTCCATGAGCCCGACGACGGCGAGGTCCTGGTAGACGGTGGCGATGCCGTGATCGAGGGCCTCGCGGGGGGAGGAGAAGCGCACCTCCTCGCCGTCGACGCGCAGGGCGCCCTCGGAGTGGGAGTGCAACCCCGAGATGATCTTGATGAGGGTGGACTTGCCGGCGCCGTTGTCGCCGAGTACGCAGGTGACCTCGCCGGCCTTGACCGTCAGGTTGACGCCCTCGAGGGCGCGGATGGCGCCGTAGGCCTTGCCCACGCCTTCCATCTCGACGAGCGGGGTGCCGACCTGCAGGGTGTTGTCGGCGTGCTCGATGATCGTGTCAGTCATGATCGTTTCTCCTGTCCGCCGCTGCTATTTGCGCCGTGAGGCGGAGTTCTTGACGTACAGGTTGACGAGGACGGCGAGCAGGAGCATGACGCCGAGGAAGGTCTTGAACCAGTTGGGGTCCCAGCCGGCGTAGACGATGCCCTGGGTGGTCATGCCGAAGATGAACGCACCGATGGCGGAGCCGAGTGCGGAGCCGAAGCCGCCGGTGAGCAGCGCGCCGCCGACGACCGCGGCGACGATGTAGATGAGCTCGTTGCCGACGCCGAGCCCGGCCTGGACGCTGGCGAAGTTGAACAGCAGGTGCTGGCCGAGGAACCAGGCGCAGAACCCGACGCCCATGAACAGCCCGATCTTCACCTTCGCCACCGGGACGCCGACCGCGCGGGCGGAGTCCTGGTTGCCGCCGACGGCGAAGATCCAGTTGCCGGTGCGGGTGCGCAGCAGCAGCCAGGTGGCGGCGAGCATGAACAGCAGCCACCACAGCACGCTGATCTTGAGGCTGATGAAGCCGAGGTTGATGTCCGAGGCGAAGATCGCCTTGGCCGAGGCGAAGCCGTCCATGTTCGAGATGTTGTTGGTGGCGACGGTGCCGGTGACCAGCTTGGTGACGCCGAGGTTCACGCCCTGCAGGACGAAGAACGTCGACAGGGTGATCAGGAACGAGGGCAGCTTCGTCTTGACCAGCAGCCAGCCGTTGAGGAACCCGATGGCCAGTGAGATCAGCAGCGAGACGACGACACCGACCCACACGTTCACGGAGAACTGGAAGCTGATCATCGCCGAGGCGAGTGCGGAGGTGGTGACCGCGACGCCGGAGGACAGGTCGAACTCGCCGCCGATCATCAGCAGCGCGACGCCGAGGGCGACGATGCCGATGGTGGAGGAGGCGTAGAGGATCGTCGAGAGGGCCTCGGCGCTGCGGAACGGCGGGGCGATCGCGAAGAAGAACACGAAGATCGCCACGGCGGCGGCGAAGGCGCCGATCTCCGGGCGGGACAGGATGCGGGCGCCCAGCGACCGCTGGACGCGGACGGGCTCCTGCTTCGACCTGGTGTCGGGTGCGGACGGTGGGGTCGCGACGGGTGAGCTCATGCGCTGCTCCAACGGGCGGATGTGGCGGGTCGGCGGGGACGGGACCGGGGCGGCCGGTGCTGTGTGCGAGCAGGCCGGCCGCCCCGGGTCCGGGTCACCGCTTGTTGTTGGCGGTGTACGGCAGGATCTGGGCGATGTTGGTCGAGTCCACGAGCGACGGCCCGGTCAGCACCGGCTTGCCGCCGCCGATGTCGTTACCGTTGCTGAGGTTGAGCCACAGCGACTCGACGGCCATGTAGCCCTGCACGTACGGCTGCTGGTCGACGGAGAACTCGATCTTCTTGTCCTGGATCGCCTTCGCGGCGTCCTGGTTGAGGTCGAAGGTGATCAGCTTGACCTTGCTGCCGATCGTGCCGCCGGACTGCAGGGCGGCCATCGCGATCGGCGCACCGAGGGTCACGACGTCGGTGATCGACGGGTCCTGCGAGAGCTTCGCACCGATGGTCTGCTGCACCGAGGGCAGGTCCGCTCCGTTGACCTGGAGGTTCTCCGTGTTCGGGAAGGTCTTCTTGACACCCGCGCAGCGCGCCTCGAGCGCGACCGAGCCCTGCGCCTGGATGACGCAGAGGGTCTTGCCGCCCGGGGTCTCCGAGGTGATCTTCTGCCCGATGGTCTGCCCGGCGAGGTCCTCGTCGGAGCCGAAGTACATCTTGGCGCCGGCGGCCTTGTACTGGTCGAGGCCCTGGTTGAACGCCACGACCGGGATCCCCGCGTCGGCGGCCTTCTTCGCGACCGGGACGACGGCGTCGGCGCTGGACAGCGTCACGGCGAGGCCGTCGACCTTGGAGTCGATCGCGTTCTGCACGAGGGTGGCCTGGTCGGGACCGTTCTCGTTGTTCGAGTACTTGAGGGTGATGCCGTGCGAGGCGGCCGCGTCCTGGGCGCCGGCACGGATCTTGTCCCAGAAGGTGTCACCGGCCTGCTCGTGGGTGACCATCGCGATCGTGTAGTTCTTGCCGCCGGTCACGGCGGCGCCCCCGGAGGAACCACTGCCGCCCGTGTTGGTGGCAGCCGCGCCGCCTGTGCTGCTGCAGGCCGCAAGTGTGAGTGCGGCGCCCGCGAACGCCGCCACGAGGGCCATCGTCCGCTTCCCGGATCGGAACATCGTCGTCCTTCCTGAAACTGCTCTCGTCTTCGAGTCGTGCGGGACCGCAGGTGGGCGTCCGGTCCGTTGTGACTCCGAACACCGGGGTCAGGTGTACGCTCGTCAGGGTCGTACGTCAATACTTTGTCCTGACATAATTTGTCAGGACATAGAGAGGAGCGGTGGCGCGTGGACCGTCAGCAGGGTGCCGGATTGGTCCCGGACGTCACACTGGATCGCACCAGCCCGGTGCCGCTCTACTACCAGGTCGCGACGCGTCTGCAGCAGCAGATCGAGGAGGGGGACATCCCCGTCGGGTCGCGGCTGGAGAACGAGGTCGAGCTCGCGGACCGGCTCGGGGTGTCCCGGCCGACCATGCGCCGCGCCATCTCCTACCTGGTCGAGCGCGGCATGCTGATCCGCAAGCGCGGGGTGGGCACGCAGGTGGTGCACCCGAAGGTGCGCCGGCCGGTGGAGCTGTCCAGCCTCTACGACGACCTGCTCAAGTCCGGGCAGTCGCCGCGCACCGAGATCCGCGAGCTGGACGTGCGCCCGGCGCCGGACCAGATCGCGGAGGCGCTCGGCATCCCCTTCGGGGCGGACGTCGTGTGGATCGAGCGGCTGCGCTACGCGGGCGACGAACCCCTGGCCCTGATGCACAACGCCGTGCCCGCCGGCCTGCTCACGCTGCGCCGGGAGGATCTCGAGCGCAACGGGCTCTACGACCTCCTCCGGGCCGCCGGGCACGTGCCGCGCATGGCCAACCAGATCGTCGGCGCGCGGGTGGCCACCTCGGCAGAGGCCCGCACGCTCGAGGAGTCCCGCGGGGCGCCGCTGCTCACCATGACCCGCACCGCGTGGGACGCCGCGGGCAAGGCCGTCGAGTACGGCAACCACCTCTACCGGGCCAGCCGCTACTCGTTCGAGCTCAACCTGACCAGCTGAGCCGCCCACCGCACGGGGGTGGGAAGCTGCCCTCGTGCGGGACGGGAGCGGGACGGGACCGGGTGCGGCGCTCGGCAGGGCGGTCGCGCTCCTCGCCTCGATCTCCGCGGTCGCCGCACTCGCGGTCCCCGTGCTCCTGATCGGGTTCGCCGCGCGCAGCCCCGGGGCTGCCCTGCCTCCGGTCGCGCCGGCTCCGGCGGTCGCGGTTCCCGGTGTGCCGCAAGGAGAGGCCGGCCCCCTGCGGCCATCGGAGCCCACGAGCGGCCCGGGCTCCGTCCCGGCTCCGACCACTCCCGCCCCGACCACCCCTGCCCCGACCACCCCGGCGCTGCCCACGGTCGACCTGCTCGCCGGGCTCACCGCGCGGACGGTGCCGATGCAGGGCAACGGCAATCTCGTCGTCGTGCCGGGCGGCAGCGCCGCGCCCGGGACCGGCCCGGTCCGCGTCCTGCGCGTGGAGGTCGAGGACGGGCTGCCGGTCGACGCCCAGGCCTTCGCGCAGTTCGTGATGGACACGCTCAACGACCCGCGCGGCTGGGGTGCCGGCGGCCGGATGTCGTTCGCGCGCACGGACGGCGAGGCCCCGATCCATCTCGTGCTGGCCACCCCGGACACCGCGGACCGGCTGTGCGCGCCGCTCGACACGGCGGGCGAGGTGTCCTGCCGCAACGAGCAGAACGTCGTCCTCAACTTCCGGCGCTGGGTCGAGGCCACGCCCGAGTTCGCCGCGAACCCGACGGGCTACCGGCAGTACCTCGTGAACCACGAGGTCGGCCACGCGCTGGGCCACGGTCACGAGCTCTGTCCGGGACCGGGACAGCTCGCGCCCGTGATGCAGCAGCAGACCCTCGGCCTCGACGGATGCACCGGCAACAGCTGGCCCTACCCGTAGGGAGCGCACCGCGCGGCGGTGAGCCGTTCACCCGGACGTCGCCCGGCCGCCGCCGGTTGCTCATCCGCACACGGTGGGCTGCACGGATGCGGTTGGCGGTCCTCGATCTCGCCGGCACCACCGTGGTCGACGACGGTCTGGTGCTGGATGCGGTGCGCCGCGGCCTGGTGTCGGTCGGCGTGCCGGTGGCCGGGCCGCGGATTCCCGCGCTCGAGCGGCAGGCGGTGGCGGCGGCGGACCGGCCGACGCTCGCCGTGTTCACGGACCTGCTCGACGGCGACGTCCGGCGCGCGCGGCTGGCGGCGGAGGCGTGCGAGGCCCGCCTGCGGGACGCGGCGGCGGAGGGCGCCGTGCGGCCCGTGGCCGGTGCGGCGGAGGCGATCGGCGCGCTGCGCGAGGCGGGCCTGACGGTCGCCCTGGTCAGCGGCTTCGCGGCCGAGACGCGGGACGCGCTCGCACAGGCGGCAGGGCTCGCCGTGGACCTGATGCTGGGGCCGGCGGACGTGCGGGGGCGGGGACTGCCCGAGCCGGACCTGCTGCTGGCCGCGGTCGACGCGGCGGACACCGAGCGGGCCGAGACGGTGGTGGTGGCGGACTCGACGGCGGGCATCGCGGCGGCGACCCGGGCCGGGACCGGCCTGGCGCTGGGGGTGCTGGGTGGCGCGAACGCGGGCCCGCGGCTGCGGCGGGCCGGCGCCCACGACGTGATCCGCTCCGTGGCGGAGCTACCGGCGCGGCTGGGGCTGCCCCAGCCTGCGCCGGCGCTGCTCGTGTCGGTCCCCGAGCAGGCGGTACCGGCTCAGCCGGTCTCCTCGTCGACACCGGGAGGCAGCGGAGCCGTGATGCCGTAGGCGCCGCGGTAGAACAGTAGTGGCAGCCGGGCCGGGTCCGCACCCAGGTCCGACACCTGGCCGACGACCATCGTGTGGTCGCCGCCGTCGTACTCGTTCCAGAGGGTGCAGTCGATCCAGGCGCTCACGCCCTCGAGCACCGGCGCGCCCGACGGGGCGGGAGCCCAGTTCACGCCGGCGAACTTGTCCGTGCCGGAGCGGGCGAACCCGTTGCTGTACTCCTGGTGGTCCTCGGCGAGGACGTTGACGCAGAACCTGCCGACCTCGCGGATGCGCGGCCACGTGGTGGACGAGCGCGCGGGGGAGAAGGTGATCAGCGGTGGATCCAACGACAACGAGGCGAAGGACTGGCAGGTGAAGCCGATCGGCTCCGCGCCCTGCGCGGTGATCACGACCACCCCGGAGACGAAATGCCCGAGGACCTCGCGCATCGCCTGCGGAGTGACGGGCTGGGGAGTCTGCGTCGAACCCGGCGAACCACTCATGGGCGCGAGCCTAGGCACCGGCGCCGCTCCTGACCATGGTTACGTGTCCCGTTCCTCAGTGCGCCACCGGGCGAGCCCGGTGCGCCACCGGGAGAGCCGGACACCGCGAGAACACGACGGCCCTCGCACCCGTTCGGTGCGAGGGCCGTCCTCGTGCTCGGGGGTCAGCTGGCGTAGGCGCGCAGCCGGTCGGCCCGCTCGCCGACCCGCAGCTTCGCCATCACCTCGCGCTCGATCTGCCGCACGCGTTCCCGGGAGAGCCCGAACCGGCGGCCGATCTGGTCCAGGGTGCGCGGCTGGCCGTCGTCGAGGCCGTAGCGCATCCGGATGACCAGCTGCTCGCGCTCCTCGAGGGTGCCGAGCACGCGGCGCAGGTCGTCGTGCAGCAGGTGGCTGATCACGGTGTTCTCCGCGTCCGCCGCCTGGTCGTCCTCGATGAAGTCCCCGAGCGGGGCCTCCTCGTCGGAGCCGACCGGCATGTCGAGGCTCACCGGGTCCCGCGCGTGGTCGAGCAGGTCCGCGATCTTCTCCTCGGGCAGGCCGGACTCGGCGGCCAGCTCCTCGTGGGTGGCCTCGCGGCCGAGGCGCTGGTGCATGTCCCGCTTGATCCGGGCCAGCTTGTTGACCTGCTCCACCAGGTGCACGGGCAGCCGGATGGTGCGGGCCTGGTCGGCCATGCCGCGGGTGATCGCCTGGCGGATCCACCACGTGGCGTAGGTCGAGAACTTGAAGCCCTTGGCGTAGTCGAACTTCTCGACCGCGCGGATCAGGCCCAGGTTGCCCTCCTGGATCAGGTCCAGCAGCGGCATCCCGCGGCCGGTGTAGCGCTTGGCCAGGCTCACCACGAGGCGCAGGTTCGCCTCGAGCAGGTGGTTGCGCGCCCGCTCGCCGTCGCGGACGACCGCGCGCAGGTCGCGGGCGTAGTCGGCGTCGAGGGCGGTGCCCTCGGTGTCGAGGACGTGCTTCGCGAAGACGCCCGCCTCGATCCGCTTGGCCAGGTCGACCTCCTGCGCCGCGGTGAGCAGCGCCGTCTTGCCGATCCCGTTGAGGTACACCCGGACCAGGTCCGCGGCCGGGCTCTGCGCGTCCAGGTCCTCGGCGGTGAGCTCCGGGCGCTTGCGCGCGGCGGTGTCCGCCTCGTCCCAGTCGGTCTCGGCCACCGGAGCGGTCGCCTTCACCGGGTTCACCCGTGCGGCCGCCGCAGCCCGTGCCGGCGAGGTACGCTGGCTCGGAAGACGGCCCGCGGAGCCGCGCCGAACGGGGGCCGACTGGGCCGACTCACGCTGTGCGGGGTCGAGTGCGGGTTCCATCGTCGGTGCAGTCATTGACGTTCCTCCCCTTACGCGACCCGGGCGGCGCCGGTGTGGTGCACCGCCGGGGTTCTACAGGGTTGAACGTCGCCTCCGGGATAAACGTTCCCGGCCCCGCACACCGCCGTGCGGGTGAACGACGGGCGTCCTGACGGGGTCGCCGACGCCACCCCTGCTGTCCGACATTTCCCCCGGTGAGGGCGTCGTGGCCGCCGGTTTCGTACCGGAATGTGATCCCGCCCACGACGCCGGACACCTGCGGCTCAGGCCACCTCGGACAGCCCGTCCACCGACCGCCGGAACACCTGCGCCATGAGGGCGGGCCAGTCCTCGGCGAGGGCCTTCTTGCCCGTGAACAGGCCGAGGTGGCCGCCCGCGGCGGTGCGCTCGACGATCTCCGCCGCCGGCGTCGACACGTGGTCCGCGATCGCGAACAGCTGAGCGGGTGGCGTGATGTGGTCCGTGGCGCCCGCGAGCAGGAACAGCGGGCAGGAGATCGCCCCGAGCTTCGCCGGACGGCCGCCCACCGTGAGCTCGCCGCGGACGAGCCGGTTGCGCCAGAACAGGTTCTCCACGAGCCAGAGGTAGAAGGCGCCGGGGATGTCCTGGGTGTGCTTGAACCAGTCCTCGAAGACGCGGTAGCGCTCGACGTGCTGGGCGTCGTCGATGTGGGCGAGCAGCTGGAGCTGCCGGCCGATCTCCACCTGCGGCTGCATCATGACGAAGTTGCTCAGCACCGCAGCGCCGGACATGGTGCCGCCGTTGGCCGCGACGAGGCCGCGGTAGGGGAGCATGCCGAACCGGCCGGCCAGCGCTGCCGTGGACGCGGCGATCACCGAGTCGCCGGCGTGGAAGTCGATCGGGGCGCCCGCGAGGGTCAGCGTGTGCACCCGCTCGGGATGCAGGGTGGCGTAGATCGCGGCCAGCCAGCCGCCCTGGCAGTCCCCGACCAGGTTCGCCCGGCCGCCCATCCGCCGGATGGAGCGGTCGACGACGTCGATGTAGTCGTCGATCGTGACGTGCTTCGTGGCGGAGGTGGCCGGCCGCCAGTCCAGCGCGTACAGCCGGGTCAGGCCGGACTCGCGGATGGCGGCGAGCTGGCTCTGCCCCGGCGCGAAGTCGGCCACCGTGGAGCTGTGCCCGGCCTGCGGCGGCAGCACGAGGGTGGGCACGACCGCAGCGCCGCGGTCGGCGTCCCGGGTGAAGTCGCGGAGCACGGCGAAGTCGGTCTCGAGCGCGATCTCGTGCTCCAGACGCCAGCGCGGCTCGGCCCGGTCGACCATCGTGGAGGCCCACAGCATCGTGCGGGTGGGTGCCGTCCAGGGCCGCTTCGCCAACGAGAGCCAGGCCGAGCCGGCGGACGACGCCGCCTCCCTGAGGGTGCGCGCGGTCGTCTGCGCCCCGTGGCGGGCGAGGTAGCGGTAGGGGCGGTCGAACGACGGTGCGTCGGCCGTGACGGGCGTGCCGGCGAGATGCTCGCTGCCCTCCTCGTCCAGCAGGGTCGTGTCGGCCCGCTGGTCGCGGGCGCCGCTGGTGCTGCTCATGGCATTTCTCCGATCCCCGGTGACTCGGTTACCACAGAGTAGGTGGTGATGGGGATACTGAGCAACTCAGGCGTACTCGGAAGTAGCGCTTGGGATACCGATCGGAAGTGGATCTGGTGAGCGGGGACACGGACGTGACCTCGTGCGGTGACCGGATCACTACCGACGGGTACCCCCCACCATGGGACCCCCGCCGGTGGTTCGACAGGGCCGCCCCGGGGAATGCACGCGACATGGGGAGGCGCAGGCGGATGACGTCCACGGGACCGGTCACCGACACGGAGGGCCCGACGCAGGAACGGGCCCGGGGGATCCTGGAGGAGACGGTGGGCGTGGTGAATGCCGTCCGCGATCGTCTCGACCCCAGGTCGGTTGCGGCCCGGGTCGATCCGGTGGGCTTCGGCTCCGCCCTCGCCGGCGCCGTGAGGTCCGCCGTGAGCCACCCCCGTACGTCCGCCCGGATCGGGCTCGGCTGGGGGCTCGACACCGTACGGGCGAGCGGCGTCTCGGCGGTGCGGGCGGTCGGGGGCACCGCCAAGGGTCCGGCCGTGCTGCCGGAGTCCGACCGCGCCTACGCCGATCCGGTGTGGGAGGAGAACGCCTGGTACTGGCTCTGCCGTCAGCAGTCGGCGCTCTTCTGCGCGCGGCTGCGCGAGCTGGCCGGCGCCGTCGAGCTGGACCCGGTCGCGCAGCGCAAGATCGACTTCCTGGTCGCCCAGATCGTCGAGGCGGCCGCACCCGCGAACTGGCCCGTCAGCAGCCCGGCCATGGTGCAGTCGGCGTTCCGTACGGGCGGCAGGTCGCTGGCGCGGGGCCTGCGCAACGCGGTCCGCGACATCACGCAGAACGGCGGCATGCCGCGCCAGTTCGTGCCGGGCGCCTACGCGGTGGGGGAGACCCTGGCGGCCACGCCCGGGACCGTCGTGTTCCGGAACCGGCTGGTCGAGCTGATCCAGTACGCGCCGCAGACGCCCACGGTGCACGAGATCCCGCTGCTCATGAGCCCGCCGTGGATCAACAAGTACTACATCATGGACCTCGCTCCGCAGCGCAGCCTCGTGGAGCGGGCGGTGCAGGACGGGCACACCGTGTTCATGATCAGCTATCGGGACCCGGACGAGTCGCTGCGCGAGCTCACCATGAGCGACTACCTGCGCGAGGGCCTGCTCGCCGCGCTCGACGCGGTGCAGGAGATCACCGGCGCCCCCAAGGTCAACGTCGCGGGGCTCTGCCTTGGCGGGACCATGGCGGCCGCCGCGCTGGCCTGGCTCGCGGCCCGTGGGGACGAGCGGGTCAACTCGCTGACCCTGATGAACACGCTGCTGGACTTCAGCCGGCCGGGCCTGCTCGGGGTGTTCACCGACGAGGCGACCGTCGACCGGCTCGAACGCGTCATGCGCAAGGACGGGTACCTGCCCGCGGCGAGCATGAAGCGCACGTTCGACCTGCTGCGCGCCACCGACCTGGTCTGGGGCTACGCCGGCTCGGGCTGGCTGCAGGGGCAGGACCCGGCGCCGTTCGACATGCTGACCTGGAACGGCGACTCCACCCGGATGCCGGCCGAGATGCAGACCGAGTACCTGCGCACCTGCTACCTGGCCAACGAGCTGGCCGAGGGCAAGCTCGAGCTGGCCGGCGAGCGGCTCGAGCTCGGCGCGATCACCCAGGACAGCTACGTGATCACCGCCGAGCGGGACCACATCGCGCCCTGGGACTCCGTCTACATCGGAGCGCGGCTGTTGGGCGGGAACGTCCGGTTCGTGCTCTCGAACTCCGGGCACATCGCCGGCGTCGTCAACCCGCCGTCGGCCAAGTCGAGGCACTGGTTCGCCGACTCGTCGGAGCTGCCCGAGCGCGCCCAGGACTGGCGGGACGACGCCGTCGAGCGCCGGGCGAGCTGGTGGGAGGACTGGACGCCGTGGATCGCGGAGCACGCGGGGGAGATGCGCACGCCGCCGGCGACCGGCTCCGCCGCCCACCCGCGGTTGGTGGAGGCGCCGGGGACGTACGTCCTGCGGGGATGAACCCCCCTAGGCTGGCGGGCATGGCGAACGACGACGGATGGCCGGGGCGGGTGAACGCGCTGGGTGGGTTCATCCGGGCGCAGCGGCAGATGGCCAACCTCTCGCTGCGGGAGATGGCCTCGATGACCCGGGTGTCCAACGCCTACCTGTCCCAGGTCGAGCGCGGCCTGCACCAGCCTTCGCTGAAGGTCCTGCACTCGATCGCGGACGCGCTGCACCTCAACGCCGACGAGCTCCTCAAGCAGGCCGGCTGGGGCGGCGACCCGGAGGGGGCGCAACCCGAGGACCCCACGCCCCGGATGTGCACCGTCGAGGAGGCGGTGCGCGCCGAGACCCGGCTGACGAACGAGCAGAAGGCCGCGATCATCGGCGTCTACCGGAGCTTCCTGAGCACCTGAGGCCTGATTGACATACTTAACGGAGACGCGTAGTTTAGTGCGCATGGCCGAGAACACCAGCACCACCGAGAAGCTCACGGGTTTCGTGAACGCCTGGTCGGACGCGCTCACCGCGCTGACCCCGTTCCGCCCCTCCACCGCCGACGCGAAGGCCCTGCTCGACAGCTCCTTCATCGCCGCCGAGAAGGTCCTCGCCGGGCAGCGCGACCTCGCCCGCACCGTGCTCGACGCGGGTGTGTCCCTCGTGGACCGGGTGACCCCGGACCGTTAGTCGGCTCGCTGCGCCGGTCGGGGTGCAGCGCGGGTCGGGGTGCCGGGCCGGTCGCGGTGCGGAGCCGGTCAGGTCTCGACGAGCACGGTGAACGGGCCGTCGTTGACCGACGACACCCGCATGTCGGCGCCGAAGATCCCGGTCTCGACATGGCTGCCCGCCTCGCGCAGGGCTGCCACCACCGCGTCGACCAGCGGTTCCGCCTCCTCGGGGCGGGCCGCGGCGGACCAGGAGGGCCGGCGGCCCTTGCGGGTGTCCCCGTAGAGCGTGAACTGGCTGACCACCAGCAGCGGCGCGCCTGCATCGGCGCAGGAGCGCTCGCCCGCGAGCAGCCGCAGCTCCCGGAGCTTGCGGGCCATCCGCGCGGCCGACGCGGCTCCGTTCTCGCCGTCGCCGGCCGCCACGCCGAGCAGGACGAGCAGCCCCTCGCCCTCGATCGCGCCGACGACCGTCCCGTCGACCTCGACGGAGGCGCCGTCGACCCGGGCCGCCACCGCTCTCATGCGGCGCTCACGCCGGGAGCAGGACGCCGTGGCGCACGAACTCGCGCACCGCGGGCAGGGTGGCGCGCACCAGCTCGTCGGCCGGGCGGTCGTGGGCGAAGGACAGCAGCGCGACCAGCTCCTCCAGCGGCAGGGCGCCGGAGCAGCCCGCGAGCAGGGCCGCGGCGGGCTCGTCGACCTCGTGGCGCCACTGCGGGCCGTCGGCAAGGACGACGGCGGCCCCGGCCTCGGACCACCCGTCGCTGCCGGCCACCGAGTAGTGCTCCAGGGTCGCGCTGGGGGACAGCCGGAAGCGCGCGCCGAGCAGTGCATCGTCACTCGGGTGGTCGCGGAGCCAGGCCACGCGCTCGAGCCAGCCGGCCATCTCGCCGTGCAGCGGATCGGCCAGCTCGCCCGGCAGGTCCTCGATCACGATCTCGGGCGACCGCCCGTCCGGCACCACACGGAGCAGCAGGAAGCCGAACCCGACGGCCTCCACCCGCTCGGCCTCGAGCCAGTCCAGCCATTCGGCGGCCTGGGCCCGGGTCGACGGCGCGGTGAGGTCGAGCCCGGCGTCCCGCTGCCAGGTGCCCACGTGCAGGGCGGGATCGGTGACCTCGCGCTGCACGATCCACGCGTCGCACCCCGGCGGGATCCAGGAGCGGACCCGCTCGGGCCAGTCCTCGCCGCGGACGTGCAGCCAGGAACCGAGCAGCTGGGCGCGCCCACCGGGCCGCAGCCGCGACGGCAGGTCGCGCAGCAGGCCGGCGAGCGCCGCGTCCCCGGCCTGGCCGGAGTCCCGGTAGACGTAGTCGACGCGTGCCGGGCCGGGCACGAACGGCGGGTTGGACACGATCGCGTCGAACGTCCGCCCGGCGACCGGCTCCAGCCAGGGCCCCTCGGCCAGCTCGACGTTGGTGATCCCGGAGAGCGCGAGCGTGGCCCGGGCGGTGGCGAGCGCGCGCGGCGCCACGTCGGTGGCCGTGACGACCGTGGAGAAACGGGAGGCGTGCAGCGCCTGCACCCCGCAGCCGGTGCCGAGGTCGAGGGTGTCCGCCACGGGCGTGCGGACCAGCGAGGACGCGAGGGTGAGCGAGGCGCCGCCGACGCCGGTCACGTGGTCGCGGTCCTGCCGCGACGCCGGGGTGTCCAGATCGGACAGGACGAACCAGTCCGTCTCCTCCTCGCCGTACGGGCGGAGGTCCATCGCGGCGCGCAGCCCGTCCGGCGCGCGGGTGAGCAGGCCGCCCTCGACCAGCGCGTCGATCTCCGGCAGCGGCGGGGCCGCCTCGGTGCCGCCGAGCAGGAACAGCCGGACCAGCGAGCCGAGCCCGCCGGCCTCCCGGGTGGCGCGGGCCGGGGCCTCGAGCTCGCCGCGGGTCAGCGCGGCGTGGGCGCCGGGACCGAGCAGTTCGCGGACCCCGGTGGTGGTGTAGCCCGCGGCGAGCAGGGCGTCGCGCAGCCGGGCGCAGGTGGAGTCGGAGAGCACCGGGCCATCCTCACCGATACCGCGGCGGGGCCCGTGCCCGGTACCGTCCCCGTGTGCCCGGAACAGGCGACTCGGACCGTCCGTCCCGGACCTGGCAGCACGTCGGCGCCGATCCCCGGCTCGGCAGGCTGCCCGTCCTGATGCTCGCGCTGACCGTGGTCAGCGGGGTGGTCGACGCGGCGAGCATCCTCGGGCTCGGGCACGTGTTCGTCGCGAACATGACGGGCAACATCGTGTTCCTGGGTCTCGGCGTGGTCGGGGCGCCGGGCTTCGACATCGTCCGCAACCTGATCGTGCTGGCGGCCTTCGCGGCCGGGGCGGTACTCGGCGGGTACCTGGCGCAGCGGGTGGGCAGGCACAAGCCGTCCGTCGCGCGGGACGCCGCGGCGGTCACCGCGCTCGGCCTGCTGGTGTGCCTGGTCCTGCTGCTCACCCTGGACCTGGCCGGGGAGGGGGAGCTGCGGGTCGTCTCGGCGATCGCGGCCGCGTCCCTGGGCGTGCAGTTCGCGGGCGCGCGGACGGTCGCGGTGCCGGACATGACGACGAGCGTGGTCACAGGCACGCTGTCCGGCCTGGCCGCCGAGCACGTGCACGCCGCTCCCGGTGCGGCCTCGCGGCGGGCCCTGGTCCTGGTGGCGCTGCTGCTCGGCGCGGCGGTGGGCGGGTTGCTGATGCTCGCGGTCGGCGGGGTCAGGGGGACCGCGGCCGCCGTGGGTCTGGCGGTGGTGCTGCTGGCGGGGGTGTCGGTGACGGCCGGGATCGACGTCCGGCGGGAGCGCGCGTCTGCGGCCTGATCTGCGGTCGCGCGTCGCCGGGCCGATCGGCGGTCGCGCGTCAGCGGGTTGATCGGCGGTCGCGCGTCAGCGGGTTGATCGGCGCAGTCGGAGGGACTCCACGTGCCAGCGGCAGGCGGCGGCGCGGGGGTCGGCGGCCATCCGTTCGGCCAGGCCGGCGTAGAAGGCCTCGGTGACCGCCTCGCGTTCGGCGGGGGAGCGGTCGCCGTCGAGCCAGCGGAAGAAGGGGCGTTCGGTGATCGCGCGCACGAACGGGGTGTAGCGCTCCGCGAAGCCCGGTGCGGTCGCGTCGTACGTGATGGCGTCGTCGGTGGCGGAGAGCTCGTCGGCGAGCAGGTCGAAACCGGACTCCGCGAGCGGTGCCCGCCACTCGTCGGGGGTGCGGTTCCAGGTCGGGTAGAAGATCTTCTCCGACTCGCCGGCGCGCAGTGTGCCGGCTCCGACGAGCGCGGCGAGCTGTTCCTCGATCATGGTGAACAGCCCCTCGGCGCCGGAGGTGCGGTCCGGTTCGGACGCTCCGGCGACGAGGACCAGCTCGCCGCCCGGGACCAGCTCGCGGGCCCGTTCGGCGAGGAACCGCCGCCAGTCCTCCTCGGCCCGCGTCCGGAACGGCGCCGCCTCGGCCTCGGTGAGCAGGTTCGAGTAGACCCGGCCGGGCACCGTGGTGGGGGCGGTGCTGAGCCAGTGCAGCGTGATCGAGCTCCAGCCGAGGTGGAGGCGCCCGGCGGGGAAGAGCGGGCCGTAGAGCGTCCGGCCGACGACGTGCGGGTACACCTCGCCGCGCCCGGCCGGGTAGCCCCGCGGCCCGCGGAGCAGCGCGAACAGTGGGCCGAAGTCGTTCTCGGGGAGGTCGGTGTGGGCGACCTCGATCGGCGCCGCGGCGTCCCGCGAGCGCAGCGCGTCGATGGCCTCGGCCATGGGGGCGATCTCGTTGGCGCCGCCGGCGCAGCCGAAGTCCCCGATCAGGACCGGGGTCGGTGCGGCGGGTAGGGGAACGGTGAGGGCCGCCTCGACCAGCCAGGCGTCCGCGGCCCGGGCCGCCTCCCGCTGGGCCTGCGAATGCTCGCTGTAGAAGCCCCTGCCGAGCATCACGCTGTCCGGAACGGCGCTGGTCACCGGGGGGACGCTAGCGGAGATCGGGCCGGTACCGTGAGGGCGTGCTGAGCCTTTCCCAGGATGCCGCGGCCGACGCGCTGCTGGACCGCGATCCGCTGGCCCTGCTCGTGGGCATGCTGCTGGACCAGCAGGTGCCGATGGAGCGGGCGTTCGCCGCGCCGGCCGAGCTGGCCCGCCGCCTCGGCGTCGAGCAGCTCGACGCGAGGCTGATCGCGGAGCACGACCCGGAGGGGCTGGTCGAGGTCTTCGCCTCCACGCCCGCGCTGCACCGCTACCCGAAGTCGATGGGCGGGCGGGTGCAGGCGCTCTGCGCGGCGATCGTGGAGCGCTACGACGGCGACGTGACCGGGATCTGGCGGGACGCGGCGGACGGGAAGGACCTGTTCCGCCGGCTCTCGGCGATGCCCGGCTTCGGCACCCAGAAGGCACAGATCTTCGTGGCGCTGCTGGGCAAGCAGCGCGGCGTGACCCCGCCCGGGTGGCGCGAGGCCGCCGGGAACTACGGGGACGAGGGTTCCTTCCGGTCCGTGGCCGACGTCGTCGACCAGGGGTCGCTGGAGAAGGTCCGGGAGTTCAAGCAGGCGGTCAAGGTCGCGGCGAAGAACACCACCAAGGCCGCGACGTGATCTCGCGGGGTTAGGATCGGCACGTGCACAAGGTCCCGCTCGACCGCCGCGGTCAGCGCGTCATCGACCCGGATCAGGTCTGCGACGCGACCGCCGTCCTCGCCGACACCGAACGGGTGGCCCAGGCGGCCACCGTGCTCGACGCGCTCGGCGAGACCAACCGGCTCTCCCTGCTCCTCGCGCTGCAGCACGCCGGGGACCTCTGCGTGTCCGATCTCGCGGTGGCCGTCGGGATGAGCGACAGCGCCGTGTCGCACGCGCTGCGGCTGCTCCGCGCGCACGGCATGGTCACCGCGCACCGGGAGGGCAGGCTCGTGCGGTACCGGATCGCGGACGGGCTGGCGAAGCGGCTGCTCGAGGTCGTGTCGGCCGAGGCCGTGGGGCCCGTGACCCTGCACGCGCACGGCGCGCACGACGAGTCCTGAGCGGCTGCCCCGCGGGGTAACGCCGTTGCGCCCGGAACGCGCGGTTGCGTCGGGAAATCCGTGCCGGGGTGAACGCGCGTACCGTCGCGCCTGGTGACACGATGAGGGCGGAGGTGGTCCGGTGACGACCGACCCGCGCCGGGATTCCGATCCCGTGCTCATCACGGATGCGCAGCGCTCGTACGAGGAGGAGCTGGCCGTCCGGAAGCGCCGCTACAAGATCATGATGGGGATGCGGATCCCGTGCATGATCCTGGCGGCGGTCTTCTACCAGATCCCGTGGCTGGCGGTGGCGCTGCTCGTCGTGTCGATCCCGCTGCCGTGGATCGCCGTGCTCATTGCGAACGACCGGCTGCCGCTCAAGGCGGAGAAGGTCAACCGGTACTCCGGCGACAAGCTCGAGATCGAGGGCCCGAAGGCCGAGACGAAGGTCGACAACACGGACCACCGCGTCATCGACGGCTGACCCGTCCACCGCCGACCCGTCCAGCGCCGACCCGTCCAGCGTCGACCCGTCCACGGCTGAGCTCCACCGCGATCTCGGCGGCCAGGCCGGCGTTGGCCCGCACGAGGGCGACGTTCGTGGCCTGGCTCGCGCCGCCGCTCGCGGTGTGGAAGTGCTCGAGCAGTGCCGGCGTGACGTCCTTGCCGGTGATCCCGCGCTCGGCGACCAGCGCCAGGCCCTCGGCCAGCAGACGGTCGTGCAGCGCGGCGTCGAGCTCGGCGGCCTCGGCGACCGGCTGGGCCAGCACCATCCCGGCGCCGCCACCGAGCTCGACGTGGCCGGTCCAGGCCGCGGCCGCCTCCGCCGGCCCGTCGATCCGCCAGGGCACGGCGAAACCGGAGTCCCGCCGGTAGAAGCCGGGGAACCGGTCCGTCCGGTACCCGGCGACGGGCACCGAGGCGGTCTCCAGGTACTCGAGGGTGGCACCCACGTCGAGGATCGACTTCACGCCCGCGCAGACCGTGAGCACCGGGAGGCGGGCGAGGGCGGGCAGGTCCGCCGAGACGTCCCAGGTCTCGCGGGCGCCCCGGTGCACGCCGCCGAGGCCGCCGGTCGCGAACAGGGCGATGCCGGCGCGGGCGGCCAGGGCGGCGGTGGCCGCGACCGTGGTGGCGCCGGAGCGGCCCAGGCCCGCGGCGAACCCGAGATCGCGCACCGAGAGCTTGACGAGGTCCTGCCGGCAGACCCGGTCCAGCTGCGCCGCGTCGAGGCCGACGTGCGGGCGGCCGTCGAGCACGGCGACCGTCGCCGGGACCGCGCCGCGCTCCCGGACCTCGGCCTCGAGCAGCCCGGCGGCCTCCCGGTTCAGCGGGGCGGGCAGGCCGTGGGCCAGCAGGGTGCTCTCGAGCGCGACGACGGCGCGGCCGCCGTCGAGCGCTTCGCGGACCTCGGAATGCACCGTGATCGCCGGAACTCTGGTCACGTGGGGCATCATGGAGCACATGGCCACCCAGGTTCTGCCCGACACCGAGACCCGGCCGCAGGGGACCGACTCGACCGGCTCCGACGAGCCGAAGATGTTCCACTACGTCCGCAAGGCGAAGATCGCCGAGAGCGCGGTGCTGGGGAACATGGTCGAGGCGCTCTGCGGCGAGCGCTTCCCGGTCACCCGCTCGCCCAAGCCGGGCTCGCCGGTGTGCCCGGACTGCAAGAAGATCTACGAGGGGCTGCCCAAGGGCGGCGGCGACGGCGGCGAGTGATCAGCTCCGCCTGACCCGCCGGGTGGGCTCCGCCGTGCGCGGGTCCTCCGGCCAGGAGTGCTTGGGGTAGCGGCCCCGCAGCTCGGCGCGGACCTGCGGGTATCCCGTGCTCCAGAAGGACTCCAGGTCGTCGGTCACGGCGGCGGGGCGACCGGCGGGGGAGAGCAGGTGCAGCAGCACCGGCACTCCGGCGACCTGCGGTGTCCGCTGCCAGCCGAACGCCTCCTGCACGCGGACCGGCAGCACGGGGCGCTCGCCCGAGTAGTCCACCGCGAGGTTCGAGCCGCTGGGTACGGCGAGACGCTCGGGGGCGAGCTCGTCGATGCGCCCGGCGAGCGGCCAGCCCACGATCGCGCGCAGCGCGTTCCCGGCGTCGACGGCGGCGAGGTCCGCGCGGCGGCGGGCACCGCCGAGCCAGGCGTCGGCATGGGCCAGCAGGGACTCCTCGTCGACGGCGGGCCACGGGTCGCCGAGGGTGCGGTGCAGGAAACCCAGGCGCTCGCGGAGCGCCCGGTCCGCCTTCGACCAGCGCAGCAGCCCGGTGCCCTCGGCGCGCAGGCCGTCGCGGAGCGCCTCGCGCACGCGTTCCGGATCGGGGTCGCGGAGCGGCTTCTCCTCGAGGGTGATCGCGCCGAGCCTGCGGATCCGGCGGGCCCGGACGTCGGCCGGGCCGCTGCCGGCAGGAGCCCACGTGATCTCGTCCGTCTCGGTGAGCAGGGCCTCGCCGGCCCGCTCGGCCAGCCCGCGGTCGGCGGCGGCCGCGAGCCGGACCGTGCCGTGGACCGCGCCGGGGGTCCGGTCGGCGATCGCGACGGCCAGCCACTCGTGGGCGCCGAGCCCTGGATCCCGGACCTCGACGCCCGTGCCGCCGGCCAGCAGGAACACCCCTGAACCGTCGGCGCGTCGGCGGGCCAGGCGCTCGGGATGGGCGAGGGCGGTGACCAGCGCGGTGGCGTGCGCGGGGCGCCGACCCTCGCCGCGGTCCCGGGCGACCTGCCGGGCGAGCCGGCTCACCTCGGCAGCCCACCGCCCCCGGGCCGGCGCGCTCCCGTCCCGCAGCCGCCGCAGCTCCCCGTCGAGGTCGGGGCCCTGCGTGAGGGTGTCGTCGTCGAGCACCGCGACGATCTCCGCCGCCGTGCGCGCGCCGACCGCCGCGGCGCCGTCGAGCAGGGCACGCGCGAGGCGGGGGTGCAGGCCGAGGCCGTTCATGCGCATGCCCCGCGGGGTGGCCGTGCCCGATCCGTCGACCGCGCCGAGCACCCGCAGGACCTCCCGGGCGACGGCGAACGGTC
Organism: Pseudonocardia ailaonensis; assembly: GCF_039531635.1. Taxonomy (NCBI): domain Bacteria; kingdom Bacillati; phylum Actinomycetota; class Actinomycetes; order Pseudonocardiales; family Pseudonocardiaceae; genus Pseudonocardia; species Pseudonocardia ailaonensis. The sequence continues at coordinate 636,031 of NZ_BAAAQK010000003.1, read as the reverse complement.
CCTCCGGCGGGGCGTCCCACCAGCGCAGGCCCGCGCCGTCGGGGGTGCCCCAGCAGGCCAGGTCGAGCGCGAGCCGGGCCAGGTCGGCGACCTTGATCTCCGGCTCCGGATACGGCGTGAGCAGCTGCCCCTCGGGCCAGCAGCGGACCGCGACACCGGGGGCCTCGCGCCCCGCCCGGCCGGCCCGCTGGTCCGCGACGGCCGCGGACACCGTCGTCGTGACCAGGCCGGCGAGGCCGCGCCGGTGGTCCACCCGCGGCACGCGCGCGAGCCCGGCGTCGACGACGGCCCGGACGCCGGGCACGGTCAGACTGGACTCCGCGATGGCGGTCGCCAACACCACCCGCCGTCCGGTGTCCCGCAGGGCCGCGTCCTGCTCGGCGGGCTTCAGCCGCCCGTGCAGGGGCAGCACCGGCACGCCCAGACCGGCGAGCGCCGCCTCGGTCCGCCGGATCTCCGCCACCCCGGGCAGGAAGGCGAGGACCGAGCCGGAGCCGAGGACCTCGCGGATCCCGCGGGCCACGCACGCCTCGATCCGCTCGCCCCTCAGCGGCGGCCGGTGCCGGACGTCGACGGGGAAGGTGCGCGCGTCGATCTCGACGACCGGCCCGCCGAGCAGCGCCGCGAGCCGCGGCCCGGCGACCGTGGCCGACGCGGCCAGGACCGGGAGATCGGGGCGCAGGCCCTCACGGGCGTCGAGGAGCAGGGTGAGCAGCAGGTCCGCGTCGAGATGGCGCTCGTGGCACTCGTCGAGCACCACGGCGCCGACGCCGGGCAGCTCGGGATCCGCGGTCAGCCGCCGCAGCAGCAGCCCCGAGGTGACGACCTCGACGCGGGACCCGGGCTTCGCGTCACCCCGCACCGCATACCCGACGCTGCGCCCGACGGGCTCCCCGAGCAACGCCGCCATGCGGGCCGCGGCGGCGCGGGCGGCGACCCGGCGGGGCTCCGCGACGACGACCTTCCCGTCGACCGCCCCGGCCAGGGCCAGCGGCACCAGGGTGGTCTTCCCCGTCCCGGGCGGTGCGACGAGCACGGCCGCCCCGTGCGCGACCAGGGTCGCGGTGATCTCGGGCAGCGCCCGGCGGACCGGCAGATCGGGCAGGGACCCGAGATCGCGGACGAGGGGGGCGGGCACGCGTCCAGTCTCGCGCCGGGGGAGGTGAGCGGCTCCACCGGGCACAGCACGGACCGTGGGAAGGGGTGGGACTCCGCGCGCGAGGGCGCGGCGGGGGACCTGGGTGCGGTCAGGCCTCGGCGGCGTCGGTCCCGCGGGTGGTCTCCTCGACCACCGCACGGGCGCGCGACGCCGTGTGGTTGACCAACATCAGGATCCCGGCGGTGCCGGCGACGGCGACGGCCACCGCGGCGGCGCCGCCGAGCCCGCCGACGACGGCGGCGACCGCGATCATGGCCACCGCGAGCACGGCGAACACGATGCGGGCGATGCGCCGCTCGAGCGGGGGCGCGCTGTCGTGACGGGCCGCGCGGAAGCGGCCGTCGAGATCGGGGTACTGGCCGCGCAGCTGCTGCTCGAGCGCATCGAGCTGCTGCCGCTCGGCCTCCGTCAGACGCGGGGGGCGGGACTCCGGAACGCTCACCCCTCCTTAGTACCCCTGTTTGCCGTGAGAGGAACCCCTGGCCGGGGTTTGCCCGGTCACTCGTTCGGTGAACGGACGGTCGGCGGGGGCCGAGCGGCCGAGTCCGGGTGCTGTCCCGGGTGCGACCGGCCGAGGTGTCCTATCGTCCGGGCATGAGCACGGGTACCACCGACGCGACCCGGGTCGCCGACGCCGCGCGGGCCGTCGTCCGCGAGCACGATCCGCGGGAGGTCCCGGTCCGGGAGCTCCTCGCCGCCTGTTTCGACGCCGGACTCGCCTGGGTCCACTTCCCGGTCGGGCTGGGCGGGCTCGGCCTGTCCCGCGGCCTGCAGGCCGTCGCGGACGGCGTGCTGCAGGAGGCCGGCGGGCCGGTGCCGTTCGCGCTCAACCCGATCGGCATCGGAATGGCGGCGCCGACCCTCGTCGAGCACGCGCAGACCGCCGAGCTGAAGCGGGAGTGGCTGCGCCCGCTGGCCTCGACCGAGCACATCTGGTGCCAGCTGTTCTCCGAGCCGGGCGCCGGCTCGGACCTCGCCGGCCTCGCCACCTCGGCGGTCCGCGACGGCGACGAGTGGGTCGTCACCGGGCAGAAGGTCTGGACGACCCTGGCGCACCGGGCCCGCTGGGCGCTGCTCCTCGCCCGCACCGATCCGGACCTGCCGAAGCACAAGGGCCTCAGCTACTTCGTGCTCGACATGCACGCCGACGGCGTCGAGACCCGGCCGCTGCGGCAGATGACCGGGCAGGCCGAGTTCAACGAGGTCCACCTCGACGGGGCCCGGATCCCGGACGCCCACCGGCTCGGCGCGCTCGGCGACGGCTGGCGCGTGGCGATGACGACCCTGATGAACGAGCGCAGCTCGATCGGCGCGAGCGGCAGCCGCCGCGGCGCCGGGACGATCGGCGAGGCCGTGGCGCTGTGGGCCGCGCGCCCGGACCGGCACACGCCGGTGCTGCGGGACCGGCTCGCCGCGCTGTGGCTGCGGGCCGAGGCGCAGCGGCTCACCTCCGAGCGGGCGCGGGCCGCCGCGACCTCGGCGGGCCCCGGCCCGGAGGGCTCGGTGGGCAAGCTGGTCGGCGCGGAGCTCAACAAGGAGGTCTACGAGTTCTGCATGGACCTGCTCGGCCCCGAGGCGGTGCTGTACTCCGACTACACGATGCAGGACGTGACGCGGGTGGCGGACATGGACGCCTACCGCGGCCCGCTGCAGCAGCGGTTCCTGCGTTCGCGGGCCAACAGCATCGAGGGCGGCACGTCCGAGGTGCTGCGCAACATCCTCGGCGAGCGCGTGCTCGGGCTGCCGGGCGACCTGCGGGCCGACGCCGGCCGCCCCTGGAAGGAGATCCCGCGTGGCTGAGTTCGTGTTCAGTACCGAGCAGCGCGAGCTGCGTGCCGCCGTCCGGCGGTTCGCGGCGGCGACCTCGGACGAGCGGACCGTCCGCCACCTGATGGAGACGACGGTGGGGTTCGACCCGGAGAGCTGGCGGCGGCTCGGCGCGGAGCTGGGCGTGCTGGGGCTCGCCGTGCCCGAGGAGCTCGGCGGTTCGGGCGGCGGCCTGGTCGATCTTGCCGTGGCGGTGGAGGAGCTTGGCGCGGCGCTGGCCTGCGGCCCGGTGTTCGGCACCCTGATGCTGGCGATCCCGGCGCTGGTCGCGGCCCCGGACGGCCCGGTGCGCGAGTCCGTGCTCGGTCCGCTGCTCGAGGGCTCCCGCACCGCGGCGCTGGCCGTGGGGGACCGGGCCGGCCGGTTCGTGCCGTCCGAGGTGACGGTCGGGGCGACCCGATCGGAGCAGGGCTGGGACCTCACCGGCACCGTCGAGCGGGTGGTGGACGCGGCCGGCGCGGACGACCTGCTCGTGGCCGCGAGCGGCCCGGACGGCGTGTGCCTCTACGTCGTCGAGGGCCGCGACACCGAGCGCACCCCGCTGACCACCCTGGACCTGACCCGCCGCCAGGCCACGCTGCGCTTCGCCGAGACCCCCGCCCGGCTGCTGGCCGGCCCGGACGAGCTCGAGCGGGTGGTGGGGCAGGCACTCGGCGTCGGTTCGGTCCTGCTGGCCGCGGAGCAGGTCGGGGCCGCGCAGCACCTCCTCGACCTCACCGTGGGCTACGCGACCCAGCGGCTGCAGTTCGGCCGGCCGATCGGCTCGTTCCAGGCGGTGAAGCACCGGCTCGCGGACATGCTCGTCGACCTCGAGCACGCCCGCTCCGCCGCGTACCACGGGGCGTGGGCGCTGCAGGACGGCACGGACGATCCCGCGCTCGCCGCGAGCATCGCCCAGGCCACCTGTTCGGCGGCCTTCGCCCGGATCGCGGGGGACGCCATCCAGCTGCACGGCGGCATCGGCTTCACCTGGGAGTACCAGGTGCAGCTGTACTACAAGCGGGCGATCACGGACGCCGCCCTGCTGGGCAGCGCCGAGGAGCACCGGGCGCGGATCGCGGCCCTGGTGCTCGCCGTCGCCTCACCCGAGGGCGCCCCGCCGGTGGCGAGCGGCGTGGGCTGAGCGGCTGGGCTGAGCGGCTGGGCTGAGCGGCTGGGCCGAGCGGCTGGACTGAGCGGCTGGACTGAGCGGTGTGGGCCGAGCGGGTGCCAGGAGCGCGCTGACGGGCTCGGGCCTACTGCGCGCCTCGGCCGGAGCGCGTCAGCACCCTCCTAGGCGATCAGGACCCAGAGCCCGTATCCGACGATCAGCGCGGCCGCGAGCAGGCACACCACCGCGACGGCGGTGCCGGCCGCGGGGCTCATCCCCCGCGCTCCGGCCACACGCGTCCCGGCCGCGCCCGTGCCGGCCCCGCCGACCTCACCGGGCCGGGCCCGGGCGGAGAGCCCGACCAGCGCGAACGACACCAGCACGATCAGGGCGACGCCCGCGACGAGCGACACCAGCGCGACGACCCCGAGGGAGCCCCAGGCGACGGTCATGTGCGGCCTCCCGCGCTCAGGCCGCCATCCGCACCGGCGGGTCGGCCGGTGCGGCGGCGGGGACGTCGTTGACGTTGCCGGAGTGGACCGGCCTGCGGCGCGAGACCGCGTAGATGCCGGCGGCGAACGCGACGCCGACGACCGCGACGATCACGGTGCCGAGGGTGCCGCCCGAGGCCACCCACGCGGCGGCGGCGCCGACGACCGCGGCCGCCGGCAGCGTGAGGACCCAGGCGATCGCCATCTGCCCGGCCACGCCCCAGCGCACCCCGGCGAGGCGGCGGCCGGCACCGGCCCCGAAGATCGCACCGGTGCACACCTGCGTGGTGGACAGCGCGAACCCGAGGTGCGAGCTGGCCAGGATGACCGCGGTGGACGCCGTCTCGGCGGCGAAGCCCTGTGGCGACTCGATGTCGCTGACCCGCTTGCCCAGGGTGCGGATGATCCGCCAGCCGCCGATGTAGGTGCCCAGCGCGATGGCGAGCCCGGCGGAGGCGATCACCCAGAACGGGGGGCCCGAGTTGGGCGCGAGCACCCCGGCGGTGATCAGGGTCAGCGTGATGACGCCCATGGTCTTCTGCGCGTCGTTGGTGCCGTGGGCGAGCGCCACCATGGACGACGAGAGGATCTGGCCCGTGCGGAAACCCTTCGTGACCACGCCCTTGTCGGCCCGCGCGGTGGTGCGGTAGGCGAGGTAGGTGCCGATCAGCGCGACCACCCCGGCCAGGAACGGCGAGATGAGCGCGGGCACCACGACCTTGGTGAGTACCACTCCGAAGTGGACGGCCCCGGTGCCCGCCGCCACCAGCGACGCCCCGATCAGGCCGCCGAACAGCGCGTGCGAGGAGCTCGACGGCAGCCCGAGCAGCCACGTCAGCAGGTTCCAGACGATCGCGCCGACCAGCCCGGCGAAGATCACCACGGGGGTGATCCGCGTTTCGTCGACCATGCCGGAGGAGATCGTCTTCGCGACCTCGACCGACAGGAACGCCCCGACCAGGTTCAGCACCCCGGCCACCGCCACGGCGACGCGGGGCCGCAGGGCGCCGGTCGCGATGGACGTGGCCATGGCGTTGGCCGTGTCGTGGAACCCGTTGGTGAAGTCGAAGACCAACGCGGTTGCCACCACCACGACCACGATCACCGAGAGATCCATCGCGCCGCCTTCACGGAGAGTTTTGCTGCGCGAAACGGTAGGGACGTAAAGCAAACGGAAGGTGAACGGACGGCCACGGTGAGGTGGACCACCCTCGCCGGCGGGCGAGGCGTGGATCACCCGGCCGAACCGGCACCCTCCAGGCGCTCCGCCAGCCGGTCCAGTGCCGCCCGGATGCCGTCCGCGTAGCCGGGTGCGGCGTCCTCGGTGCCCGCCAGCGCGTCGAGCCGGGCCCGGGCCGCCGCCAGGTGCTCGCGGGCCCGCTCGGGATCGCCGAGCCTGCGGTGGTCCTCCGCCAGGTTCAGGTGCAGCGAGGGGTAGAAGCCCTGCAGCTGCAACGCCGGATGGTGCGCCTCGGCCCGGCCCTGCGGCACCTCGCCGGCGGCCGCGAGCGACCGCTCGTCCCATTCCAGCTCCGCGTGGGGATCGTCCTGCACGTCCGCCGCGTAGTGGGCGAGCACGCAGCGGTGGAAGGGATCGGTGAGCGCGGGCCAGAGCTCCTCGAAGCCCGCACGGGCGGCCGCGCGCTCGCCGGCGTGCGACGCCTGGATCAGGGCGGTGATGCGGTCCATCACGGGATCGGGGGAGGCGGGGGCGGGGGAGCTCATGGCGCGGACGCTAGCCGCGCCCCCCGACAGTTCCGGGCGGATCCGCGACCCCTGCGCGATTTCCGTGACGACATCGCGATCACGCAGGTGATCCGCTCGGACGCCGCGGGTGTCACCATGGGACGGTGGACGTGCGGACCCGGATCCTGGAGGCGGCCGTCGAGTGCCTCTCCGCCGTGGGTTTCGACGGCACGTCGCTCAGCGAGGTGGCCGAACGCGCGGGGGTCTCCCGGCCCACCGTCTACCGGCACTTCGGGTCGCGGGAGAAGCTCGTCTCCGAGGCGTTGCTGCAGCTCTCCGGCCGGATCGTCGAGCGGATCTGGGAGTCCGCGCAGGGCGCGACGTCGGCCGCGGAGCTGGTCGTCGAGACCACGCTGCGGGCCCGCTACGAGTTCCGCACCCAGCCCGCGCTCTCCCCGATCGCCTTCCCGGAGCGCGCCACGTTCTCCCTCGCCCGCGCCAGCCTGTCGGCCGAGGCACTGGCCATGACCAGGCGCTTCCTCGCGCCCGTGCTCGAGTTCGAGCCGGACCTGGCCGACGACCTCGACGAGATCGCCGAGACCGTCATCCGCTTCCTGCTCTCCCTCGTGTGGTTCGACGTGCCGAGTGAGCCCGGGGCCGGCGCCGACGAGGAGCGGCTGCGCGGCTACCTGCACCGCCGGCTCGTCCCGGCGCTGGGGATCAGGCCCGCTCCGGGCGTCCCGGCCGAGCCCGTCCGGCACGGCGCGCGGTACTGAACGAATGTTCTGTATGCCACACCGCGAGGCGTCGGAACTGTCGGTTTCCCCTGCTACCGTGCGAAAAGTGGCGGTGACCACCCCGCCGGACATGGTCAGAGGCAAAGGAGCTCGCCAGTGCGCGACGCAGTGATCGTCGAAGCGGTTCGGACCCCGGTCGGCAAGCGGAAGGGCGGCCTCGCCGGCGTCCACCCGGCGGACCTGTCGGCGCACGTGCTCCGCTCGCTGGCCGAGCGCAGCGGCGTCGACCCGGCCGTGATCGAGGACGTCATCTGGGGCTGCGTCGGCCAGGTCGGTGAGCAGACCTTCGACATCGGGCGCACCGCGGCGCTGGCCGCGGGCTTCCCCGAGACGGTCACCGGCGTCACGATCGACCGGCAGTGCGGCTCCTCGCAGCAGGCCGTCCACTTCGCGGCGGCCGGCCTGATCGCCGGCCAGTACGACCTGGTGGTCGCCGGTGGTGTCGAGTCGATGACGCGGGTGCCGATGGGGGCCGCGGTCGCCGGCACCGACGACGTGATGGGTGAGAGCTTCCGCGAGCGCTACGGGCAGGGGATGCCGAACCAGGGCGTCGGCGCCGAGATGATGGCCGAGAAGTGGAACCTGTCCCGCACCCAGACGGACGAGTTCGCGCTCGGCAGCCACGAGAAGGCCGCCGCCGCGCGGGCCGAGGGCCGGTTCGAGGGCCAGATCGCGCCCGTCACCACCCCGGACGGCACCGTGGTCAGCCTCGACGAGGGGATCCGCCCGGGCGGCACGCTCGAGGGCCTCGCCCAGCTCAAGACCGTGTTCAAGTCCGACGGCGTGATCCACGCCGGCAACGCCTCCCAGATCTCCGACGGCTCGGCCGCCCTGCTCATGACCACCTCGGAGAAGGCGAAGGAGCTCGGCCTCACCCCGATCGCCCGGGTGCACACCGCCGTCCTCGCCGGCGCGGACCCGATCATGATGCTCAGCGCGCCCATCCCGGCCACCCAGAAGGCCCTCGCCAGGTCCGGCCTGCGGCTCGACGAGATCGGCACCTTCGAGGTCAACGAGGCGTTCGCCCCCGTCCCGATGGCGTGGCTCGCGGACATCGGCGCGGACCCCAAGTCCCTCAACCCGCTCGGCGGCGCGATCGCGCTGGGCCACCCGCTCGGCGGCTCCGGCGCCCGGATCATGACGACGATGGTCCACCACATGCGGGACAACGGGATCCGCTACGGCCTGCAGACCATGTGCGAGGGCGGCGGGCAGGCCAACGCCACCATCCTCGAGCTGCTCTGACCCGGGCCGCCCCGGCCTGACCGAGCACCCCACCTCCGACGAGGAGACCCCGTGAAGCGCACCCTCTACGACAGCGACCACGAGGCCTTCCGCGAGGCGTTCCGTGCGTTCGTGGCGAGCGAGATCGTGCCGAACGACGAGCGGTGGGCGCAGGACGGCATCGTCCCGCACGCGCTGTTCACCACGGCCGGCAAGTCGGGATTCCTGGGCATGGACGTGCCCGAGGAGTACGGCGGCGGTGGGGTGCCGGACTTCCGGTTCAACGCGGTGGTCGCCGAGGAGCTCATGCGCACGGGCTCCGCGGCGGCCGGGCTCGGCCTGACCCTGCACAACGACATCTGCATGCCGTACTTCCTCGCCTACGCGAACTCCCAGCAGAAGCAGCGCTGGCTGCCGGGGATCGTGTCCGGCGAGCTGGTCACGGCGATCGCGATGACCGAGCCGGGCATCGGCTCGGACCTGGCGTCGATGGCGACGACGGCGCGGCGCGAGGGCGACCACTACGTCGTCAACGGCGCCAAGACCTTCATCACCAACGGGATCAACTCCGACCTGGTGATCACCGCGGTGAAGACGGACCCCTCGCAGAAGCACAAGGGCATGTCCCTGATCGTGCTCGAGCGCGGGATGGAGGGCTTCGAGCGCGGCCGCAACCTCGACAAGCTGGGCCAGCACGCGCAGGACACCGCCGAGCTGTCGTTCACCGACGTCCGGGTGCCGGTGGCGAACCTGCTCGGCCCGGAGGAGGGGCAGGGGTTCACCCAGCTCGTGACCAACCTGCCGCAGGAGCGGCTGTCGATCGCGGTCGCCGGGGTCGCGGCGGCCCGGGCGGCGCTGACCTGGACGCTGGAGTACGTCAAGGAACGCAAGGCCTTCGGCAGGCCGGTCGGCTCGTTCCAGAACTCGAAGTTCGCGCTGGCCGAGATGGACACCGAGATCGACATCGCACAGCACTACGTCGACGACTGCGTGCGCGCCCTCAACGCCGGGGAGCTCGACGCGGTGGACGCGAGCAAGGCGAAGTACTGGTGCACGGAGCTGCAGGGCCGGGTCGTCGACCGCTGCCTGCAGCTGCACGGCGGCTACGGCTACATGAACGAGTACCCGATCGCCCGGGCCTACGCGGACGCCCGCATCACCCGCATCTACGGCGGCACCACGGAGATCATGAAGGAGGTCATCGGGCGCTCGCTGGGCGTCTGAGGCCCCTCACCCGCCGGACAGGGTCCTCAGGCGCGGGAGGGGGTGCGCCCCCGCCGCCGCAGCTACGGTCGGACGAGTCCCGCCCGACGATGCACGGAGGACCCATGTCCGATCTCACGACCCTGCGCGCGGTGAGCGGCCTCCCGGCCGAGCCGCCCGCGCTGTCCGCCTCGACCCTGGTGATGGTCGACTGCCAGAACACCTACACCCGCGGGCTCATGGAGCTCGACGGCGTACAGGCGGCGCTCGACCAGGCCGAGGAGCTGCTCGACCGGGCCCGCAGCGCGGGGATCCCGGTCGTCCACATCCAGCACGACGCCGGCGCCGGCTCACCCTACGACGTGCGCGAGGAGATCGGCGCGATCGTGGACCGGGTGGCTCCGCGCGACGGCGAGCCGACGGTCGTCAAGAACTTCCCCAACTCGTTCACACAGACCGAGCTGGACACGATCCTCAAGCGCCACGGGGAGCGGCCGCTGCTGCTCGCCGGGTTCATGACGCACATGTGCATCAACTCCACGGCCCGCGGCGCGTTCAGCCTCGGGTACTCGCCGACGGTCGTCGGGGGCGCCACCGCCACGCGGTCGCTGCCGGGGTCCGCGGGGAGCGCGGAGGTGCCGTCGGGATCGCTGCAGGCCGCGAGCCTGGCCTCGATCGCCGACCTCTTCGGCGTCGTGGTCGCGGGGCAGTCCGACATCCCCGACTAGCTCCCCTCCGATTCTTCCGGGCCGATTCTTCTGCGCAGATTCCTCTGGTCCGATTCCTCTGGGCCCCGGCCGTCGTCTCCATGGTGTCGGCACACCGCCGGCCGGGACCGCCCGGCCGGGGTGCGCCGGGGAGGAGAGCCGATCGCCGTGCGCATTCCCGCCACGATGCGGGCCCTGCAGCAGACCTCGCTGCGGGGGCCGTCCGACACCCACCTGGTCGCCGACGAGCCGGTGCCCCGCCCCGGACCGGGGGAGATCCTGGTCCGGGTGGAGGCCGCCGGGGTGAACCTCGCCGACCTGTCGCGGGCCCGCGGGACGTTCCACGGCGGACCGCGGCCGCCGTACGTGGCCGGGTTCGAGGCCGCGGGCGAGGTCGTGGCGCTGGGCACCGGCGTCGAGGAGCCCGCACCCGGGACCCGGGTCGTCGGGGTCGGCGACGGCGCGTTCGCCGAGTTCGCCGTGCTGCCCGCCGCCGGTGCGGTGCGGATACCGGAGGGCTGGGCGGCCGCGGATGCCCTGGGCCTGGTCGTGAACCGCCCGGCGGCCCTCGCGGCGCTGCGGCTGGGTCGCGTCGGCGCCGGGGAGACCGTGCTGGTCCACGCCGCGGCGGGGGCGACCGGCCAGGCTGCCGTGGTGCTGGCGAAGCGGTTCGGCGCCGTCGTGATCGGGAGCGCGTCGCCCGCCAAGCACGACACCGTCCGCGCCCTCGGGGCGGACCACGTCGTCGACTCGGTCGACGGCGATCTCGTCGCGGAGGTGCGCGCGCGGACCGGAGGGGCCGGGGCGGACCTGGTCCTGGAGTCGGTGGGCGGGGCCCGCTTCGCGGAGAGCCTCGCCGCGACCCGGCGCGTGACGGGCCGGGTCGTCGTCGTGGGCCTGGCCGGCGGCGAGGCCGCCCTCACCAACTGGGACCTGGTCTACCGGCACCAGGTGCAGCTCGTCGGCCTCAACATCGGGGTGCTGGCCGAGGCCGCCCCGCAGCTGTTCGGCGAGCTGATGGGGGAGCTGTTCGCGCTGGTCGCCGCCGGTACGCTCGGGCCCGCCCGGCCGGCCGTGCACGACCTGGCCGAGGGCCCGGCGGTGCTCGCGGCGCTGGAGGAGCGGGCGACCGTGGGCAAGCTGGCGCTGCGACCGTGAGAGGGGCGGCCGTGGACGAGGACCGGTTCGCGGCCGAGACCGCCCCGTTCCGCCGGGAGCTGCTCGCCCACTGCTACCGGATGGTCGGCTCGGCCCACGACGCCGAGGACCTCGTGCAGGAGACCTACCTGCGGGCCTGGCGCGGGTACGGCGGCTTCGACGGCCGGTCGTCCGTGCGGGTCTGGCTCTACGCGATCGCCACCAACGTCTGCCTGACGGCGCTGCGCCCCCGCTCGGTCCGGATGCTCCCGTCGGGACTGTCCGGGCCGCAGCAGGAGGAAGCGCCGCCACGGCGGGCCGCGCCGGGCGCGGTGTCGTGGCTGGAACCGCTGCCGGACAGCCGGATCGGCGATCCGGCCGCGGCGGCGGTGACCCGGGAGTCCGTGCGGCTCGCGCTGGTCGCGAGCCTGCAGCACCTGCCGGCCCGGCAGCGGGCGATCCTGCTGCTGCGCGAGGTGCTGGCCTTCTCGGCGGCGGAGACGGCCGAGGTCCTCGGCACCACCGTCGCCGCCGTCAAGAGCGGGTTGCAGCGCGCCCGGGCCCGGCTGGCCGAACCCGGGCCGGGCCATGACCTGCTCGAACCGGAGGACCCGCGGGCCCGGGCGCTGCTCGAGGGCTACATCGCGGCCTTCGAACGCTCCGATCCGGCGCTGCTCGAACGGGTGCTGCGGGCGGACGCCACGCTGGAGGCCACGCCCTTCCTCGACTGGCGGGCCGGGCGGCAGGGGTGCGTCGGGCTGCTCGCCGCGTACGTCCTGGGCGCGCCGGGGGACTGGCGGCTGCTCCCCACCACGGCCAACGGCCAGCCCGCGGCCGGTGTGTTCCACCGGGGCGAGCCGCACGGCGTCGTCGTCCTGTCGGTCACCGCGACCGGGATCGCACGGGTCGTCGAGTTCGGGGATCCCGGGCTACTGGCCGGGTTCGGCCTGGTCAGCCCTGCCCGTACACCGAGTGCGGCGCGATCGTGAGCAGCACCCGCACCTGGTCGCGGCCGCCGTACCACTGGTAGGGCCGGCCGGTGTAGCGCTTCGCGAGCTCCTCGATGTGGTCGACCGCGCCGTCGGTCGTCATGGCGACGACCTCGCCGCGGGCGCCGAAGTAGCGGTGGCCGGCCGCGGGATCGCCGACGGTCACGGCGACCCGCGGATCGCGCTCGACGTTGCGCACCTTCTGGTGGCCCTGCACGGAGTTCACGAGGATGTGCGTGCCGTCGGTGTCGATCCACACCTGCGTGAGCTGCGGGGAACCGTCGGGCATGAGGGTGGCGATCTGGGCGGGGCCGGTGCCGCGGAGGAGCTCCAGCATGGCGTCGGGGAGTGCTTGCACCCTGCAACGCTAGTCGCGGGCCGCGCGCAGCGCCTGCCAGAGCCGGTCGACGTGCTCGGGCCCGGTGCCCAGCGCACCGACCGCGACCCGGATCGCGTAGCGGCCGTCGACCGTCGTGTGCGTGACGAAGGAGTCCCCGTCCGCGTTGACGGCCTCCAGAGCCGCGCGGGTGGCCGCGTCGTCGGGTGATCCGTCGGGGCCGGTCAGGTGCAGGCACACCAGCGCGAGCGACGGCGGGGCGGCCAGCGCGAAACCCGGCTCGGCCTCGATCCGGGTGGCCAGGGACGTGGTCAGGGCGACGTGCGCGCGGATCTGTTCCCGCAGCCCGTCGAGACCCGTGCCGTGCACGACCGCCCAGAGCTTGAGGGCCCGCATCCGGCGGCCGAGCGGGACCTGCCAGTCCCTGTAGTCGACGACCGCGCCCGAGTCCGTCGCCGCGTTGCGCAGGTACTCGGGGGTGATCGACAGCGCCGCCGGCAGCGCCCGGCCGTCCCGCACCCAGAGGAACGACGCGTCGAAGGCGGTGCCGAGCCACTTGTGGGCATCCGTGCACACCGAGTCGGCGAGCTCGGCGCCGTCGAGGACGTACCGGAACTCCGGGCAGAGCGACGCGACCCCGGCCCAGGCAGCGTCGACGTGCACCCAGACCCCTTGGGCGACACCGCAGATCGCGCGGACCGGGTCGATCGCCCCCACGCCCGTCGTGCCGACGGTCGGGCAGACCAGCACCGGCCGCAGCCCGGCTGCCCTGTCCGCCGACATGTGCTCTGCCAGCGCATCCGCGTCCATCACGCGGGTCCCGGGGGAGAAGGGCACGATCCGCAGGGCCCGGGAGCCCAGCCCCGCGACCCGCACCGCCTTGGCCAGAGACGAGTGCGTCTCCGCGGTCACGTAGACGCGTTCCGTGCCCTCGATCCCGGTCTCCTGCCACGCCGGCGACGAGCGGTGCAGCGCCGCGAGCAGCGCGACCAGCGCGGCCGACGACGCCGAGTCCTGCAGCGACCCGCCGCCCCCACCGGCGAAGGTGAACGCCTCGCCGAGGCCGAGCGCGGTCGCGAACCCGTCGACCAGCACCTGCTCGATCTCGGTGCCCGCGGGCGCGGTGGACCACAGCATCCCCTGCGACCCGATCCCGCCGGACGCGATGTCGCCGAGCAGGGAGAGCAGCGAGGCCTGCGCGGGGAAGTAGCCGAAGAAGCCGGGATGCTGCCACAGGAGCGAGCCGGGGACCACGACGTCGTCGAGCAGGGAGGTGAGCGCCGCGCCGACGTCGGCCACGGGTGCGTCCGGCAGGGCGGCGGGCAGGGCGGCGCGGATCGAGCCGGGCTCCACGGAGGGCCGCACCGGCAGCTCCGCCATCCCCTCCCGGTGCGCCGCCACCCAGTCGACCAGCGCGTACCCCGCCCGCCGAAACTCCGCGCCCGAGAGATCCATCCCCGCAGGCTAGGCGCTCGCACACCGGCCGCGGTCCCCGCACACCGGCCGGAACCGGTG